>JBDVDE010000001.1:0-9592 GCA_039942135.1 Hyphomonadaceae bacterium
GTCCAGAACGGCGCGGTCGCCGTCTTCGCGCACGCGCTCCAGAATGTCCCGGACGATCTGATCGACATCCTCGGACACTTCCCGCTTGCCCGCGAGAAGCGCCCTGAACTGCTCCTCGAAGCGGGCATCTGTGCCAGTCAGACGTAAAACCACGCGTTTCTCCATCTTGTGCGGTGCGCGGCACCATCTTTTCAGGTCAGGTCTGCCGGTGACGTCAGACCTGTCAGTCGAGATCGTGCCGCGGCAGGTTCGGTGTGGACCAGGCTGCGCCGAGATCGGCCAGTTGCGCCTCGATGCATTCCACTTCCAGCTCGAGGCTGGCCCCGCCGGCGAAGGCGAGCAGGATTTTCCCGGACGGGTCCTCGCCGGGCTCGAAGGTGACGGCCAGCAATTCGTGGACGGCGCCCCTGGCTTTCTGGTTGATGCCCTGCGCCTTCATGGCCGTGACCTGGGCGAAGGCCAGCGCCGAACGGCGGCGCTCATGTTCCTTTGATCTCTTGTCGGCTTCCTTGTCCCAGACAAAGCGGTTCACCACGAACACCGCTTTCTTCTCCTTGGGCAGATAGCGGATATCCGCCACCGTCAGGACGGCGTCCTGCAGATGGGCGGAGAGAACCTGAAGGTCCTCCTGGTCGAGGGCGGCAAGTTTCAGCTGATCCATTTTGAACTGAATTCCGATCCGGTCACACGTTGCGGGAGGAACGCATATAAGCATGGTGCGCGCCAGTCCCAAGGCTGTTCACCTAATGCGGAAACCGGACTTTGGCAACGCCGAATACCTCAAACAGGCCGCGCCGCGGGTCACGGCCCCTCGTCCAGCCGCCTGCGAAGGTCCGCCTTGCCCTTCTCGAGCCGCTGCCGCAGATCCGCCTTGCTCTCTTCCAGCCGCGCGGTGCGCCTGAAGACGCGCCTGCCGAGCCACAGGCCGACCACCACCAGGAACAGGCCGAGGGTCGGCCCGTAGGGCGGTGGCACCAGCACCACGGCGAGCAGGCCGGCAAGGCCGAAGCCCAGCTGGATCACAAGACGGAGTGTCTGCGCGTTCATGGTGCCTGTCCTCCCACGCCCCCGGCACAGCCCTTGCCGGACCGGAACGGCCTGTTCGAGATGCCTGTGCGAGGCGGGCTAGCTTGAAATCCGCTCGATCTGCGCGCCGCAGCGGGTCAGCTTGTCTTCCAGGCGCTCGAAGCCGCGGTCGAGGTGATAGACCCGGTTGACCGTGGTCTCGCCTTCCGCGGCAAGCCCCGCGATCACCAGCGACACGGAGGCGCGCAAGTCGGTCGCCATCACCGGCGCGCCGCGCAGGGTGGCGACGCCGTCGACAGTGGCCGTGCGCCCGTCCACGTTGATCTGGGCCCCGAGACGGGCCAGCTCCTGTACGTGCATGAAGCGGTTTTCGAAAATGGTCTCGGTGATCCGGCTGGTGCCGCCGGCCTTCGTCATCAGCGCCATGAACTGGGCCTGCAGATCCGTCGGGAAGCCCGGGAACGGCTCGGTGGTGACATCCACCGGCTGAATGCCGTTGCCGTTGCGATAGACCTTGAGGCCGTCGGGCGTCTGGGTGATGTCCGCACCGGTCTGGCGCAGGGTGTCGAGCGCCGCTTCCAGAAGGTCGCTGCGGGCGCCCTGCAACAGCACGTCACCGCCTGTCATGGCGACCGCCATGGCATAGGTCCCCGTCTCGATCCGGTCCGGCCCCACCGCATGGCGGGCGCCATGAAGGCGCGGCACGCCCTGGATGCGGATGGTCGACGTGCCTTCGCCCTCGATCCGCGCGCCCATGGCCTTCAGGCATTTGGCCAGATCGACCACTTCGGGCTCGCGCGCGGCGTTGACGATTTCCGTCTCGCCGCTGGCAAGCGTTGCCGCCATCATGATGGTGTGGGTGGCGCCGACGGAGACCTTGGGAAACGCCACCCGCGCGCCCTTCAGCCCGCCCGGCGCCCGGACGACCACATAGCCGGCCTCGATCTCGATCTGCGCGCCGAGCGCGGACAGGCCGTCGATGAAGAAGTCTACCGGACGGGTGCCGATGGCACAGCCGCCGGGCAGCGAGACTCGGGCCTCGTGGCAGCGGGCGACCAGCGGCCCGACGACCCAGAAGCTGGCACGCATCTTGGAGACAAGCTCATAGGGCGCCGTGGTGTCGACGATCTCGCGCGCGGTCAGGTTCAGCGTCTGGCCGGCCAGTTCGTCCTGGCCGTTGCGCTTGCCGTTGACCGAATAGTCGACGCCGTGATTGGACAGGATCTGCGTCAGCTGGGCCACGTCGCGCAGGCGCGGCACATTGGTGAGTGTCAGCGTCTCGTCGGTCAGGAGCGAGGCGATCATCAACGGCAGGGTGGCGTTCTTGGCCCCCGAAATCGGAATGGTCCCGTTCAGTTCTCCACCGCCAATGACCTTGATACTGTCCATGATTGTCCCCGAACCGGACCACGCGGCCGCGCGGCCATCCCTATAATGAAAGCTCACATCAACGCAGCGGTCTACACGCAACTTATGGCCCATGCAAGGCAGGGTAATGGCGGACAACGGGCATTGTTCCGGCCAAAAGCGCGCGACATCCGGTGCGCTTCGTTGGCGCCGGGCCGCCGCTCAGCCGTCCTTGCGGGATTTGGCGGCGCTCTTGCGCCGGCGCAGATTGGCCCGGAGGGCTTCCGCCAGCCGGTCTTCGCGCGTTGTCTTCGCCGGCGCGCCGCCGTGCTTCACCGCAGCCTCGTCAGAAGCGCGGGCATCCGCCGCACCACTTTGGCTTTTTAGATTTTTCCGGTCTTTCCGGTCGTTTTCGCTCATGACGCACCCGAATGATGATCGTGTCGCCACCGGGGCGCACGACCGGGACAGATGACCAGCCCTGATCATCCCTGGCCATCCATACCAAGCCCGCCCCGGCTTGCAAAGCCTTCGCCCCGTCAAGGCAACCGCCTTAGAACCAGCACCGTACAGGCCCCCTCCTGCCCTTCAAGGCCGACCGCCACACCGTCAAGGCCGACCGCCGCGCCGGGCGCCGGACCTGATTTCCGCGGCCGGCCCCGGCGCCCAGTGCCGGGAGTCGGAGGCCAGGCGCCTGCCTGTCTAGGCCGATGTTGCCGGATCAGGAGCCGGATCAGGTGCCGCTTCTGGGGTCTGTTCCGGAGCCGGTATAGAAGATCAGCCCTGAGTGGGTGTTCAGAAGTCCCAGTCGTGAGTGCCTGTTCAAAGCAGCTCGAAGGGCAGCAGCCCACGTTGGACGGGGACACGGAACACGGCACACGGGGCACGGGACGCGGGGCACGGGCCCTGCTGCACGGGACCGGACCGCCAAGCCGCGCGCGCAGGATCAATCCCCCCGGCCGGGTTGTTCGCCGCGCCCGGGACACCCTGTATCCACAGGTGGAAAAACGGCGTTGCCGCGCGCTTTTCCGGGCCCCATGAACCGGTCGCCCCCGCAACGCCCGGCACCGGTCCGGGCGGCCCGCAAAAAAATCAAATCACCGCTTGCGTCGGGGGACCCATTATGGCAAAAGCCCCTTCATTCCGGTCGGCATCGCTGATCGGCACCAGCACCCGCGTCCCGAAAACCTGCGCCTCACCGGCAAATGGCTCGACGCAGCGCCCTCCCAGGAGACGCGCCGGATGCTGCCGTAGCTCAGGGGTAGAGCACTCCCTTGGTAAGGGAGAGGTCGAGAGTTCGAATCTCTCCGGCAGCACCATATCAACGCTTTGATTTCACATGTTTATTTGGCGTTGAACTCGGCACACGACGGTC
The DNA here is from genome assembly GCA_039942135.1 of Hyphomonadaceae bacterium. GTDB lineage: Bacteria > Pseudomonadota > Alphaproteobacteria > Caulobacterales > Hyphomonadaceae > CALLCD01. The sequence goes on from JBDVDE010000001.1 coordinate 3,749, forward strand.
GCACACCAACCGTGTGGGCCGTGATGCTGAGTGCCTCTCATATATTTGCATTAAAGATACTCCCGGCGCGGTTGTCACAGTTACGAACCGATGGGCACTCCAAACTCAGTGGAGAGAAATTCCAGAGTGGCCGGATCGCGCAGCTTGCAGACGATGGTCTGGTTGGCAAACACACCCCGGAAAGTCTTTGCCTCGGTCAACGACAATGCCCTGATCCAGTTCACCCCTACCGCATATTCAGCGAGGTCCTCGTCATCCCTGTCATGGGCGAGATTGGGCTGAACCAGATCGGCGGAAATTTCAGGTGAGCAGCTCACTCTGCCTAAAGTAAAAAAGTTAGTCAGAAAGATACCTGTGCAACACCGAGAAGACCCCCGCCGTTTTCCAAAGACTGCGATTGCCGATCACATACAGCGATGTCTTAGCCCGCGTTACCGCCACGTTGGCGAGGTTCGGTCTACTGCCGGCCCAATTTCGTGCCCCATTTTGTGATTTGGCTTGTGCTCCAAGGACGAAAAAGACAGTCCCCGCTTCACGGCCCTGAACAGTATGAACCGTTCCTACGTGCTCCCACACCCAAGCGTCAGGTCTATCGACCCATCCCCTTAAAACGCCGCTGCGCAGGAGCTCCTGCCGCAGATTGTCCTGCACGATTACAAAGGGTGTCACAATATAGAGATCGGCAGCAGCGCCACCCGTGCGAAGCTTTTGCAGCATGTCGATCAACAACGCGGCTTCATCGGCGCACCACTTGTCGGGACCGGGCTTACCGACAACATCTAACCAGCATGAGGAGCCAAGAATCGGAATTGCGTTTGACGACGTCTTTGCCTGCACCATGAGATTTGAATATGCAATCTCATTGGAGATATCGAACATCGGGCTATCACACCGCCGATGTACAAGAAGCGGTGCGCCAACATCACGGTGTCCACTGCCGATAGGAAACTTGGCACAATACCCACTTGCAGCGTCCGCCACGGTTTGAACAGAGGCGTCCGGAGCATTGTATTTGAGCGGATCAACGCCGAAGAAAGCGCATATTTCTTCGGTCAGACTATAGGGGAGCGTGACAACAGGCTCAATCTGAAGAGGATCGCCAACGACCACGGAACGTTTCGTTCGCATCATAGCACCAACGGCAGCCTGCGGCACTGCTTGTCCCGCTTCATCTACGAGAAGCCATCCCAAGGCTTCGGTAGGTAATCGGGAGAACATCCGGTTCACTGATGCGAATGTTGTAGAGATCAGAGGCACGACCAAAAAGAAAGACGCCCAAAGATCAGCAATCATCGCATCCTTCTGTGGTGTGCCAAGTGAGCGCGTACCGAAAGTTTCGACAAAGACAGAAAGATTTTGGCGCAACGGATCGGCGGCACCGTCAATGAAGGCGCGGTGTAGCTGAATTGCAGCTTCAAACACATCATCTCGCTGCCGGTTTGCGGCTTTATCGAACCAAACACTGGCAGTTTGAGTATCTTCATGGGCACCGGCAAAAAATCTGCATCGGGTATTGGTACACCAATTTCAGCGCGCGCCTGATTTAGGCTTCCCTCAAGATCAGCTTGTTCATCGCGCAGCATATTCAAAGACTTTTGTGTCTGCGAGACCAATTCCTTTTTTGCAGCTAACTCGACACCAAGATCATTAACTATCGTCTCGCGGTTTTGATATAATTGCTGTCTCTCATAGGACGTTTTTGAAAGGCTCTGCTGTTCGACGTGCCATGTTCTGAAACGAGCCGTACGGAACAGCCGCACGAAAAAGCCAGGGCGCGATGCAAAATGTGAAACATGCGCCTGACGAGAAACTTTAAGCTGGATTTCTGCTTCTTTCTGCTCGTTTCGGGCAGTAGAAAGGTCATTTTCTATGGTCAGCGCTTCGACCTCAAGAGGCGAGATTCTTGACGCTACGCTGTCAATTTCTGATGCAACCTGCATCAGGCGAACGAGCTTCACATGAAGCTTTTGCAGCTTGTCTTGTGTTCGCTTGAAGGTCTCGAATTTCTTCCTGAATTTGGAGCGAGCCTCCTCCCACCGAGCCTTTGCGTCGCGGCTGTTTGATGGCGGGTGCTCACGATCAATGATTTGACGATTTCGCTTGAGAGGTGGACGGCCATTACCTTGTGGCTCCGATACGATCTGCGGCACACCACTGGCATGATTGAGATAGGTGGAAAGCCCATTCTCTTCATCGCGCCAGAACCCCTGAGAGAACATGTAGCGGTTTGACGAGTTGCCAAGGACTGCGGCAATCATACCCCATGTGTCACGTTCAAAGACGTTGTCCGAAACACTCTTGAAGTACCTAAGCTCGGGCGCGTCCGCAGCGATAGCCTCCAGCGCGGGAAGTTCTGCGCTGACATTCTCTACTGCTTTGTTGTTCGATGATGTCACCACCATCTCAAAGCCTTTGAGACGCTCGTCCAGCTTATGGAGTGTTATCTTCGCGCCGCTACGCTGAAGGCTTTGGCTGGTGGGAGTGAATGTTTGCGATGGGTGGCTGAATTCACTCATCACGGCGGCACGATCGATGATCCGCGCTGCCACCACATCGCGCAGCAATGTGGTCTTACCTGTGCCCGGTGGCCCGTTGACCGCAAGAATACCTGTTTTAAGACGCTTGGCATCCGTAGCATTGACAGCAGCTTGCTGCAGCAAGGCCAGTGGAAAGCGTCCGTTCCCCGGCCACTTGCCAGGTGGCGTTAACGTGGGTTGCAACAAGTCCTGCAGGCCGACTTCGTCTTCCAACAAATCGGTACGGTACAATGGTTTCTTGATACCAAGATAGTGTTGAAGTGCCTCGGGCAGTTTTCCAGACTCTGCCAATACGCTGGCGGCAGATAAATCCTCCAAGAAGAAGGAGTTCAGCAAGCCCGGTTCCGGCGGCGTCTTGCTTGCAAAAAACTCATAACGCCGCAAAATGAAATACGGCGCTTTTATCGCATGGCCGTGGAGATTTAAGGCGGTAACAAGATGCTCAAACAGCTCTGATATATGGCTTTTCGTCAACGGAAGGACATCATTGCTCCGATCCCGTTTGATGAGGATTTTACGGAACCCTCCTTTCAAAAGTTTTTCCTGCGCCGGCCAGTTGGCGAGCTTCTTCAAATCCCCTTCAAGGGCGATTGGGACGCCCCATGCAAAACTAGAAATCGCCGCGCTCGTCTCTTCCTCCAGCGGTCGCCCTTCTTTGTCCAGCAGGATACTGGCAATCGGACTGTACCCCCGCATGCTTGGCATCTCCGGACGCATGTCGGCATATACTTTCAGGAGTGTTTCAATAGCAGGAGCAAGTTCTATCGCACCGAGGATCAGTTCATAATAGAGGCGTTTCTTTGGAAGAGATTTTTCCCCCAACTCCCAAGGCAGGGGCGCTTCGTCAAAGCGGGCAATCTTTTTCCGATCACCGGCCACTAGATCCGTTTCACGCCTGTACCCTTGCGGTGACAACACTTCCAGTGCCGTCCATGCGCGCAAGATATCCTGCGCACCATTTGTGATTGGCGGCTTCGCGACGGGTTTAATCGTCGTCTTTATTGGCTCAGGCTGCCTAGTAGTTTCGAAGGGCTGTGGCGGTTCGTTAAAAGGTAGCACCGGTTCGATTTGCTTTAACTTGATCTCTGGTCGGCGAGCAGGCTTTTGAGGAACCGATTTGGGGAGCTGGCCAGTATTGGCGGCCTGAACTCGCTTCTTTAGCGTAATCGCACGCTGCGTGCTGCGAAATTCAAGTTCGTGAATCAAGCGACTAAGCGTATCACTGTCGCTCTGATTGTCTTTAAAGGTCGCTTCAAGTTCGTTAATCGACTTATTGAAATAAGGTCTATTCTTCATAAATTTACCGCCCAGCCTTGGCTCAAAACAACGCCACGCTTCCTTGCATTCATTTGCTCTATAATAACCACTCCCCAAAACTGCCATCAAACGCAAGAAATTCATCGTAAGCTTGCAAACATGCCAATCTACGACGCAGGGCAGCGGTATGGTTTCCTCTATATTTTATTGCATGCAACTCAAACACGCTGACGGAATGGCTGGTAGCGCGCTGACCGTCCGCAAAGCCGGTCAAATTGCCAATGCTAATAATGGCCTCCTCGCCTCAAAACTAGGGAAGAAGGCGTCTACTTATCTAGGGGCTATTCAATCTAAGAGTTCAAGCACCGAGAGATTTGCGTAGCCGGGCCGAAGGCAGAACAGTCATACTGAGAACCGGGCTTCAGAAGGACGAGGTCAGGATCAGTTAGGCGGACGCTTTTTCGAAGCATCAATCAACGTACATCGCGGTAAATTCGAAGTCGCTCGGGTCTCAAAGCAACACAGGCAAAGGCCTTCGATGAAAAGCCCGCCCGCTCGCGGTCGGCCCGCCGCATGCGCAGCCCGGTGTTCGTCCGGCCCCGTCAGAGATCCAGGCCCAGTCTGAAGAAGACCCGTGTGCCGGGGTCCTCGGCGTTTTCCGGCTTTTGCCAGGGGGTGGCCGAGAGCACCTGAAACTTGACGCGCTCCGACACCCTGCCCCGGACGCCGACGCCCGCTGATCCGAGGGCGTCGCGGGAATAGTCGGCCGCCGCGCCCTGGTTCCAGACGACGCCATAGTCCGCGAATGCGGTCAGCGTCAGGCCGGGGAGCTCGGACCAGCCGGTTTCGATGGAGTGGCTGACTTCCAGAGACGACGCCAGTCCGCTGTCGCCGGACAGGCTGCCGCCATCGAATGCCCAACCGTAGGGGTCACCGCCGAGAGCGAACCTGACCGCACCGGGAAGCGGCGTCTGCGAGTACTGACCGGTTGCCTGCAGGTGCAGCCGCGCCAGGGATCCCAGAGCGCGCGAGATGTCGACGTTGAAACGGCCGTAGCGATAGTCGTCCGGCACGTTGCGCTGCTCCACATCATGGCTGAGGCTCTGGCCGAATTCGGCACCGGCGGAAAAGCTTGTCGGGCCGGCATCGCGGTCATATTGCAGGGACAGGCTCGCCCAGCGTGTCTGGGCACGGGTGGCGCGGTTGCCCATCACGTCGATCCGGTCGTTGCGCAGGTTCACCTCCGCCCTGCCGTAAAGGCTCTGGTCGATGGTGCGGATCAGCGGATACTGGAGATGTGCAGAGCCGATCACGGTCTCGATATGAACGTCCTGATCCTTCAGAGCCCCGCCTGGCCGTTGGGTCACATAAGTCAGGTCGTAGCCCGCGGAAAAGCCGTGAAAGCCGATCGGCATGTCCTGGGAAACCTGAAGCAGCACCATTTCCTCCGGAGAGTCCGGAATTGTCACGCCGACCAGGCTGGTGGTCTCGAACAGGCCGAAGATGTCGTTGATGGTGGCGTTGCCGGCAAGCTCGAACGGGCCGACTTCCTGTGTGCCGAGATTGTCCAGACCGATGCCGGCATCATAGCGGTTGAAGCCGACCTCGAGCTTGAGCTTGCCGCCCCCCGACGGGGTCTCGGGACGCACCAGGATCCCCTCGATCTGCAAACCGCCCAGATCGCTCATCAACAGAAGGATCCGCTCCGCGTCCTTGACCCGGATCGGCCGCATTGCGGTCAGCCGCCTGATGTAGGGTGCCAGACGTTCCCTGATACGCGGGATCGAACTGGTGATCTCGACCGTTTCCACATAGCCTTCGTAAACCCTGAGCGTGACATTGCCCGTCGCAATGTCCTGAACCGGAACGACGGTCATCGAGAAATATCCGGCCCTCAGATAGGCCGCATCGACCGCCTCGGCGATCCGGTAGAGGTCCGCCAGGGTGATGGTCTCGCCAATTTGCCCCTGCCAGATCGCCGCGAGCGTCGCTTGCGGGACGGTCACGGCGCCCTCGACCACGATCGAACGCAGCCTGAAGCGAACCGCTT
>JBDVDE010000002.1:0-7332 GCA_039942135.1 Hyphomonadaceae bacterium
TGTCTGAGGTCAGCGCCTATGGGTCCACATAGCGGTATTTGCTAAGAGAGGGTTTGTTGCTCATCGTAGCCACTGAGGAGTGGATGATGAGAAAGACAACGAAGAGCCCTGGCGAGAAGATCGTCAAAGATATCAAGCGAGCCACGCGCAAACACTATTCATCCGAAGAGAAGATCAGGATCGTGTTGGATGGATTGCGTGGTGAGGACAGCATTGCTGAGTTGTGCCGCCGTGAAGGCATATCGCAGGGCATCTATTACAAGTGGTCTAAAGACTTCATGGAAGCCGGAAAGAAGCGGCTGGCCGGCGATACAGCGCGTGCTGCAAACACCGACGAAGTGAAGGAACTGCGCCGCGAAGCAAAGGACCTCAAGGAAGTCGTCGCAGAGCAGACGCTTGAACTGCGTCTTCTCAAAAAAAGCATGACAGGCGATGGGGGCGACCACGAATGAGGTATGCTGCATCAGAGAAGTTGGAGATCATCCGGTTGGTCGAAGAAAGCCATCTGTCCGCGCGTCTGACATTGGCCAAGTTGGGCATTCCGCGCACCACGTTCTATCGCTGGTATGATAAGTATCTACAGCGTGGCGAAGCCGGCCTTGAGGATCAATCCCCCAAGCCAAAACACGTTTGGAACCGCGTGCTTGACGAGGTGAAGCGCAAAGTTGTCGACTTCGCCTTGCAGGAAACGGAGCTGTCACCGCGCGAGTTGGCAGTGACGTTCACTGATCAGGAGCGTTATTTTGTATCGGAATCTACAGTGTACCGGGTGCTGAAGGCCCATGATCTGATCACCAGCCCAGCCTTCATCGTCATAAAGGCAGCCAGTGAGTTCAAAGATAAAACGACCGCCATCAATCAGCTCTGGCAGACAGACTTTACCTACATCAAAGTTCTGGGATGGGGCTGGTTCTATCTCAGTACGGTTCTCGACGATTACAGCCGCTACATCGTCTCTTGGAAGCTCTGTACCAACATGCGGGCTGAAGACGTGACGGACACACTGGATCTCGCTCTTCAGGCGTCTGGCTGTGACCAAGTTCACGTCGTTCACAAGCCACGTCTACTCAGCGACAACGGCTCAAGTTACGTCTCAGGGGATCTGGCAGAATGGTTGAAAGACAAGGGTATGAAGCACTCGCGCGGCGCACCCTATCATCCGCAAACCCAAGGCAAGATCGAACGGTGGCATCAAACACTGAAGAACCGGATCTTACTGGAAAACTACTTCCTGCCAGGTGACCTCGAAGCTCAGATCGAAGCCTTCGTCGATCACTACAACCACAAGCGCTATCACGAGAGCATCAACAACGTCACACCCGCCGACGTCTACTTCGGGCGTGACAAAGCCATTCTAAAACAACGCGAAAGGATCAAACGAAAGACACTCGAAGCGCGATGCTTGCATCACAGGCAACGCGCCGCATAAACAAACCAAACAGATGAGCCAAACTCTTAATCAGTTCAGGCCCGCATCGGTTCCAATAACCCTGACGACGGACAATTTTTTGTTGAAATACCGCGCGGCGATTGGCGCACCGAGGATCACCGTAAAAATCCTGACAATATGATGGGCCACGACAAAGGCAGCATCCGCGCCAACGATCAGGGCCAGGACTGTCAGTTCAGCCTGCCCCCCCGGCGCGAAAGACAAAAGCGCTTCTTGTCCCGATGCAAGTCCAAGTGTGTAAACGGCTTCGACAATAACCAATGTTAAGATCATCAAAAGGCCGCAAAACCCGAGCCCGGCTGCGAGATCTCTTCGGATTTCTGTCATCGTGATACCTGCGTATTTACAGCCGATGGACAGGCCGATGAAGAATTGAGCTGCCCATATTGCTTCGGCAGGGGGGCGGTTATGCAATCCGCCTGACACGGTGATAAGGGCTGTCAAAATCAATGGCCCTAATATTGAGGCGCCAAACATCCCCATTCGTTTTGCGATCCTCCAGCCCGAAAAGGCGCAGAAAACCATCAACGCCAATTCATGCATGGGAATGGCAGATGCCATCGCACCGGGCGGGTTTGATAGATCGGCGCCCCAAATGCCTTTCAGCAGGAAGGGTAAGGCGGCCACGATTACGAGCACCCGGGTTGCATGGATGAGACTGAGTGAGCGCACATTTGCGCCGGCTTCTTCTCCAAACACGATCATATCCTGCAAGCCGCCGGGCATTGCTGCATAAAAGGCTGTGGCGAAGTCATATCCGCACAGTTTCTGAAAATAGGGGATACCTAAGAGTGCAATGATTAGGATCATCAAGGGGATCAAAATCAAAGTTGGCCACATTGCCGGGACACTCGCAATAACAGCAGGTGTGAGGGTTGCTCCCACTGCCACGCCAAGGATGGTACGCATGCTATCATTGACCACTTTGATACTGTTCAGAGGCACACCGCCAATGGCCGCTAACAGACAAGCAACTATGGGGCCTAACAGCCATGGTAAGGGCAGTTCCGCTGTGTGAAATACGAGTACGCCCAGACCCGCAAAAACAGTAGAAACGCCGACACGGATCATGGGTTTCACCTTTGGGACCACTACCAATGATCTGAGGGCAAAAACGTAGCAGACGCAGTGCATGCTTGGTTTAAGGAAAGGCTGAGTCCAGCCCGTAAGCGTGGCTGTTCTAACGAGCAATTGCCGCAGGAGAAGTGTCGGCCATGGGCTAGGATGATCTTAGACTTGTCTCGCATGATTTCCATCAGATTGTGTGTTGTTTCCAACGCCCCAAATTAGATGGTTAACTTGCTGCGAAAATGGAGCTTCACGCCAAAGTACCCTGTATTGGATATTTGTTGAAGCGTGTAAGACCATCCATTTCATTGACTTTGAACGGGAGAAATTACTGAACTCACTCACAGTGTGAAAGCAGCCCATTAAGCGCATAATCTAAACTCCAAAGGCCGGAGTCGAAGTAAAACCACGGATCATCTTTTGCCAATGCGACACCAATTTCACGTTTGACGTCAGCCTCTGCCGTGTTCCCTTGATTTTCTAACGCTTCGCCCCACGGGGTCCATGTGTAAGGATCTGATGGATCTTGCAGAACCGCCTCACTCAACAGATCAGACGCGGCTTGGTTTTCGTTCATTTTTAGAAGACTAAAGGCATGGTCGACTTTGATGACCGAGGTCTCAGGAGCCAGTGCCTGGGCGATCAAATAGCTATCGATCGCCTCCTCGTGTTGATCCAGTCTCGCGTTGGCGATCCCTTGCAAAAAGTAAGTTTCGGCGCGCACAGCATCAAAGTCATTCTTAAACACCATGGATTTAATACGCTGACGGAGAGAACGTTCGTTTCTAATATCATCCCCAAGCAGGATTGCGGCTGAAGCTCGGTCAATTGCTATCTGCCACTCACCATGATCCATGTCCAAATATCCCAAAAGAGTCATCGCTTCTTCGGAATGGCGGTCGCGCGCAACCATTGTTTGTGTTGCAATTGCTCTTGCCTGTACCTCCCAGCCCTCTGGGGCCGTGTAATAATAGTACCAAGCAGCGACGAGTGGATCGATTTCTTCTTCCATCAACCGCAATGCAGTTTGCTGCAAGTATTCTCGCATAGTGTTCCGCCCGATAGGTGAGGCTTCGATTATTCTTGTACCGCTCCCACTGAAAATGCGAAGTGTCAGAGCCATTTCCTCGGCGGTGCAGCCACGAACCGGGCAGGCAATTTCACCAGCAATTCGGGTTTGTGGTAAATTAAAAAGCGACCGTAAAACTTGGGTGACACGTTGCAAGGAGAGACCCGAACCCGGCGCAACAACATCCAGCTGGCGCGACGCGGTTTGAATGCGAACTGTCTTTTTGTTTTGCTTTCCTGTTTGATTTCGAATGTGTTCGATCTCGTCCCAAAGCATATTGGAAATAACGAGGCCAGACAGGCCATCTTTCTCAAAATCTTCTGTTACGGTGATCTCCTCAAGCACAACCGGCGCTTGGGTGAGGTCGCGCGCGGTCACCGTTCCAATGGCTAAGACACCAAGAATTACGACTAAACTAAAGCCAGTAGATCGCAAAACTGCCAGGTCAGCAGCAATGCGTTCTCGCCGTTTGGGTTTTTCGATTTCACTTTCTGCGGCAGGATTGGGCCGTTCTACCATTGAAACCCTCGTTCTTTGTTGTCTGGCTTAAGTGATAGCACAGTTTTCTAAGCGTGCTATTTTTCCGTCTGGGGCGTGCATTCTGATATTAACCTTTAATGAAGATCTTTCTGCTCAGCTGTGCCGATCTGAATGTCCAGCCTGCTTTAGGAGCAGCATATGCTGCAAATTTATGTCGGCAGGGGTTGTTTTCGTGTTAAAGCTGTATTTGTTGACTGTGGAATTACTATAAAGGTTGCCAATGAGCACAACGCAGAGCAAAGAAACCCGCAGCCAGATGAATGTCGAACGCCATCGCGTCCGCCAGCAGGCGCAGGACGGCGCGAGCCAAGGTGCCAGCCCACAAACGCGGGTCCTTGCCGCGCTACAACGCATGGCTAACCAAAGCGTCACCGTCCAACGTCTCCAAAAGATAGGGCAGCCTAACATGGCCCCGGTTCAGCGGATGGAAGAAGAGGAGCTTCAGGGTAAATTTATCCAGCGTGCCCAAGAGACCAAAGCCAACAACACCGGCTTGCCGGATGCTTTGAAATCAGGAGTGGAAGCTCTGTCGGGCATGTCTATGGATCATGTTCAAGTGCACCGCAATTCTGACAAGCCTGCAACCGTACAGGCCCATGCTTTTGCGCAGGGGAACCAAATTCACCTCGGACCCGGTCAGGAAAAACATCTTCCGCACGAAGCTTGGCATGTTGTGCAGCAAGCGGAAGGTCGCGTGAAACCAACGACGCAGTTAAAAGGCGTCGCAGTGAACGATGATCCCGGACTAGAAGCGGAGGCCGACCTTATGGGAGCCAAGGCGCTTCAGGCCAAAAATCGCGGCGGCGCGGGGCATGCAACCAGAACGATTTCTAAGAAAGCGATGCAACTGGTCAGTGCAGTTGTCCAACTGGCAAAGGTCGCCGGTAAGACATTAAGCCGCCATGCAACTGAACGTATGGAGGAGCGTGGGATAACGTCAGCAGAGATATCCGCCGCGATAACTGGTGGTACAAAATACGCTGATTCAGATTACCCTGGTGCAACGGTTTATTATGATGGAGCTATAGCTGTAGCCGTTCAGGGAAATAGGATCACGACAACGTATGAGTGTTCTCGGCCTAAACGTAGATGGACTGAAAAATGAAGCTATCGCTAAAGAACATCTACTATGATGACAGTCCAATATCTGTTGAATTGCAGCTCGAACCAGCAGATCAAGAAGGGTGGCACCAATTCTCATTGCGCCTTTTTGCTGGTGCCAAGGTTCCCGTCATTGAGTGTCGTGGGGCTATGACAAATCTAGATGTTGAGAAGCTGTCAAACAAGCTGCGCGCTGCCTGCGAAGATGAAGCCGTTCCGATGGAGTTTTCGCCACTCGAACCTTGGTTCACCGTCCGAACGAGCCAACTCTCACAGTCAGAAGTTGAATGTACTTGGATTGTCGATCATGGCATGGCAACCGGAAAAGCAAGTACCGAAACAGGAATTGCAGTACTCTTGATTTTGACAAAAGATCAGCTTTTAAAAAACATCGAAGGCTTTTGCTGAGTAGAGGTGTTGGGGTAAGCCGTCTGATTTATTTCAGCCCCAGTTGGGGTTGCCCTGCTCCAAAAGGAGCGAGGCAGTTGCTATCAATTGAAGGGCTTCGTCTCTTCGTTGTCTGGTGTCACAGTTTTTCCCTGTGCCGCTGGAACATCCATGACGTCGTTGACGCCACCACCTAAGCCGTTTTCCAAACTGACGCCTAGCTTTTTCAGAGGGCTTGCATCGCTGGCATTTGCAAGGCCATGCCGAGCACTGACTCCAACGCCTGACTGACGGGCTTGTCGGTTGATGAGCTTGCGGTTCCACCACCACCCATAGCCTCAATGTTATGAACGATATCCAGAAGATCACGCATCGAGCGCGCCAAACGGTCTAGACGAGTTACTATCGGCACATCTCCCTCGATCAGAGTATCAAGTGCAAATTTTAGCTCGCGGTGGTCAGATTGGGGCGCAACTCATCGTCTCCTTGAACACAGGATGGCAAAGCCCGGACCTTGATGCGGTACTAGATCCGATCCGTGAAATAGAAAGCCAACTCGCAGCGCAATGCAAAGATGCGCGGCATGATTGGCAGGCTCATGATGAAATCGCCAAGCTGAATCTGGCCAAGTGGAACGGCTCGGGATCAGCACGAAGTCGCTGTACACTTGGAAGGCGCAGTTTGTGAAGTCGCCGCGTGTCAGATCGGAGGTGGCGGACAAGGCTGCTGAGATAAGGCGTTTGAAGCGCGAGTTGGCCTGCGTGACCGAGGAGCGCACAATTCTAAAAAAGGCGACCGCGTACTTCGCGCGCGAGTCCCAGGGAAGTATGCGTTCATCGAGGCTCACCGTGCCGAGTTTTCAGTGCGGTCTATGTGCCGCGTGCTGGCTGTGCATTTCAGCGGGTTCTATGCATGGCTTAAAGAACCGTTAAGTGTACGTGCGCTTGAAGATGCGCGGCAGACGGGTCTGATCGAACAGGCATGGACTGAAAGCGGGAAGGTCTATGGCTACCGCAAATTGCATGACGATCTACTTGATCAAGGCGAGACCTGCTCGGAGAACCGCGTTGCACGTTTGGCTAGTCTCGCAGGTATTGCGGCACAGATCGGTTACAAACGCCGCCCTAGTCGCTATAGGGGCAAGCCAGCTGTCGTCGCCGACAACACGCTGGACCGACAGTTCGAAGTTGAAGCGCCGGATGTCGTGTGGGTGACGGACATTACGTACATCAAAACCCACGAGGGTTGGTCATATCTGGCTGTCGTCATCGATCTGTTCTCAAGACGTGTCGTCGGTTGGTCCATGCACTCACGGATGACGACCGATCTCGCTCTTCAAGCCCTGCTTGCAGCAGTTTGGCGGCGCAAACCAAAGGCCAAGGTAATGATCCATTCAGACCAAGGTTCTCAGTTCACCAGCAAAGAGTGGCAATCGTTTCTTAGCAAACACAACCTCGATGCCAGTATGAGCAGGCGTGGGAATTGTCATGATAATGCGGTCGTCGAAAGCTTCTTCAACCTACTGAAACGGGAGCGGATCAGACGACGGACATACACCACACGCGACGCAGCAAGGCAGGATGTGTTCGACTACATCGAGATGTTCTACAACCCAACACGCAAGCACACCAACAACGGCATGCTGTCGCCGGTTGACTATGAAATGAAACAAAGGAAAATGAACGAGGCAGGTATCTAGGAAAATAGGGGCACCTCA
>JBDVDE010000003.1:0-1833 GCA_039942135.1 Hyphomonadaceae bacterium
GGGGGCGAGCGGTAACTTCGACCCAGAGGTGCTGCTTTATTACAATCAGAACAAACTCAACCGTCCCAACAATTCCGGTTACACGCGGGCAAGCGGGGATTTCAACTCCGACCTGCAATCGATCGGCGGCCATCTGCAGAACCGGTTTCATTTCGGTCTTGGGACGGTGACGGCCGGTGTCGACTTCTACCATGACCAGGCTGATATCGAACGGTTCCATTTCTCGACAGATGCGTCTGAAGACATTACCAATGTGGGCGCATATGTGCAGACGCGTCTAACCCCGATCGCGAAGCTGGATGTCTCGGCCGGGCTGCGAGCCGATTTCCAGAGCTACCATTCGGTAGACGACCAGACTTTCGACAATTTCGGTCTCTCGCCCAACATTAACCTCGGCTATGAGATCATCGATGGCCTGACACTTACAGGTGGCTATGCGTATGTATTTGGAGGCATCGAGCAAGCTGAAACAGCTCTGTTCCACTCCATTGATTATACCTATGCAGACGATTTGAACCCGACGACAGCGCATAACGCGAAAGTTGGACTATCCTACGAGTACAAGGGGCTCGTTGTCGGCGCCGATCTTTTTTATACGAAGATGTTCGATACGACCACGTATGAATATGGTTCGGGATATACGACGGCAGAGCGGGTCAACGGCGATGATTTGATTTCCAAGGGGTTCGACATCTCTGCCCGCTACAACTGGCAGAACGCTTACGTTTCCGCGGCTTACACCCACACAGACGTCGAGTATGGAGATCGCATTCCGCTGTTTGGAGACTCCAACAACGGCGTTCCGGTAGGAGACATGCTGTCGCTTGGTGCGGGATACACGTTCCAGGACTGGAATTTGACGCTTGGAGCCAATGCGGAAATAGCGTTTGAGTATTCCAATCAGGCTCTTGAGGACAACGGATACGACAACCCCATTCCGGGGTATGAGGTTGTAAACATCTTCGCTCAATGGGCGCCGAAGTTCGGTGAAACGGACTTTACGCTTCGCGGCGAAGTCAACAATCTGTTTGATGAGACCTATTACAGTCGAGGCAGCTACAGCACGACCAGTCGTGTGACGCCGGTCAACTCGCCAGGACGGAGCTTCTTTTTGACGGCTACCGCCAAATTTTAGGTCTGCAGATCTGATTTCGCGTGAGCCGGGGTTTCCCGGCTCACTTTTTCAATAAAAAATGGATAGCCAGGGCAATGATAGTCGTCACATCGACAGCGCATACCGCCTCAGCCTCAAAATTCCTCCAGCAGCTTTGCAAGCACTTTGCGCACAAGGTTCCCGCGGATTGGGATGCCAGCAAGGGCGAGGTGTCATTTCCCTTCGGCTTCTGCTAGATGGTGGCCACCGACGCGAGCCTCACGATCCGTTGCGAGGCGGATGAAGATCAGAACATGGCCCGGATGAAGGGGGTCATCGACAGTCACATTGAGCGGTTTGCCTGGCGAGAAAAGCTCAAGCTTGAATGGCGTGTGACAGCGTAAAAACGCCGGATTAATTGGGTCAGTTTCTAGCGGAAAAGGTGCGCAGTCGAAGAGACGCTGCGTGCCTTTTATAGGTTGTGCTCTTGGCAAACTGCTCTGCCCTGGAGCTGATCCGAGCTGAGCCAGGCAGGTCTGAGTGAAGCCTCTGAATTTTCCTCCGTTTTGCCCAGTGCCCGTTTCTGTCAGGACGCGGGGGCATGACGCATGCGCGGCTCGCAGGAGAACATATCTCCGGCGTCTGCGGAGCCAGGATGCGGGGGAGGTGCAGCTGGCATTTCCAGTGAACACCCTATTTCGACGAGACAGTTGCCTTGCAAGAATGACGCCCATGACCTG
>JBDVDE010000004.1:0-10955 GCA_039942135.1 Hyphomonadaceae bacterium
AGGGTGAATTTGGGCTTGGCGGGCAGCGCGCCGAAGTCTGGCGGCGGGGCTGCTGGTTCGGCCTCCGCGCGTGGATCGTGCGAGATATAGATAAAGACCGCTCCATTGGCCTCGTGGATCGGGTAGCGGCGCACGCGAACGCGCGAGGCGTCCATGTCTTGTTCCTCGGTGAGCGAGGGCATCAGCTTGCAGACGCCATCGGTGCCAAACCGCCAGCCATGATACGGGCATTGCACCGTTGGCACGCCGCCTGTGTCGATCTGTTTGCCCTCCGACAGCGGCACCAACCTATGTGGACAGATATCGCGCAAGGCAAATGGCTCCCCGGCCTTGGTGCGGCCCAGCATCACCGGTTCGCCCAAGATGATCTGCCGGAACTGTTTGCCGGGTTTGAGCTCTGCGGACACAGCCGCAAGATACCAGCTATCGGTCAGAAAGCCGGTTTCGGTCATGCCTATCTGGGCCGGAGAAGGGGAGGTATCTGCCATGAATGTGCAATCTATGCGTGATGGAGGCTGACGCAAAGGCGAAACTGTCACATCGATTTGATTTGGTATTGAGACTACATGATTGCAGATCTAACGTTGTTTTTGCAATCAACCCAATTGGAGATCCCTATGTCACTTGCTGCCCTTCTTGCCGAGACCCGCGCGGCGTCGATCAAACGGATGCCGCCAGAGGCGATTGCGACGATCCAGAAGATCAATGATCAGCTCGAAGCCGAAGGCATTGGCAAGGATGCTTTGCAAGCGGGCGCGATGCTACCGGATGCAACGCTGACAGATCAGAACGGTGAGCAGGTCGCGATCAGCGCGCTTTTGGCCAAGGGGCCGGTTGTGCTCAACTTCTATCGCGGCGGGTGGTGCCCATACTGTAATTTCGAGCTGAAAGCCTATCAGGAATTGCTGCCGCAGTTTCAGGCGCGCGGGGCCCAACTTGTAGGTGTTACGCCGGAAAAACCTGACAATTCGCTGACGACTCAAGAAAAGAACGAATTGTCCTTCCCGATCCTGACCGACGCCCAGAACGGTTTTGCCAAGGCTTTGGGAATCGCCTTCAACATGCCCGAAGATTTGGTGACTCTCTATTCGGGGTTCGGACTGGATTTGCCAAACCTCAATGAAGGGACGGGGTGGAGTTTGCCAATCCCTGCGACTTTCGTTGCCGATGCCTCCGGGAAAATTTTGCTGGCGGATGTCGATGGCGACTATACGCGCCGGCTTGAACCGGCAGATGCGCTCGCTGCGCTCGGGTAGAAGCTAACCAGAAACTCGAGTTTGGTTAATCCTCCAGTTAGTAAGTGCAGATAGGGTCTCGCGCATGTCGCGCCTGTCTGCCTTTTTATGCCTGATTTGCCTGCCAGTTTTGTTGGGGGCATCGCCGGACAGTTTCTCGCGCGCCGAACTCGAAGCGCTTGAAGCCGAAAAAGCCGCCGCCGAGCAACAACTCGCTGCGCTTGAAGCGGCAGAAGCGGGGGTCGAATTCGATGTCGCGACCTTGAACCAGACCTTGATTGCCTCGGCGATGGAAAGCCGGAGACGCGAAGAGCAAGCGACGAATGCCGAGCGCGAACTGGTGGACCTGAAAATCCGCAGGTCGGCGGCGACCGAGAACCTGCTTAGGGATGAAATCGCGCTGGAGGATACGCTTGCGGCACTGGCGTCGGCCAGCCAGCATCAGCCGCCCGCCATGATCGTATCGCCTGGACAGGTCAACCGGTCGGTTCGCACAGCGATTTTGATGAGCGCGGTTGCGCCTGAACTGTCCGAGCGGGCAGACGCCTTGTCTGAAGAGATCGACACGCTTAACTCGCTTGAGCGGCAAATCCTGCGCGAACAGGCGCGGCTTGAAGCGGCCGAAGCGACCTTGGCACTCAAGCGGCATGAGATTGAAACATTGGCGGCCGCAAAACGGGCGCAATATGAGGATGTCAGCGAAGATGCTGCACGGCTGAAGGCACGCGCCGATATTCTGGCCGAACAAGCCGGTACTTTGCGGGATTTGCTTGAGGCGCTCGAACGCGAAGCCCCTGCGGCGCCCGGCCGGAAACCTGCGGCAGCGCGTCAGGCGGCTGTGCGCAATTCACCAAGCCGCGCGCCAGCCAGCCCGACAACCGCTGATCTGTCTGGACTACGTCCGCTTGGGCAGAGAGAACTTGGCGCGATGATGCAGCCTGTGACCGGACGGGTGTCCGAACAATTTGGCGCTCGGCGCGCGACAGGTAGCCGTTCGGAGGGGCTCACCATCGTTACGCGGCAGGACGCACAAGTGGTCGCTCCGGTCGACGGGGTGATCGAACATGCCGACGTTTTCCGCAGCTATGGCCATATGCTGATTTTGAGGACAAGCGACAATTATCGTGTCATAATGGCTGGATTGGCAGAGACTTATGGATCGCCCGGGCAACGCGTAAATGCGGGAGAACCGGTTGGGCATATGTCGGGCCGAATGGATCCGCCTCCGGAACTTTATCTGGAACTGCGGAAGAATGATAAGTCGGAGAATCCGGCGAACTGGTTAGAGCGTTGAGTCTTTGTTAAGGACGATTTTTGTATCCTTGACAGTTTGTTAGTTGACATTTTGGCTATCGAACCGCGCAGTGGTAAAAACATTAGGAGTAGAGCATGAAATCTTGGCTAGCAGGCGTTGGCGTCGGAGCGATTTTGGGAGCTGGATTTATCGGCATGTCCTCGATCAGCTGGACGGGGGCGACCGCGCAAGATTCGCGGGCTGAAACATATGGCAAGCTCGATATTTTCGGCGACATCCTATCGCGCGTGCAATCTGACTATGTCACCGAGATTGACGATGGTGAGGCGATTGAAGCTGCGATCAATGGTATGCTCACCTCGCTTGATCCGCATTCAGGCTATCTGAATCCGGAAGATTTCCGCGATATTCAAGTCGATACATCTGGCGAATATGGCGGTCTGGGCATCGAAGTCGTTCCGGAAGACGGGTTCGTCAAGGTTGTCGCGCCGATTGATGATACGCCTGCCAGTCGCGCTGGCCTGAAAAGCGGTGATTTGCTCACCGCGATTGATGGCAACCAGATTGTCGGCTTGCCGCTCAATGATGCGGTTAAGGAAATGCGCGGCGCGATCGGTACGGACATAACAATTACGGTGCTGCGTGAGGGCGTCGATCCGTTTGATGTGACCCTGACCCGCGAAGTGATTCGTCCGAAATCGGTACGTTGGGAGCTAAAAGAGGGCGATATTGGCTATATTCGTCTGTCTGGTTTCAATGATCTGACGACCGAACTGCTGGAAGAGGCCTTGAGCGGGATTGCCCGCGAATCGAGCGGTCAGCCGGACGGGCTTGTGCTTGATCTACGCAATAATCCGGGCGGGTTGCTCGATCAGGCGGTTAGCGTCAGCGATCTTTTCCTGCCGGGTGGGGAAGTGGTGTCGACGTTCGGACGCCACTCGTTCAATGACAAACGCTACAATGCGAGCAATGGGCAAGTCTTCAAAGACGTGCCGATGATTGTGATTATCAATAGCGGATCGGCTTCGGCGGCGGAGATCGTCGCTGGCGCACTGCAAGACCGCGAACGTGCACGGGTTCTGGGCGTGACGAGTTTTGGCAAGGGATCGGTTCAAACGGTCATTCCGCTTGGTGCAGATCGCGGGGCCCTACGGTTGACCACAGCGCGTTATTACACTCCGTCGGGTCGCTCGATCCAAGGCACGGGCATTGATCCTGATATCGAAGTTGCCGCTGAACGCATAACCGAGGAAGAGCTGGAGCGTATCCGGCTATTTTCAGAAGCGGATCTGCCAAATGCGCTCGAAAATGAAGACGGCAGCGAACGCAAAGGTCCACATATTCCGGCGGATCAACCTCCAGAAGGCTATGATGGTGAAGATTATCAGCTAGATCGAGCATTAGACATCTTGCGCGATCCCGCGAAGTTCGCCAGCGTGCAAGGTAGAGCAGGTTAATTTAACTTTGCACATTATTAACGGAATTGGGTGAGGATGCGGTTTTAGGATTGGTTTCCCACCACGAGGTTGTTGTTCATGGCCAATAGCAAACGGCGCGACCCTTCGCCGGTTCGCGCAGGTTTTTTCCACGGTTTTCTAAGTCTCGCTGTCTTTGGCGGTCTGTTTGGATTGGTTGGTGCAGGTGTTCACCTCACCGGTGATGCTGCCGCGGCTGGACCGAGCCAGGTGGTGGCTTTGTTTGAACGCAATGGCGAAAGTTCGCGGTCCGTACGCGCACAACTTGTTACGCCATCGAATTCGGGGGCAGAAATTCTAACCGCCGACAGCGCTGTTTCGGACAGTACGCAGTCTGCCTCTTTGCCCAATCTTGGTGTCTCTGATCCGGAGCGTGGGGCGGCTGTCCAAACTGCATCATTACCGCAAACACAGGTGCCAACTGCACCAGCGGTCCAGCGCCGCGAAGGGGTCACCATTAATGGTGTCTTCGTTCCAGCCGGCAGAAGCCTTAGCCAGGTTGAAGATACGGGCAGGGCCATTCCTGCGGCCCAATTGGCATCGGCCGAGAGAAGCCCTGCAGCTATTGAGGCAGCGGCAACTGCGGCCGCGGTGACTATCTCGACACCTTCGCAGCGCAATGCACGCCCGTTCAGCAATCCGGAAAGTAAGCCGGTTGTCGCACTTATTATCGGCGGTTTGGGGACATCAAGTCGCCAGACATCTGCTGCGATTGATGATCTTCCGCCTGAAGTGACCCTATCTTTTATTCCCGATGCTGACCGGAGACTGATCCGCCGCGCCCGTGAAAAGGGACATGAAGTTTTGCTCGAAGTGCCGATGGAGGCCTATGAGCGGGGACGGACTTTGCCCCATAGCCAGACGCTGATGGCCAGCGGCTCAGCTGAAGACAATCAATCCCGGCTCGATATATTGCTTAGCCGCGGAAATGACTTTTACGGCGTGATCAACCATCATGGTGAGAAGTTTGCCGATGCAGACGGCACGCTCGCGCCAGTGTTCGAACGCCTGCATGCCAGAGGTTTGGCTTTCTTCCGGCACGGCTCCACCCCGTCCAAATCATTCGATGCCGCGGCGGTGACGGAAGACATTGTCTATGCTAGCGCATCCGAAAATATCGACACGCAGGTTGAAGCCGAAGCGATCGAACGCCGCTTGCAACAGCTAGAGAGCGCTGCATTGGCCGATGGCGCGGCACTGGGAACAGGATTTGCCTATCCGCTGACAATGGACATTATCGTTGCATGGACCCAGAGGCTGGATGCCAAGGGCATTTTGCTGGCGCCTGCATCTGCTATCCCGTCAGCAGTTTCAACGCGCATCGAGACAAGCCAACTTGATTTGGCAACGCTGTCCGACACGAACTGATGAGCGATACGATCCGCAAGCCTGAGCTTTACAGGCCGAATGTGGGGTTGGCCGTCTTCTCGAAAGCCGGGCATGTTTTCCTTGGCCGCAGGGTTAACTCACGCGGCGCTTTTCAGTGGCAAATGCCGCAGGGCGGGATTGATGCCGGCGAAACTCCCGAACAAGCGGCTTTGCGCGAGCTAGAAGAAGAGATCGGTGTCTCGGCCAAGCTTGTGACGGTGCTCGAAGAGACGAGTGACTGGATCTACTACGACTTTCCGCCAGATTTGAAGAAGCGTCTGGGCGGGCCGTATATTGGCCAGCGTCAGAAATGGTTTGCCTTGCGTTTTACTGGATCGGACGGCGATGTCAGGCTGGATCTGCACACGCCTGAATTTGACGCGTGGCGATGGGCCAAGCTGGATGAAACGCCGGATTTGATCATTCCCTTCAAACGGCCAAGTTATGAAATTGTGGCTGAAAAGTTCGCGCCTTGGACCGAGCCGGTTAAGCCAATTGTTTAATCGACAGCGAGTTTAAGCGCCGCGCCCATTCCAAACGGGGCGACGGCGATGGCGAACAATGTCGAGGCTGCTAAAAAATACGCTTCGGGGGGAATGGCGGCTGGACTTGATAGCGTCAGCGCGCCGAAAATGGCGGTCGGAACATAGAATGGCAGGGCGATCAGCGCGATGAGCAAACCGCCGCGCCGGACGCCTGCAGCCAGACTTGCGCCAAATGCGCCCCAGAAGAAGAAAGCCAATCCGCCAAGCCCATAGGCGATCATCGCGCGTGGCAGGTCGGATGCGTCCATGCCTAGTATCAAACCGAGCAGGGGACTTAGCAACATAAGCGGCAGACCTGAAACGAGCCAATGGGCGAGCGTTTTGGCAGTCGCGATCTGGGACAAGGGTGCCCCGTCAAGCGCCCATAACTCCAATGCGCCGTCTTCGAGATCGGCTTGGAACAGGCGTTCCATGGTCACGAGTGATGAGAGGGCGAGTGCAATCCAAAGCACGGCCGGGGCAATTCGGGCAAGCTCGGCAGTGTCCGTTCCGACGGTCAGCGGAACGAGCATGGCCGCGCCGGCGAAGAAGCCTGATGGCAACACAGCGCCCGCGCCGCCCGCCCATGCTTCATGCAAGGCTTGGGAAAATGCCGCGCGTAGCGGGGCCGCGCTCACAGCGTCAGCTCCCGCGTATCTTCGACCGGAACCTCACCATGGACAGCGGCGATCACTGCCCCGCCGCCTGAGCGGTGAGCAGCGATCAGGGCAGCGATGTGTGCTTTGCCATCGGCATCGAGCGCCGAGAAAGGCTCGTCAAGGAGCCAGACCGGGCGGTTGACGAGCTGGGTTCTGGCTAGGCTGGTGCGTTTGCGTTGGCCTGCCGAGAGGCTACTGGCGGGTACATCGCCAGCGCGAGCCAGGGCGAGTTTGCCGAGTATCGGGTCGATTTGTGATGCATCTGCACCCCAGCTTCTCGCCCATGTTTGTAGATGTGTTCGCGGGGTCTCATGCGGCTTTAATCCGCTACGGTGGCCGACCCAATGGCATAGCGAGGTTTTGCGTGTTCCGGCCTCTGTTTCGGTTAAACCGGCCAAAACCCGTAAAAGTGTCGTCTTTCCGGTGCCATTATCGCCGCGCACGAGCAGGGCTTCACCCGCGTTCAGGCTGAGCGACAATTGGCTGAACAAAACACGCTCACCGCGCATGATGCCGAGACCGGTTGCAGAAAGGAGAGGCGCGCGCGTCATGTCAGGAGGTATCGGGCGCGCGAGATGAGAGGTCAAGAGAGCGGCGGGCGGCAGACTGCCCGGGCGAAATTCTCGGCCCTGCGTTAACGAAGCTATCATTGCGTGACGATTGCGCTTAGGGCCTCCGCACTATAAGACTAGCGCATCAGAAAAAATTGAATGAAAACGGAGCCCTCCTAAATGGCATCTCTCGACAGCTTTAACTCGAAAACGACCCTCTCTGCGGGCGGTAAGACCTACACTTACTATTCTCTCAAGAAAGCGGCTGAAAACGGCCTTGGCGATATTTCGCGCCTTCCGGCCTCTTTGAAGGTCCTTTTGGAGAATATGCTGCGCAATGAAGACGGAAAATCTGTCACCAAAGACGATATTGTGGCGTTTAAAACGTGGCTCGATAATGGCGGCAAGGTGACCCAAGAGATTGCCTACCGTCCAGCGCGCGTTCTGATGCAGGATTTTACCGGTGTACCAGCCGTTGTTGATCTGGCGGCGATGCGCGATGCGAGCGAGAAGCTTGGCGGCAAGGCTGAAGCGATTAACCCGCAAGTGCCTGTTGATCTTGTGATTGACCACTCGGTTATGGTCGACAATTTCGGCGGAAAAGACAGCTTCAAACGTAATGTGGAGCGCGAATATGAGCGCAATGGCGAACGCTATGAGTTCCTGCGCTGGGGCGGATCGGCGTTTGAAAACTTCCGCGTTGTGCCTCCGGGCACGGGCATCTGCCACCAAGTGAACCTTGAATATCTCGGACAGACCGTCTGGACCAAGGAAGAGGGCGGCGAAACGGTTGCCTATCCTGACACATGCGTTGGCACAGACAGCCACACCACAATGATCAATGGCCTGTCGGTTCTTGGTTGGGGCGTTGGCGGCATTGAAGCTGAAGCGGCAATGCTCGGCCAGCCTGTGTCTATGTTGATCCCTGAAGTGATCGGCATGAAGCTGACCGGCAAATTGCCAGAAGGCGCAACGGCGACTGACCTTGTTCTGACTGTAACAAAGATGATGCGCGAAAAAGG
Source organism: Hyphomonadaceae bacterium (assembly GCA_039942135.1). Lineage (GTDB taxonomy): Bacteria > Pseudomonadota > Alphaproteobacteria > Caulobacterales > Hyphomonadaceae > CALLCD01. The sequence continues at coordinate 8,090 of JBDVDE010000004.1, forward strand.
CGTTGTTGCGAAGTTCACCGAATTCTTCGGACCGGGCCTTGCCAATCTGACACTGGAAGATCAGGCGACGTTGTCGAACATGTCCCCTGAGTTTGGCTCGACATGTGCCTTCTTCCCTGTGGACGAAGAAACACTGACCTATCTCAGAGACACGGGCCGCGATACCGAATTGGTGCGCGCTTATTCCGAAGCGCAAGGCTATTGGCGTCCGGACATGCAAGAGCCGGTCTTCACGGACACGCTGGAGCTTGATCTCTCAACGGTTATGCCGTCGATCTCCGGACCCAAGCGTCCGCAAGATCATGTGCTTTTGTCGGAAGCTGACACTGAATTCCTCAAGACCATGCAAAAAGAATTTGGCACCGATGGCGGCGACGCGACGACGGTTCAGGTCGAGGGCGAAGACTATACGGTCACGCATGGCGACGTGTTCATTGCCGCGATTACTTCGTGTACAAACACATCTAATCCGAGCGTGCTGATTGCTGCGGGGCTTGTTGCTCGCAAGGCCGCAGCGCTTGGCCTCAACCGTAAGCCTTGGGTGAAGACATCGCTCGCGCCGGGCTCACAAGTTGTGACCGATTATCTCGATAAGGCGGATTTGACCAAAGATCTTAATGCGCTTGGTTTCAATCTGGTTGGCTATGGTTGCACGACATGTATCGGTAATTCCGGTCCATTGTCAGCGCCGCTCTCCAAGGCGATTTCCGAAGGCGATCTCGTCTCTTGTTCGGTGCTGTCGGGTAACCGCAACTTTGAAGGCCGGATCGGGCCGGACATTAAAGCCAACTATCTTGCTTCGCCGCCGCTCGTCGTTGCCTATGCCATCGCTGGCAGCTTGAAGGTCAACGTGGCCAAGGACAGCCTTGGCAAGGACAAAGATGGCAATGATGTCTACTTGAAAGACATCTGGCCGAGCAATGCCGAAATTCAAGCGATTATGCGCGAAGCGGTGACCCCCGAAATGTTTGCCGAGCGTTATGGCGATGTCTTCAAAGGCGACGAAGCTTGGCAGGGCATCGAAGTTTCTGGCGGCCAGACATATGCATGGCCTGATGCATCGACCTATGTTCAGAACCCGCCATATTTTGACGGTATGACCATGGATGTTGAAGCGCCAGCAGACATTCACAATGCACGCGTTTTGGGTCTGTTTGGCGACTCGATCACCACGGACCACATCTCGCCAGCAGGGAACATCAAGTCAGATGGCCCAGCCGGTGACTATTTGCGTGACCACCAAGTGCCCGTGCTTGAGTTCAACTCCTACGGTTCACGACGCGGCAACCACCAAGTCATGATGCGCGGCACGTTTGCCAATATCCGCATCAAGAACCAAATGGTTCCGGGCACAGAAGGCGGCGTGACCAAGCACCAGCCATCTGGCGAAGTGATGCCGATCTATGATGCGGCGATGAAGTATAAGGAGCAAAATGTTCCGCTCGTTGTGTTCGCCGGCAATCTTTACGGCAATGGCTCCTCGCGTGACTGGGCCGCCAAGGGCACTATCCTGCTGGGTGTGCGCGCTGTTGTCGCCGGATCGTTCGAGCGTATTCACCGCTCCAACCTGATCGGCATGGGCGTCCTGCCGCTTGAGTTTGCTGCAGGTACAAGCGCTGAAAGCTATGGCCTAACCGGCGAAGAGCAAGTGACGATTGAAGGCATCAATGATATTGAGCCGCGCCAGACACTGGACGTTCAAATCACCAAAGCCGACGGCACGCAGATTACTGCTCAAACCACTGTTCGGATCGATACAGAGAACGAGCTGGACTATTACCGCAATGGCGGCATCTTGCACTATGTGCTGCGTAACCTTGCTGCCGCATAAGGCGCTTGGTTCGATCAAAACAAGAGACCCGCAAGGCTTGGCGCTTTGCGGGTCTTTTTTTGTCTAGGGATCGAAATCGATCGGCGGAATGTTTTCCGGATTCGGGATCGAGAAGGGGACGGGGCCTGCTGGCGGCTCAGGTTCAGGCGGCGTTTCGACGGGGGCAGGCCGCCGCACAAGCGCCCGAATGCGCGGGGTGAAATCATTCCAGTCAAACTCTGTCAGCCTGTAGGCCCAGCCAGTGGCTTTGGTATTGATCGATTGCGCCCGCACAGCGCCTTCGCCTGCTTCGATGGCGCGTAGCGTGACAAAGAAGCCGTCCGGTTCGGCATAGGCGGCCACATCTATTTCCAGACCGTCATGGGTTGTGGTGATGTGGCGACCGACGGGGCGTGTTTCGAGCGCGGCGGCGGGTTTCACATCGAGCGGAGCGAACCGGCTAACGGCGAGTGCAGGCCCCGATATTGCCAATCTGCTGACCAGCCGGTCGGTTTCATATGGCGGCGCCGGACGGAAAGACCGCGCGCCTGATCCGGGTGGACGGTTGATGAACATGCTCAGCCCGTTGGATTGGGTAATCCGGACCGCACCGACAGCGCTTGCCTGCATATCTATTATGGCAAGATCAAGCCAAGCTTCTCTGGTGTAGAGTGGCGGGATATTGCCGATCAGCCGGAAGCTTTTGTCCTCATCGGGAAAGCGGCCATAGAGCTTGTCTGCGCGTCGCCCTATGATCAAGGAGGCGAGGGAGCGCCCGTCTTCGTCGAGGATGTCGACCAAAGCGCCTGCGCCGCCTGTCTCGGGATGGCCAAGGCTGATCCGGTCGAGCTTTTGCGGGTCGGTCGTACGTTTGTCGCCCCAGACCAGTTCGGTGAGCCCCGTGGCCAATTCTCCAAGCCGGTCAGAGCGGACGGGGTAGGACCCGGACTCGAGCATCACCCAGTCGGAACTGTCATCGGAGGCGCGTTTGAGCGTGTATTGCAGATCAGCGACGGTGACGCGGATAATGCGTGCTCGTTCGATCTTGCGCTCAAA
>JBDVDE010000005.1:0-5510 GCA_039942135.1 Hyphomonadaceae bacterium
GGCAAGCCGCAGCGGAATGCATTCATCGAGGCATTTAGCGGGAGCTTCCGAGATGAACTGCTGAGCCAAGAATGGTTCGACAGCTTGGAGCACGCCCGCCGTAAGCTGGCGCGCTGCCGCTCTGGCGATACGATGACAACAACGTCAGGCCGCACCACTCACCATCGGAGAACCAAACACCTGCTCAGGCGCGTCGTGCGAAGGATCAATTTGAGGGCTCAGCCGCCGGCGCGCGTGCCCAAATTAACGACCAAGAACATGAAAACCACTCCCGCAAGCGCTCGCTATGAACGAGGAAGCCCCAGGGCGATGGTCGATAGAAAAAACGCATTTCCCAACCCTTCCCCAAACCTCTATTATACCGCAAACACTTAACCAAAGGAGGTGTGAGATGAAATCTCACGAAAAACGTAAAGCTGAAATGGAGACTATCCATCAGCAGATGGTTGAAGCAAAGAAAAGCGAGCATACTGCCGCTCTAAAAAAAGTTACAGAGCTTTGTAAGGCGTTTGGCTTTTCGGCTGGGATGCTTAAAGGTTCGTTGGCTGAGGGTAGATAGAAATCATGAAAAAAATTGTAAGAGAAACCATCAGCGAAACGTTTTCTCGCGTGTTTACTGAACAAACTGAGGGTGCCCCCTTAGCTTTAGTAAGTGACGACTTGGTTCTATTGGAAAGTGGACTGGATAGTATGGGTTTTGCGGTTCTGGTCGTCGAGCTAGAGGAGATCTTAGGCTTCGATCCATTTAGTATTTCAGAGGAGGCCTTTTATCCCTCCACATTCGGTGAATTTGTATCTTTTTATGAAAAACATGAGCCTAAATAATCTTATCCTTACACGTGTTGCCTCAGAGCGAGATCGTGTCGCACTCATCGGCAAGAATGAGAGGATTTCTTTTTCTGATCTTATTGGTAAGCGTAGCGATATGCATGGCAAAAGAGTGGCTGTATTCATCACGGATACACTAAGTTTGGTAAAGACCTTGGTGTCACTTGATGGTTCAGCTCAAGCGATTTGTCCAATATCAACGGCAACAGATAAGAAAGGGCTGTATCACCTAGTTTCTGAAAACAAATTTGATGCAGTTATTACTGATCTGGCTAAGGAAGATTTAGAGGTTTTCACACATTTTGATATACAAATTAAAAATTTAATTGATATCGATTTTGATTACAGAGAAAAAGTAGAACCAAGCAATCAAAATTCTACTTGGCTTGTCCCAACTTCAGGGACTACTTCATTGCCAAAACTAGTAAGCCATACGCTCGAGTCGCTAGGTGCATCATCGCTCAGACTAAGGCAGATTTCTAAACAAAAGGAGATTTGGGGGCAGTTTTATGATTTTACGCGCTATGCAGGCTATCAAGTGCTGCTTAATTCATTATTGAATGGGCATACGTTAGTAACATCGTCGCTAACAGATCCAATTCATGAAAGAGTTAAGCGGTGCGCTGAAGAATGTGTCACCCATATTTCGGCAACGCCCAGCCAATGGCGAAAAATTCTGATGACTGGTGAGAGCGCCAAAAGAATTCCCCTAGAGCAAATTGTGTTAGGTGGGGAGGCCGCTGATCAGCAAATATTAAGTGCGTTGAGTAGTTTTTACCCTGAGGCGAAAATTACTCACACTTATGCATCAACAGAAGCTGGGCTTGGCTTGTCCGTTAGTGACCGTCTTGCAGGGTTTCCGACACGATTTTTTGATAATTCCGTAGGTTTGTCGGAGATTTCGGTACGCGGCGAAAGATTATTTTTAAGAACGGCTTCCAGTGCCAGTAATTACGTTGACGGTAAGCGGTTTAGAGACTCGCAGGGGTGGATTGATACTGGTGATCTTGTAAAGATTGAAGGAGAGCGTTTTTTTATCACCGGCCGAGAAAGCGGGATAATTAATGTTGGGGGCGATAAAGTGAATCCAGAAAGTGTTCGACATACGTTGCTGGAGCACCCAAACGTTGTTCAAGCAAATGTATTTGGAAAGAAAAACCCAATAACAGGTATGGTACTTTCTGCGAACATCCAGCTCAAAGAAAATGTTGATAAAGATTTGGCAAAAGCGTCGGTTAAGGTTTTTATAAAAGAGAATCTTCAAATCAAAGATCAACCAAGGTTACTTAAATTTGTAGATGATATCGAAGTAGCACTTACTGGAAAGTTAGTTAGCAGAAAATGAAAAATGCTGAGACGTGTGTGGTTGTAACAGGAGCGGCTAAAGGGCTAGGTTTGGCTATCTCTAAGCAAGCTATTGAGGCTGGTTACAGTGTGATAGGTGTAGGTAGAACTGAGTCTAGGGAATTCAGATCCTTACCGATAGCTCAAAGAGATTTTATTGAATTTGATCTCTATAAACTCGAGAAAATTAATGATCTTGTTAACCAAATTGTCGAAGTGGCTGACGGTGTGCCATACGCGCTGATTAACAATGCAGCGACAGGCCTTGATGGGCTATTAGCTACACAACACAACACTGACATTAGAAAAGTTTTAACCTTAAATCTTGAAGCACCTATGTTGCTTACCAAATATCTTACACGCCGAATGATAAAGTACCGTCGAGGTAGAGTGGTTAATGTCTCTTCGATCATTGCTCAAACGGGATTTAGTGGCCTTTCTATTTATGGCGCAACAAAAGCAGGTCTTGAGGGATTTACGCGCTCACTGTCACGGGAATTGGGGAGAGTTGGTATAACAGTGAATTGCGTTGCGCCAGGCTTCATGGAGACCGATATGACGAGTGGTCTTCAAGGTAAAAAACTGGATTCGATCAAGCGCCGGGCGCCTCTGGGCTTGCCTAATACGGAACATGTTGCTTCAACCGTATTACATCTCTTGGAGGAGAAATCGGAACGGATCACTGGAACAGTCTTCACAGTAGATGGAGGCTCTACAGCGTGACAGCAAACCTAAGTCTTAGTAAATCCGGTGGCATTGTTACTTTGAAAAGGCTTTCGTCTGAAAATGCTGAAATAGTTCTTTCTTGGCGCAACTCTGACAAAGTAAGAGCTAATTCTCTTGATGAGAGAAAAATACAACTCAGTGATCACTTAGAATTTATTGAAAACTCACATGAGAAAAAGCGGCATTACTTTGTTGTTGAAATACATAACGAACCACAGGGCTTATTTAATGTAAATGAAATTGGTGACGCGACTGGTTTATGGGGGTGCTATCTATCGAGCACCAACACAATTCGTCCGGGAGTTTTCCCACTAATGGTTGGCTTGTCTGGAAAGTTAGCGTTTGAGGAGCTTCAACTCCAAAATCTGAGAAGTGAAGTACTGGCTCAGAACATCGCCCCCCAGAAGCTCAACGATTATTTAGGAGTAACAAGAGCTGGTTTCCGCAAAGAAAAAAGGAGATCTGCAAACTGTGTCGACGTTATTTGCTATGATTTATCAAAAAGCGATTGGGATGATATCTTAGTCAAGATAGACAAACTCTTGCCATCGCGCATTAGAGAAGGTTTGAATGCAGTGAAGTTCCCGACATAGTTCATTTTGCGGTATTTGCGTGTGAAGAACACTGAATGTCGAAACTATCGAGGTTTGAGCAACACTCGCCCATAGAAAAACGGGAAGTAAAACCTTAGGAAGAATGTCGAAATGTTTGAGCTCGAACCAGTCGTTCCAACTGAAAAACAAACAGAGGAGTTATACCGCCAGCTGTGCGCTCGAGTTCATAAGATCAGTCACGCGGAGCGACCGGCATACGAGAAACATAAAGAATTTGTTTCTAATCATCCCTACAGAGCTTGGTTTATTGTTAAACAGGAGAATATCGTTCTAGGTAACGTTTACATCCAGTACGATAATTCAATTGGGTTTAATTGCCGCGATCAAATCACTGAGACGCAGATTAAGTCTATATTGGATCTTGTTTCGAATAAGCTTCGACCACTAGATCCAGTACCATCGGTTAGAGTTGGTAAGTTCTTTCTCAACGTTGCTGTTTCCAATATTGACTTACAGAATAAGCTAAAGAATTTGGGTCTTAAAGAAAGCCAAAGAAGCTTTATCTTTGAACCGTGAAGGTAAAGGAGTTAAACATGATAGAAATTGATGGTGTAAAGATTGGGCAGGAATATGCGCCGTATGTGATAGCGGAACTTTCAGCCAATCATGGTGGATCAATCGATGCAGCAAAAGAGTCTATAAGACTGGCAAAAGAGAGTGGTGCAAGCGCAGTAAAGATACAATCTTACACGCCAGATACGATGACGATTGAATCAAAAAAAGCGGATTTTTTAATAACTGAAGGTTTGTGGAAGGGATACACACTCTACGATCTATATAAAGAAGCGTACACGCCGTTTGAGTGGCATGAAGAACTGTTTCGCCATGCTAGTGAGATTGGTATTACGTTGTTTTCGTCACCATTCGACGAAACTGCTGTCGATTTGCTGCAAGATCTCAACGCTCCAGCTTATAAAATTGCCTCATTCGAGTTGGTTGATCTCCCATTGATCAAGCGCGCCGCAGAATGTGGTAAACCACTTCTAATGTCCACTGGCATGGCAAGCGTAAGCGAAGTAACTGAGGCTTTAGATACTGCTGTTAGGTACGGAAACGGAGAAGTTTTGTTGTTTCACTGTATCAGCAGTTATCCAGCGCCTTTAGAAGACTCAAATCTAAAAAATATTGAATTTTTAAGGGACGAATTTGCTGTTGAAGTAGGGCTTTCTGATCATACCCTTACAAATATGGCGGCTACAATTTCCATTGGTATGGGGGCTTCTGCTGTTGAGAAACATTTCAAACCTTCGGACAAAGCTAAGGGTCCAGATGCGAGCTTTTCAATCAGCCCCTCTCAACTAAAAAAATTGGTATCGGATTGCAATGATGCTTGGAACTCACTTGGTAGAACTGGTTTCCAGCGATCCAAGGCAGAAGAAGGATCCCGAAGACATCGACGTTCACTTTATTTTATGAACGATTTATCTAAGGGATCTGTAATTAAGTCTGATGACATTAGAGCTATACGTCCTGGAAATGGTATATCCCCAAAGTTTGCAGATGAGATCATTGGTAAGTCTCTTGGTATTAGTGTCGAGAGAGGAGATCCAGTTTTATTCGAAGCATTTTTGCTCAATGAGTGAATGGTGTCAACGGCGGTGTAATGTCCTTCCGCTGTGGCGGAGCAAAAGTCGGCCGGTTGTTGGCGTGCCTTGGGGCGTGATGCCCTCAAGTGGCAAGCACGTTCCAAGGCGCATTGGCCGTTAGGCCAATCTTGTTCGTCGTCAGGGTTTTTGGCACCAAGTGCGACTTAAACTAAGAGAGAGTTTGGCTCATCGTAAGCGTCCGGCGTGCCTGCACTGACGCGCCATAGAGTGTGTTGATAAGTGTCCACTATTGATAGTGGACATCTTGAGGACTGACCTGCGCCCCTTAAGTTCCTCCAGATTTGTGTAGAGTCCGCCCAACAAAAGGACGGACAAATGAAGGCACGATTTACGGACGAACAGATCATAGCGATGATCAAGGAACAGGAATCTGGTGAGAAGACTGCTGATG
>JBDVDE010000006.1:0-24461 GCA_039942135.1 Hyphomonadaceae bacterium
CGCTACAAAGCGCGTCCGTCCTATTTTTATATAAAATTCAACGTATTTATTCACGCGCTTGAAATCATCTTTTGATAGACATGCCCCTCAAGAGTAATTCGTGCAAGGCATAAATGATGAACAAGCTTATAGGATTGACGCTTATAACGCACAGACTGAAGACACGTTTCGACGCGTGGGCTGAGGAAAATAGTGGCGCAACGGCCGTTGAATTTGCCCTGATTGCAACACCCTTTTTCATTCTGATTTTCGGCTTGCTAGAAGTAGCGCTTATTTTTATTATTAGCACGACAGCCGAATTTGGATTGAACAACGCTTCACGCTCAATCCGTACAGGGGCTTTCCAAAACAGTCCGAATGCGACACCAGCAGCTTTCAAGGCTCAAGTCTGCAGCAACTTGTTCAGCCTGATAGATTGCAATGCTCTCGAGCTTGATGTCCGCTCGTTCACAAACTTTAACAATGCTGTGCTGCCAAACGCAATCGACCCAAACACCGGCGAGATAAATTCTGGGGCATTTGCCTTCCAACCGGGGCAGCCAAGTGAAATTGTCATTGTCCGCGTTTTTTACGAATATGACCTAGCGACACCTTTTATAAGCCGTCCACTTGCGAATTTTCCAGGAGGCAACAGCCGGCTGGTGCAAGCGACCATCGCTTTCCAAAACGAACCGTTCAACGCACCGGATCCATCGACCCCTACAGGCCCATAAGTCCTTGTTTTCCAATTAGCATAAACACTTAGTATTGAATCCAATCGAGACCAGACATGAAGATTTCTTTGTTTCCCTCCTCTCTCATACGTCGCGCATATCGTCACGGTCTTAAGCGGGCCGGTACAAATGAAGACGGTGTTTCGTCCATTGAGTTTGCTATCATCGCTCCGTTTTTGCTGCTGTTGTATTTCGGTGGTATCGAGCTTTCGCTTCTCATGCTCGCCGACCGCCAGGTTACGACAACAAGCTCGACCATGGGCGACCTCGCTTCAAGACTTCTGACAGCGACTGATCAAGACATCAACAACATCTTTGCTGCCTCGACCCAATTGCTTGGAAACATAAATTCAAATCAAGCTCGCTTACGCATTTCCAGCCTACAAAATATTGGTGGAACAGTAACTGTCGTGTGGAGCGATGCCACGGCAAACTTCTCGGCGCTTGCACCTGGCCAAAGTGTGCCAAACCTGCCCCCGGACGTCGTTCCGCTTAATGGTACCGCTATCATGACCGAAACCGAATTCGATTACACATCCGAGTTGGGATTCTTCTTGAAAGGGCAACGCAATCTGGACGATCGGTTCTTCTTGCGTCCACGCCGGACAGTTTCTATCTCACGCGCCCCATAGCGGTCTTTGGCATAACGTTACGGGTCACTCTTGGCCTGTAGATAAGTTGGTGTCTTGTCGGCCTTGACGCCGGAGATGGTCCATAAGCCGGTGATGAATAATATGACCAAGCCGCTCATGCCAATGCGTTGATCGCCCGACAGGGTCGTCATCAATGCAACAAGCCCCGGCCCGATCCAAACGGTAACACTTCCAGCCATGGCATAGAACCCGAAAAACTGCCCAATATTCTCGGGTGGAGCGATGTGCACAAGCATATAGCGACTAGATGTAATTACCGCCCCCAGCATCATGCTTGCCGGAACTAAAAGCATCACATAAGCCAGATCGCTAAGGCGCGGAAACGGCCCACCCGGCCAAACCTCGTGGCCTGCTGGCACCAGACCAAACAAGAAACCGTCCGAGGTGATCGAAAGCTGTAAGGTCAACAAAACAATTATGCACGACAATTCGAACATGATTGAGCGTTTAGGGCCGATAGCCTGATCAACAAATCCTCCAGCCAAGGCCCCAAGAACAGCACATAGTCCGCCCACAATCCCTGCCAGAACAAGCTGGTTTGCCCCCCAACCAAGGACCCCCCCGACATAGACCGAGCCCAAGGTCAAAAGTGCCGCGATACCATCAGCATAGACCATTCGCGCAAGCAGATAGCGCATAACATTCGGGTGCTCGCGAAACATCTCCTTTACATAAGAGATGCCGCCCCCAAATAGGCCGCCGATCCCGCCTTTGTCGGCGAAAGTGGTGCGTATCGCCAAACGCCAGCTACGGTCTGGCGTTTTCTCTATGTCCGGCATCAAAATAAAGAACGGCATGATAAAGACGCCCAGCCACAGCGCCACCAATGGCCCGCTTATCCTGGAGGTTTCGCCATTTTCAGTATCAAGCCCGAACAATGGGGTGTCCGTTCCAGTAATGAATATGGAGAGGAGAACCAAAAACAAAATGGACCCGAAGTTCCCAAGCGATATACCCAGCCCTGAAACAACCGGCAGGGATGACGGCCGCGCAGCCATAGGCAACATGGCATTATGGAAAAGTTCCGCAACCGTATAGGCGCAATACCCCGTAGCCATCAAAGCCATGCCGATGACCACTGCATTTGGTAGGTTTGGCTCAATAAACCACAGAAAAAATGCTGTGATGCCAAGTACGGAAAGCGCTAAAAATGCGGGGAATTTTCTGCGCCCGCCCGTATCGATCAAACTGCCCAAGATCGGCGCAACAACCGCCATAATGATCCCGGCAATCGCAATCGTCCAGCCGACCATCGCCTGTCCTTGGGTTTCATCACCAACAACAAATTTTGCGAAATATGGCGCATAAAGCGAGATGACAATAACATTGTAATAGGGGTTTCGCGCAAATTCGAAAATTGCCCAGCCAATCCCCTTTTTGCCAAAGGCAGTCCCTGTTGCAGGCTCATAGGCTGCGTCGTCACTTTGTACCGGGGCACCGCTCATCTCATCTTACTCCCTGAAGTGGACAGATATATATCTGCCTCTTGCATGTGGCCGAGACTGACCTATTCGCCGCCACCTGCAAAGCGAAACATTGCGCTTTCCCCAGCGTCGTAAAGCCGCTAGGGCGCATCCATTGCCAAAATCAGCTGAGCGTAGCCCTCTGCCATGCGTCCCATATTCGCAACCGACAACCGTTCATTGGTGCCATGAAAGCCCGCCGTATCCTTTAAGGTCATAAGGCTTGGAACAAACCGATATACATTGTCCGAAATTTTCGAGGCGAAGCGGGCATCCGTTGCCCCGATGACGAGGCCCGGCACTGTTAATGCCCCCTCACCTGCATGGCTGGCAACTGCCTTAAGTACACTATAGCTCCTGTTGGATACAGGAGAGACAGGTGACGCGGCCGAGCCAATGCCGCCCTCTTGAGACAGAGCAACCTCGACATCAAACTGCCCTGCAATGTCTCTCGCATGGGCCATAACATCCTCGGGCGTGTCATTCGGGTGGACGCGGAAATTTACAATCGCGGAAGAGCGCTGGGGTAAGACGTTTTCCTTGATCGAACCTTCGAGCATGGTCGGCGCAGTTGTGGTGCGGACCATAGCATTAGCCGCACCGTTAGAGAGCTGCCCTTCCACAATACCGCGAAACAACCACATATTCGCCAGCGCCATGCGTTGGCCAAACCCCATATCCGGTGCAGCGGCTCGAAAGAGGTCCGAGACAGGTGGTTTGGAAAAATCGGCCTTCATCTGGTTTTCATCAAGCGCGACAATCGCCCGTGCCAGTTGAACATTCGCGCTGTTTCGCGGCGGCGCCGAGGAATGCCCACCGACAGCGCTTGCCGTCAATTTCAGGGTGATATAGCCCTTTTCCGCGACCCCTATAAAGCCCATCGGTCTGCCGGTAATCGGGCTGTCTTCAATAATGAAAAAGCCTTCATCAAGGACAAGTTCGGCTCTCACGCCGCGCTCGTGCAGCACATTCACCATGGTCTCGGCACCCCGGCCTGAGACTTCTTCATCATGCCCAAACATGAAGTAAACCGTCCGCTGCGGCTCGAACCCCGACTCGAGCAAAGCTTCGCCCGCTTCGAGGATTGCAATCAACGCGCTTTTATCGTCGAGTGCCCCGCGTCCATAGATATATCCATCGACAATTTCGCCCGCAAACGGCGCACCAGTCCAGTCAGACAAAGTGCCGAGATTGACAGGCACAACATCTTGATGCGCCATCAGAATAATCGGATCCAAGCTGGCATCACGCCCTTCCCATTTGTAGAGTAGACTGTAATCGGCGTGGAATTCGAGGGTTAAACGCTCATGCACATTTGGATAGGTCGCACCAAGCCAGTCATGCAGATCCAGCCAAGGTTGGGCCTGTTCTGGTTTAGGATCACCAGCTCTAAATGTAATGGTTTTAAAGCGGATCGCTTCGCTTAAATGCTGCGCCCCCGCCTCAGCGGAAATAGCTGGCGGCGTAGGAAGGTCGATCTCGATGACCCCATCGGGCGCGCCGCCAAATGTGAAGGTTCGGAACAGAACAATAATTAGAAGCAGAACAAATAGCCCCGCCGCGCCCATAAATATCCGCTTAATCATAGCTGCCTCCCGAACTGCCAGAGCTACAATTAAGCCGCATCTGGCAGAAAAGGAAACAGGTTTAACGGAGTGGCGCTAGCGCTTCATCACCATATTCAAGATGTCATCCATTGGATTGCCGTCGCCGTCAGCATCGAGCAATCCGCCTAGCATTCCGAGATTCAGACCACCGGATTGGGATTGGGCTTGTTGCTTGCCGCCACCGAGAAGCGAGCCAACCATGCCGGCAAGTCCGCTGCCGCCAGCACTCGAACCGCCGCCCGACAAGGCACCCATAAGAGCGTCGGACACGCTTGGCTGCTTGCTCTGTTTGGACAAAGACCCCATGGCCATGGCCGCGACCATTGGCAGCATCTGCTTGAGTATACCGCTATCAATACCGGTTTTCTGTGCGGCATGCGTTGCAACCTGTCGGCTCATATCTTTCGACCCGAGCAAGTGACCGAGAATGGCGTTACCGTCTTGTACTGTTTCCGCGCGTCCCAAATGGGCTGGATCATCAAGATACTGCTCGTGATTTCCGCCCTGCAGCGCGCTCATCAGACCTTGCAATCCACCCTCTTGTCCGGTGTTACGCTTCAAACCGCCAGAAATCGCAGGAAGCAATGCCTTGATCGCGCCTTCCGCTTGTCCGCCATTTAGTCCGAACTGTTGCGCGACCTGTTTCATGATCATCCCGCCCGCAGCGCCTTTGATCATATCAAACATATTTATACCGGCCATATTTGTCCCCGTCGTTATGGATTGAAGTTTCCCTATTTTACGACACTCTCGCTACGTTGGCCAGAACACATTACCGTTCGGGACACGGGCACTTTCAATTAAAGACACTCCCGCGATCAGGCATATGCCGCCATAGCCCGCACAACTTTGCCCGTCTCACCGAAAATGAAGGTTTCCGTGACGGACTGATCGCGGTGATTGGTATACAGTAGTGTAATCGTATCCGAGCCAGTAAAAACCTGATCAAGGGCAAAGTAGAGCTTGGGCGCCCGTTCGAGAGCTTCTAGCCAATAAGCCTGCAAGTCAGACTTTCCGGTAATCGATCCGACCTGTTTACCCGTCACCAAAGCTATGCCCGGCGAATGAAAGGTAACCTCATCATCATAATGGGCGAGCACTGCGTCAATGTCGCGGTCATTCCAAGCGGCGACCCAATCGCGCGCAAAATTTTCGGCCTCAGTCCGCTGCATAGATTTCTCCCCTAATACGCGCCTTTTATCTTGCAGACCGCGCGATTTGTATAGACAAGATGCGATCAGATTTAGCGTTTTTATGGAGCCCCACATGACCCGCCAAGCAATTCTCGCCCTCTCCCTTATGGGATACGCTTTCGCTATGTCAGGCTGCGCAATCGCCGAACAGGCCTTCACCCAACAAACGGCTGATGCAACTCCTGCCGACGCATCGGCAAAGCTGGAAGCCGCCTTTGCTGATATTGTCGAGATGGATGCCCGCAATATCGAACGCCTGATAGCGATCACTGAAATTCCCGCCCCAACCTTTAGTGAAGAGGTCCGCGCCGCCGATTTTGCCCGGCGGCTTGAAGCCATTGGCGGGGTGAGTGTTGAAATAGATGAAGTTGGCAATGTGCTGGCCCGCCGCAAAGGGTCTGGTAATGGCCGCACACTGGCTCTGGTGGCGCATCTCGATACAGTCTTTCCAGCCGAGACAGATGTCACTGTGCGCCAAGAAGGTAATGTCTATTTCGCCCCGGGGATTGGGGATGATGCGCGCGGTCTGGTCGTACTGCTTAGCCTGCTCGAAGTCATGAACAAGAATGATATGGCGACCGATGATGATATATTGTTCATTGGCTCGGTCGGAGAAGAGGGCTTGGGAGATTTGCGCGGTGTACGGCACATCTTCCGAGAAGACGGTCCCAAGATTGATAATTTTATCGCCATCGATGGCGGCACCGCTGACCGCGTGGTGACTGAAGGCGTAGGTTCCAACCGTTATCGCATCACTTATGAAGGACCGGGCGGGCACTCCTATGGTGCATTTGGCCGCGCTCATCCGCATCAGGCATTGGCACAAGCCATCATCAACTTTACCGAGGCCGCGACGCCGATTACGCAAAGCGGACCTAAAGCCACCTTCTCGGTCGGTCGCATTGGTGGCGGCACGTCGATCAACTCCATTCCCTTCAAAAGCTGGATGGAAGTCGATATGCGCTCTGAAGACAAAGACAAACTGGCCGAGCTCGACGTCGTGTTCCGCGCCTCGATCCAAGAGGCGCTCGATACTGAGAATGATCGCCGCAGCCGCGACGAAGCCATCACCATCAATGTTGATCAGGTCGGCCAACGCCCTGTTGGACGGACCGATCTGGAATCTTCACTGGTTCAAAACACAAAAACCGCGATTGAAAGCATGGGATTAACCCCGCAATTCTTGTCCTCGTCAACAGACTCCAATATGCCGATGTCGCTTGGCATTCCGGCGATCACAATGGGCAAAGGCGGCATAGGCCGCAACGCACATTCCCCCGACGAGTCTTGGGAAAACAAGGACCCGCATATTGCTATTCAGACCCTATTGCTGGTTGTCGCTGCCGAAGCCAATTTGCAATAGAAAGCACCGCCTAGCTAGGTAAAGGGCCGACTTCGAGCACATCTTCAACAGTCCGCAACCCGGGGCGCGGCGCGGTCACAAGCACGGCCATATTTCCCGGAAGATGCTTGTTATCGAGCATCTTTTCGTGCGCTGCCGGGATGTCTGCCCATGCCATCACTTCCGACATGCCCGGATCGATCCGGCGGTTGATGACAAGTTGATTGGCCGCCGAGGCTTGCTTTAGATGCGCAAAGTGGCTGCCCTGCACGCGCTTCTGGCGCATCCATAAAAAGCGGGCATCCATGGTCAGGTTAAATCCAGTCGTCCCCGCGCAGATCACGACCATTCCGCCACGTTTAACCACAAAGACGGAGACGGGCATTGTCGCTTCTCCGGGGTGCTCGAACACAACATCGACATCTTTTTTGCCAGTGATGTTCCATATCGCTTTGCCGAATTTTTTGCACTCGCGCATATAGTCGTCAAATTCTGGTCCATTGACTGTTGGCAATTGGCCCCAGCAGTTAAACTCTTTCCGGTTCAAGACACCCTTAGCGCCAAGCCCAAGCACATGGTCCTTCTTGTCGTCGGAAGACACAACACCGATGGCATGCGCTCCAGACACGGCGCACAGCTGCGTTGCAAAGCTACCCAAACCGCCAGAGGCACCCCAAACCAGAACATTCTGGCCCGGTTTCAACACATGGGGGCGATGGCCGAACAACATGCGGTAAGCGGTTGCAAGCGTCAGCATATAGCAAGCGCTTTCTTCCCATGTCAGATGTTTTGGACGCGGCATGCATTGGCGCGCCTGCACACGGCAAAACTGGCCGAACGATCCGTCAGGCGTCTCATAGCCCCAAATCCGCTGACTTGGCGAGAACATCGGATCGCCGCCATTACATTCTTCATCATCACCGTCATCCTGATTACAATGGATGACGACCTCATCGCCCGGCTTAACTCGTGTTACTTTGCGGCCCACCGCCCAAACAATCCCAGCCGCATCAGATCCTGCGACATGGAAGTCCGCCTTATGAACATCAAATGGAGAAATCGGCTCGCCCAAGGCAGCCCAGATCCCATTATAGTTGACGCCAGCCGCCATGACCAAAACCAGCACTTCATCAGAGTCTATTTCAGGGACTGGCACCTGTTCGAGCTGCATCGCGGTTGCAGGTCGACCATGCCGCTCACGCCGGATCGTCCAAGCGTGCATAAATTTCGGAACATGGAACTCGGGCGGCAGTTCGCCCATAGCATAGATATCTTTTTTCTCACGCTTTGCTTGACCACTCATAGCAATCTTCTCCCGACATTTGTTTTTATTATCACCGATGATTTCGTGACTTATTGTGCTACTTTTCCCCATCATCTTCGCTTATGCAAGAATATTGTTGCAGTGCAACATAAACAATATCTGGAGAAGCCTCTTCAATGACCTCACCAATTGTCTACCTAAACGGTCAATTTCTCAGCGCCGATGCCGCCAAAATAAGCCCGTTTGACCGTGGTTTCCTATTTGCGCACGCGGCATATGAGGTCACGGCAGTCTATAATGGCAAGCTCATCGATTTTGACTCTCATCTCGCACGGCTAGGGCAGACGCTGGACGGCTTGGAAATACCGCACCTGCCCGATGATCTGGCCAACCTGCACCATGAGCTGATGGCGCGTAACAACCTGACCGAAGGCTTGATTTACCTTCAAGTCACCGCCGGCGATTACGGGTTTCGGGATTTTTATGGGCCGGAAGTTTTCACCCCCGCCCTCTTCATGTTTACGACAGCAAAGCAATTGATCGGCGACACCGCACGCAACGGCATAACCGCAATTACATTGGAAGACACGCGCTGGAAACGCCGCGATATGAAAACCACGCAACTCGCGTCCCAAACCCTCGCCTACCGGAAAGCCCGCCGCGCGGGAGCTTATACGGCGTTTCTCTACGAGGATGGCTATGTGACTGAAGCGGCGTCTGCCAATGCATGGATCGTACTTGAAGACGGCACTTTGGTAACACGCGATCTATCAAACGCGCTCCTGCCCGGCATTACGCGGCAGTCGCTTTTGTCGATTCTAGAACATGCTGGCCTCAGAATAGAAGAGCGCGCCTTTAGCGTCGCCGAAGCCAAGTCGGCCGCAGAATGCTTCACCAGCTCAACCGGTGTTGTCATTGCCCCTGTCTTAAAGCTCGACGACACCAAGATTGGCAACGGAACACCCGGACCCGTTACACGCAGAGTACAAAGAGCCTATTACGAGTATATCGGCGCAGATGTCGCGATCGTCGCCCCTTGGGCATCTGAAGGTGCAGGTGTGATGACCGTGCCAGATAGGCAAACCACCTAGATCATTCCGCCGCAATCGTCGCACTTGCATTTTCCGACTTACCGCGCACCAGACGTCCGGGCTTTGCCCCTGTTGATTCGCCATCGGTGAACGTCTCAACACCGCTTACAAATGTGCGCCGATAGCCATGCGCGCGCTGGATCATGCGTCGTCCACCTGCTGGCAAGTCGAACACCATTTGCGGCGCATCAATCTTCAGCGCTTCAAAATCAATGATGTTGATGTCCGCGCGCATGCCCGGCTCCAGCGTACCGCGATCGGTCAGCCCGTAAAGGCGCGCCGTGTCATGGCATTGCCGCTTAACCGCCGCCTCAAGGCTGATGCGTTCCCCGCGAGACCGGTCGCGTACCCAATGGGTCAACAAATAGGTCGGGAAGGACGCATCGCAAATCACCCCGCAATGCGCACCGCCATCTGACAGGCTGACCACCGTCCGGTCGCTTTGCAACATTTCGTGGATATGGTCGAAGTTGAAATCCGTATAGTTGAGCAGCGGCAGATAAACAAAGCCGTGCCCGTCCTCCTCCATCAGCATGTCATAGACAATTGCCTTAGCGTCCTTACCCGTGCGCTTGGCTTCGGCCGCGCAGCTCGCTTCCGGCGCTGGTTCATATTCACAATGCCCGGACGCATCGGCTAGACGGAACATCCGGTCAAAACCGAGCGTCAGGATCATAACAATCGCCGAGCTTGCTGGCAGACCGCCCTCGTCATCCTGACTACGCGCCTGCATCTCCGCCATAAAATCCGAAAAATCCGGCGTTTCAGAAATAATCTGCTCACGCACGGCCGGATCACGCAGCTTGACGATGCGCTCCTCGAAAGGCAGCTCGGCAATCTCTTTATAGGCAGGCTGGAAGCTAAACGGATTGATCGTGGACTCCCACCCAAGCACAAGCCCGGTCGGGCGCACCGCAATCTGCGCATAGACATTCGCGCCATCATCATTGGCCGCTTGCGTCATGGCCAGCATATTGCGCCAGCTCTCCGCCTCTTGCGGGCTCTGCAACAGCGCATAAGTCACCGGCAGGCCCGTATCGCGCGACAAGTCCCGCATCCATGAAAACTCTTCCTCGGCAGGGGTGAGGTCGGACGCCATTTCAAACACACCGCCGCCCGCATCCAGCATCGCTTCGCCAATACCGATCAACTCGTCACGGTTTGCAAATGTGCCCGGCACAGGCACGCCGTCTTTCGACAGATGCAACATAGTCCGCGACGTGGAAAACCCGAGTGCGCCTGCCCGAATGCCTTCAGCGACAATCTCGCCCATCGCTTTGATGTCTTCCGGTGTGGCCGCTTCATTGTTTGCGCCGCGTTCGCCCATCACATAGGCGCGGACAGCTCCATGCGGAATATGCGTCGCAATATCGACACTGCGCGGCATGGTTTCCAGCACATCCAGATATTCGGGGAAACTCTCCCAGCCCCATGTGATCCCTTCGGCAAGCGCCGCACCCGGAATGTCTTCAACACCCTCCATCAGCCCGATCAACCAATCATGCTTGTCTGGCTTGGCCGGAGCAAAGCCGACCCCGCAATTGCCCATAACAAGCGTCGTAACACCGTGCCATGCCGATGGCCCAAGCTCATCATCCCATGTCGCCTGGCCATCATAATGGGTGTGAATATCAACCCAGCCCGGTGAAACCAGAAGCCCGTTCGCATCCACTTCGCGCGATGCTTCCGCATCGATCTTGTCAGAAACTTCCGCGATCAGCCCGTCCTTAACCGCGACATCGGCGCGGCGCGGCGCCCTGCCCGTACCGTCCACAACTGACCCATTTCGGATAATCATATCAAACATAGCAGGCTCCCAATTTTTTGTCGTTTTGCTCACAGTAGATGAAAATCAAACAGAGCGAAACACTTGTGCAATATTGGCTGATAGCAAATTGTTGATTTGCGGTTGCCTTCTTGGCCAGCGATAGGACTAATGCGTTTCAAAGTAACTATTGTGTCCCGTCTGGAAGGTCCGTGCCCTCATGAAAACCCAAAAACACACCATCTGTCGCGCGTGTCAGGCGCAATGCGGTCTCCTCTTGGATTTTGAAGATGGTCAGCCCGTGGCAACGCACGGAGACAAAAACAATCCCGCCTATTTTGGATATTCGTGCATCAAGGGCCGCGACTATGCCGATGATCATTTCTCTTCAAACCGGCTCATGCACTCGCAAGCACGCGGAGCTGACGGCACATTTTCAAGCATTGCGTGGCAAGACGCCGCCGCAGATATTGCTGCACGTCTGACCCCCATTATCGAAACGCATGGCCCCGACTCTGTCGCGCTCTATCTTGGCACATTTGGCTTCAATAATTTTTGCACGCACGCTTTCGCGCACGCGCTCATGCGCGCCATTGGCAGCCAGATGTTGTTCAACCCTGCGAGCATCGACCAACCGGGCAAAGCGATTGCCGCTCCTTTACATGGCCCTTGGCTAGCGGGTCCATATCGGCCAGGGGAGTCCGATGGCATCCTTCTGGTCGGCACCAACCCCATCGTATCGATGAATGGCGGCCTCGGCATGAACCCCGCCCGCATGCTGCACGAAGGCAAGAAACGCGGTATGCAATTGGTTGTCATTGATCCGCGCAAAACCGAATGCGCACAAAAGGCTGACATCCACCTGCAGGCCCGACCGGGACAAGACGCGGTGATCCTCGCAGCCATGGCGCGCCAAATCATCGAAGACGGCCTCTATGACAAAAGCTTCGTTGCAGAGGACACCAAGGGCCTCGAAACCCTCACCGCCGCGCTCGCTCCGTTTAACCCGCGTGACGCAGCAGAACGCGCCGGCCTCTCCGCTGACGACATTATCGCAGCAGCGCGTATGCAAGCGACATGGAAGAAAGCCAGCGTCAGTGTCGGCACGGGCCCGAACATGGCAGGCTTTGGCAACATCACCGAATATATGGGGCTGGTGCTGACTTCCCTGCTCGGCCAATGGCGACGCGCTGGCGAAACACGCGGCAATAGCGGTGTCTTCATCAAACCCTTCCCGCCCATCGCCGCAACGCCCGGCCCCGGCATGGCACTCGGCTACGGAAAAAAGCTCCGTACACGTGGATTGGAACAGTCCGCAGCAGGCCTGCCCACCGCCGCCCTTCCCGATGAAATTCTCACCGAAGGCGACGGCCAAATCAAAGCCATGTTCTGCATTGGCGGTAATCCTGTCCTGACATGGCCTGACCAGATTAAAACCATTGAAGCGATGAAAGCGCTCGACCTCCTCGTCTGCATGGACCCGCGCATGTCGAAAACGGCAGAGCTTGCTGATTATGTCATCGCCCCCAAAATGCCGTATGAAGCTTATGGCACCACGGCCTTGATGGAATATCTTGGTAATTTCGTTGCTGGCTGGGGTTATGAGCAATCCTACGGACAGGTCAGTGAGCCCGTTCTACCCGTTCCTGAGGGCAGCGACATTTGTGACGAGTATGCCTTCATTCATGCATTGGCCAAAGGTCTCGGCACAGAGCTTGAAGTTCAATCCCTCGCCCCTGTTATTCCGGCTGAAGCTGCGGGCCTTACCACACAAATCGACCTAGGCATCTGTCCGACGCCAATCGAAGCATGGGACGCGGCCCTGAAAGGCTCGGCGGTTAAACCCAGCGATGCTTTCGCCGACCCCGACGCTCATAAAGGCAAGATTATGGAAGAAAGCGGCACGCCGATCATGGCCAAACCCGAGGGCTGGGTCGGCAAGCTCGATATTGCTAGCCCGCTGCTTATGGACGAGTTGGCAGAAGTCGCCGCAACCCTGACCGAGCCGTTCGAAGGTGATGCTTACCCCTACCGATTGATCAGTCGCCGTCTCCAGCAAATCCACAATTCCAATTGGCACGAAAATACTGGCCAGCGCGACAAGCTACCTGAACAAGTCGCTTTCATGAACCCCGCAGACCTGAGGGCGTTAAACCTATCGGACGGGGATGCGATCAAAGTGACATCGGAACGCGCGAGCATTGAATGTGCGGTTCAGGCGGCCGAAGATATTCGCCGCGGCTGTCTGTCAGTTCCCCATGGCTGGGGCGGCGCAGTTGGCACACTAAGCGGCAACACAAATCAGCTTATCTATAATGATCGTGACTATGATAAACTTACCGGCATTCCCCGCATGAGTGCCATTCCCGTGCAGATACAATCCATGTAGCGGTTCCAAGCAGAACAGGGCCAACTCAAACATGACCGTCAATCTTGTCAAAATAGGGCTAGGCGGCGGCTGTCACTGGTGTACGGAAGCAGTGTTCCAGTCGCTGTTGGGCGTGCAAGAAGTCCATTCTGGATGGATCGCCTCCGACGGCCCGAATAGCGCCGAATCTGAAGCGGTGATCGTCCATTTCGATCCCGGCCAAATAGCACTCGAAACGCTGATCGAAATACATCTGCTGACCCATGCCAGCGCATCAAACCATTCCATGCGGGTCAAATATAGAAGCGCTATTTATGTCTTTTCGGACGATCAATCCGCTCATGCAAATCAGATACTGGCGACCTTGTCCAAGCGTGACGATGTTCAGCCTATCACGCAAATACTTCGCTATTCCGCTTTTCGTGCCATCTCGGACGCCTATGAGAATTACTATTACGCCGCCCCCGATCGCCCGTTTTGCGTCAATATGATTGAGCCGAAACTGAAGAAACTCATCGCGACCCATCGCGAGTTCATTGATCAGGAGCGCTTGAAGCTATCCAAGTAGTATGAGCCACGTGCCCGTACGTCACCTTGCATCTGTCGCCTCAAACCTGCATGCTGCACCGCAACAAAAGAATGCGGGAGAGACAGTCATGACCGATTACCAGCACGCGCCAGATCGTCCCTGGATCTTTCGCACCTATGCCGGTCATTCCACAGCAGCCGCCTCGAATGCCCTCTACCGCGAAAATCTGGCGCGCGGGCAAACCGGCTTGTCCATCGCATTCGATTTACCGACCCAAACGGCATTTGGCGCAGACCATATTCTAGCGCGCGGAGAAGTTGGCAAAGTCGGCGTACCTGTTGCCCATCTGGGTGACATGCGCACCTTGTTCGATGAATTGCCGCTTGAAGACATGAACACGTCGATGACGATTAATGCGCCCGCCGCTTGGTTGCTCGCGCTTTATGTCGCCCTAGCCGACGAGCGCGGCGACGATCGCAAGAAGCTGCGCGGCACGACACAGAACGACATCATCAAGGAATATCTCTCGCGCGGAACATATGTATTTCCGCCCGAGCCGAGCCTACGCTTGATCACTGATATGGTGACATGGTGCTACACCGAGGTGCCCAAGTGGAACCCGATGAATGTCTGCTCGTATCATCTGCAAGAAGCTGGCGCGACACCCGAACAGGAATTGGCCTATGCCTTGGCAACCGCTTGCGCTGTGCTTGACGCCGTCAAAGCTGGCGGCGTGGTGCCGGAGGAAGATTTCGAAACCGTCTTTGGACGGATTTCCTTCTTCGTGAATGCCGGCGTGCGCTTTGTGACCGAGCTTTGTAAGATGCGCGCCTTTGTCGATCTTTGGGAAGAGATTGGGCGCACGCGATATGGCGTCACATCGGAAAAGGCGTTGCGTTTTCGCTACGGCGTGCAGGTCAACTCGCTGGGTCTGACCGAACCGCAACCTGAAAACAATGTCTACCGTATTTTGATTGAAGCACTCGCTGTTACCCTCTCTAAACGTGCGCGGTGCCGCGCCTTGCAATTGCCCGCATGGAACGAAGCGCTTGGCCTGCCCCGCCCCTGGGATCAACAATGGTCACTGCGCTTGCAGCAAATTCTGGCGCTTGAAACAGACCTACTCGAATTTGAAGACCTGTTTGATGGCTCACATGTGGTTGAAGCAAAAACCGAAGCTCTGAAGACACAAGCCAGAGCGACGCTCGCGGATATTGATGCACGGGGCGGCGCAATAGCGGCGGTCCCTCATATGAAAGAAAGCCTTGTCGGTGCACATGTCGAACGCATTCAGGCGATCGAGGCCGGCGTGCAAAAAGTTGTCGGCGTCAACGCATATACATCGAGCGCGGAAAGCCCTCTGAGCGCAGGTGAGGCAGCGATCCAGACGATTGATCCCGCCGTCGAAGCAGAGGCGATCAAAGCCCTACAAGCTTGGCGTAAGGCACGCGATGAAACAGCGGCGCAAGCTGCAATCGAGAGACTTAAAGATGCGGCCAGCACAGGCGAAAATATCATGGAGCCCTCGGTCGCTGCGGCCAAAGCCGGTGTCACGACTGGCGAATGGGGCGCAGCTTTGCGCGAGGTGTTCGGCGAATATCGCGGACCAACCGGTGTCGCGCTGACGGTCGATGCAGGAGATGACGAGGACATTGCCGCCGTGCGTGCCCGTGTTGAAGCTCTGTCCGAAAAGCTGGGGCGGCAACTCACTTATGTGCTTGGCAAACCGGGGCTAGATGGGCATTCTAATGGCGCCGAGCAGATCGCAAGCCGCGCGCGTGCTTGCGGGATGAACACGGTTTATGAAGGCATCCGGTTCACACCCGAAGATATTGTCGCCCAAGCAAAAACCGCTGACGCGCACATTCTAGGACTGTCTATTCTTTCCGGTTCACATCTTGATCTGGTACGCGAAACCATTGCCGAGATGCGCAAGGCGGGTCTTGATGTGCCTTTGGTTGTCGGCGGCATCATTCCGCCTGAAGACGCTATGGCGTTAAAGCAGATGGGGATCGCGCGCATCTATACGCCGAAGGACTACCAAATTACCGAAATTATGGGCGATGTTGTCGATGTGGTTGAACAACAGTTATGATGTAAATGGCGTATACACGTTCATACAGAAAGTGCTTCGTGCTGCTCGTCTCCAACGGGTGAAGCTGCCCGGAACGGTTCCACCAACTGCCCTATATAGGTCTTGGAAATCTCTTCCTTGATCCCGTAGGCCTCAGGCATCTCGTCGCCCGGCAAATGGAACGTTCCAAACAATCGATCAATGAACGGAAAATAGGCCGCGAAATTTTTGTCATATGCCTCAGCTTTATCGGCATGATGCCAATGATGAAACTGTTGAAGGGCTAGGAAGTTCCTAAGCTTGCCTCCGAATGGCCCCTTGATGGACGAGTGGATAAACAATGCATGGAATTTGTAAAAAACCAAATGCAACCCAATTGCTTCTGCTGAGAAACCAAACACTATAAGAACGATGACCGGCACACCCGCTTCAAGCACTTGATCGATCGGATGAACACGGTGTGCTGCCAATGTATCAAGATGCTCAATACTATGGTGAACACGATGAAACCGCCAAAGAAATGGCACACGATGTAACATCCGGTGCGTTGAATAGAAGACCAGATCGGCAATAAGAAATACAATAACAACTTCAACAAGAAACGGCAGAGTTTGGATGCCATTTGTGAGAAGAGCCGGAATAATCGGGCTCAATAAAGCTGACAACCCATTCAAAGCAATCAAGAAGCAAGCTGCAATCAGTACGCTATTAAACAGCAAATAGGTCACGTCAATCTGCCAATATTCACGAAGGATTTTTTTTCGCTCTCCCATTGGGAGGAGCCTCTCAAGAGGTGTAAAAAGCAAGAAAACCAGAAGGACTTCCTGAGAAACATTGAGCAGCATAGTCATTCAAAACACCCTACAGCTTAATCGGTGAGCAAGCGCCTCAGCACACATGTAAAACCTTCAATCGGTCTAAACGGAAAGGCGTAAGAATTTCCTAACTCTAGTTTGGTATGACGCTCTGGATAAAAAAATCAGAGCTGCAAGGCACAAGCTCGAAGATACAGAAAACGGAGATAGTGATGAATACTCTTAAGTCCCGCAAATTTTGGGACCGATTTGAACAGGCCGCTCTTTTGGTATTGTTTGGATGGTTGGTAATCCGGATATGGCCTGAGGACATCCTCTCGATAAACTCCTTTGCGCTGTTGCTGCTGATTTCAGAGGGGGCGGTTGTAGCGATTCTCCTATTTCGCCGTTCAACAGAGCAGATTTCCATGCGTCCGTGGGATTGGTTCATCGCGACAGTTGGTACATTTGCCGCGCTCCTCGTGAGTAAGGGTGGCGATCCCATCTCTATATCGGTTGGCTTACCCATGATGGTTACCGGTATGGTTATTCATATTGGCGCCAAGCTAAGCTTGAATAGAAGTTTTGGCATCGTTGCTGCCAATCGCGGCGTTAAAATCACCGGTATGTATCGGTTTGTACGTCACCCCATGTATGCCGGATACATGATAAGCCATGTCGGTTATCTCCTCCTCGCTCCGTCCTTCTGGAACCTTGCCGTTTACGTCTTTGGTTGGGCATTTTTGGTCGCGCGCATCTATGCTGAAGAGCGTATTCTATCCGAAGATTCAGATTATCGGAGCTTCAAGGAGAATGTACGCTATCGCTTGGTACCTGGTGCATTTTAAGGCTCCCCCCTACTCAAATGACCAAGTTAATCCTCGCGGCGTTCAAAAAGTTGTCCGCGTTCGGTTATAAATAGAATGACAAGACAGCCAGCTCCAAGCAGGGCGAAACCGCCAAGAAGCGGTAGAACCGTGCCATTGAACTGGCTCGATATGAGATAACCGAGCAGGCCGGCGAGCGTAGTCGTGGCGAATCCGAGCGCTGCGCTTGCAGTGCCTGCAATCTCTCCGAGCGGCTCCATCGCAATGGCGTTGAAGTTCGAACCGATCATGCCGACCATGCTAAAAGTCAGGACCATCAAGGGCATAAACACAGCAAATACAGGGCCGATCATAGACATAGCCGTAAGATTGATCACTGCAAACAAGGTGAAAACAATCACCGCAATATGCGACAGACGGCGCATCCCGACCCGCTTGACGAGTAAGGCGTTCGCAAAACTCGACGCAGCCAGTCCAATCGATGCCAATGCGAACCAGAGCCCAAGGCGTTCATCCTCGCCAAAAACCTCACGCATCACCTGCTCAATAGAAAAGATAAAGGCAAATAGGCCGCCAAATAGAACACCACTTGCCAGCACATAACCGCACGCTACCCGCGTTTGCAGCACGGTTTTATATGCGCCAAATGCGCTAGAAAAGCTCAGGGGTTTTCGGCTTTCAGGCAATAGCGTTTCAGGCAACCGGAAGACTGACCAAATCGCCACAAGCGTCGCATAGGTGACCACCACATAAAAAATCCATGGCCACGGCCCGATGCCGAGAATGAGTTGTCCGACAGCCGGTCCCAAGATCGGAACGATCATAAACACCATCATGATCAAGCTCATAATTTGCGCCATTCCGCGTCCGGCATAGACATCGCGCACGACCGAAACAGCAACAACCCGCCCCGCTGAAGAGAAGAAGCCCATGGCAAACCGGGCCCCGAGAAGCCCATAAAAACTGTTCGCAAACACGCAGGCCAATCCGCAAACGCTATAACCTGTCAGCGACAATAATAGCAGCCCACGCCGCCCATACCTGTCCGAGACCGGCCCCCAGATCAATTGAGGTGTCCCAAATCCGAGAACATAAGCAAAAACAACAAGCTGCTGATCATTGGCATTTGCCAGATCGAACGCCGCGCCGATTTCGTTCAAAGCCGGCACCATAATGTCAATCGCCAGCGCATTGAGCGCCATGATCGAGGCGATCAGGACAATGAACTCACGTTTCCCGACCTTGCCCATCAGCGATGTATTTTCAGAAGAGGCGACCGGATCAGACATTTGAACTAGGGTTCCACTCATCAGGCGCCTTTATTGGCAGTCCTGACTTGTCCCTTAAACAGAGGTCTGTACGTTTAGACCAGACTCAAAATGAAATGTGGCAGCTAAACTTGCGCTAAGACTGCGCGTCCGTCTCTAATTCACCCACTAAAAACCGGGCGCCCGCTTCGACCGCACGGCGTCCAGCATCAGCCATCGCCTCTGCCCGTGCGCCATCACTGCCATTCTCCGCGACGCTCTCAATGCTAACCGTCTCCTGAGCAAGCGGCTTGCGGGTTTTGCCGTCGATCAACACAAATTCGATCCGTGCCGTCGCAGTGCGATCCGTTAGCGAGAAGTCTGCCAGTCGCCACGACAGTTGATAGTCGGCCTTCGCACCGCTTTCAGGTAGCAATGCATGGCCCTGCCCATCCCCGTTCAGCACATCGAGCATATTCAGCTGAAGCAATCTTGGCGCGCGGTCCGCCCACTCCACACCATTTACGATGCGAACCGCACCATCACGGCCAAGGGCAACAATCTCTACACCGGACAAAACGCGTGCGGCATCGGGCTGTCGGATCAAAACGTTCTGATCAAGCTCCAGGCCAGACACTTCATTCACAGGTCCAAGTCTGTAGAGGCCGGTTGGCGCTTCAGGCTCGGGCAAAAAAGAAACACAAGCCCCCAGCGCAAGCACAAAACCCATACTTAGGATAAATCTAGACATATGTTGCATCATCGCTGACGCCCTCCTTCATAGGGTTGTGGATTACCGGATATCAGGGCTTGCGGATTTTGTTCTAGTTCTCGCACCAAGCTATCCAGCCGGGCCATGAGAACTCTGAAGTCCTGCGTGGCAATAGAAATATTCTCCATCGTTTCGGCAGCCGGACCTTCAAGTGTCGTTCCAGCCGTCGCGACCGTGCCTGTTGCTGCATCGAGCATGGTGTTGGCTCGTGTCATTGTAACCTGCATGTCCGCAAGCACAGTCTGGATATCGCCCGATAGAACGGCAAGATTGGCATCCGTGTGCGCGCTAAGTTCTGCAACCGCGCTACCGGCTTCAGCAATTGCATCTGCCGCTGCACGGGCACTGGTCAACGTGTTTATCACTTCGCCCGTCAAATTCTGATCGCCTGCCACCGTAGTGGAGAACGCTTCCAAATTGCTCAACAGGCTGGAAAAGCTCGCAACATTTTCATCGCTGAGAACATCCCCAACATTCTCAAGACCAGAATTTGCCGTTTCCAAAATTTTGGCACCACCTGCAAAGAGTTCTGCCAGGGGGTTTAGCTCAGATTTTATTACCGGTACCGCTTCGCCAGCCCCTCGCTCGAGCAGAGGTGCCGAAGGTGATCCAGCCTGTATCTGGACGAAAGTCAGCCCTGTGATCCCAGCAAAGTCGATCTCTGCAAAAGAGTCTGTACGCACCGGCGTGTCACTATTGATCCGGATACGCGCGCGAACCATGCGGTCATTGGCACGGTCAATCGCAACCCGTGTCACCTCTCCGACATTGATACCGTTAAACCGCACCGATGCCCCGGGCTCGAGTGTGACAGGCCCTTCAAACACGATCTCATATGTGTCGAAATCGCGCTGAAACTGGGACTGGCCAAGCCATAGCGTGAAACCCGCAAAGGCAACGACAATCGCAATGACAAACGCGCCGATCAGCGCAAAATTAGCCTTGGTTTCCATAATCCCTACTCCTGACCATACCCAGCGGCTGCTGCGCGTCCGCGCGGCCCCGAGAAATATTCCTGTATCCATTCGTGTGGATGCTGGCGTAGTTCATCCATAGTACCGATCGCCAGTAATTTCTTTTCGCCCAATACAGCGATGCGGTCACATGTCGCCGCCAATGTATCGAGGTCATGGGTCACCAAAAACACTGTGAGCCCCATAGCTTGCTGCAGCTCACGAACGAGTGCGTCGAACCGGCCTGCCGTGATCGGGTCAAGGCCAGCGGTTGGCTCATCCAAAAACAGCAGTCTTGGATCAAGTACCAATGCGCGTGCAAGGGCGGCGCGTTTGCGCATACCACCTGATAGATCAGACGGGAACTTGTCCCCGGCACTGCTTTCAAGTCCCGCCATACGAATTTTCATATCGGCCAGCTCACGCATCAAAGCGATGGGCATTTCGACATGTTCGCGAAGCGGAACCATGACATTTTCCAGAACGGTCAAATTCGAAAATAAAGCCCCATCCTGAAACATTACCCCCCAATTGCGCTCGACCATATGCCGCTCTACTTCCCCCAGACTGGCAAGGTCCTCGCCAAAAATCTCGATGGTTCCACCCTGAGGAGGCCGCAAACCAACAATCGCGCGCAATAGAACAGACTTGCCGCACCCTGAAGGCCCAATCACGCCAATGACCTCGCCCTGATCGATATCAAGATCGAGCCCATCATGCACAGTATGGGTGCCAAACCGGTTGATAATACCGCGCACACGAATAGCTGGCGGCGCTATGGCCGCTTGCGTTCCAGACTGGCTATGAGCATTTGGGGGAACCATATTCATACCCCCAGCTGCATGTAGAACATGGCAAATACTGCATCGATCACAATGATCGAGAACAAGGCTTGAACAACCGAATTGGTCGTTGATGTGCCGAGCGACTGCACCGAACCGCCAACACCCAATCCTTGCCGGCACCCGATAAGCGCTACAACCATCGCAAAAAATGGAGCTTTGGATATACCGACCCAGAAATTCTCGATCGGCACAGTCGTCACAAGACGGCTGAGAAACAGTGTCGGGCCGATATCAAGCGCAAGCCAGCTTACAACCAGACCACCGAAAATACCGGATATTGTCGCCAAGAATGCCAGTATCGGTGTCATTACAAGCATCGCAATCACGCGTGGTGCAACGAGCACTTCCATAGGGTCGAGCCCCAGAACTTGCATCGCATCGACTTCCTGACGCATCCGCATGGCACCGATTTGCGCGGTAAAAGCACTATTGGTCCGGCCCGCCAAGATAATCGCTGTCAGGATAACTCCGAACTCGCGCAACATAGAATATCCGACGAGTTCGACCGTAAATATCGTCGCGCCAAACGAGCCAAGCGTTGTCGCGCCAATAAAGGCGACCACCATCCCAACAAAAAATGTCAGGAACATCACAATGGGAATAGCGTCGAGACCGGCCTCTTCCATCACTGCAACGGTGGCTGTTGCCCGAAATTTGGCGGGGCGCAGCACAAGACCAATGCAAACCGCAATCGTTTCACCGACAAATGAGAGTGTCCGCAGGCCTTCGCGTATGCCAACCACGGTCCCCTCGCCAATGCGCGACAACCAGTCAAGTACGCCAAAATGTTGGATTGGGGCGACCCGCGGCTCTTCTCTACGCGCTTCGCTAACCTGACGCAGTAGTCTTTCCCCCATCTCATGCTCCCCGATCAGCATAAGTTCTTCGGGTTTCTCGCTTGTTTGGTGAGCTGTACGATCCAGCAAATACGCACCAGCAGTATCAATCCGGTCGAGCTGGCCAAGATCAATGATGGGTGGACACTCGGTCTTGGGTAAAGCCCGCAACTCAGCATCGACGGCGCCCACAGTATAGACCGTCCAATCTCCTTGAGGAGATATCACCAGACAGCCATCCGCTTCGGCGACGCTGATGTCTATGTGCGCTTGTTTCGTCATTTCAATCCAGTCTTGTCCATTTAGACTAGCAAATTATGCTTAAAGCCCGGACACCGAACTCCTTCAAATTTCATCAATTCGGGTTATAAGTGCGCGATGAAGCTGACAATACAAGAACATTCGCGTGACCTGCGAACCGCGTTTGCGATTTCCCGAGGGTCCAAAACGCAAGCAAAAACAGTTACCGTGACCCTTGAAGCAAATGGAGCGCGCGGGCGCGGCGAATGCGTGCCCTATCCGCGCTACAATGAAGACTGCGCTTCGGTTATCGATCAAATTCAGTCCTATAGGCCCCAAATCGAGGGAAATCTGACGCGCACCGAGCTACAAAGCCTCATGCCTGCGGGCGCGGCGCGGTGTGCGCTGGATTGTGCGTTTTGGGATCTGGAGGCGAAGCTTTCTGGCGACCCGGTCTGGAAGCTTGCCGGACTACCCCAGCCCAAACCGACGGAAACAGCCGTCACGGTGACGCTCGATACGCCAGCGGCTATGGCCACTGCTGCCGCGAATACTGCCGGTAAATTGCTAAAACTGAAGCTTGGCGGCGCGGGCGATTTCGAGCGTCTTGAGGCCGTTCATGCCGCGCGGCCCGACGCGCGACTGATCCTTGACGGAAATGAGGGTATGTCACCGGACGGATTTTCGAGCTTTGTCACCAAGGCGGCAACGCTCGGCGTCACGCTGATCGAACAGCCATTTCCCGCCAATGACGATGGCGAACTATCAGCGCAACAAAGTGCACTCTCGATCTGCGCCGATGAAAGCGCGCACACAGCGGCGAATATCCCCGATCTTGCGCGCCGCTATACCGCGGTGAACATCAAACTCGATAAAACAGGCGGACTGACCGAGGCAATCGCCATGTATCATGCTGCGCGAGCTGCCAATATGCAGGTCATGATCGGTTGCATGGTTGCGGGGTCTCTTTCGATGGCACCGGCTCTCTTGCTCGCCCAGTTGGCTGACACGGTCGACCTTGATGGCCCATTATGGCTTGCCGAAGATGTTCCACATGGCTTGCACTATGAAAACGGGTTTGTCAGTCCGCCCGCGGCTGCTCTGTGGGGCTAACCCGTTTCAGGAGTGGCAGCACACATATGCAGCCGAACAAAGCGATTACCGCCATCAACCAATAACCCTGTGCCTGAGCGCCGTGGCCAAGCTCTGCGGAAAGATCATAATAGTTGCCCACGAGAAGACCGAACACTGCCAGCATCGGGCCATAAGCCAGAGCACTATTGATCGACATCGCCACCGGCACTTTCTCCGGTGCAACTTCCTCGTTCAGAAACCTTAAGCCGCCAATATGCGTCGCAGCGAAACTCAAGGCATGTAGGGTTTGAAGCCCGTAAAGGACCGGTAGGGACGGCGCAAACCCGGTCATCGTCCAGCGCACGACTGCGCCCGTACCGCCAAGCAAAATGAGAGCACCGGGCGTCCAGCGGGACCGTACAAACAGCCACCCCGACACCAGAAGCAGCACAACTTCCCCTGCAACCCCGACAGACCACAGCGCCCCGATATGGCCAGTATCTATGCCCTGCCCAACCCAGACGTTCGATCCAAGATTATAATAGTAAGCGTGCGCCGATTGGATCAGAGCAACGCTGAGTGCGAGCAATAACAGCCGCCGGTTTCGATAAAGGCCGAAGCCTTCCCGCAGAGTTTGCACAAAGCCAATCCGTTTGCCTGCAACTGATGCCTTGGCCGGCAGGAGAAAACTTGCTCCGCACATCAAAAATGCCGCCCCGATCATCACCCAAAGTGCTGGCTCCGGCCCGAAGGCTCTTACCAAAGCGCCCGTACCAAGACTCGAAACGATAAAGCTCGCTGAGGCCAACGC
>JBDVDE010000007.1:0-3714 GCA_039942135.1 Hyphomonadaceae bacterium
AGGCCGATGATGGGCTTCAAGGCCTTTCATTCAGCAACGGGCAACGCTGGACGGTATTGAAACAGCGCACATGATCCGAAAGTGGCAACTGAACCGGCCGGGTGTACCTGCTTACCGACAGTTCATGGAGCTCGCAGGATAACTGCGTCAAGACAAAGCCACATATCCGACTACCACTAAATTTTGCGACAGAACCCATTGACTTAGCTTAGTTATTCTACAAGCCTTATGATGCGTCAGTAGATGAGAACGCTTTAGCTGTATCTTCTTGACCTGCTGCGCGCATTTCTTTTGCAGTCAAAAATTAACAGCCGACCACGATGGCGGCGACTGCCAAACCGGTGATTGGAAAGATCATGGCTGACACTGTGCCTAGCGAAAAACATGCGGAACACCCGTCAGCATCGGTTGCGGTCACTCAGACCTACGACGCCGCCTCGCTGCATAGGGGCACGATCAGCAATGGCAACTGGCGGCAGCGGCTGCGTCTGGCCAGCGGTCTTGTTCTGTTTACCTTCTGCTTGAGCCATTTTTCCAACCACGCCCTCGGCATCATTTCGTTTCAAGCCATGGATTGGGCGTCCCAGTGGCATTATTGGGTATGGCGCAGCTTGCCGGGCGAGACGCTGCTGATCGCGACGGCCGTAACACATGTTCTTCTGGCGCTCTGGCGGACCAGCAAGCGCCGCACGCTGAGGATGCCGCGCTGGGAATTCGCACAATTGGCGCTCGGGCTCTACATTCCCTGGCTATTGATCCCGCACGTCACAACGACGATGGGGGCGGCCAAAGTGTTCGGGTTTTCACCAGTCTATGAGCAGATGCTCGCCATCTTGTGGCCAAAACAGGCGTTCAACCAGTCGGTGCTGCTTCTGGTCGTGTGGACGCATGCGATGATTGGCCTGCATTTCTGGCTGAGACTTTACCCTTTTTACCAACGGCTTAAGCCGCTCGCCGCCGGATTTGCGGTCGCGGTTCCCGTATTGGCCCTCTGGGGATGGATCGAAGGCGCCAGACGCCTGGCTCTCAGCCGCAATGTCGTGCTGCAGATTACGCTGGAGCAGCAGAACTGGGTCGACGCAGTGGTCGATCAGTTTCGGGCTGTAGTGTTCGGACTGATCGCCGTCAGTTTGCTGGCCATCTTCATCCGGTATCTTAGCGGTCTGAAGGCACGTAACCTGTCGATCATCTATCCGGGCGGGCTCGCTATAAAGGCGCAACCAGGCGCAACTCTTCTCGAGATGAGTCGAATGAACAATATACCGATCGCCTCGGTCTGCGGTGGCCGGGCCCGGTGTTCCACCTGCAGGGTCAAAGTGCTAGACGGCGCCTCAGAACTGAGCGCGGCCAGTGCTTCCGAAGCAGCTGTGCTGAATCGGATCGGAGCCAGCGATGATGTTCGCCTGGCTTGCCAAATCCGGCCCATCCAGAACATCGAGGTGCAGCCCCTGGTTCCGGTCAAGGTCGGCATGGCCGGCCTTGAGCATCTGAAGGATGCCTATCACTGGGGCGTCGAACAGGACGTGGTTGTCATGTTCGTGGACCTGCGCAATTTCACCGGTATCACCGAATCGCAACTAGCCTATGATGTTGTCTACCTGCTGAACAGCTATCTGAACCAGGTTTCCGATGCCATTCGCGCGGAAGGTGGTTATGTCGATAAGTTCATCGGCGATGGCATCATGGCGATTTTTGGCATGGATTCGAGTGTTGCGACAGCGGCCAACCAGGCACTTGCCGCAAGCCTACGCATCGAGGTGGTCATGGAGAGCCTCAATCACGAGAAGGGCCCGCAGATTAGCAATCCGATCCGGCTGGGCATCGGCCTGCATCTTGGACCAGCCATTCTCGGTCGAATCGGATCCGCCGGCACGGCAGGAGGCCCTGCTGGCCTGACTGCGCTGGGAGACGTGGTCAACACGGCCAGCCGGCTGGAAGCGGAGAACAAGGTCCATGACAGTTTTCTGGTGGTTTCCAAAGCGGTGATCGATGCAGCGAATGCGCGAATCGACGGCGCCGAGACAGCTCAAATCACGGTGCGCGGCAAACAAAAGGCCTTGCAAATCTTTGCCTTGAGCTCTTTAGACAGCCTCCGGTCGATGGAGGGCGAGAATTCTTGAGGCGAGCCAGCCACCAAGATATCGTCCCAGCTGAATCTGCTCAGGTTCAGCTGCTAATTTGAATGCCCCGTTTGGTGTACGCATGGCAATCCCACACAAACGTCTTGGACAAACCATTGTTCCCGAAGGACGTGGTTCAACACTGGCATTACTTTTGTTCTAACCCCAACGAACGAAAAAGAGTCACGACTTCATCCGGGGAAGTCTCGCTAGATATTCTGTAAGGAGCCCTGTCAGGTCGCGTTCTATCGATAATCTCAATCTCTTCAGTTTCCGGATTGTATGCAAAGGCATAACGTCTTTGTCCGATCTCAACCCAAAGCATATTCGCCAAGCTACCATTAAACTGCTTGATCTCAAGAGTGTCGAGCTTGCCACGCCAGATAATTCCACCAATAAGAGCGAGAGCTATGCCCTGTACCTTTTCTGCGTGATGGTCGGCTCGTCTCATTGCATTCCTCACATACGCGTGAAGTAGCCGAACGTCAGTTCCTATGTTTGGCATTAATTAATTCTCCTAGTACAAAGGTGGCTCCGAACTCTCGGCATGGAAAAATAATATCTGAGAGTTGATGATGGGCTGAGGCATGAGGCGGTCCGCAGTTTATTACCTACGCAAACGGATACGGTCTTTGAGCGATCAAAGTGAATTGCTTGCTCAGCTTCGGGCTAGAGAAATGCCAAGATCCGTCCGGATTGTTCATCGGCCGAAGCGTGCAAGAAGTGCTTCCGCCCGTGCTGCTGACCAGCGCACGGGAGCAAAAGAAACTCCAGGTGCGACGTCGGCACCTTCCCCAGGTGTCAAGACCACCGTGTCCGATCCGTTCGCCCGGGAGACGGCAACCTCGCCGCTTACCACGAACACAGACGTCCGTTCTGCGGTTTCATCAACAGCATATACGGTGCCCCTGACGCTCGCGATTGCATAGGGTGTGCGGATCTGAAAGGGACCGGTTCCCGGCTGCAGTTGAATCAGGACCGCATTTCTTTCGACGCGAACGATCTCCGGCTGTCCTGACCTGGTATTGAGCTCAAGAGCCGTAGCTGCTTCGGCTTCCAGCAAGAAGCCGTTCGGGCATTGATAGACGGTTCTGGGCGGGTCAGTTGCCTCTGTTTCGACGCAGCCGTCAGCGGTTTGTGCATCGCCAATGGAAACTGAGGCGACAATCGTCAAGGCCGCCAGAGATGGGAGTATTAGGAACCTTTTCATGGCACTTATCCCGATTATTGCAGACCTTGTTTCAACCTGAATGGGCCAGTCGCAAAGTATCCAGCTTACTGAGAGGCAATTATTTGCCGGATTTTAGTCCGCGTGAGCATGAATACCTTTCGAAGGCTATCTCAGAGCAGTAAACTTTCAAGCACTTGAGGGTTGTTTCGTGCTAGTCAGCGCAACCCCACAAAAAAATAATGCAATGCTCAATTAACGATAAGTGAACCGCCCCGGGTTGTCCGGAGGCTGTTTGGTTTTAAGTTATGCTGCGACCGCCGGTTGATCCAGCGTGGCGTAGTATCGTTCCTCCGCTTCAGCCGGAGGGATGTTTCCTATGGGCTCCAGAAGACGCCGGTGATTGAACCAGTCGACCCATTCGAG
>JBDVDE010000008.1:0-25324 GCA_039942135.1 Hyphomonadaceae bacterium
GAGAAAGGATCAAGGAAAAGACTATCGAACACCGACGCTTGCAATACCGCAAAGCTGTCGCATAATATCAATCAACAAAGATGAGTGAAGTCTCTCATGCAGCCAGAAGAAATCTGAGCCACTTCATATGACGACGGACACTAATGGGGCATCAGTCTATAGGTGTTTGCATGGCTATAATAAAGTCGACTTGTTTCGCCTGGTCGAACACAGGGTGGAGTTCGACACGATGAAAAAAAGGCTTTCCAGAACGATGGTAATTTAGAATATCCACAACCCCTGACATCCGATTGGAAATCAAATGACGAAAGAGTTGTCGTGCGGCGAGGCTCGTTTGTTCGCCTTGTAACAGTCTCAAGTTTTTTCCTATGATATCAGCTGTCTCATAGCCGGTGTGCAGAGCGAAAGCTTCTGTTGCGCTTACGACCAAATTGTCGCCTCTCGCTTTGCAAACAACAACCGAACGCTTATTGGTCTCTTCTTCAGAAGCTTCGGGGAGTAAGGGGTGCTGGGCCAATTTTCTCAGCGGTAGCATGTATGATCCAATGCAAATTTAGAGCTATAGTTTAAAGCGGAAGGGCTATCTGTAAAGAGGTTGAAATTGGGCTCAGGCTCTTAAGATAAGAGACTAATCGCGAGTTCTGACATGCCATGAAGGGTATTGGGTTTCGTGGCAAACCGGTTGGCTCCGAGGGCGAGGGCCCTGTCTTGATCTTCTTCCCTGTTCGAAGACGTGAGCATGACGATTTCAGCGTTTCGATAGCCTACATCTGCCCGTACCGCCTTGATAACTTCAAACCCATCGATCCCGGGCATGTTCAAGTCGATCAATAAAACACATGCCTTCCCGTATGAGGGACGAGTTTCGGTGAGGTCTTGCAAAAAAAATTCGCTATCGATCACGTGTTCAAATTCGATATCAGTATTGATAGCCCTCAGTGCACGGCGCATAAGAAAGGCATCTTCACGGTCGTCATCAATCATTATAATATGTTTGTCGCGTGGCATCATCTTGTTCCAATTCCATCCATGGATGGCGACTGATCATGAGGGATCTTGATTTTGAACTTTGTCCCTTCGTCAAGGACAGAAGTTGCGTAGATCTCCCATCCATGTCGCTCACAAACAGATTTGCAAATGGCCAATCCAATGCCTGAACCACTTGCTGCGCTACTATTTTTCAGCCGGGCAAATGGCTCAAAGATGCGGTCAATGTGTTTTTTGTCCATGCCGATCCCATTGTCCGCGATCGTGACGATGGTTTGCTGTTTCAGGCGTCTGGATGAAAGGCTAATTTCAGAAGGCCGATCAGGATGGCGGTACTTGATCGCATTTCCAACAAGGTTCGAGAACAATTGCTCTATCATGGTGACGTCACCTGATGCGACAGGAAGCTTGCCCATTTTTATCTGACAATTTGCGGCCTGTGCGAGGTCTTCGAAACTAACCAGAATATCGCTCGCGACTTGAGCCATATCCACATCCTCACGCGCGAAGTTCATGTAAGATGTTTTCGAATAGTCGAGCAGATCTTTAATGAGCGTACTCAATCGGGCAGCAGATTCTGATACAACCGATAAAAAATAAACACCCTCAGCGTCGAACTGCGTCGAATACGTATCGACGAGAATTTCACTAAACTGCCGAATTTTGCGGAGTGGTTCTTGCAGATCGTGGGAGGCTACATAGGCAAACTGACGTAGCCCGTCATTTGCTTGTTTAAGTTCTAGATTGAGGGTTTCGATATCCATCTCGCGCTGTTTAATGGCGGTTACATCTCTGGATACGACAAGTAGGTTCCGGTCTCCGGTATCAAAGTTTTCAAAAGGTACTTTGTCAAAAGACCCCCAGCCTTCTGCGCCATTTGCGGCGACGGTTTTCCGAACCGCACCTAGTTGTGATTTTCCAGACCGAATGACGGCGAGGTCATCGGCGTGGTGTTCTTGCGCAAGCTGAGGGTCGAGATTGTAGCCACGCACATTGGACGGCGTTTGAGCATCTACCCCCATGAAGTCGGCGGCTGTTTGGTTTAGGCGTAGGACGTTACCTTTGTCGTCCTTGTACCAAATGCGGTCGGGTATGTTGTCAAATATGAATTTTAGTTCCATCTCGTTTCGGATAAGCAAAGCAATCTGTTCGCGTCTTTCGATCTTGTATCCGATCCACCTTGCCAACAACATTATGAACCCGACTTCAGTCCGGGAAAATTCATAGCCATCACGTTGCGTGTCGGCGTAAAAACAAACTGAACCATACAGCTTGCCGTCATTGAAAACGGGCGCACCAATATACGAACGAATATTGTTTTGTTTAATCGACTGGCGTGATTTCAATTTACTATGAAGAGTATCGCCGATTGCTATGGCGCCTGCATCTTGCTTGGCATTCTGGGCCATCTTGAGCGGAATGTAGGAGGGGTTCTTGCTATCCATCGACTTTCGGCCTGTCAAAACCTTGTCTGGGTGTGGTCCCACGCTGCTCACCGTGACCAGCCCGTCCTGAGTGTACTGGCTCAGAATACCATTCTCTAAACCAAAGAATGAAGAGGCGGTTTTCAAGAAGCCCTGTATCGTATCCTCGTCACTATTATTGGAAAATTGATGCTGGTCATCGATGAGTGCTTCTAAGGCTTCTAGGTAATTGACGTCTTGCGTCGAATTTCGGGATGAAGACTGGAATTCAACGACATTCCCTTGAGAATTTCCAACGGCTCTGACGCTTCCCTCGCGATGCATGGGGGGGCCATTTGCAAGGAGATTCTTAAAGTGAATTTTTCTGCTATCGCCGGGTTTTAAGGTGCTCCAGTCTGATCGAAACTCGGATTCGGGACCGGTTGCTAATATCAGCTCGTCTACGGATCTTCCTATGATCTGATCGACGGGATATCCTATCAGCTTGGCGAAGGGCTCATTTGCATAAGTGAACACGCCGTCTGACTTACGCCAGCGGACTATATATTCGCCTATGTCTTCAAGCACGGACCGTGAGAACTCGTAAATTTTTGTTGTGCGCTGATTTGCATCTCTCACTTCGGTGATATCCAAAACTGTAATAACAATTTCCGGTACCGCGTCGGGCATGGATTGATAGGGGAGCACACGAACGAGATAGTGAAGCTCTTCGAGATCAAACTCGGCCTCAACGGTCTTATTGGATTTTCGAGCGTCTTCGACCATCTTCGAAATCATGCCTCCATCGAATTTATGTGTAATGTGATCAAAGGGCCGAGAGATGTCTTGTTGGAGCAAGTTGAAGGTCTTGGTTGCTGCGGGTGTAAATCGCCTGACCTTTAGGTCCGGATCAAGAAAGACGGTTCCAATATCTGTACTTTTCAGCAATTGATCCATATCATTTGTAAGGTCTAGAAGTTCCTCGATTTTTCGTTGGTGTTCCGCGCTGACCGTATAAAGTTCTTCATTTACAGAGTGCAATTCTTCATTGGTGCTCTGCAGCTCCTCATTGGACGCCATCAATTCTTCGTTGGTTGCTTGGAGTTCCTCATTGCTCGTCTCCAGCTCCTCAATCGTGGACTGCAGGCTTTCTTCGGTCGATGCCAGGTCGCGCTCGAGCTCTTTTACGCGCATTTGTAGCAAGCCGGTCGCTTCAGCATCCTCTATGAACTCAACACCTTCGTTGGCGTCCGCGCTCGCGTCAGGTGCGATTGTCACGAGCAAATAGGACGGAGAGCCTGTGGTGTCAGGCAAACTTTCAATTTTCAACAGAGCGCCGACTAAATCTCCGTGCTCGTCTGTCGTCTTTATGCGTCGTTGAAACGGATTAAGTAGATGGACCCTTATTCGCTCTAAGCCAGCTGTTACGGCGAGTGTCAGGTCCGAATGCAACAAGTCCACCAAACGGTTTGAGAATTCTCCCTCCCTAACAGAGATGAACTTACCAGCCTCGCCAAAAGTCTGCACCAGCTCGCCATTCAGATCGACCAGAAATCCGGCAGGCCCATATTTTGAGAGGAGCGAATATAACGCGGCCGTCACGGCGCGCCGGTTTCCTGAGTTGTGGGTTGGCAAATTTCGCATGGACGTCCGGGGCATAGCTGTCGTGAATGGACTTTGCCCACTGGCCTGACCGGCTTCGTTTCGCAGCACAGTCGTCGACTCTATCAAACGAATGTCCCGTTTTTTCCGATAAATTCGCCACCTTTGATCGACGGTGCTGAATTCAGCATCGAGTTTTGCAACGGTCTCACTTGGCCCAAGAAAGAGAAAGCCATTTTTGTTGAGTGCGAAATGGAAGAGCGCCATCGCTTTATCTTGTGCAAGTCCCTTAAGATAGATCAGCATGTTACGGCAACTGATCAGATCTAGCCGTGTAAATGGGGGGTCAACGAACAGGCTATGCGGAGTAAAGACGACGAGCTTTCGAAGTTCCGGCTTCACATGATAGTTGTCGCCATGCTTCTGAAAGAAGCGACTGATACGTTCAGGGCTGATCGGTCTAACATTTTCTTCCGAATAAATGCCAGCGCTAGCGACCTCCAGTGAACCGTGGTGAATGTCTGTCGCCAAGATTTTCACATTGAGCGGCAAATTGTTCTGGCGCGCATAATCTGCAACCAGCATCGCGATAGAGTAGGGTTCCTCTCCACTCGAACAGGCCGGAACCCAGATGCGGATCTGATGTGTCTCGGTCATTTTCGAGGCGATAGGGGCGATCACCTTTTCGGCGAGCTTGTCGAAAGCATCTCCATCGCGGAAAAAGGTCGTTACATCTATCAACAAGTCATTATAAAGCGCCTCCATTTCGCTTTCGTCGGTTGCTAAATAATCTGCATACGTTTGAAAACTGTTTAACCCTCGCATTTCATAACGCCGCCGAATTCTACGTTCCACCGTTGACGTTTTATAATTCCGAAAATCGGTGCCGTATTGTTCAACTATCAGCATAAAGATATATTCAATAGGGGAGCGATAATATTGGCCCCCTACATTGGCGGATCGGATGCTTTGCCCTTTCGTATGCCTTAAGACGAGCTGTGCCAATCCTTCCGGGTCGGCAATGCCGTCAGCAATCTTCTTATTGATAACGGAGTTGGGCATGCCATCAAATTTGGCGCTTGTGGGCTCCTGAACAAGGACAACCCCGCCGGCATCTTTAATCGCTTGGCACCCAATCGTGCCGTCCGACCCTGTTCCGGACAGAATGACGCCAATGGCGTCTTCCCCACTATCTGCGGCAAAGGACTCAAAGAATGTATTTATCGGTAGATTAAGCCCCTTGGACCTGGACTGATCTATAAGTTTGAAAACACCATTCGAGATGGTTGGTGAAAATCTTGGTTGGTTCAAATAAATTGTATCCGGCTCGATCACGGTTCCTTCTTCAATTTTGTGCATGGCCATATCGGAATGGCGCGCCAACAGTTCGTCCATCATTGATTTGAAGTTGGGTGACAGGTGCTGGATGATCACAAAGGCCAATCCATTGTCTTTGGGGATTGCGTCAAAGAACCTTTCAAATGGATCTAACCCTCCCGCACTTGCCCCGATTGCAACAATTTTGGTTGGCGCAAGTTTATCGACAGAGGGCTGAGCAGGGGGCTTTTCAAGTTTAGAGCGCTTGCTTTTGGACGCTGACTTGTGGGGCACTTTTGCTTTGCCGCGTGGGTTCTTGCTAGCCATGCTTCTTGAGCTTCTTTCATATTAGAGCGTGCAGTCCCACGCTGATGAAATATCAAAAATACACCTACTCACTACGCGAGAATTGCTTCATTTGGCTTCCCTTCAACGGTCGCCATAGAAGTTGGACGCAAGAGGGCAAAACATACGCGCGCAACCCCACACAAGTGGATTTGAGAAGCACACAAATATCTATTCTCAGTTATTTCGATGGATGCCTGCCCGCCCTTCAATCTAAACAAAACTATAGGGGTAAAATCCCGTGTCAATAGAAAAACCTGCGAAACCTCGTGCAGAGGTGGTGCATCTGAAGAGATGATTTCAGGACAGTGTGGTCTTTTGCGAGCAACCCATTTTGAGCAAAGCTAGATCTAACTGACAGAGGTAAGCCGACTTCCGCCTGAATTTGATGCAACTTGAAATTGTCATTAATGAGCTGGCAGGATCAAGACAATTGGGTGCCCAAAATTTTGGCAATTCAAAACCTAAATTCCCTATTCGGTGATGCAGTATGATCAAACGAATTTCATCCAGAAATGGTTCATGCTGCCCCGAAATTTAACATTTTGTTAAGCATTCCGCCTGTTTTTATATGCATAATATTGTATTTCTGAGTGAGTTATATGAATGTGTAACGGAAGGTTTATAATATGCAATCTCAGGTAAACACAGATTTTGAACTGAATGATTTGGCTCCAGCCTATTCGGTTGTAGTGGTTGATGATTGCGCGAATGATTTCTTTTTGCTCGAATATCTCCTTAAAAATTCTACTCAAGCGTTTAAAAGCATCACTCATTTTGAGAGCCTGGACAGATTTCTCGAGAGTGACATCAAATCTCCGGACGTCGTCGTACTCGATCGATACATGCCGGACTCGACACTTAGCGAAGCGCGTATTCCTGAAATTCGCGCTCGGCACAATAATTGTGGTGTGATTATGCATACTGGACGACTTACGCCGTCACTTCGATCTACGGCAGCTCATGAGGGGGCAGTCGCTGTTATCGAGAAAGGATCTCTAAAGGCAAGAGCTATCGGCGCTATGGTCGCAGCCGCGGCACAAGTTGGCCCAAGCATACAATAAGTGAGGGGGCAGTCTAATGCGAACCAGTCTCCGAAAATCGCCGGTCAGCAGGTTCTAGGCAGCGGTCAACTCGCGCCATTCGAGAAGTGCTGCGTTTCTGAGTGTTTTGAACTTAGCTCTGCTTTCTGTGTTTCTCTGGT
The DNA here is from genome assembly GCA_039942135.1 of Hyphomonadaceae bacterium. Taxonomy (GTDB): domain Bacteria; phylum Pseudomonadota; class Alphaproteobacteria; order Caulobacterales; family Hyphomonadaceae; genus CALLCD01. The sequence goes on from JBDVDE010000008.1 coordinate 6,859, forward strand.
GATTGAAATGATTGTGTACTGAGGAATGCATGGCGGCGAACTTCCGCAGACTTCGCATTCGCCGAAACCTAAGCATAGCCCTCTCTCGTCGCCTGAAGGGGAGGTGCGAGTTTTCAGCTCGGTTATTCTTGTGGCGACGGACCTCCTGGCGGTCTTGGTTTCCAATGTCCTTCAATGCAGCTCCATAAGACGGGCAGCGGTCTGTGACGATGACTTGCAGCTACCGTATCGTTTCATTGCTTTTCTTAGGAATTTCAGTACCGCTTTCTTGTTGCGGCGTTTGGTGATGTAACTTTCGGGCACTTCGCCTTCATGGTCGACAGCGCGCCAAAGATAATGCTGGACGCCGTTGATCTTGACGAAGATCTCGTCGAGGTGCCACTGCCATTGTGTGACTTGTCTCATGTAACTGGACCTCTGCTTACGGATTTTCTTTGCGAACGAAGTCCCAAACCGATCGACCCAGAGGCGGACGCTTTCGTGGCAGACGTCTATGCCGCGTTCGTGGAGCATGTCTTCGACATTGCGGAGCGAGAGCGGAAACCGGATGTACATCATAACGGCAAGCTGGATGATCTCTGGTGAGGTTTTGAAGTAGCGGAAGGCGATTTTGTCATGAAACGAGGCTAGAGCAGGGGGGTGTTGCTTTCAAGCCGGTTTGCTTTGACAGTACCTGGCGGAGAGACAGGGATTCGAACCCTGGGTACCCTTGCGAGCACAACGGTTTTCGAGACCGTCCTATTCAACCACTCTAGCACCTCTCCGGAGATTGGAGTTCATAGGCGGTCATCTCTTTTGCCGCAAGCATTTTTAGTCACGAGAAATTCCGCAAATGGGGTTTGACACGGGCGCTGCTTTGTGGTTTTTCCGACCCCTTCATACCCGTCGCTCTGTGCGCACGGGTTTACATGTAATTTAGAGCATATTCATGCTGGAAGGATAGGCCCATGTTCGCGGTCATCAAAACAGGCGGCAAGCAATATAAAGTTGCCGAGAATGATGAGATCATTGTCGAAAAGCTCGACGGTGAAGCTGGTGCGCAAGTCACCTTTGACGAGGTTCTGATTGTCGGCGGCGACAGTGGCACGACCATTGGCGCGCCAACCGTTGCCGGGGCCAGCGTTGTCGGAGAAGTCTCCGAGCAGCGTAAAGGCGCCAAAGTCATTATTATGAAGAAGCGCCAGCGCTCGACATATCGCCGTAAGAAAGGCCATCGCCAGCACGAGACTGTGGTGAAAATCACGTCGATCCTTGCTGACGGTAAGAAAGCACCGGCCAAAAAGGCTGCTGCCAAGCCGAAAGCTGCGCCGAAGCCAGAGGCTGAAGCGCCTAAACCGGCTGCAAAAGCTGCCGATACGTCGGCTATGGATGCACGCGGGCGGCTTTCGGGCCCTCAGGGCGAAGCGGATGATCTGAAACTGATCAAAGGCGTCGGCAAAGTGCTCGAAGGTAAACTGAACGATGCAGGCATCTTCCACTTCTGGCAGGTCGCTGCTTTGAAAGCGGACCAGATCACCGAGCTTGAAGAAGAGATGAGCTTTCCGGGCCGTATCGGTCGGGACGACTGGGTGACACAAGCAGAAGAATTTGCGAAAGAGGCCTAAGCCTTTTAAGTTGGCCCGTATAAATCGGGTCAGAAAGAACAAGGAGCGCCGTTATGGCTCATAAAAAATCAGGTGGTTCGTCCCGTAATGGTCGCGATTCCAATCCTAAATATCTCGGCGTCAAGAAATATGGCGGGGAGCATGTTGTGCCCGGCAATATCCTGATCCGTCAGCGCGGAACCAAAGTAAATGCAGGCGACAATGTCGGCATGGGCAAAGATCACACGCTTTTCGCGCTGATCGAAGGCCATGTGAAGTTCACCAAAAAGCGTGACAACAAATCCTTCATTTCTGTGACCCCGCTCGCGCAAGCGGCAGAATAGCAGTCTGACAGAGCAGGCTGCGCGAGACGCGGCCTGAACACATTGATTTAAGGGAGGCCATCCGTGCCTCCCTTTTTTCGTATTCGGTCTCCCCATGATAGGAGGAAGACATGAATATGGAATTTGAAACTGAGCGGCTCGGCGCGCGGGCTCCGGTCGTGGCCGATGCGCCGCGCATCACCGAGCTTATGCAGGACAAAGACCTGCCGTGGAATCTTGGCCGCGCGCCGTGGCCTTATGCGCTGTCGGATGCCGAAGCTTGGGTCGAGAGCAACGCCAAGTCGCGCAGCGCCGGCGAGGAATACGCTTTTGCCTTACATCATGCCGAACATGGCCTGATCGGGTCAACGGGCATATCTCAGGTCGATGGCGACATCTGGGAAATCGGTTACTGGATCGGCAAACCCTATTGGGGGCAGGGCTATGTCACCGAGGCTGCGCGGGGGCTCTTGGACTGGGCCAACCATGAAATGGGCATCAATCGTTTTGTCTCGGGGCATATTTTCGACAATCCTGCATCGGGCCGCGTCCTGATCAAGCTTGGTTTCGAGCTTGCTGGCGAGATACAGATGTATGTTAGTGGGCGCGGCTGCGAGGTGCGGTCCTTGCGTTATGTCCGCAATGCGCCCATGGAGGTCGCCCTGCGGTCGCCATCTTGGTCGGACGAGGCACAGGACTAGGCCTTTTTAACAAACTCGGATTTCAGCTTCATCGGGCCAACGCCATCAATCCGGCAGTCAATATCATGGTCACCCTCGACGAGGCGGATATTCTTGACCCGTGTGCCGACTTTAACGGTCTGTGATGTGCCCTTGATTTTGAGGTCCTTGATCACTGTTACCGTATCCCCGTCTGTTAGCTCGGTGCCATTGGCATCGCGATAGACGGGGGTGCTCTCGTCACTAGGAGCTGCATCAGCGGACCACTCATTCGCACATTCGGGGCAGACGAGCAGGGCGCCGTCTTCATATGTGTAGCTTGAATTGCATTTCGGGCAGGCGGGAAGTGTTGCGGTATCTGGCATTTAAGCGGCTGACACTAGCGGGACGCCTTTGAGCGTAATCCGGTGCATCTCGCGGCGCATGCCGTGATAATCGTTGAGCGCCCAATGCCAAGTCGAACGATTGTCCCACATTGCAATGGAGCCCGGGGCCCATTCAAAGCGATAGGCAAATTCTTCTTGCACACAATGCGCGTAGAGCTTTTGCAGCAGCTCGGTGCTCTCTTCCTCAGCCATGCCGACAATGCCGGTGGTGAAAGCTGCATTGACGTAAATCGCTTTGCGGCCGGTAACAGGGTGGGGCAAGACAATGGGGTGGACCGCGTCTTGGGTGGCGTTCTCGGCATTGCTGAACCGGTCGCCAACCTCGCTTGCCTCGGCAGCTTCATAGCCGAAAATATGACGGCTTGAATGGGTGGCTTCCAAATCCGCAATCTGCGCTTTGGTGGCGTCGTCGAGCCTGTCATATGCGGCGGCCATGCTGGCAAATAATGTGTCGCCGCCGGTTTCGGGAAGATCGATCGCCCGCAAAATCGAGCCCATAGCAGGGATCTGGTCATAAGAATGATCGGTGTGCCAGCCGCCGCCAATATTCTTGGCTTGGTCAGGCTCTTTCAACACCAGCGCAATTTGCGGATGGGTTGGCACGGCGGCGAAGAAGCGGTTGACCTCGATCTCGGCCCAGCGTTCGGCAAAGGCAATATGGTCGTCCTCGGTCATCTCCTGATCACGGAAGAAGATCACGCCATGGTCGAAAAACTGCTTTTGGATTTCCGCAAACTCCGCATCGGTTGCGGTTCTCAGGTCGATGTCACGAGCAATAATGCCAACAGCATCGGAGGCTTTTTCAAAATGCAGCATGTGTTTCCTCATCCGTCTTTATTTATCTGACGCCAGTGTCACTTATTTTCCGGAGTTTGACAACATAGCCGTCTCTACACTGCTTCGGCTTTCAGCCAGATACCTTCGCGTTCTCCGACCCGTCGTTCGACAAGCAATCGGGCAACTTGATGATCGTCCTCGAACACGTTTCCGGTCAGCGCGTCGAGCAAAGCCTTGGCGAGATTATCGAGGTCCATCCACGGCGCATCGCCGGTATATTCCATAACAATATGAACGCTATAGTCGCCAAAGCCCGGGCGGAGCGGGGTGAAGTGTTTGCGGAAAAACTCGCGCAGATGCGTTTTGTAATATTTGGCCTGCGTGGTCAGCCCGGCACAGCGTAGCTCGAGTGCACCTTCGTCGGTAATCCGCGCGGCCGTTTTTCCCTGTCTCGTCCAGCCATCATCCATTCGATCGGACTAGCTACCATGGCCATCATGATTGGCCGCCTCAACGGGGGCACTGTCAGCGTCGACAGGCGTCTCAACCACGACTTCAACCTCGACCCGTCCGGCCTTTTCAAATACCAGCACAACCGGAAACCGCTGTCCCAATTCGAGCGGCGCGGTCAGATTAAACAGCATCAAGTGATGTCCGCCCGGTTGCACGGCCACTTCAGACCCTGCGGGGACAACAATGCCGGTCGTCAGTGGACGCATACGAAACGTGCCTTCATCATTGAGCGTTGTATGCAGCTCTGCTCCGGTGGCGATGGATGGATCAATCTCGGCCGACACCAGACGGTCATCCGCGTCACCTGTATTTTCGAGATGAAAGAACACGGCGGCGGGTTGGCGGGTGGTCACCGTCGGGCGCGCCCACGGATGGTCAATCTTGACCGTTGCAGCTGCAAACTCATGCGCGCTCGCTGGCGTTTCCGAAACAAAGGGACTGCAAGCAAACAGGGCGAGCGCAGGGAGGAGGTATTTCATTGCGGGGACACTTTCTCAAGGCATTCAACAAGATCGACTATGGGAAATTTTCTAGCCCTAGGCCAGCCTTGTGAACAGCGCGCGGATTGTCACGTATCCTGCGAGGCGGCGTCCACGCACTGTTCGGGATTGTCATGCTGGGCGCACCAGGCAGCCTTGTATTTGTCTTGCGTCAGGACACCTGCCGTGAAGGCCACCGCATAAAAACTCGCAACCAATATGGCGCCGAAGGCCAGCGCTCTTGCAGCCCGCGCCATCCAGATATTGTCGACCCGTGGCCATGATTTGAGCCGCATGATCGCCAAAGCAGCGGTGCCTATCATTAGCGCTGTCAGCCCCGACAAGCTCATCTGCGACCACACGGCGCTTACATCTATGAACTTATCTGGATCAAGCGTGTTGATGTAGAAGTCGGCCCAGCTGCCAATCGAAGCGAGGAGGCTGATTGCCAGCAATACACCGAAACTGCGCCAGCCTCGGGCAAAGATCGGAAGGACAAAGGCCAACAGTGCCAGCGTGACCAACCCATAGCCGAATACAGCCGTCATATGCTTTCCCCTCAAGCTTGGCAGGCTTTGCGATCAAATGGTCACCCACCCCGCCAGTTCGCGCCGTGCCACAGTTTCGAGCACATCAATCGCCCCGTCACTATCGTTCAGGCAGGCCAAAGTTGCAAATTCCTTGCCGCCTGCATTCATGAATATCTCGCGGCCTTCAATAGCGATCTCTTCAAGCGTTTCCACGCAATCGGATATAAAGGCAGGTGCTGCGACAGCAATTTTGGTGGCTCCTTCCGCAGGCAGCGCTTCGAGGGTTTTGTCGGTATAGGGCTGTAGCCATTCGGTCGGTCCGAACCGGCTTTGAAACGTGGTGCGGCAGAACTTTTCAGACCAGCCAAGCGCCTCGCGCACCAGCCGCGTCGTCTTCATGCAGTGGCAATGATACGGGTCGCCCTTTTCAAAATAGGCTTTGGGGATGCCGTGATACGACATCAGCAATACTTCTGGCTTGAACGATAAGGCATTGATCTGGCGCTCGAGCGATGTTGCCAAAGCTTCGATATAGGCCGGATCATCATGAAACGCGCCTGCCGTGCGCAGGGCAGGTTGCCAGCGCAGTTTTTTGAGCACGTCGAATGTCTTGTCATAGACGCTTGCGGTCGTCGCAGCCGAATATTGCGGATAGAGCGCGATCACGCAGATCTGGTCACAGCCGGCTTGTTTGAGCTTTTCGATTTTGCTCTCGATCGACGGATTGCCATAGCGCATGGCAAATTCGACCACGAGGTCTTGGGACTGCAGGCGGGCATCGAGCTGGGCAGCTTGCTGCTGGGTATAATGCAGAAGAGGGGACTTATCCTGCGGCTGCATCCAGATTTTCTTATAGGCTTCGCCAGATTTTTTCGGCCGGAATGTCAGGATCGGGCCTTGCAGGATGAATTGCCATAAGAGCGGATTGACCTCGATGACGCGGCGATCAGACAGAAACTCGGACAGATAGCGGCGCATCGACCAGTAATCGGTGGCGTCCGGCGTGCCGAGATTGACGAGTAGTAGTCCCGTTTTCTGGCCTTTCACGTCCGGATGCGCGTCCGGCAATGGTCCGGTCTTGCGCATGGAATTTGGAATTTGCGTATCGGTCACAAATGGCTCCCTTGATCAGATATAGTCCTCTATTCCGCGAAGATGGCGAAAGCGCAAGCGTATGAGCCCGTTTAACATCCTCGTGTGTTGACCATCAAAACCGTCCACTCCACTCGACTCTGCCTATGGCAGACTGTTAAACCCCGTTCGACGTCTTATTTTCAAGGAGCCCCCGACATGACCGATACCCGAACTGAAACTGACAGCTTTGGTCCACTTGAAGTTCCCTCTGACAAGTATTTCGGTGCGCAGACGGCTCGCTCGCTCATAAATTTCCCGATCGGTGAAGAGGTCATGCCCGCGCCGGTCATTCGTGCGCTCGGGATTATTAAGCGCTCCGCTGCGCTCGCCAATCAAAAGCTTGGCAATCTCGATGATGATATCGCCGATGCGATTGTCTCCGCCGCCACGGAAGTTGCCGAAAACAAGCTTGATGACCATTTCCCGCTCTCTGTGTGGCAAACCGGATCGGGCACCCAGTCGAACATGAACACCAACGAAGTTGTTTCCAATCGTGCCTGCGAGATCATGGGCTACCCGCTTGGCGGCAAGGATCCCGTCCACCCGAACGATCATTGCAACCGCTCGCAAAGCTCCAATGATACGTTCCCGACCGCCATGCATATTGCCGCCGCCGAGGAGATCACCCACCGCTTGCTGCCTGCGCTGGCCTATTTGCGAAATGCGCTCAACGATAAGGCCGAGGGCTTCAAACACATCGTCAAAATTGGTCGCACCCATACGCAGGATGCGACCCCGCTGACACTTGGTCAGGAGTTCTCCGGCTATGTCGCGCAGGTTGATCTTGGATTGCGCCGCGTCAAAGAAGGGCTGGCCTATCTTCTGCCGCTTGCCCAAGGCGGTACAGCCGTCGGCACGGGGCTTAACGCGAAGATCGGTTTTGCCGAAGGGTTTGCCGAAGAGGTCGCGTCTTTCACCAAGCTGCCTTTCGTCACCGCAGAGAACAAGTTTGAAGCGCTCGCCGCCCATGACGCCTATGTCTCGGCCCATGGTGCGCTCAACACAGTAGCTGTGTCCTTGTTCAAGATTGCCAATGACATCCGCCTGCTTGGCTCCGGCCCGCGCTCCGGTCTTGGCGAACTTGCTTTGCCCGAGAACGAGCCTGGCTCATCGATCATGCCGGGCAAGGTCAACCCGACCCAGTGCGAAGCGCTGACCATGGTGTGTGCGCAAGTGATGGGCAACAATACCGCGATGAGCTTTGCCGGAAGCCAAGGCCATTTCGAACTCAATGTCTACAAGCCTGTCATGGCCTATAATATGATCCAGTCGATCCGTATTCTGGCCGATAGCGCGATGGCGTTCTCGGACAAATGCGTCATCGGCATCACCGCACGCGAAGACAATATCACCGAGCTTGTGAACCGCTCTTTGATGCTCGTCACAGCGCTCGCGCCAAGCATCGGTTATGACAAGGCCACCGAGATTGCCAAGAAAGCCCACAAAACCGGCAGCACTTTGAAAGAAGCGGCGTTGGCGCTCGGCTATGTCACGGCTGAAGAATATGATGCGATTGTACGCCCAGAAGATATGCTCGGCCCGAAATAGGAGAGGGCCGAAACAGGAGACGCCATGACACACTCGTTATTCTTGAAACTCGCGGCGGGGGCGGTTGCTCTGTCGATGATGGTCCAGCCCGCAGCAGCGCAAAACGCGCCCGCAGCAGATCTCGCGCTAACGGACGAGATATCCGAGACACAGGACAAAGACATGGCGACAGACATAAGCCTTGCCCGGGCCAATCTGACGGCGTGGCTCGCCGCCTTTAATGCCAAAGACGTCGACGCTCTGATGGCGCTCTATGACCCCGACAGCTCCTATGCTGGCGCGGGCGGTCCTTACCTGACCAGTCTTGATGCCATCCGCGCCCGTTACGCGGCAGGTTTCGAGGCGATCAATGCAAGGCTTTTGTTCCAAGAAGAAACAGCGGTTGCCGGATCAGACATGGCCTTGATTGTCGGCAAGTTCTATTTTGCGCCGCCAGCAGGTTCAGAGGGCACCGGCCCGACAGGCCGCGTCGCGCTTGTCTATCGCAAGCAGGGCGATGGCACTTGGAAGCTCCTGTTCGATATGGACAATGCCGGCATTGATGTCAGCCCCGAAGACTTCGAATAGGACGCCCCTCAATTCCCCAGACAGATACGGTCGCCGCGCCGGGCAATGTTGAAGCCGGCCTCAGCCACGCTGCGGGTGTCTGCCGAGTTGGGATCGCGGATAGGGTTAGTGTGATTGTAATGGATGAAGTGAATGCGCTTACGGGTATCTGCAGGTGCATCCGCAAATAGCGCCATTGTCTCGGTGACGCGCGGATGCGGTATCTCCGACATATCCCGCCCGACAAGTTCGTGATCGTCAAAGAAGCTGGCATCCAAAAATGCGTAATCGACCTGAGCAACCATATCGACGATTGAAACCCCGTATTCGGACTGCCACGCGTCCCAGCTATCAATATCGGGAACAAAGAGCGCCGAGGCTTCAGCTCCCTTGATGACATAGCCAACCGTCTCCGAATACTCATCCCGATGCGGAACTTGAAACGGCGTCACGCTGAGGCCGCTGCTCAGGCCTATCTCCGTCCGGTCGCTCAAGTTCCGGATCGAAATATTGCCCAGTTCGACCAATTGCCCCCATGGTCCGTTCTCTCGCAAAAACGCGCCCATGCGCGGCATCGCATAGACCGGAAGATCACGCGCGCCTGCCGCCTCGCGTCCAAAGAATATCAGTCCCGCATAGTGGCCAATATGCGCATGCGTGAGGAAAACACCGTCCAGATGCAGCCCCTTGTCTTGGCTGCTGCCCGTCAAAGCGTCGAACACTTGAAGCTGGGCTGTCACTTGCGGACTTGCATCAAACAGATACCGCGCGCCGCTGTCATGATCGACGAGGCCGAGCGAGACCGGATAGAGTTGCAAAGCCGGATCACTCCAGCCCGCATCTTGCGAGTTGCCGATCTGGGGCGCGCCAGCATCTTGCCCCGCGCCCAGAACGATCAGTTCCGTTTTGCAATCTGCGAGAGCGCCCGCATCATCTGGCGTTTGTGTGCCCGAACATCCGGCGACGAGGCATGTGCCAAGCAGCAATGCCGTCGCTGTTGATTGCAAACGTGCGCGGGTCATATGCGTTCCCAAGCCCATACATCGTGTCCTTTATGGCGGAGACTTTGGCCTCTGATCTAACCAGTGCATGTTTGGTTCGCGAGCACAATCAGATAGAGTGCAATCTTTCACGCGATTCGATTGCCAAGAAGACGGACCCTATGACAAATTTTACCGGCTCTAAAGCCAACCCTTCCGAGTTTGATGCCTATGCCAAGCTTGCCGATGACGAACCCTATTTTGTCCTCAGCGCCCATGATCCGCTGTCGAGTGCGATTGTCGAGCTACACGCCTATATCGGTGCAGGGCAGGCAGGGGCGGCGCACAATAAGCTCGCCGAGATTATGGCGCTGACATCTGTAAAGCCGCCGCGTCCGGCCTCCAGCCCGAAATACCGCGAAACCTTCGCCATTTCGCTGGCCATGGAACAGTGGCGCGAGAACAATACATAAGTCAGCGATGGCCAAACCGATCAATCTCAACAAAGCCCGCAAAGCGCGGGACAAAGCCGCCGGGGCAAAGCGTGCTGACGAGAACCGTGTGAAGTTTGGCCAGACCAAAGCCGAACGCGAGGCCGAGGCCAAACGCAAGGCCAAGGACGCCGCAAAGCTCGATGGCGCCAAGCGCGAGCCTTAAAGGCTAAACCAGCGCAACCAGCGCCAGCGTCACGCCGATTGAAAACCCTGATAATCTGATCGTCCATTGTTTCATAAACATGGCATTGCAGATTATAGGCCAACCCCGCGCGAACACCTCACCGATACGGCGCGTGCTAGGGGAGAGGGGGGCAAAACATGTTTATTTGTCCCCCGCTGACGCGATGGGACGCCGCTTCGCGGGCTGATGGCTCACGAGCACCGCTCGCAAGCACAAGCGTGCGTCGGGCGCGAGCCCGCCCCGCCGGAGCTGCTGCGCAGCGTGAGGCAAAACATGTTTTTGCTTGCCTCTCTTCCCGCTTATGCCAGCGCACGCTGGTATCCATGGAATTTCTTCCGGACTAACGGCCATGGACCCCAGCATGCGCTGGGGAGGCGGACCATAGAGTGGGGGTAAAGCATGTCCCCGAACCGTCATTCCTCGAAACGAGAGATTGGTCCAAGTTGACGGCTGCTTTTGGTCAGGGGGAGACTTAGACGTCAGAGCAGGTTTGTGGCGAATTTAGGCCGCTTCGAAAACGGGGTAGCTGAACGGGATGGGCCTATTACGGTCGCTGTCGAAGCAATGATGGATCGGCAAGATTAGTGCTAATTTCTGACTTTTGTTAAGTCCGTGAAATTTGATAACGGCGGTCATCCAGCAAAGCTGGTTTGTACCGTCTTACGGCGATGGGGAGTTGGCTAACGAAGTCACTCAATCTACGGATTTAACCTATGGGAAAGAAGGTCAAATTGGAATATGTAATAATGGTGTCATCTAGACCACCGATAAAAAACCTTTACTTTGCTCAGGAAAAATTCGAATGCCCGACTTGCCCACAGATCAGTTGAGAATATTCGGGTTGCTCTTCGCAATGTTCATCTCAATGCTTTTGGATATCCACCGACGCGGATTGCTTTCAATGTTTTTCGGCAGTGTCGGGCCATTATTTCTATATTTTCGACCAACCAACAAGCGGTTTGATGTCGTCATAGCCAATATTAACAACGCACATAACCGTTCACGTCAGACAAAATCGGACAGTACAGAGGGCGCTGATGGGGAAAAGCAATCGCCAGATCACCCTTTCGGCGCTAAATTTCTTATGGGCGAAGGCCAGTTTAACGCTCATCGAGATTTTATTGGTCATGTGCGAAAATACTATCCGCGCTCAGAAGAAAATGTTCATTTTAACAATCCTACAGATGACACCGATAAGAGGATAGATATTGTGAGCTTTGGTGGGCCAAACAACAATACTTTCTCAAATTTAATTTTTAAAGGCGACAATGGAAATAATAGTAAATTTAAGGGATTTGTAGAGTTCAGAGAGAGCGACAATTCACTGCTAGCGGTTCAAGGAAAAGGCGGGGGCAAGACCGAGTATAAATCAATGGTGCGGGATAGTAGAACTGGTACTGATCACGCCGTTATTCTTATGGGAAAACGCACCGATCGCAACAAGGGAAAATTTCTTGTTTTCGCCGGATGCAGGACTTTTGGCGTTCATGGAGCAGCGCGTTATTACTGTAAAAAACCTATGGTTCTAGCGTGGTTGAATGTTATGCGGTTGCTTAGGCGTCACAGTCACCTTATGATTATAATTAAATGCGATGTACGAGACGGTGCTGTCCAGACGACTAAACGCTTAACAAAATACTGTTTTACAGCGACTTAACCTAGGTCTTGCTGTTCGGGTATTGCCAAATTTTTGGAAGCCTTCAGTCTGGGGCTGTCTGTAAATATAGTTCTCGGTAAGTGCTAAAATGTTCGATATCTCGCAGCATCGGCTGTTGAGCCTGAGCGAATTTCTTAGGGCAATTGTGTTGAAAAACTCCGAAAACGTGCCGAAATCCCACTATGCACCGTGTGCATACAAAATGCATACATTGAAATTACTGAGGAAAGTTTCCAAGTCTGCGCGACAAATCACCTAAACCCGGGCTAAAAAATAGTTTTTCAACAGAATCGGGCGTTTAAGGAAGCTCGTTAACGTCTCCTCCGACGCCGGAAGCGGACATGTCCTGCGGGCTCGCAAAAAAGCCCGGCCATTTCTGACCGGGCTTTCGTGTATTCTGTGAGGCTACAGCCTTGAGCATGTTCCATATGCGCGGGAGCGCATAGGAACTAAACAAAGCAGCCTTGAGCACGTTCCATATGCGCCTCAGCGCATGGGAACCAAACAAGACCAAACCCTGAGCATGTTCCCTGCGCGCCTTGGCACACAGGGAACAAACACAAATCAGCTTCTTAGAAGCCGCCCATGCCGCCCATTCCGCCCATGCCGCCCATATCAGGCATTGCAGGTGCGGCGGCTGCTTCGTCTTTTGGTGCGTCGCAAACAGCTGCTTCGGTTGTGATCAGCAGAGCTGCAACAGAGGCCGCATTTTGCAGAGCCGAGCGAACCACTTTGGCAGGGTCGATAATGCCCATTTCCACGAGGTCGCCATACTCTTCAGTTTGCGCGTTAAAGCCGTAAGCTTTGCCTTTGCTCTTGAGCACTGTGTTGACAACAACAGACCCTTCGACGCCGGCATTTTCCGAGATCTGACGGATCGGAGCTTCAAGCGCCTTGCGGACGATGTCGATGCCAGCTTGCTGGTCATCATTGTCGCCAGTGACGTCGAGGCCCTTAGCTGCACGTAGGAGAGCAGAACCGCCGCCAGGGACGATGCCTTCTTCAACCGCAGCGCGGGTTGCGTTCAAAGCGTCATCAACGCGGTCTTTGCGTTCTTTCACTTCGATTTCAGTTGCGCCGCCAACCTTGATGACAGCAACACCGCCAGCAAGTTTCGCCAGACGCTCTTGCAGCTTCTCGCGGTCATAATCGGAAGACGTGTCTTCGATTTGGCGACGGATCTGAGCCACGCGGCTTTCGATGTCTTTCTTCGCGCCAGAGCCATCGACGACGGTTGTGTCATCTTTGGTGATGTTGACGCGCTTGGCTGTGCCGAGCATGTCCATCGAAACGTTTTCCAGCTTGATGCCCAAGTCTTCGGAGATGACCTGACCACCGGTCAGAACAGCCAAGTCCTGAAGCATGGCTTTACGGCGATCACCGAAGCCAGGCGCCTTGACAGCAGCGATTTTCAGACCGCCACGCAGCTTGTTCACAACCAGAGTTGCCAGCGCTTCGCCGTCCACGTCTTCAGCAATGATCAGAAGCGGCTTCTGGCTTTGCACAACGCTTTCGAGGATTGGCAGCATAGGCTGAAGCGAAGACAGCTTGCTTTCGTGCAGGAGGATCATCGGATCGTCCAGCTCGGCAATCATCTTGTCCGGATTGGTGATGAAGTAAGGGGACAGGTAACCGCGGTCGAACTGCATGCCTTCAACAACGTCCAGCTCGGTGTCGAGTGACTTGGCTTCTTCAACTGTGATGACGCCTTCATTGCCGACTTTTTCCATCGCTTGAGCGATCATTGCGCCAACGGCTGTGTCGCCATTTGCCGAGATCGTGCCGACTTGGGCGATCTCGTCATTGGTTTTGACCTTTTTGGACTTGGCTGCGAGGTCGCGCACAACGGCGGCTGCCGCTGCTTCGATGCCGCGCTTTAGGTCCATCGGGTTCATGCCGGCTGCAACGCGCTTCATGCCTTCGCGAACGATGGCTTGGGCGAGTACAGTCGCTGTTGTTGTTCCGTCACCGGCAACATCATTTGCCTTGGAAGCCACTTCACGCACCATTTGTGCGCCCATGTTTTCCAGCTTGTCAGCAAGTTCGATTTCTTTGGCGACAGTTACGCCGTCTTTCGTTGTGCGCGGTGCGCCGAAAGATTTCTCGATCACGACATTGCGGCCTTTAGGACCGAGTGTCACTTTTACTGCATTGGCGAGAATATCCACACCAGTGAGCATTTTTGCGCGGGCTTCCGCGCCGAATTTTACGTCTTTAGCAGCCATGGCTGTAAAACCTCATTTGTTAGTTGAAACGTGTTTGAAAAACGGGGAAGGGCTATTCGACGATGCCCATAATGTCGCTTTCCTTCATGATCAGAAGGTCTTCGCCATCGACGCGCACTTCCGTGCCGCCCCATTTGCCGAAGAGAACCTTGTCGCCGACTTTTACGTCAAGCGCGACGCGCTCATTGTCGTCGCCAATTGCGCCAGCACCGACAGCGATGATCTCGCCTTCTTGTGGCTTTTCCGTTGCGCTGTCGGGGATAATGATCCCGCCAGCGGTCTTTGTTGCTTCTTCAACGCGGCGTACGAGCACGCGATCGTGGAGCGGACGAAATTTCATGTCTGAACCTCTATATGTCTGACTTGAGTTATTAGCTTCACCAAAACAGCCTAAAAACGAGCGTGTTAGCACTCTCCCCCTTCGGCTGCTAAAGCTTGCGAGGGAGATAGGCATTACCCGCCAAAACGTCAATGGGCGAGGGGTATTTTGTTTTGTGGTGGGGCGATGTGGGGGAGACCACCTTGTAGCGTTTGTGATGGAATGCTGAGGATGCTCTAAGCTTTCAGACTTGTCTGCAGATTTCGCTAGTTTGCACTCCTGTACAGGAGCGCAAACTTGACTCACAAAATCCAAGGGAAAGTTTATCTAGGCAGTTAATTTAGAAGTTTTTGCGCTTCTTCGTTCTTCTAAGGGCAACAGTCGCCCTGTGTGAGTTCTGCTCAATTCGGTCCACTCTTGAGAACCGCCTAAATAAAGTTGTGCAGCATTTTGCGAGATTTTCGCATCTTTCACTTGCCGATATAGACCTTCAATTATCTCCTGCTGGGACTCGATAAGTTCCTGTTGGTCTTTAATTAACTGGGCAGTGCGGTTCTCGCTTTCGCCAACTTGAGTACGAACAAGACCTGGTTCTGGAACTTTTCGGCCCGCATTGACGTTCGTAGCTATCCATTCCGTTATGGCTCCTTCAACATTACAGGCAGCCTCTTCGCGGGTTTCTCCATCAGAAAAACAACCAATAAGATCAGGTACAACTGCGACATAGCCGCCACCATCATCCTCTGAGAGAGGCATTATTAAAACTTCATATTCACTCATCGGTAGCCTCCTTTTCATTTAACAGCTTCCATTGTGTTTCACACTTGGTCACAAATTTCTTAATGTAAAAAGCCTTAATAGGCTTTTTTGCTGGAATCGTGAGCGGTCCGCGAAGGTCTTGGGAATAGACTTTGTGGTGACTACCTCCACCCGTCGGCGCTTGGCATTCCATTTTAAGAGCTCTACATACTGTTTCAACGTCTTTCATGGTCCAGTCATTTTGCGGGTTTTGACTCATTGAGACAAGTTTTTTGGGCTTTCGCGCAGCGGTTTTCGCTTTTTTAGTGGGCTTCCGCTTTGCTGCAGCAGCAGCCTTTTTCGACATATTGCCCTCCAATTCGTCCATCGGCTCACGAGTAGCCAATAACACCAATAACCCATACATAGCTAAACAATTGTAGGTGGACAAGTTTCCGTATGCGAGTTCTGGGTATTGTGACTTCTCGGTCGAACCAAGGACAGACAAGTCAAAGAACCTGTCTCTGTTATTGAAGCTGGGGAAGTTAAACGCTCATCAGCCCGCGAAGCGGCAATCCATCGCGAGCGCAGCGACGCGGGGATAAAACAAAAGAGTCCTACACCTCATCACCCCAGCCCATACTGCTTTCCTCCTCACCCAAACAAAGCGGCAATCGGACCGACCGTTTGTAGGGATGGGGACGGGTTTCTGGTGGGTGCGGCGGTGTAACGGACCAAAGCGCGCGCCAGCGGTGCCGGTGATAACCCTTTTGCTAGCGGCTCCAAATGGGCCGTGGTGATGTCGAGGGGGCTACGATGCGGCGTGTCAGTCGTCACCCGACTGGAAAAAGACCCGGGACGGCGCTCAAAATGCGCCATATCGCCGTTCGCAAGAGCGGCAGTTCCTATCGGTGTGTTCTGTGCGCCGTCCAGCTTTGTATCTAACCGGAAGAGGAAACTCTGTCCGGCTTTGGGTGCTGAGCCATCAGCCCGCGAAGCGGGGATCAAATAAAAGAGCCATCAGCCCGCGAAGCCACGCCCCATTGCGCGTCAGCGCAGGGGGCAAACAAACATGTTTTGCCTCACGCCGCGCGGCGGCTCCGGCGGGGCGGGCTAGCGCCCGACGCACACTTGTGCTTGCGAGCTTTGCTCGGGAGAGAAGACTGTGAGTTTGGAGCAAGACTCCAGCCTTGAGCTGGCAAAGCCACGTCCTATCGCGTCAGCGGGGGAGAAACAAAAACCCCCACCAAAAACCAACCCTTACAAATATTCTTTAGCGCCAGCGGCATCCAGAAAGTCTGCCAAGCCATCCGCATCACCGATTTTTTCGATGGCTTTTTTCACGACGCGGAAGGATTTGGACGCGTAACGCTGGGTGGTCTGGGCAAAGGTGCCGTCGCTCAGATCAAGCGAGATGTCTTTTTTGCGCTTGGTGATCGCTTCGGAATTGGCAGCGGCCCACGGCAGATAAGTTTGTGCAACCTCGTCGCGCACCAGCGGCAGCAGCGTTTCGCTGACTTGTTCAAGGGTGGCAAACGGCGCGCCCGGGCTTGGCGTTTCCATGAACTCGCACCATGCGACGACAAATGGCGCGCGCTCGCGCAAGAAGTCGCCGCCGGTCGGGTCGAGCAGGATTTGTTGCAATTGTCCGGCAAGCGCGAAGTCGGCAGAGCATGGGCGTCCGCCGAAGATGAAAAGATGCTTTTCGAGATGGGCGTCGAACAGCGAGACAAAGCGCTGGAACGAGGCGGCGATGACGGGGGCGTTCTCTGCGGTGGCGCCAACAATCGGCAGCTTTTCGGTCATGCGCTCGACCACCGAGGCTTGGGCCTCGCGGCGCTTGGCGGGCTGTTTGCCCGAGAGGAGCTGCTCGATCACGCGGGTTGCGGCGGCTTCGCGGTCGGGGCTTTGGCTCCAGCGATTATGGAACATGGCTTTGTTCAGCCACTCGTCGGCATAATCTTCAAGCAGGAGCGCGATGGCCTGACAGGCGGGGTCTTCGGGAATGGCGGACGGGGCGGCGTGGTTCTTTTCCAGCGTCGCGAGCATGTTGGTCGAGTCTTGGCTGGTCTTGCCGCCGGGGCTGACGAGCAGCGGAACGGTTGGCAAAATGGCGTGGCGGTTGAACTCTTCTTCGGTTGCAGCCGAGCGTAGCACCCAGTCGAAATCGGCGTTCTTGTAACGCAGGAAGGAACGAACCTTGAGCGAGTAAGGGGATGTTTCGGCACCGAAGAGGCGATAACTGGTCATGGCATGTTCCTAAAAGTACTCGCTTCTACTAGGCGAGCCTGCCCCGAATGCCAAGCCTCCTTTGCTATTCAGTCTGGCTAAGGCTAGGGATAAACATCAAGTTCTGGAGACGAATATATGCGCGTCATGCATGTTATGGCCGGTGCCCCCGAAGGCGGGGCGGAGAACATTATGCTCGAATCGGTCTGTGCATTGGCAGGGGCGGGGCTCGAACAATATGTCATAACGCGCCCTGACAACCAGTTCCGGCTCGATATGTTTGCCGAGGCGGGGATCGGATATGCCACCTGTTCCTTCAATTTGCGCTGGCCGTTTCCGACGCGCCGTAAGATCAAAGACGCCATCGCGCGGTTTCAGCCGGATGTTATCGAATACTGGATGGGCCGCGCCGGACAGTTCGCGCCGGCAAAATATAGCGTGCGCTCAATCGGCTGGTATGGCGGCTATTACAAACGTGAGCGCTTCACCCATTGCGATTGGCATATAGGCCTAACCAAAGACCTCCTCCGCCACATCCGCGAACAAGGCGTATCCGATGATAGATCATTGATAGTCCATACATACGCAGATTTCGAAAACGCCAAACCCGCCGATCGCGCTGCGCTTGATACGCCAGCTGACGCGCCGGTTGCGCTGGCTTTGGCGCGGCTGCACGAAAAGAAAGGCCTAGACACATTGTTGGATGCGGCCAGGAAGATCCCGGGATTATATGTCTGGATCGCCGGGGATGGACCGCTTGAGGGGGCCCTGAAGGCGCAAGCAAAGGCGTTGGATCTAACCGACCGCGTGCGATTTCTGGGGTGGCGCAATGATCGTGGCTCACTGCTCGCAGCTTGTGACCTCGTGGCCTTTCCGTCTCGTTATGAGCCGTTCGGGACGGTTACAGTCGATGCATGGGCGGCGAGCCGTCCGCTGGTTGCAGCCGACGCTGTTGGGCCCGCAGCGTATGTCGAACATGGTGTCTCCGGCCTGATCGTTCCCAAGAATGATGACGAAGCTTTGGCAGATGCCATGCGCTCGGTTGTTGAAGACAAGGCCCTTGCTGCCAAGCTTGTTGCAGGCGGGCGGGCAGCTTATGAGGCGCAGTTTACCAAAGCGGTCTTTATACGCGACTCGCTCG
>JBDVDE010000009.1:0-22725 GCA_039942135.1 Hyphomonadaceae bacterium
AGTGTCTCGTTGACCTCGCCAGCCGTCACCATCTTCATGATCGGGATGTACAGGCCTTCCTCGTAAACCGAGTTCGCATCTGCCCCAAAGCCCAACCCGCCAATATCAACAACGTGCGCTGTGCAAGCAAAGAAGCCCACCAGCCCCCCCTTGAAGAAAGCGGGCGTCACCACCGTAATATCGTGCAAATGCCCCGTACCCTCCCACGGATCATTGGTAATGTAGACATCCCCCTCGGCCATATTCTCGTAACCGATGCGGCGAATAAAATGACCAACCGCAGCGGCCATAGCGTTCACATGCCCGGGCGTCCCCGTCACCGCTTGGGCCAACATATTGCCTTGCCGGTCATAAATCCCCGCCGACAGATCGCCCGCCTCACGTACAGAGGTAGAGAACGCCGTCCGAATAAGCGCCTGAGCCTGTTCTTCGACTACCGAAATCATCCGGTTCCACATAATCTGATAGCTTACCGATGTCGCAGTCATATCGCAGCGCTCCTCTCGCCAGAGAACCGGATATCGATACAGCCATCCGCTTGCGCAATGGCCTTGCCGCTCGCCGGTATAATAATCGTCGTCTCATCTTCGGTAATAATCGCCGGTCCATGAACTATCTGGAAGTGATGTAAATCCGCCCGCTGAACAATACTTGCACCAATAGGCGTCCCGAGCGCCGCATCAAACAGATCACGCTGCCCCGATGTCTGTGCCAGCTTCGCATCATCAAACGCCGCTTCAGTAATTTGCTTTTGCTCGGGCACAGCAGTTGCGACATTCACCGCCCATACTGTGATTTCGATATCCATGCCCTCAACCGTGCGCCCGAACAGCGCTGTGTAATGCGTTTCGAACAAGCGCTCGAACTCGGCCGCATCAGGATTGCTCGCTTGCGCCTGTGTCAGCACAATCGGAATTTCCCATCCCTGTCCGCTATAGCGCATATAAGCCTTGGCCTCGGTAAACAGCTCTTCGTCGGCACTGCACCGCCTGACAAAACCCGTCGCTTCTTCGCGCAAGTCGGCCAAAAGCTCTTTGACCATAGCCCCGTCAAATTCGGACAAGCGACTATAAATACTCCGCGTCGCCTCGAAACTAAATGGCGCACGCAAAAACCCGATGGCCGATCCAACCCCCGCGCCTGGCGGCACAAGCAGCCTCTGCACACCCAGTTTTTCACTCAACCGTCCCGCATGTAGTGGCGCAGCCCCGCCAAAAGCAATCATCGTATAATCGGAAATCTCTTCGCCATTCTCGACGGCATGGACCCGCGCAGCATTGGCCATATTCTCGTCGACCATCTCGGCCACACCGAAAGCGGACATCTGCGCATCGAGATCAAGCTTGGCGCCAAGCTCTACCACAAGCGCCTCTTCCGACGCGGCAACATCAAGCTTCATCGATCCGCCAGCAAACATATCCGGATCAAGCTTTCCAAGCACGAGGTCCGCATCTGTCACCGCAGGCCGCTTACCGCCGCGATTATAACAAGCAGGCCCCGGTTCCGAGCCAGCCGACTCCGGCCCCACGCGAATTTGCTTCAACCCGTCCACATGCGCAAGCGAGCCGCCACCCGCACCAATCTCCACCATATCAATCACCGGAATAGAGATCGGCATGCCTGATCCTTTCTTAAACCGATAGGTCCTCGCAACCTCGAACACACGGCTTGTCTTCGGCGTCTGGTTTTCAATCAGACAGATCTTCGCCGTCGTCCCGCCCATGTCGAAGGACAGGACTTTGTTCAGCCCATAGCGCGCTGCAATATCGGCCGCAAACACCGCCCCGCCCGCAGGTCCGGATTCCACCAATCGCACCGGAAACTCCGCAGCGCTTTCAAGTGAAATAATTCCGCCGCCCGAATGAATAAGAAAAACCGGACACACGGCGCCCTCGCCTTTCAATCGTCCTTCGAGCCGCATCAGATAACTCTTCATTTGCGGCTTGATATAGGCATTGGCGACCACCGTATTGAACCGCTCATATTCGCGCATCTGCGGCGAGACTTCACACGACAGCGACACCATCATATCCGGCGCCGCAGCCATCAATGCATCCGCCATGGCACGCTCATGCGCCCCGTTTGCATATGCGTGCAGAAACCCGATGGCGACGCTTTCATATCCAGCTTCCGCAATCTGCGCAGCCAAGTTTTCAATCTCGCGCGCATCAGGGGCGATCAAGACGTCTCCGTTTGCACCGACGCGCTCTTTCAACGTGTATCTCTGATAGCGCGGCAAGAGCGGCTCGGGTAATTTCAGATTCAAGTCATATTGCTCGAACCGCGACTCGGTCCGCATCTCGATCACATCCCGAAACCCCTCCGTCGTGATCAGCGCGGTTTTCGCGCCGCGCCGTTCGATCAGCGCATTGGTCGCGAGCGTTGTTCCGTGAATGATCTGCGTAATACGGTCGGCAGATATGCCCGCCTTCGCACACACTTTGTGCATGCCATCAACAATCGCATCTTCTGGGGCAGCATAGGTTGTAAGCACTTTGGTCGAGTATCGCTGACCGTCGCTCCCGCCGCCAACTTCTAAAACCAGATCCGTAAAGGTTCCGCCAATATCGACCCCTAACCGGACATCACCCTCAGCCATAAATCCTGAATCCTCAACACCTTATCGTGCCGCCGTCCAGCTAAACTCTGGCCGAACCCCGAACGTGCACAACAATCTTCCTAGGTGATGCCCAATCAATCGCCAAGTGGCAACCAAGTCAGACGAACAGCTGCGGCTAAACCACACCGTTCATCATCGCCCGCATCACCCGAAAGCGTTTGCGAAATCCGCCCGGTGACCGCTCAGCCGTATAATCAAAGCGCAATGCAGCATGCGCGATGGCGGGACGTATATCGCGTGGGACGGCAGGAACCACAGCTTCGCGCTCATCGGGTTCTCCCCGGCGTGCAGCGGCATAAGCAGGGGCAAGTTCCTCGATATGCGGCCCCCATGCATGCGCTTTGACCAATAATCCCGCAGCGACCCGCATCAATAACACTTCAGGCTCTTGTGCGCGGTCATTCGCTTCAAGCGCCACTTCATGCCCTGCGACAAGCCCGCTCACAATTTTGCTCGAAATCTCGGCGTCATAAATCGCCTGAACAATATCGTGTCCGCGAGCGCGTTTTCCTGCCTCCATTTCGGCGGCAACATCACGCCACCATTGGAACCGTATCGCAGCAAGGCCGGGCTCCGAAACCACCAGCCGAACCTTTGCCAGTTCCAGATTGAGCGCATAAAGCGCAATCATTCGCCGACGCTCCGGCAGTGGAGCATACCGGCTCGACAACCAGCGATCCTCGTCCTCGCGGCGGATGCGTTGATCAAGCTGCTGCCAATTTTCGGGTAAACTATACTTTGTCATCATCGCTCACGTCGCCTATAGAGTACACAAACAAGCGCAATGTGGACAAATTACGGAGACTAAACATGGCATTTGACCTTCCCGCCCTTCCTTATGGACATGGTGACCTAGCACCCCATATCTCAGAGCAAACACTGAACTTCCATTATGGCAAGCATCACAACGCCTATGTCACCAATCTTAACAAATTGATTGATGGCACAGACATGGCTGGCATGGCGCTTGAAGACATCATCAAGGCTGCTTCTGCCGACAGCGCCAAAGCTGGTCTGTTCAACAATGCAGCCCAAGTCTGGAACCACACATTCTACTGGCACTCAATGAAGCCAGGCGGCGGCGGTGCTCCAACCGGCAAGATTGCCGAACTGATCGAACGCGATTTCGGTTCATATGATGAATTCGCCACCCAGTTCAAAGCGGCAGGCGGCACACAGTTCGGCTCCGGGTGGGCATGGCTTGTTCTCAAAGACGGCAAACTAGCCATCACCAAAACACCAAATGCAGAAACACCGATTACCGAATCGGGTGTCACGCCTCTGCTCACGATGGATGTATGGGAGCATGCCTATTATCTCGATTATCAAAACTCACGTCCAAACTATATGGCGTCATTTTTGGAAAATCTCGTCAATTGGGACTTTGCAAACCAGAACCTTTCTGACGCGGGATAAGCCCTCCGTCGCAAAACTATAGAGAAAGCCCGTCATCATGGCGGGCTTTTTTGTGAGGCAAAGAAACCATACTGGCGGCCATAATGACAAGAATTACCGCCTATGCCTTGTGTTTTCTGACAAAAACGGTTTAAGGCAACACATCTGATGTTTCCGGGCGTGGATCTTGCCCGGCAGTCGCGATGAGCGTGACCCCGAGCATTGAAAATTCACACAGTCCGAAAGAAACAATTTTGACCGAACAAACTAACGAACAAGCCGAAGCCGAAGAGCAACCGAAAGTCACTTTCGAAGACCTCGGCCTCAACCCCAAAATCCTTCAAGCCGTCAATGAGTCCGGCTACACACACGCCACCCCTATTCAGGAACAGGCGATCCCGCATGTCATGGTTGGCGGCGATGTCACGGGCATAGCCCAAACAGGTACAGGCAAAACAGCCGCTTTCGTGTTGCCGATGATCCATCGTCTGGCAAAGGGCCGTGCAAGAGCTCGTATGCCCCGCACGCTCATCCTCGCACCAACCCGCGAGCTTGCCGATCAAGTCGCCGAAAACTTCGTAAAATATGGCAAACACCTAAAGCTCTCAATGGCGCTCCTCATTGGCGGCGTTAGCTTCAAGGAACAAGAACGCCTCCTCATGCAAGGCGTTGACGTATTAATCGCGACACCCGGCCGGTTGAAAGACCAGTTCGAGCGCGGCAAAATTCTACTCACCGGTGTCGAGACACTCATCATTGATGAAGCCGACCGGATGCTCGACATGGGCTTTATCGACGATATCGAGATGATCTGTAAGCTTCTCCCAAAGAAGCGACAGACCTTGCTGTTCTCGGCCACCTTCGCCAAAGAGATCGAAAAACTCGCCAAAACCTTCCAGAACAATCCGATCCGGATCGAGGTCGCTCGTCCTGCCCAAACGGCAGAGACCATCACCCAGCGTGTTGTCAAAATTCCGACCAATGACGCCAAAGCCCGCCGCTATACGCTGCGCAAACTGATCGAATCAAATGAGGTCGAAAGCGGGATCGTGTTCTGTAATCGCAAGCGCGAAGTCGACATTGTCGCCAAATCGCTCAGCGTGCATGGCTTCGACGCTGCGGCCATTCACGGCGACCTTCCGCAGGCTTACCGGATGCAGACACTCGAACGCTTCCGCAATGGCGAGCTTAAACTTCTCATTGGCTCCGATGTTGCCGCGCGCGGTCTCGATATCCCCGATGTCTCGCACGTCTTCAACTTCGCACCGCCCCCCAAAGACGAGGACTATGTCCACCGTATTGGCCGTACAGGTCGTGCCGGACGCCATGGTCACAGCTTCACAATTGTTGGCCCAGAAGACGAGAAATCGTGGGGCTATGTCCTTAAGATGATCGGACGTGACGTCGAAGAAGCCGAGATCGAAGGCTTGCTCGACGAATTGGCCGACTTGCCACCAGACCAAGGCAATCGCGGACGCTCCGGCGGACGTGGCCGTGATCGTGGAGGACGCGGGCGAGATAGAAACGAGCGCGGCGGGAGAAACCGCAATCGCAACAAAAATCGCGAAGACCGTGACAGCAAGCCGCGCGAGGACACCCCCCGTGAAGATCGCGTAGACGCAAAAAAAGACGACGCCCCACGTAGAGATCGTGGTCCAAAACCGGAAAAAGCGAAGCAGGACACCGAACGCACATCACGCGAAGACAAGCCTCGCCGCGAACGTCCCAAGCGGGACTATAAGCGCAAAGACGATGATCCGATCCTCGATCCTGCCAAGGATGACGTCAAAGGCTTTGGTGATGAAGTCCCGGGCTTTTTGAAACGCTAACGCTTAATCATACCGCCAATCTGCTTGCGGAACTTCTCGCCATAAGGCGGGCGGACAATCGCAAGCAGTTCTGACGCGGTTTGCGTATAGACGGCCTTTTTGTGGGAGAACTCGAGAAAGCCGTCTTTGCCATGATAACACCCCATGCCCGACGGACCAACACCGCCAAACGGCAAGTCTTCTTGTGCAATGTGAAAGATCACATCGTTCACCGTAACGCCGCCGGACGTTGTGTTGTTCAGCACAATCTCTCTTTCGGCAGAATCCTCACCAAAATAGTAGAGACCAAGCGGGCGATCATTCTCATTGACATAGGCAATCGCATCGCGCGTCTCGGTATATTCTTTGACGGGCAATATCGGTCCAAAAATTTCGTCTTGCATGACCGCCATATCTTCCGTCGGATTTAACACGAGCGTCGGCGGCATTTTATGATGCGGTTGCTGTGAGAAGTTCTCATCGGCAGGATTGATCTCAACAATCTCTGCACCCTTCTCTTTTGCATCGGTGAGATACGACTGCAGCCGGTCATAATGGCGCTGATTGACTACAGATGTGTAGTCATCATTATCCTTTAGTGTCGGGAACATCGTCGCGACAGCGTTTTGTGCATGACCAACAAATTCTGCGGTTTTCTCCTTCGGAACAAACGCATAGTCTGGCGCCAGACAAATCTGACCTGCATTGAGCGTTTTGCCGTTCATAATCCGTTTCGCCGCCTTCTCCATATCCGCCGAACGCCCGAGAATAACCGGTGACTTGCCGCCAAGCTCCAGCGTCAACGGCACAAGATTATCCGCCGCCGCGCGCATCACATGACGCGCAACCGAGGTCGCTCCTGTGAAAACAAGATGATCGAACGCCAAGCTTGTAAACGCCGCTCCGACATCCGGCCCTCCGGTTATGACGGCCACTTCTTCTTCAGAAAATGCCTGCTTGAACATCCGCGCCATCAGATTGGACGTGTGCTCGGTAAACTCTGACGGCTTGATCATGGTGCGGTTGCCCGCTGCGAACACACCGGCCAGAGGCGCGAAGGTTAGATTAACCGGAAAGTTCCACGGGCTGATCACACCGACAGTCCCCTTTGGCTGAAACTGGACTTCAGCTTTTTGCCCTAGAAAGAACGGCAGCTCTGTGCCTCGTTTCTCCGGACGCATCCATTTCTTCAAGTGCTTCCGTGCGTGCTTTAGCGCACCAATCGACGACCCGACATCGGTAAATCGGCTCGCATCTTTCGAACGGTGGCCGAAGTCTTCGCACAAGGCGTCTTCAATTTCGGATTGGAAATCAACCAGCAAGCCTATCGCCCGGTTCAATCGGTCAATGCGCAACTCCGCCGAGGCGGTCCCCTCACGCAAATGTGCCGCCTTCTGCTTCTCCAGAATCGCACTCATATCCCCCGCCTGGGGCAACTGATCCAATGGCATAATTTCGCTCCCGTTTCGCATCGACTCTAAGCTGAAAACTGGTTGATATCAAACCTGAATACCGTTCCGTTGCGTCAAGGCTTACCTGAAACGAAACATACGGCTACGATGCGATTCACCAATGTAGGAGGACATGCGATGAATTTTGAAAAAATTACCTATGACGTCTCGGATGACATCGCGACAATCACCTTTGCAGACCCTGCCACTATGAATGCCGCAGGCCTCGACACCGTACAAGAAATCCTTGTCGCATTCGAGAAAGCTGCCGACGAAGCTCGCTGCACAATCTTGACCGGCACGGGACGAGGCTTTTGCTCTGGCGCAAATCTTGGTGTTGGCGGCATGGATGGCAATACCGGATCCTCCAAGTTCGATGCAGGCAAAGCATTGGACAGCCATTACAATCCGCTGATCAAGGTCATGAAAGAACACCCCCACCCGATCATTACGGCCGTAAATGGCGCTGCTGCGGGCGTTGGTTGTTCCATAGCCCTGATGGGTGACCTCATCATCGCAAGCGATAACGCATACTTCCTGCAAGCCTTCAGACGCATTGGCCTTGTCCCGGATGGCGGATCGACCTATCTGCTCCCGCGCCTGATCGGCCGGGCCCGCGCAATGGAAATGGCTCTCATGGGTGATAAAATTTCAGCCGAGAAAGCCCTCGAATGGGGCCTGATCAACGCCGTCGCCCCAAGCAGCGACTTGATGCAATTGGCCCAAGAGAAAGCCGTCCATCTCGCCAACGGCCCAACGCAAGCACTCGCCATGATCCGCGAGCTGATCTGGGATAGCGCAGACCGGGACTTCGATAATCAGTTACATGCCGAACGTGTCGCCCAACGCTCC
This sequence comes from Hyphomonadaceae bacterium, assembly GCA_039942135.1. Lineage (GTDB taxonomy): Bacteria > Pseudomonadota > Alphaproteobacteria > Caulobacterales > Hyphomonadaceae > CALLCD01. The sequence goes on from JBDVDE010000009.1 coordinate 8,127, forward strand.
GCGGGTCGCACGACCGATTTTGTTGAGGGCGTGTCAGCATTCTTGCAAAAGCGCCCGGCCAAGTTCACGGGGAATTAGTCCGCTTTAGGCAGCCGCGCAATCAAGCTCGATGTGTCCCAACGCGCGCCGCCCATTGCCTGAACTTCGGCATAAAACTGGTCAACCTGCGCCGCAACGGCAAGGCTCGCGCCAGTTTCGCGCGCGGTCTCTAACGCGATGCGTAGATCCTTGCGCATCCAATCCACTGCGAACCCGTGCTCGAATTCGCCGGCCATCATCGTCTCCCAACGATTGACCATTTGCCAACTCTGGGCAGCGCCACCCGAAATCGCTTCGATAACTTTCGACGCATCAAGCCCTGCCTTGTCCGCGAACGCCAACCCTTCAGATAGGCCTTGCACAATACCGGCAATGCAGATCTGGTTTACCGACTTGCAGAGCTGTCCCGCACCGCTATCGCCAATCAAAGTCATGCCTTTGCCATAAGCGGCCATAACCGGTTCGGCTTTTGCGAACGCGTCGTCATCACCGCCACACATGATTGCGAGTGCGCCTTTTTCCGCACCTGCTTGCCCACCCGAAATGGGCGCGTCAATGAAACTCGCACCTTTGTCTGCGGCCCTCGCATAGAGCCGACGGGCCAACCCGGCACTTGCCGTTGTGTGATCAACGACGATCATCCCCGCGCCAAGGCTAGGCTCCATAGCCTCATAGACTGTCTCGACATCCGGATCGTCACCAAGACACAAGAATACAAACTCTTTGCCAAACACCGCACTTGCGGGATCATCGGCGGCGGTGCCCTTGTTGGCGCTTGCCCAGTCCTTGGCCTTTTCTGCCGTCCGGTTCCAGACTGTGACCTTATGGCCTGCTCGGGCAAGGTGTCCTGCCATCGGAAACCCCATTACGCCCAGCCCCAAAAATGCACACTTAGCCATGCCCAAAATCTCCAATATGTTGTCAGCTGCGCCTAAAATTTTCATGCGCAATATTTGGACACCTATAGCCTGCATCGCAGCCCAATCAATCCGCCGCGCGTAATAGGTGAAATTTCACCTAAACTAATCGGTCCACGCAAAACCAATATTCACCCTGTTCTGTTATCCCTATTCCTGCAATCAGAAAGACTGCAATTATGGCTAACTTTTCCTCTGTCCGTCACGGGCGAGGCCGGGGCCATCGCCGAGGAGAATCCCGGCGTTCCGGCCAGTGGAAGCTCGCATATGCGGACTTCCTCACCGCTCTTATGGCATTTTTTCTACTGATGTGGCTGTCAGCAGGTACGTCGATGACGGAACGCTCTGCGATTGCAGCCCTTTTCGGTGCCTCCCCCTCTGAAGCATCTGTCCCGACAATGACAGCTCCGGCACTTGAACGTCTATTGGTTGAAACGCTTGCTCAAAAAAATGTAAGCGAGTTGCAAGCCCATATCGGCATCGAGCCAGCGGCGGATGGTCTCCGTATCAATCTCACCGATAAACCGGGGCGGTCCTTGTTTAACACTGGCGAGAGCCATTTTAACGAAGACGGCATGGCACTCACGCTCGCTTTGGGTGACGTTTTGGCAGGAATGCCCCAGCGTATACGTATTGAAGGCCACACCGATGCCTTCAAAACGGCTGTAGGTACGGACAATAACTGGGTTATCTCCTCAGCCCGCGCCAATGCAGCTTTGACCCTTCTCAGCCAAGCCGGTATTGCTTCAAATAGGTTCTCATCCGTTGCAGGAATGGCCGATACAATCCCCCTCATCCCAAGCCGTCCGCATGCCCCAGCGAACCGGCGGGTAAGTATTGTCCTTGAACTTCCCTGACAACCAGCGCTAATCATAAGCACAACTAGTCGGGAGACGGGATGCTTAACGAGTTTTTAGCGCAATGGCCGATGTGGGCCTCCCTTGCCGTCGTAGGGGCCTCCATCATCCTATATATGTCCGATCGCTGGTCATTGGAGCTTATCTCTATCGGTGTGATCGCAGCTTTATTGCTGCTATTTTTGTTGCCCGGTGCCGTCAACGCAGATGGCAACAGCATTGATGCTGCGACATTGCTCAACGGTTTTGGAAATCCCGCCCTGATCACCATCATGGCTCTGCTCGTGGTCGGACAAGGGCTTTTCCAGACCGGAGCATTGGAAGGACCGACAAAGTCCCTGCTCAAAGCTTATGACAAACGCCCAATGCTCACGCTTGTTGGCGCATTCTCTGCCGTTTTTGTGACGAGCGCGTTCATCAACAATACGCCAGTCGTCATTATGTTCCTGCCAGTCATGAGCGCCATTGCCGCACGCATGGGAGCCGCCCCGTCAAAAATCATGATGCCGCTGAGTTTTGTCAGCGTGTTCGCAGGCATGACCACACTGATAGGCACATCAACCAATTTGCTGGCCGCAGAATCATATCGCCGGATTGAAGGCGTTTCGCTCGGTTTTTTCGAACTCACATCCTTCGGGTTGATGCTGGCGGGCGTTGGCCTTGTGTATCTCGTGCTTACATCGCGCTTCCTCTTGCCCGACCGCGAAGATCTGTCTGGCACCCTCGCCACCTCGTCCGGCAAGCAGTACGTCGCCCAGATAGAAGTGAGCGCGGGCCATTTTTTATCTGGCAAACAGCCCGTCGCGGGCATGTTCACCGATTTACCGGGCATGACGGTCCGTATGATCCAACGCGGCGAGCAAGCTTTTCTTCCCCCGTTCGAAGACGTCCGCCTGCGCAATGGTGATCTCGTCATCGTTGCCGCCACACGGTCAGTCCTGTCCGACGCACTATCCTCCAAGCCCGATCTGTTGGAACAGATGCTTAGCAGCGGCGGCGAGACAGACGGCAATCGCGGCGCATTGCTGCTCGCCGAAGCCGTCATCGCCCCCGGCTCGCGAATGGCGGGTCGTACGATTGAGCTGTTTGGTTTCCGTCGTCTTACCAACGCTGTCGTTCTCGGCATTCAACGTCGCTCACGTATGATCCGTTCGAAACTCGGTGAGATACGGCTCGAAGCTGGCGACACGCTCTTATTGTGCGCCCAGCACGATGCCTTTACCGAGCTACGCCAGAGCCGTGACATCATCCTGCTCGAATGGTCGAGCACCGAGATACCCCTCACTGCGCGGGCTATGGCGTCGCGCATCATTGCAGCTCTACTCGTCATTTCTGCCGCAACTGGCCTATTGCCAATTTTGCACGCCTCTGTCGGAGCCGCTGTCTTGATGATCGTGTTTGGTTGCCTGAATGTTCGTCAGGCAGGCCGCTCGCTTGATCTGCGTATCTTCATGCTGATCGGGGCAGCGCTCGCAATGGGCATCGCGCTCGAAGAAACCGGCGCTGTCGACCTTTTTGCAACGACAATGGTCGATCTCGCTTCACCATATGGACCTTATGCGGTTCTATCGGTGATCTTTCTTCTTGTTGCTATTCTCACCAATATTCTCAGTAATGCGGCGACCGCTGTTTTGTTTACGCCTGTCGCCATTTCCACTGCGAACGAGCTGGGCGTGGACGCAACCCCATTTGTATTGGCCGTCATATTTGCCGCCAATTGCTGCTTCGCCACGCCGATCGCCTATCAGACGAATTTGCTGGTAATGGGGCCCGGCCACTATCGTTTTCAGGACTATGTGCGCTATGGTGGACCTTTAGTCCTGTTAATATGGGCTGCCTTCACGGTGCTCTCACCGTGGTATTTCGATTTGTAGGGTGTATATTAGACAGGCATGAAATTCAGCGACTCTCAAAGCCAAAATGGCGGGTATAGACGAACTTTGAAGTTCTATATGACCGCACCAACGCCGTGCCCCTATTTACCTGGGAAGCGCGAGCGCAAGGCTTTCACATCGCTCGCAATAGATGATGCTGACGCCGTTCACAATGCTCTTAGCCAGTCGGGATTTCGGCGTTCGCAAACCATCGCCTACCGCCCCACTTGCGCAAACTGCAATGCTTGCCGATCGGTTCGCGTTCCGGTTCGAGACTTCGAAATTACCAAGAGTAAACAGAGAGTTATAAACAAGAACGCGGATCTTTTCGCCGAGCCGACACAGGCCTCTGCCAGCCGTGAACAATATCGCCTACTCAAACAGTATCTCGACACACGTCACCCGGGGGGCGGCATGTCGGATATGAGTTCACGCGACTATTTCAGCATGGTCAATGATAGCCCCGTCCAAAGCATGGTCATAGAATACCGAACCGGTCCCGACCCCGAGAGCCCTCTGATCGCAGCGGCCATCACCGACATCATGCGCGACGGATTGTCTATGGTGTACAGCTTTTTCGACCCCAATGCGGCCAATCGCTCGCTCGGTACATATATGATCCTCGACCATATTATACGCACCGCCGATCTCGGTCTGCCGCATGTCTATCTAGGTTATTGGGTCGAAGACAGCCCGAAAATGGCATACAAACGCGATTTCTCGCCGCTTGAAGTCCTCAATGGCGATCAGTGGGAATTGCTGGAATCTCCGGCTGATCCATCTGAAACCGCTCCCGACCCGACATAAGGAATGCAAACTCTCGACCGGTCCCCCTAGCCCCACTACACTGCGAATTCAGCATCACCGTGCGAATCAGCCATGCGGGCATTAGAAAGAAAAACCATGACACAGATAAATAGACGCAAACTTCTCGGCGCAGGCGCGCTTGGTCTTGGTGTTGCTGCCTGCGGCGGCGCTGGCGAAACGACCGACGGAAGCCCTGCATCGCCCGCAATCTCGCGCAAGCGCAAACGCCTGACCATGGTCACCACTTGGCCGAAAGGATTGCCTGGGCTCGGTACGGCGGCCGAACGCGTCGCAGAGCAAATCACAGCTCAAACCGATGGCCAGATCGAGGTCCGTGTCCGTGCCGCAGGCGAGCAGGTTCCTGCACTCGAAGCCTTTGATGCCGTCGCAGATGGCGCAGCCGATATGTATCACGGTGCCGAGTATTACTGGCGTTCGAAATCGTCAGCCTATCCGTTCTTCACCGCCGTTCCTTTTGGCATGACCGCACAAGAGATCATGGGCTGGATCGACTTTGGCGGCGGCCAACAGCTTTGGGATGAATTGTCGAGACAGTTCGGCGTCGTGGCCTTCCAAGCCGCAAATACGGGCCACCAAATGGGCGGCTGGTTCAAGCGTGAAATTAATGCGCTCTCGGACTTTAACGGCTTGAAAATGCGTATTCCCGGTCAGGGCGGCGATGTTTTGCGCGCACTTGGCGGCTCGTCTATCACGCTCTCGGGCGGCGACATATCTCAGTCGCTCCAAACCGGCGTGATCGATGCGACCGAATGGGTTGGCCCTTGGAATGATTTCTATCTCGGTTTCTATCGTGATGCGCCCTATTATTATGGTCCGGGCTTCCACGAGCCGGGGGCATCGCTCGCTGTCGGCATGAATTTGAAAGTCTGGGAAGGACTTACCCCGACCGAACAGATGATCGTCCGTAATGTCTGCAATAGCGTGAACCATCTCAGCCTTGGCGAGTTCACCTATGAGAATGCCCGTCATTTGGAAATCCTTACACAAGAACATGGCACGCAACTCCGCCAGTTCCCCACGGAGGTTGTTGCAGCAATGGAAGAAGCTGCACTTGATGTCAGATCAGACAGCGGCAAAGACGGTATCGAAAAGCGCATCTATGAAAGCTTCGAACAGGCGCTAAAATCCATGCGAGGTTGGGCAAACATTTCCGAAGGCCCATATTACGCTGCCAGAGAAGTCAGCCGCTAAACACAAGCATGATGGCACGGCGTCGGGGGTGACGATGAGCGAACTCTTTCTAAATATTGGCACAGGTCTGCGTTGGCTCGGTATCGCTGCGCTGCCTTTGCTTCTCCTGCCGCTGCTGACGCTAGCGCTTCCAAAAATGTTCGCCGCGCCTGCCAATTGGCTGCGCCCAAAACTTGATGCCATCAGCTCGTCTACACTCGGGATTAGCATGACCCTCGCCGTCTTCATGGTCGGTGTGCAAATTCTCGTCATCGTCGGGCGCTATCTTTTCGACTGGTCAGCCTCGTGGGCAAATGACCTGATCATCTACAGTTTTGCCGGAATGTTCCTGCTCGCAGCCGGGTCAGCGCTCAAGCATGATGCCCATGTCCGTGTGGATATATTGCGCGAAAGCATGTCGCCCAATCGCCGCGCCGCAGTCGACCTGGCGGGCCTCTATCTCTTCCTCTTCCCGATCTGTCTTCTGATCATCTGGTCATCGGTCTCGCCTTCCTTCATCCGTAGCTGGGCAAATTTCGAAGGTGCCCGTGAGACTGACGGTCTCCCGATTACGTATATCTTCAAGACGCTCGTGCCACTTTTTGGCGTCTTACTCTCGTTGCAAGGCCTCTCCGAAGGCCTTCGTGCCGCGCAGACACTGCGCCGGAGCTCGAACGGCATAGACACTGAAAGCCCGCTGGGAGTGACCGATGGAAATTGAGGTCATCCTAGCCATATCAATGTTCCTCGTTGCCATCGGAGCCCTGCTCGCTGGCTTTCCGGTTGCCTTTACCCTTGGCGGCGTCGCGCTGGTCTTTGCTTTCATCGGCATCTCGCTAGATGTCATGTCCGTCAATGATCTGAAGAATCTCCCCTCCCGCATCGAGGGCGTCATGCGCAATGGTGTGCTCGTCGCGGTGCCCTTCTTCGTCATCATGGGCGTCGTTTTGGAACGCAGCCGCGTGGCTGAAGACCTGCTCGGGATTGCCAGCCGTCTACTCGGGCAAATGCGTGGCGGTCTCGGCTATGCCGTCGTCCTTGTTGGCGCATTGCTCGCTGCCTCGACCGGTATTGTCGGTGCGACAGTCATCACCATCACCCTGATCGCGCTGCCGACCATGCTCAAACAGGGATACGACCCAAAGCTCGCCACCGGCATCATCGCTTCGTCGGGCACGCTAGGCCAAATCATCCCACCTTCGATCGTACTCATCCTGCTCGCAGACGCCATTGCCAACGCCAGCGCCCAAGCATCTACCAGCCTTGGTGGTCGCGCTGTCTCCGTCTCCGTGCAAGACCTCTTCTCCGGCGCATTGATACCCGGCCTCATCCTCGTTTGCCTCTATCTTGGCTGGATCGCATTTAACGCCATAACCAGGCCAGAGCGCTGCCCGCCAGCTGATGTCAGTGACCTACCACCGCTTAAGGCCCGCGAAGTCATGATCGGTCTAGGCGCGCCACTTGCGCTCATCTTCGCCGTGCTCGGCTCTATTCTGCTCGGCATCACTCCGCCGACCGAAGCCGCTGCCATCGGTGCAGGAGGCGCAGTCCTTCTCGCTGGCTTCAGGTTGTCCGAAGACAGTCCCACCCGCCTACGTCCGCTTCTCTATGCAGCGCTCGCCAGCGCCGCACTCTTGCTCGCGCTGAATGCCGGTTTCGAGCTTTCCGTCAAACAGGACACACTCACCGGCATCGACAAAGCGGCCCAGCTCTTGGCATTCCTCTGCGTGTTTGTACTGATCGCAGGTCTGGGCGCTGGACTCGTTATCCTCAGGCGCGCTCGCCATCTCAAATCAGCCTTTACGAGCGCGTCGCATATCACCAGCATGGTGTTTGTCATTCTGATCGGTGCCTCGCTATTCTCGCTCGTTTTCACAGGCGGGTATCGCGGCGACGAAATGATCGAAGGCGTCCTGACAGCTATGCCGGGCGGTGTATGGGGCGCGCTTGCCATCACCATGCTCGTTATGTTCGTGCTCGGCTTCTTCCTCGACTTCATCGAGATCATCTTCATCATCGTGCCGCTCGTCGCGCCACCGCTAATCGTCCTCGGCGTTGATCCGATCTGGCTCGCAATATTGATGGCGCTGAACCTGCAAACAAGCTTCCTCACCCCGCCCTTCGGTTTCGCCCTGTTCTATCTTCGCGGCGCAGCACCAGACGAGGTACAGACCCTCGACATATGGCGCGGCGCCATCCCGTTTATCGGCTTGCAAATTGTCTTGATTATTGCCGTCGCCGCCATTCCAGCGCTGGCGACATGGTTGCCGTCCATTGGGACAAGTTAAACCGGCTTTTTCGGTCGCGACAGATAGAGCGCCATTGCAAGTCCGATAAAGCTAATGATCAGTGTCGCACCAAGCATCACCAATATGCCCGAAGGTTCCGCCACAACCTCGCCAGCTTGCCCTGCCTCATATCGCCATGTGAACGAACGATAATTCAAACAGGCCGCAAATCCCCACGCCGCCGCAAGCCAACCTGCAGCCGAGCGCGCTCTATCGCGCAATGAGGAAATGCTCGCCAGCCAAAACAGGCCAATAGCAATCAAGTCGACCAGATAATTGAGAATGCCCTGACCAAAGCCGACATACGCAAAATAGTGGTACGTCTCACCCATAAAATACGGAACGGTCAAAACAAAGGTGAATATCGCAAACGGCGTTTCAGCGCGTTCGCGTTTCACGCCCCTTTGCCCCTAAAACTCGACGCGTGGTACCTGCGAGAGATCATCCCGATCCGCGCCGACATCAAAGAACTCACGCCGCTGGAAACCAAACGAGTTCGCAACCAATACGCCCGGAAACTGCTCCGTCGCCGTATTGTAATCCTGAACCGCAGAGTTAAAGAACCGCCGCGCTGCTGCAAGCTTGTCTTCAATCGTCGATAGCTCGTCCTGCAAATCAAGAAAGTTCGTGTTCGCCTTGAGGTCCGGATAAGCTTCCGACAATGCAAACAGCTTACCCAGCGCGCCGCTAAGCATACCTTCAGCCGCAGCAACATCGCCCACAGATTTAGCATTCACCGCCGAATTACGCGCATTGATCACCGCATCGAGCGTTTCTTTCTCGTGCGACGCATAGCCTTTAACCGTCTCGATCAGATTGGGGATCAGATTCTGGCGCTGCTTGAGCTGCACATCGATATCGGCAAACGCCTGATTGCAAGTCTGCCGCTTGGAAACAAGTCCATTGTATATCGCGATGAGAACCAGCGCGATAACCGCAAGTATCCCGAACAACATATAAAGTGCATTCATAGTTCTCAACTCCCTCAATCTATTACGATAAGCATAGAGCACTGCGTCGACAAGCGCAAAACCTATGCGTTAAAAACCCCTGATCGCGGAAATCCTTTAGGCGCGACCTTACCGGCTTGAGCACGTTTCCCGATCCAGTCTTTCCATTCAGGGAAGCTACGCTGTCGTCCGCCGCTGATTGTCACTAGCCCGTCAACAGCCGCAAAACTTGTCACATCGGCAAGCTTGTCCTTACCTTTGAACTTTTGCAGCTTAACGCCTTTACCGCGGTTCATCTCAGGCAAGTCCGATAGGGCAAAGATCAACAGCTTCTTATTGGTCCCGATCACGGCGATATGGTCACCCGTCACAACTCCGCAAGCGAGGAGCTGCGAGCCGCCCGCACAATTGACCGACTGCTTGCCAGCTTTACGTGTGCTTTCGAGCTCTTTTTCCGGCAAGATAAAGCCATAGCCTGCATCAGATGCGACAAGCCGTTTCCGCTCGGGCGTGAACTTGAACATGGTGACAATCTCGACACTGTCCTCAAGCTCGATCGACAAGCGGATTGGTTCACCGTGTCCCCGGCCACCAGGAAGCTTGTCGGCGCTCAGTGTGAACGCTCGTCCATCGCTCGCCATCAAGATTAGCTTGTCCGTCGTGTTCATTTCCTCGGCGAGGAACAACTCGTCACCATCCTTGAATTTCGTCGTCTCAAGATCGTGTCCGTGCCCTTTCAGCGACCGGATCCAGCCCTGACGCGACAGAACCACTGTCACCGGCTCTTTAGGTGTAGACGCCTCAAGCGCTGCGGTCAGGTCAATCTCCGGCAGGTCTTCGAATTGCGCGCGCCGACGCCCAAGCTCGCTGCTCGGGTCAAACACTTTGCGCGCCTCTTTAAGTAGCCCGGCAACCGCTTTCCATTGGCGACGGGTCGAGCCGATCAGTTTTTGTATCTCTTCGCGTTCTTCGAGCAGTTTGGTGTGCTCACCGCGAATTTCCATCTCTTCAAGCTTACGCAAGGCCCGCAAACGCAGGTTCAAAATGGCTTCGGCCTGAATATCGGAAATACCGAAGCTTTCCATCAGCACGGCCTTCGGCTCATCCTCGTAGCGGATGATGCGGATCACTTCGTCAATATTCAGGAAGGCGACCAGATAACCGTCAAGTAAGTGCAAGCGCTTCTCGATCTTATCGAGGCGGAACTCGGCCCGCCGGACAACAACCTCTTTGCGGTGATCAAGATAAGCCTGCAATACGGCCTTAAGGCCCATCACTTGCGGCGCACCATTGTGCAGGACGTTCATGTTCAGCGAGAACCGTGTCTCCATATCGGAAAGCTTGAATAGGCTTTCCATCAAGACCGCAGGCTCGATCGTGCGCGAGCGCGGTTCCAGTACAACCCTTACATCTTCGGCGCTCTCGTCACGCACGTCCGCCAAAAGCGGCACTTTCTTCGCTTCGATCAACTCTGCAAGCCGCTCAATCAGCCGTGATTTTTGAACTTGAAATGGAATCTCGCTGACGACAATCTGGTACTGACCGCGCCCAAGGTCTTCTACCGCCCAGCGCGCCCGCATGCGGAAGCCGCCCCGTCCGGTTTCATAGGCCTCGAGGATCGATGCGGGATCTTCAACGATTACCCCGCCGGTTGGAAAATCAGGCCCGGGCATCACCCGCAGCAGGTCTTCGGTCGGCGTGTTCTTATTGTTGATGAGTAACAGCGCTGCGTCGATCACCTCGGCGGCATTGTGCGGCGGAATACTCGTCGCCATGCCCACTGCGATCCCGGTAGCGCCATTGGCCAAAAGATTCGGATACCCTGCAGGCAAAACAACCGGCTCTGTGTCCGTCTCGGAATAATTATCTCTAAAATCAACGGCATTTTCATTCAGACCGTCGAGCAGCAATTCGGCAGCTTCGGTCATTCGGGCTTCAGTATAGCGATATGCCGCGGCGCTATCGCCATCAATATTACCGAAATTACCCTGACCATCTACGAGCCGGTACCGAACAGAGAAGTCCTGCGCCAACCTGACCATCGTATCGTAGATCGACGCGTCGCCATGCGGGTGGAAGTTACCCATGACATCGCCAACAATCTTAGCGCATTTGCGATACCCGCCATTTGGGTCGAGCTTCAAAACCCGCATGCCATAAAGAATACGTCGCTGCACGGGCTTCAGCCCATCACGTACATCCGGCAAAGCCCGCGAGGTAATCGTCGAAAGCGCATAAGCGAGATACCGCTTGGATAGCGCCTCGCTCATGGGTTCATTAATTACATTCCCAGACTGGGTGTCTTCAATATCCGACATGAAAGCGCCTCCTGCGCACCTGCGACTCGTTTCTGTTTCTTCTTAACAGAAAGCGGCATTTGGTTAACCAACTGAAAATTCATATTAGATTCGGTGCCAACACACCATCCAGGAAGCATAATCCTCTGCGAGCTTGCGTCTTTTCGGCGTCCCACTTCCCGAAGACAAAATTCTCAGCCCTAGAACAAATGAGTATGGGCAATTGAGCAAAGTTAAGCTAACCAATCGGCAAACGGAGCGCTTTTATCCTTTCAGAACGGGCGTTTGGGAAAATAAACTTAAATTTGGAGCATAATATGCGCGAAATTCATCACTTGATTAACGGCAAGTCCGTCACTGGCACGTCCGGCAACACGGCTGACATCTTCAATCCCAACACAGGCGAGATACAAGCCAAGGTCGCTCTCGCCTCTGTGTCTGAAATGGACAAAGCGATTGAAGCTGCCGAAGCGGCCTTCCCCGCATGGAGCGCCATCAACCCGCAACGCCGTGCCCGTGTGATGTTCGAATTTAAAGGCTTGCTTGAAAAGCATATGGACGAGCTGGCAGAACTTCTGTCGCTTGAGCATGGCAAAGTTATTGCCGACAGTCGGGGTGATGTGCAGCGCGGCCTCGAAGTTGTCGAATATGCATGCGGTATCCCGCAAGTCCAAAAGGGCGAATACACGAATGCTGCAGGCCCGGGCATCGATGTCTACTCAATGCGCCAGCCGCTAGGTGTCTGCGCTGGCATCACGCCGTTCAACTTCCCCGCCATGATCCCGATGTGGATGTTTGCGATGGCGATTGCTACTGGCAACACATTCATCCTCAAGCCATCGGAGAAAGATCCGTCCGTCCCAATGCGTCTTGGCGAGCTGTTCCTCGAAGCCGGTGCCCCTGAAGGCGTTCTCAATGTCGTCAATGGCGACAAGACGGCTGTTGATGCGATTATCGATCATCCGAGCGTGAAAGCCATCAGTTTTGTCGGCTCGTCCGATATCGCCCAATACATCTACTCGCGCGGTACAGCCAATGGCAAACGCGTCCAAGCAATGGGCGGCGCGAAAAACCACGGCATTATTCTTCCAGACGCGAACATGGACCAGACCGTGAAAGACATCGTTGGCGCGGCCTATGGCTCAGCTGGCGAACGCTGCATGGCGCTTCCAGTGGTTGTCCCCGTTGGCAAGAAAACCGCAGACGAATTCATCGAGCGCATCTCAGACGAAGTTGGCAAACTCAAGGTCGGCATCTCGACCGATGCAGACGCCCATTATGGCCCTGTCGTCTCCGCTGCACATAAAGCCAAAGTCGAAGACTATATCCGCATTGGCGCCGAAGAAGGTGCCGACCTATTGATCGATGGACGCGGCTTTGAACTGCAAGGCTATGAAAAAGGCTTCTTCGTCGGGCCGAGCCTCTTCGACAATGTCAAACCCGGCATGAAAACTTATGAAGAAGAGATCTTCGGACCGGTTTTGCAAGTTGTCCGCGCCGACACGCTCGAAGAAGCTGCCGCACTTCCCTCCGACCACCAATACGGCAATGGCGTTGCAATCTTCACCCGCAATGGCCGCGCAGCCCGTGACTTTGCGGCCTCGGTCAATGTCGGCATGGTCGGCGTAAACGTTCCTATTCCGGTGCCCGTCAGCTACCACACCTTTGGCGGCTGGAAACGTTCGGCCTTTGGCGACACCAACCAATACGGCACCGAGGGCGCGCGCTTCTGGACCAAAATCAAGACCGTGACCCAGCGTTGGCCCGAAGGTGATGTCGGCGATCAGGCCTTTATCATTCCAACAATGAACTAAATGAAGCATTAAATCAGGCATTTTGCCGTTCTGGTCGATCTAAGGATTGCACCATGGACAAGTTTGAGGCAAAACACCGCTTCCGCCTGAAGGGGTATAGCTCAGCTGGTAGAGCATCGGTCTCCAAAACCGAGGGTCCCGGGTTCAAATCCTGGTGCCCCTGCCAGGCGGAAGATTTCTGCTATGTTAAGATGCAGCTGTATCAGCAATGATGCGTATGCTCATCCAGTGTGTCGCAGAAAGGTTCACCATGCCGCGTATTCCCTACTCAACTGTCCAAACCCAATCGGACGAAACCCAAAGCCTTCTCGCCAAGCTTGCCCCTTTGAACATTTTAAAAATGATGGCGAATGCCCCGCATCTGGTGCGACCCTTCGTCGATATGGGCGGCGCGTTCCTATTTAGCGGCCTACTCGACCCAATCGATCGCGAGATCGCCATCCTCCGCGTCGGTTACCTTTCAGACGCAAGCTATGAAACCGATCAGCACGAGAAGATCGGCCGCGATATCGGGATGAGCGAAGCCCTCATAGAAGCGGTAAAAGCTGGCCCAGCCGCAGACGGCCTCACCAAGCATCAAAGCCAACTTGTGAGCTTCGTCGATGATCTCGTGGCCAATGTACGCGCCTCAGATGCGACATTTGACCCAATGCTCCAGGCGCTTGGCCCAGCAGCAACTCAGGAGCTTACGCTCGTGACGGGCTATTATATGATGGTCTGCCGGTTCCTCGAGACCTTCGATGTCGAAATCGAGGACGGCGGCGCGAAAGGAATAGACCTGAGATAGCGTCTGGAGCCCCCTGTTCAGATATACCTTCTCCGGAATGCCCACATATGCCCCCAAGCAACTGGACTAAAGTCCGGTGGCCATACTTCGGCAACGGTCATGCACGACACGCGGGCATCATTTCACATCTTGTGCCCGCAAACTCCGGTTTACTTTGAAGCTGTCAGCAATTGCACCAATTCATCATAGCTCTTCCGGTCGACACCATCAGGAATGCGGCCAGCCCGCATATCAAGGACGATCTCTGACAAAAGGCCGGGGGCGACTTGCTGCCCGATAATCTCTCCGCGCCTCGCCCCTTCGACGATAAGCACCCCCTGCATTGCGGCAACCGCCTGCCCCGACGAACTGTTCAGAAAGGCGAGATAATCTCGCAATTCCTCGCCCGACAAATTGTCCATGTAAATGTCTTGCTGCGCTCCCCGAAGTGCGGGGCCCATCTGCTCGACCATTTTGTCCAACAACATTTTTGAGAACAGAACACTCGCATCATCCGAAATATCGACATCGTTCTTCTTGAACTCGGCAATCATCACATCACCCATCAGCGTTCCGACCGCACCAAAAGTCGCTTCAACAATCTCGTCTGACAACAAAAGTTCAGTAATTGCCTGGGCATCAGCTTGCTCGTCAGCTTGCGCATAAATGGGCAGCGCGCTCAGTATCGCGGCACAAATAAAGCTTGCAAAATATCTCATATCAAATCTTCCCCTTGAACTATGTCATCAGCCTAACAACGATCCCCCAAAGAAGACAAACAAAAAGGCCGCTCTGTTTC
>JBDVDE010000010.1:0-89595 GCA_039942135.1 Hyphomonadaceae bacterium
GGCACTTCAAAACTGATTGCTTGTTCGCTAGTGTCCAAATCGTGGATCTCATGTATGTTTTTCGCTGAAACGGGCATCCAATCTGGCAGCCAACCCCTCTCAAATGCGCGGTCGTCTGCAGCCTGCTCAACGTCTTCGTAGGCGGTGTACATTCGTAGATCGTCACATGCCGTCGCTGAGATCAATAATAAGGCGTACAGGCTTACCGTTCTAAACTTCATCTGCATTTCTCCGTACAGAGCAGTCATCGCATTGATGTGTGTTGTGATTATGTCCGCAATGACGCCGAAAGCCGACATGCTCGCCCCACAACGGGCTCTCACGCCGGGTTTGTAGCATCACAAACTGCATATTAGCGCGGAACATTGATATCTACCCGAATGTCAAAAGCAAACACTGCCCCCAAAACCGAGAAACGGAGGCAACATAAATTGCCTCCGTCCCAAAGTCGGTAAGTTTAGCGGTAGCCTAGAGGCGGTACCGGATTTGATCAGACCAGAAACGCTCAAGACGTGAAACCGTCTTGTTCAGCTGGTTCAGGTCGTCATGACGTACGCTTGCAGTTGGCTCAAGAGCAATTGCTTGCTTGTCAAACAGGCTCTCGACCCGCTGGCGAACTTTCAAGCCGCGCTCGGTCAGCGACAAATGCACAGTGCGCTTGTCTACGTTCGAACGAACTTGGTTCAAATAACCGCCAGCCTGAAGCTTTTTGACGTTATACGACAGGCTGGTCCCTGCGAACGCGCCTCGGGCACGCAGGGCTGATGAAGGGGTCTCACCTTCACCAATTTCATAAATCAATAGCGCTTGAACGCCGGTCAGGTTGCGTTCGCCATTGCGTTCGAGATCGTCCTTGACGACATCGTGCAAACGACGGTGCGCTTGTTCAAGTAAAGACAAGGACTTCAGAAAAGAGTCCGCAACTGTGCTCGCAGTTTCCTGCGCTGTATTCGTATTCATATCCATCACCACTCAACTATTTCACTCAACTTTTGTTGTAGTTTGATTAGATATAAATCGATCTTCCTAATATTTCGCTAACCCTCTGTTTTATTTAAGTAAGTTAATGATTCCGGAGAAATCTTTAACCTTGTTTCCTTGCAGCGCATAGGCCTGATAAAGCGCCTCAGCCAGTGCGCCCATAGGGGCCGCAGCATCCGCACTCGCAGCCGCGCCCATCGCCAGTTTCAGGTCCTTGAGCATCATCGCTGTCGCAAAGCCCGGTTCATAGTCGCGGTTGGCAGGGCTCGTTGGAACCGGTCCCGGCACAGGGCAATAGCTCGTCATAGACCAGCTCTGCCCGGACGCTTTTGACGAGATGTCATAAAAGGTCTGTGCTTCAAGCCCGAGCTTCTCGGCCATAGCAAAGGCCTCGCATGTTCCGATCATGGTGATCGCCAGCAGCATATTGTTGCAGATCTTCGCCGCTTGGCCTGCGCCTGCACCACCTGCATGCACAATCGTCTTCCCCATATGCTCCAGATAAGCTTCCGCCTTCGCGAAAGCCTCCGCTGTGCCGCCCACCATAAAGGTCAGTGTTCCGCCATCAGCCGCCGCCGTTCCGCCAGACACCGGCGCATCAACCATCTCGAAGCCCTTTTCCGTGGCTTTCGCATTCACAGCGCGTGCGGTGTCGACATCAATGGTCGAGCAATCAAGACATAGCGTCCCCGCGCTTGCCGCCGCGAACACCTGATCATAGACACCGGCCACATGCTTGCCGGCGGGCAGCATGGTCACAATCGCATCCGCGCGTGCCGCAGCCTCGGCAACAGAGCCGCCATCCTTCGCGCCGCCTGCAACCGCCTTCGCCACCGCATCGGCTGACAGGTCAATCGCCAACACATCATGTCCGGCCTTGGCCAAGTTAAGCGCCATTCCTCCGCCCATATTTCCCAGCCCAATAAATGCTATTGTCGCCATTACCCAATTCCTTTTCTAAACTTTGATCTTTGTATCTCTATGATTGCCCAAGCGGCGTACCGCGTGCTGCCCAGCTTTCCGTTTCGCCATCTGCAACCGCAAATACGGCTTTCCAGTCGCCATCTATACGCACCAATGTATAGCCCGCTTGCCACTGCGCCAATGCACTACCAGCTGCGTCATACATAATATCCGACACCAGCATAGAGGCCGTATCCTTCCCAAGCGATAAAACCTCGACGACGCGCCTCTCAGCCCTCGCCACGCCCTGCCGCTTATAAAATTCGCAGAGCTTTTTCGTGTTGCGGACAAACCTTTCTTGATCCTCGAATACGAAGATACGCCCAGCTTGGTTGACCGTTGCCGGATACGTCCATGCCGCACCGATTGCCTCTGCATCAAAAGCCATGAAAGCCTCGATATAGTGCGCACACCATGCCTCAAGCTCGCCGCGCAAAACCGTCCCCGTCATGCTCAAAACGTTAGCTCATCAATATCCGTTAGCGGTGCGAACACGCTATCGATGGTCTCGTCGCTGACACCCTCAAGCGTTGCAGGCGCCCATTTCGGCGCATGATCTTTGTCGATAATTACGGCGCGAACGCCCTCGATAAAGTCGGCGCTTTGAACCTGCCGCGCGCCAATCCGGTATTCATTGCGCATATTTTCCTCGAACGTGGCGAACCGCGCTCCTTCGCGCAATTGCCGCAAAGCCACCTTGACCGTGCGCGGCGACTTGCTCTCGATACTTGCCGCTTGCTCGGCCGCCCATTCGCCGCCATCTGCCCGCAGCGCCGCAACGATCTCTTCAGCGCGATCAAACCCAAAGCACTGATTGATCACCTCAAGGTGCGGCGCGAAACGCGGGGCCGGAACCTCCTGATCAAGCCCGCCCAATATCTCCGCCAACATCTCGGCCGCACCATGCCCGAAATCCGCCTGCGCGATTTGCGCGTTCAAATTCGCGATCAGTTCGGACGGCACATAATGCGTCGCAACGCCTGCTGCTTTCACATCCGCCCCCTTAAGGCGCGCGCCCGTCAGGGCAAGCCATGTCCCAAGCTCACCATCGAGGCGCGGCAGAAACCAGCCCCCGCCAACATCGGGAAACAGCCCTATCCCCGTTTCCGGCATGGCAAACAAGGTCCGCTCCGTCGCCACACGAAACGCGCCATGCACCGACAACCCGACCCCGCCGCCCATGGTGACACCATCCATCAGCGCCAGAATCGGCTTCGGGAAATTGTGGATCGCGACGTTCATTCTGTATTCGACCGCAAAGAACGCGCGCGCTTCTGCCCCGTCTTGAGCCCCACTTGTCGCCAGCATCCGGATATCACCGCCCGCACAAAACCCGCGTGTCCCCTCCGCATGATCGATCACAACAAGATGCACTTCGTCATTCTCCGCCCAGCTCGAAAGCGCCCCGAGAATATCAACACACATAGGCGTATTCAGCGCATGCAAGGCGTCCGGGCGATTCAAAGTCAATCGGGCAATATTCCCAGTAATCGACGTTTCCAAATGCTTACTCATGACTTGATCTTTCTTCTGTTCAAACTTGCAAATCATACTAGGAATACTTTTGGCGCAACTAGCACAATCTTTTGTTCATATTTTCTATGTAAAGTTAAGACGGACGAACTATGACAAGGGCTTTGACATGACAAACCAACCCGCAGCACGGCGCGCTGAAAGTCGAACTTCCCACGCCAGAACGGGAACAATCAAAGCCGGCCTATTCAAAACCATTAAATGCGATATTTCGGACCTTTCAAGCAGCGGTGCCAAGCTTGAAACTGACCAAGCACAAAAACTCCCCGAGAAATTCAATCTCATTATTAGCGGGTCCGGCAAAACGCGCAAACATAAATGCGCCAAGCGTTGGCAAGAAGGCAATACTGTCGGCGTGGAATTCCTTTTCAGCTAAAATCCATCGAAGCCCTACCCTAGGGTGATGGTTGCCAAGGGCAATCACCGGGGCCAATCTATCCGCTAATAGCATCGGATGGAACGCTCTCATGACTGACACTTCAAACTTCGACATAATCGTTTTCGGCGCCAGCGGGTTTACCGGGCGACTGGTCGCGGAATATCTACACAAAACCTATGGCAATAGCGATAAGCTTAGCTGGGCCATGGCGGGACGTTCCGCATCCAAACTTGCAAGCGTACGTGACGAGATGGGCCTCCCCGCCGATACGCCGCTCGTGACCGCAGACTCCGACAATCCCGAGTCTCTGCGCGCCATGGCGACCCGCGCAAAAGTCATCTTGACCACCGTCGGCCCCTACCAGCTCTATGGCTCGGGCCTTGTCGCCGCCTGTGCAGAAACCGGCACCGATTATGTCGACCTTTGCGGCGAGACGACATGGATGCGCCACATGCTCGATGCTCATGAGGAGACCGCGCGAAAATCTGGCGCGCGCATCGTCTTCTCTTGCGGTTTCGATTCCATCCCGTCCGATCTCGGCATCTACTTCCTTCAAGCTGAAGCCAAGAAGCGGTTCGGCGCACCCGTACCCCGCATCAAAGGGCGCGTTCGGAAAATGCAGGGCACATTTTCCGGCGGCACAGCTGCCAGCCTGAAAGCCTCGGTCGCGGCCATTCAAAAAGATCCCACGCTCATGGCACTGATGATCGACCCATATGTTCTGGCCACCGGATTTACCGGTCCGGACCAGCCCACCGGAATGGCGCCGGAATTTGACGAGACTTTAGACATGTGGGTCGCGCCCTTCATTATGGCGTCGATCAATACCAAGAATGTCCATCGTTCGAACGCCTTGCTCGGCCATGCTTATGGTGAAGACTTCATCTATGACGAGATGATGATTACCGGACCGGGCGATCAGGGCAAAGCTGCCGCTGAAGCGGTTGCCAGTTCCAACCCGCTTGGCGGCGACGATGGCCCCAAGCCCGGCGAAGGCCCGAGCAAGGAAGAACGCGAGAACGGGTTTTTCGATATTCTGTTTGTCGGCCTCACCGCAGACGGGCAACGCCTCGATGTCGGCGTGACCGGAGATCGCGATCCGGGATATGGCTCAACCTCGAAAATGCTCTCCGAAAGTGCAATCTGCCTGATACAAGATTGCGCAGACACCAAAGGCGGAATCTACACCACCGCTCCGGCCATGGGCGACAAGCTCATCAAACGCCTTGTCGACAATGCCGGACTAGGCTTCACGGTCGAAAACTAGGGCGCCCACGCGCTCTTACACCGATCTTCGCCCTCGTAGATATGTTTCCGGACAGTGCGAGGGCGAACTTATCTCTGTTTTTATGATATTATTTCGAACACCGAGCACGATGAAGTGGAGTCCGATCTGGAGTATTAGCCTCAGAAGTAGAGTCTAAAATTGTGGGATAGATCCGCAAAACCTTGCGCGGTCGGTCAACCTTAATCCCCCGCAGAGAGTGCCTTCACATCCCGCACAAATGCCGCCACCGCATCCTCGCCAGTCACAGAAAAATCGGTCCGGAACGCCCGCACCGTCATGTCAGGTCCAACCACCAAATAACTCGGCGTCCACTGTATCTCCAGCAATGCCCGAATATCAGCTTGCTCATCAATAATCGTCGGCCACGAAACGTCCTTGGCTTCAAAATACGCCTCCACCGATCCATAATCGCGATAGGCAATATCGGTATGCTCTGCACTAAACGGCATGTGGATCGAGACAAACTCGATCCCGCCATCATCAGCCGCTGCCTTGGCCAAGGCATTGATATGCTCGGCATCATTGCGGCTATCATGGCACCACACGCCCCACGCCGCCAGAACCGTCCATTTGCCAGCAAGATCGCCGCTCGAAAACACTGAACCGTCAATTGCTTCAGCCGCAAATTCAGGCAAGGTTTGACCCAGCAAATTGTGCCGCACCGGCCGCCCATCACGATCACGCAATATCCCGTCATCGCGGCTATCTTTTGCCGATGCAGGAACAGGCGTGTCTACCATCACAAAAGAAGGCGTCGCGCATCCAGCAGCAAAAACCACTAAACTCAAAAATGTCAGAAGGCGGACAATCATACCTATCGCGTCGGCACCATGCCATCGTCGCCATAATCGTAAAACCCGCGTCCGGTCTTCTTACCAAGCCAGCCAGCTTCAACATATTTCACAAGCAATGGGCAAGGCCGATATTTGGTGTCCGCAAGACCATCATGCAAAACCTGCATGATCGACAAGCAGGTATCAAGTCCAATAAAATCAGCGAGCTGCAGCGGCCCCATTGGGTGATTGGCCCCCAGCTTCATCGCCGTATCAATCGCAGACACACTGCCGACACCTTCATAAAGCGTATAGACCGCTTCATTGATCATAGGCATCAAAATGCGATTGACGATAAATGCCGGATAATCTTCCGCATTGGTTACAGTCTTGCCAAGCCGTTCGGAAAACGCCATCGCCGCATCATAGGTCTTTTGGTCGGTTGCCAATCCGCGGATGACCTCAATCAGTTTCATGATCGGCACAGGGTTCATAAAGTGCAGGCCGATAAATTGCTCTGGCCTGTCTGTCACCGAGGCAAGCCGCGTGACCGAGATAGATGATGTATTCGTCGCGAGAATTGCGCGCTCAGGAACCACTTTCACCAATGACCGGAAAATAGCTTCCTTCACTTCACGGTTCTCGGTCGCCGCTTCGATGGCCATATCAACCGTGCCAAGCGGGTCCATACTCGACGCCGTCACAATCCGCTTCAGCGCGCTTTCCATCTCCTCCTTGGAGATCAACTCGCGCGAAATCTGCCGCGTCATATTCCGTTCGATTGTCTTCAGTCCCGCGGCCAACGCATCTTCCGAGATGTCGTTCAGCACCACATCAAACCCTGCCAGCGCACATACGTGCGCAATACCGTTACCCATTTGGCCGGCACCAATAACGCCTACCGTCTTAATACCACTCATACTTTTATCTCGTTCTCTGGCACCATTAGTGTGACGCGCCCATGACGCCCCGTTGTTTAAACCACTAAATATCAAGTGTGTTGCTCGGTCAAACCTCTATCTGTAAGCCTACGCAACAACTGCACCACAAAGGCACGCCGAATCGAATAAAATGTGTGATGGTACGGACGGCCGGGGTTGAACCGGCAAGGCCCGAAGGCCGACAGATTTTAAGTCTGTTGCGTTTACCAATTTCGCCACGCCCGCAGATCGCCCCTTAAATGCCCCTGCTCGGCCAGAAGTGCAAGCCCTGCGGCGTTACAGCGCTAACCCTTTTGGCCGCGCCCACGCGCGGTCACCTGTTTGCGGGCTTCTTCGACGCTTTCCGCGGTCACCGATGCAGCGTGCTCGGCCGAGCGTTTTATCTCCATTTCCAATGCGTCGCCAAACCCGATGGCCAAGCCGTCATCAATCACAGCTTTGTAATTCTTCAACAAAGCAGGGTCACACGAGCACATGTCATGCCCCAGCTTGAGCGCGGCTGGAACCAGTTCGTTAACCGCATAGACCCGATTGACGAGGCCCCACCGTTCGGCTGTCTCGGCATCAAGGAAATTTCCCGTAAACGACAATTCTTTCGCGCGGCTCGTTCCAATAAGGCGTGACAGTTTTTGCGACAGTCCCCAGCCGGGCATAATCCCGACTCGCGCATGCGTATCGGCAAATTTCGCTTCGGTTGATGCCAGCAAGACATCGCACATCAAGGCCAGTTCGAACCCGCCGGTAATCGCAAATCCGTTGACCGCGCCGATAATCGGCCACGGATACGCGCCCAGCGCCCGTGCAATATCGATGTCGCCGCCATCCGCTCCCAAGGCAAATCCGGTTTCGCCAGCCTCTTTCAAATCAACCCCTGCGGTAAAGGCGCGTCCTTCCCCCGTCAGAACCACCGCACGAACCGTCTCGTCCGTCGCCAACGCGTCAAAAACCTGCACCAGTTCAGCCCGCAAAGCACGGCTGAGCGCATTGAGCGCATCAGGCCGGTTCAGCGTAACCAGCGCCACAGCATCATGCTTCTCCACCAAAATAAGATCAGTCATTCTCGTTCTCCTTCGTCCGCATCACCCGCCTAACCAGTGCAACGACCACCAATATAAGCATCAAGACCACGGCAAACATAAGGCCGCCGAACTTCAAAGGGGTGACAATATCTTTCACGAGCAACACTTCAGGAGGATGTCCGGCTAGCGCCATCGCTTGCACCGTATTCTCGATATAATCGAACACCGCTGTAAACCCTGCCGGCATCAAAGCCCAAGCCCGCCAGGTACCAGCCAGACGCGCAGCCAATCCGCCGAAAAACCCGAAATAGGTAATCGGATAAAGCGTATCGAGCCCCACCGTCCCGCGCAGATGCACCCGCCGATGTTCAGGCGACATTTCGGCCAGTCGGATCGCTGCATCATTCCCATTGCTGATTTGATCGAGCAGTGGGCCGCCGCCTGCGCCTTGTTGAACGAAATAGAACCCGATCCCGACCAGCACCATTGCAACGAAGAACCCGCAGATTACCATTGTATGGGTCAACCAGTCCAAAATGTTGCTCGGTCTCATATGTCTGCCTCTTCGATACGTGTTGCAGTGATGCCAATAGATGCGAACAGATCCAGCATCTGTTCTGCGGCCTGCTCCAATATTTCCCGATCAGTGCTCCGCGCAACAAGATTTACGCCATGATCATCCAGCGATTTGAACCACGGATATGACCCGAACGAAACTTGCGGCACCTGTTCTGCCAAACTACCGAGCGGTACAGCAAGATCGCCCTCTTGCCCGCCCGAGCCACGTATCGTCACGCTGTGGACAACCGCACCGCTCTCTAGACGCGGACCGATATCGTCGAGCATAGCCCGCGCAATCGACGGCACACCGGCAAGCGTAAACACATTTCCGGTCTGAAAACCCGGCGCTCCCGAAACAGGATTTTTCACAAGGCTCGCCCCATGCGGGACACGGGCCATACGTCGGCGCGGGGCCGTCAATTCCTTTCCAATAGCTGCATATCGTTCCTTAAGTATAGCAAGCGCCTCGTCATGCTCGGATATCTCCACCCCAAATGCAGCGGCTACAGCGTCGGCGGTAATATCGTCATGGGTCGGGCCAATACCGCCTGTGGTAAAAACATATGTGTATTTGGCACGCAGACTGTTGATCGCATCGACAATATCAGCCTGTTCATCGCTGACAGTCCGGCTTTCTTTGACCGGTATTCCCATCGGCGCAAGGAAGCTCGCAATTTGTTGCAAATTCACGTCCCGCGTGCGGCCTGAAAGGAGCTCATCGCCAATAAGAAGAACCGCAGCTGTTGGGGGTGTCGCGCTCAAAATTCAAAACTCCTGTAAGATTATTCCAGCGCATCATAGACGAACTTCGCCGAGGTGTCGCGTGGTGTAAAATCATCGCCGCGTGATCCTAAAAACTGGATCATACCAATAAAGTAGAGATCCTCTGCCGGATCGATCCAGAACCATGTCCCCGCTGCGCCGCCCCAGAAATAAGACCCGGTTGTGTGCGGAAATCCGCCCGCATCCGCATCAAGCAACAGGCCAAGATCAAGCCCGAAGCCAATGCCTTCGCGCGTCTCGCCCGCATTCTGTCCGAGCGAAGATAGTTGAATACCCTCTGGCAACACATTGGTCCGCATCAACTCGACAGTTTCCGTTTTCAACAGACGTGTCCCGTTCAACTCCCCGTCATTCAGCATCATCTGCGCGAACCGCGAATAGTCGTCCATGGTCGCAACAAGACCGCCGCCACCAGATTCGAAAGGAACCGTCTCCTTACGAAATTGAACTTCTGGATATGGCACTGGAACAAGCTGACCTGTTTCTGGGTGCAAGCCGTAAACTTCGCTGAGCCGGCCATAATCTTCGGCCGGTACGTAGAACCCTGTATCGGTCATCCCGAGCGGTGTAAAAATGCGCGCTTCGAGAAACTCACCGAAGCTCTGGCCGGAAAGCTTCTCAACAACATAACCCTGTATATCGACCGCCGCACTATAAGCCCATGCTTCGCCCGGTTGGAACAGGAGCGGCACATCGGCAACCTGATCAATCAAGTTTTGCAGATCCGGTGCCCGCAAAATCTCATTGTCACGGAAAGCGGTATTGGCCGGATCGTCCCCGAACAAGCCATAAGCAAACCCTGCCGTATGGCTCATCAATTCACGCATGGTCGGCGCACGGTTCGCTGCGACAAGCTTTGGCGTGCCGTCTTCATTTGTCCCGTCAAGAACGCGCAAGCCTTCAAACTCGGAAATATACGCGGTCACCGGATCGTCGAGGCTGAACTTTCCCTCTTCCCAAAGCATCATCATGGCAACGCCGGTGATCGGTTTTGTCATAGAGTAGATGCGGTAGATCGTATCGTCGGCGATTGGTTTTTGCGCTTCGAGGCCCACAATCCCCGTCTTGAAATCGCTAACGGTTTCGCCGCCGCGCACAAGCCGCGTATGGATGCCGTAGACTTGGCCATCAGCTACATACTGGCCCATGCGCGCCTCAAGCGCTGCAATCCCTGCATCGGTAAAGCTAGCCGGCGCAGCAATTGTTAAAGCTGCCTCTCCCGCTGTTTCGCTAGGTGTATCCGGCTGACC
Source organism: Hyphomonadaceae bacterium (assembly GCA_039942135.1). Lineage (GTDB taxonomy): Bacteria > Pseudomonadota > Alphaproteobacteria > Caulobacterales > Hyphomonadaceae > CALLCD01. The sequence goes on from JBDVDE010000010.1 coordinate 10,472, forward strand.
ACACGCAACCAGTGCAAGCGCTAAACCGCTCACAAATGCTCTGCCTAAACCGAATTTTGCAACAGATCTTTTACCCATGACACCGCCTCCGTTTTGAACCCACGAATCAATGCTGCCCCCAAAGCTTCGGCTTCGGCAAGCCCTGCCCCACGGGAACGCCGAACTCGTCCCAACGGCAAAACCGGCTTGAAACCCGACTAGGCGGCCGCGTCAAAATACGGTCTGTCTCCGGCAATCGTCACGCGTTCCATAATTCTAACGGCAGGGAAATAGTCGCTCGCCGCATAATGCTGACATGCACGATTGTCCCAGAATGCAATAGACCCCGGTGCCCAGCGAAAGCGGCAATGGCGCTCAGGCAGCATCGCCGTCGCATAAAGCTTCTTCAGCAGTGCATCGCTCGCATCTCGGTCCATGCCCTTTATATAATCGGTGAACGCCGTATTGACGTAAAGGCTGCGCTCGCCAGTCTCGGGATGGGTCCGTACAACCGGATGCTCTTGCGGAGGAAACTGGTCATGCAGTTTGCTCGCATCCTTGTTCAACCGTTTGGCAAACACCCGCGCAATATCATGCACAGCAACAAGCTCGCACAATTCATCTTGCAGCTCTTCAGGCAAGCTCTCCAAAGCCAATGTCATATTCGAAAACAATGTATCACCGCCAACCTCGGGAAGCTCAATCGCCCGCAAAATAGACCCCAGCGACGGCTCGGCACGCCACGTCACATCCGAATGCCAGAAGTTCTCTTTGCCGCGACTGCCCGGCCCGTGCGCTATCCGAAGCACTTCAGGGTCCGGTTGATCCTTGGGAGTCGCCGGATGAATTTCCAACTGTCCGAACTGACGTGCAAATGCGATATGTTGCTCACGCGAAATATCTTGATCACGGAAAAACACAACTTTGAACTTGAGCAATGCCCTGCGAATGTCCGCGATCAACTCGTCGTCAAAGCTGCGTAAGTCCACATCAAGCAATTCTGCGCCAATAGCGGGTGACAATTGTTTGACAGTAAAACGGCTAAAAACCGCTTGATCGGCAATAACATTCATCATTAACGTCCTCCTAAACCAAGACTAGAAGAAAAGGGTATGATTGGCCAGAGTCGCCATAAGCCCATACAAACACTAGAAATTGCTGTCATCTCCTGTCAAAAGGAGGACTGAAAACCGCCGCGCTAAAGAGTGAAAGCTGCCCAAATGACAAATTCCGAGCTTCTGCGTGCCCTAGAGGGCGACATTCGTATCCATACAGAAGAAGATTTCGACGGGATGCGAAACGCAGGAAAACTAGTCGCAGAGTGCCTCGATATGCTCGTCGGCGAGGTCAAGCCGGGCGTAACCACAGCCTATCTCGACAAGCTTGTAGAAGCCTTCGTCAACGATCACGGCGCTATATCGGCAACCATCAATTATCGCGGCTACCGCCACGCCTCATGTATTTCAATCAATCATGTGATTTGCCACGGTATTCCGACCGAACGCGCTCTGCGCGAGGGGGACATTGCCAATATCGATGTGACGCTCATCCTTGATGGTTGGCATGGCGACCATTCGCGTATGTTTGTCGCTGGCAAGCCCAAACGCAAAGCCGAACGCCTTATGGACGTCACATATGAAGCGCTGATGGCAGGCATTGCGGCCGTAAAACCCGGAGCACGCTTTGGCGACATCGGCGGCGCGATTTCGGCGATTGCACGGAAACATCGCTACTCCGTCGTCGAAGACTTTTGCGGGCATGGTCTGGGTCGCCTGTTCCATGATGAACCGAATGTCGTCCATTCGGCTGCGGCAGGCACAGGTCCGGTAATGAAAGAAGGCATGTTCTTCACCATTGAGCCGATGCTCAATATTGGCCGACCTGGCCACACCTTACTTGCAGATGGCTGGACCGCCGTGACCAAAGATAGGGAACTGTCGGCACAGTTCGAACATTCGGTTGGCATCACCGCAACAGGCGCAGAAATTTTCACGAAATCACCTGCTGGCTACCATGTTCCATATCGGGTCGAGACATAGGCCCAACCAATTATGACAGGCAGCGATCCAAAACCGAAACCTCATTGGATTGGCCATCGCGACAGGTTACGCGGAAAGCTCATTACGCGCGGCGCGTCTGCCTTAGAAGACTATGAACTGCTCGAAACGCTACTCTTTGCCTTTCTTCCCCGTCGCGATGTGAAACCTGTCGCCAAAGATCTCCTCAAGCGGTTTGGGTCATTGTCTGCTTTGTTAGCCTCGGCGCCATCCGACATTGCCGAGATCAAGGGCATGGGCGAAACGTCCGCCGCTTATCTCAAAGCCGCCTATGAGCTTTCGAACCGCGCGGCCCTGGAAGAAATCGCCTCCAAACCTATTATCTCCTCATGGACGACTCTGATCACCTATGTTCGTTCACAGCTGCAGCATGAAACCCGCGAACAATTCCGCGTCTTGTTTCTCGACCGCAAGAACCAACTCATCAAAGATGAGATCATGAGCAATGGCACAGTCGACCAAGCCCCAGTCTACCCTCGCGAGATCGCCCGCCGCGCGCTCGAGCTAGCAGCATCCTCTCTGATCCTCGTGCACAATCATCCCTCCGGCGACACCACCCCCTCACGTGCCGATATAGATATGACGAGAGAACTGATCGATGCGCTGGACCCGCTCGATATCTCGATCCATGACCATCTCATTGCCGGAACGAGCGGTGTCACAAGTTTCAAATCTTCTGGACTGATCTAGCCACCTTTCATCCGAGCCTCCGCCCGAAAACAGGTCATATCCGCGATTTCCGTTGCGACAAGCCGCATTTTGCTTCCACAACCGCCCTTGCGCTCGCGTACATTCGCCTTACCGTGGCATCTTACAAGGTACGCATCACAGATGTGCGGCTGAACGGAGCGGAACCAAGCTAATGACTGACACCACAGCCACACCCGAAACTATGAGTACACAAACCGGCGGGAACCTCACCGGCTTTGGAACCAAGCGCTATCGCACCTATGTGCTGATCGTTTTGACGGTCGTTTACACGCTGAACTTTATCGATCGGACGCTCATCGCTGTTGTCGCGCAGCCGATCATCGAAACTTTCCAACTTACTGACAGCCAATGGGGGCTTCTCTACGGCCCGCCATTTGCTCTGTTCTACGCTGCAATGGGCTTACCAATTGCAATGTGGGCAGACCGCGCCAACCGCGTCAGAATCATTACTATCTGCATTATTCTCTGGTCAATTATGACGGCGCTGTGCGGACTGGCAGCGGGCTTTGTCATGCTGCTATTATTCCGAATTGGTGTGGCCATCGGGGAAGCGGGCGGCACGCCTCCAGCCAACTCGATCATTGGCGACTATTACAAGCCGGTCAGCCGCGCCACCGCACTTGGCATATACGCGATGGGCGTGACACTTGGATCGGTTCTCGCCAATCTGTTCGGTGGCCCGATTGCACAAATGAAGGGCGAGACATTTGGCGCATGGCTTGAAGGCACAATTTTCGGTGGCCTGTTTAGCGGCCTCGATTGGGCCAATATAGAAGGCTGGCGCATCGCCTTTGTCGTTGTCGGGCTACCGGGCGTCATCATAGCGCTCTTATTGTTACTGACGGTCAAAGAACCACCGCGCGGCTATTCCGACCCGCCGGGCACCACCAATGATCAGGCGACATTCATGGATGCCTTCCGCGAGATCTGGTCCAAACCAACCTTTTGGTGGATGGCCGTCGGCGCTGCCTTTGTCGCTTTTGTCGGCTACGGCATTGCCAGCTTCCAAGCGCCCTTCTTGCAGCGCGTGCACGGGCTCGGCGTACGTGATGCAGCTATCCATTATGGCGCACCGCTATCAGCGTTCGCTGCGGTCGGCACATTCCTTGGCGGCTATATTACCGAGAAATCTTCCAAACGGTCCTTACGGGCCATAGCAATTGTGCCAGCTATTGGATTGTTCACTGCGGTGCCGTTTTATGCCTTTGCCTTATTGACCGGAAACCTTGCCCTCGTCTTCCCGTTCCTCGCCATCGCATCAATGTGCCACTACGCCTATCTCTGCGCGCAATACAATATCGCTTCGAACGTTGTAACCAGCCGGTCTCGTGCAACAGCGGTCGCCGTATTGCTCATACTTGTGTCGATCATCGGCAATGGCGTTGGACCGCTGTTTGTGGGGTTCTTCTCGGACTTCTTCATGACGGGCGCACTCACCGACTTGGCTCCAGAAATAAGCCTTGCTGCCTGCAAAGCGGGCGAAGGACTAGATGCAACAGCCATAGACATCTGCACAACAGCCAGCGGCGAAGGCTTGCGTAAATCCCTCACGCTAACCTCGCTCTGGTTCCTGTTCGCAGCCTTCTGTTTCTACATGTCGTCACGCACACTCAAGCGCGACTTTATCGCAGAGGTCGCTTAACATGACTGACACGATCCAAGAGGCTCCAATACAACCCACGCCGACACAAACCGAAGGATATGGTTCGTCTGGCTATCGCGCCTATGTATTGTTCGCACTGATTGTCGTCTACACATTCAACTTTATCGACCGCACCTTGATCGGGGTATTGGGCGAACCAATACGTGAGACATTCGGCCTGTCTGATACGATGATGGGCCTCTTGTCGGGCCCCGCCTTCGCCTTCGTTTACACGGTGCTCGGCATACCTTTCGCAATGCTGGCAGAACGGCGCAGCAGAACCTGGATCATTGGCCTTGCAATGGCGGCATGGTCGGCCATGACGGTCGCTTGCGGACTAGCTCAAAACACATTCCAATTCGCCTTGGCACGGTTCGGTGTTGGCATTGGCGAGGCGGGGTGCTCTCCGCCATCGCATTCGCTGATCTCCGATTATTTCCCGCCAGAAAAACGATCAAGCGCACTCGGTGTCTTCGCACTTGGTATTCCCGTAGGCACCATGCTCGCAGCGCTAGGCGGCGCATGGATTGCCAGTCAGGCCAATCTGAACTGGCGCGATGCCTTTATCTTTATGGGACTACCGGGCGTCATCGGCGCGGTGATCTTCAAGCTGACCGTCAAAGAACCCCCGCGCGGCTATTCCGACCCCGGCGGCGCAGAAGCCATGGCGGCACTCGAAAAGCCGGGCCTGTTTGACGCCTTCGGAATCGTCGCACGCAAACCAACCTTCTGGCATGTCTCGATCGGCGGCGCGATGGCAAGCTTTGCAGGATATGGCATCGGGCAGTTTGTCCCGCCCTTCTGGATCAGAGCGCATGGATTTGATCTGATGACCGCGGCGCTGATATTTGGCGGCGTACTCGGCATAGCTGCAGGTATCGGTACCTTCGGCTCTGGCATCATTGCCGACCGCGTTCGTGCCAAACACCCAAACTCCGACAGTTGGCTGCCAGCGATTGGGCTTACCTTGTGCGTCCCTTTCGCTATTTTCGGCTACAATACGCTTAGCTTTTCAAGCGGAGCACTTGCGGTAGCTCTTGCGATCCCAGCGCTCGCGGTCGCTGCTGTGTTGCGCTACGCCTATCTCGCTCCGATGTTCGCCGTCACGCAAAAACTGGTCGAACCGCGCATGCGGGCAACCGCTGCCGCACTCATGCTATTTATCGTCAATCTGATCGGCTATGGCGGCGGTCCACCTGTCATCGGCTATTTGTCAGACCAAGGGACGAAATGGCAATTGGAACAACTGTCCGCTCCAATCTCGGTCTCCGAATGCGGACCGCTCGAAGCCCAGCTAAAAGCCGCGCGGGACAATGTAGAGGGCGCAATATCTGGTGAGGCCCTGACCGAAGCGCTTGCCTTGAACGCAAAATATTGCGCACCGGCACGTACAACGGGCGTGCGCTGGGGCGTCACATTAGGGGCACTGTTCTTCCTATGGGCCGCCTTGCACTTCATGTTGATGGGCCGGACAATGCAACGCGATCTCTGGACGCCCGAAGAGGTTCCAGCTACCAGCTAAACCATGGCTGTTTACACTCATGTTTCCGACGAGGCGCTAGCCGCCTTTCTTGCTGATTATGATATTGGCGAGCCGCGTGCCCTCAAGGGTATTGCCGAAGGCGTGGAGAACTCGAACTTCTTTCTCGAAACCACGCATGATCGCTATATCCTCACCCTGTTTGAAAAGCGCGCCAATCCGGAAGACCTGCCTTGGTTTGTCGCCCTGACAGAGCATCTGGCCAGCAAAGGCTTTCCTTGCGCATCACCAATCAAGGCACGTGACGGCAAGGCCCTGCGCACGCTTGAGGGCAAACCTGCGCTCATTGTCGAGTTCCTCACAGGCATTTCCCCGCGCACACCGAATGTCGCCCAATGCCGCGCATTTGGTAGGGCGCTCGCAAATATGCATCTGGCCCTGCAAAGCTTCACCGCCCCGCGTGCCAATGACCTCGGTCCCGACGGCTGGCGCGATATGTGGACAGGCCGCGCACAAGACGCAGACAAATTGCAAGCCGGTCTATCCGCTCTTATCAATGACGACATGGCACTGATCGCAGAGAACTGGCCGAACCAGAACGCGCTACCAAGCGGCGCGATCCATGCCGACCTCTTCCCCGACAATACATTCTACATCGATGACAGTTTCACGGGCGCATTCGACTTCTACTTCGCCTGCACAGACTTCCTCGCCTATGATCTTGCCGTCTGCCTGAACGCGTGGGTCTTTGAGGATGGCACCTACAACACTGCCAAGGGTACCGCCCTCATCGCGGGCTATCAAAGTGTGCGCCCTTTAAATGACGCCGAGCACGCCGCACTGCCGTTGCTCGCGCGCGGCGCAGCCATCCGCTTCTTCCTCACCCGCCTCGTCGACTGGTACAACACCCCCGCCGACGCCTTGGTTAAACCCCATGACCCCCTCGATTTCGCCGCCCGCCTGCGCTTTCATAGGCAAGCAAAACGCGCAGAGGGTTATGGATATGCGAGCGCCATCTAAAGAAAACTTGTGCCTGATCGCCGGCGTCACACCTGTGCCTTTGATCGGCGCCCATCGCTTTTCACCTCATCAGAGGGCCTCAAACCGCGCGCCCACCTCCAAATGCATCAACGCTCTAACGCCCCCCACCCATGCGGCCACGCACCCGCTTGTAATCACCGCTAAAGTGCCCCACTCTCAAGCCAGACACACGAGGGAACAAGCGTTATGAAAAGACCCATCAATCCCGGACGGTTGATCCTTGCAACCATAGTCTCCCCGGCTATTGGTGGACTTCTTGCGTTCGTGCTGCTTACAATATTTGATCAAGGTGTCTTTGATGACCCACTCGGTTATTTGGAGTTTCTTGGTACGGTCGTCGGCGTAGGCACAATGCTGATTGGCTGGCCGACAATGCTTATTGTCGGACTACCTCTGCATGGTTGGCTCTGTCACAAAAATCAACGCCACTGGGCGCGCTATGCAGGCTTCGGCGCAATTGGCGGGCTTGTACCCGCCTTGGCCTTCGGTCTCTTCGAGGGTGGAGGCAACATACCGCTGCTCCTTGTCGGCCTCGGCGTCGGCAGCCTCACTGCAATTCTCTTCCACCTCATCCGAGGACCACATCTGGCCGAAGCCTGATCTCCTCACAAAAATCCCAAGCTTCGATTTATCAATTTGTAGAGACAAACTTGCCACCAATTAGTCATAGGAGACGCACAGCAAATGGACGAGACTGTCGAAAACAGAGGCTATATCTCCTATAAATTCCACAAACTCATTATGGCCATAGTGCTCCCACCCCTACTAAGTTCGCTCCTTTTAGCGCCTTTCGTTGCATTGATCCTCGGCGCTGGAGAAACAGACGCAATCGTGGTTGCCTTCGTCTTTATGATTTTGATCTCTACCGTGATTGGCTGGGGCGTGATGATCGTCATTGGGCTGCCAGTTCATATCTTGCTCTGCAAAATGGATAAACGCACGACTAAACTCTATACGCTATTGGGAGCAGTTGCCGGCGGCATCACCGGCTTTGTATTCGGTCTGGTTATGAGAGGCGGTGAGTTAAGCGAGGGTTTGATTGTGGCAGTCGCCTTTGCGGTCATCGGGTTATTTGTTGGGGCCGTGGCGGCCGCCCTGTTTCATACTATACGGGGACCGCACCGCCCCTTGACCGCTTCCCCAAACCACCCCACCTGAAACTCATGACAAAAGAAATCAAAATTTGGACTGACGGCTCTTGCTCGGGCAATCCCGGCCCCGGCGGATGGGGCGCTTTGCTCGTCTCTGGCGACAATGAAAAAGAACTGTTCGGCGGACAGGAAAACACCACCAACAACCAGATGGAGCTCAAGGCCGCGACCGAAGCGCTGAACGCCCTCAAAGGCCCGTCAAAAGTGATCCTCCACACCGACAGCACCTATGTCAAAGACGGCCTCACCAAATGGATCCATGGCTGGAAGAAAAACGGCTGGAAGACCGCCGCAAAGAAACCGGTCAAAAACAAAGAATATTGGCAAGCCCTCGACGCCGCCTGCCAGCGCCACGACATTACATGGAAATGGGTCAAAGGCCACGCGGGCGATGCCGGCAATGAACGTGCCGACGAGCTTGCCAATCGCGGCACAGACATGGCCAAAGGCAACCGCTAGCCCCAAGCACCTGTATTTTTCAAGAATGGCCATTGCTCGACAAACTGTCCGGCAATCGGCAGTCCATTCTTGGCGAGAACAACCTTGTCCGGCGTGACATGCACCAGCCGTTCGGCCCCGACAAACGCCTCGACATCGGGGCCGTCCCATTCCACCTCGGCGCGGCCCGCCACAAATACGGCATCCCCGCTCGCAAAATCCGGAAAGAACAAGCCGACACGCGCGTCCAACTGGATATTGCCGATCGTGTTGAAATACAAATTGCCCGAAAAGTCCGGAAAGCTCAGCCGCCCGTCCTCGCTCACCCGTACAAAACCCGGCTTTCCGCCGCGATGTGAAGCATCCACCCCCGTACGTGGGTCTGCGCTCATATCCGCAGTGCGCGACGCGATGAAGAACACATCCGCCCGTCCGATCAGTTCACGTGCGACTTTCTCGGTCGTCTTCGTTTCCAGAACCGGTCCCATGCCACGCGGATCAATCCGGTCAGCCCGCCATGCCAGTTCGCGGGTCTGGATATATTGCGGACAATTGCCAAAGCTCTGGTCCACCGCCATAGCCAAACCGCGTGCATCCAGCCCCGTGACCACCGTATTCAAACGGTTGCGCCGACGGGTTTGCAGTTCAATACCGACAAGCCCCAATTTCTGCCCCACCCCGATTTGCATGCCTAGTGCTTCGTGTAATAGCGGCGGCGCAGCCATAATCAGGGTTTTCGGGTCTGGTGACGACACAAAGCCTTGCGGCCCGAACGCTGCGCTCGCCCAAGGTTGCCCCGTCTCATCCAAAGCGCCCACAACAACGAATGGCAACTGGTTGAAAAAGACACGGTGCTGCTCGGGCATAAATGGACGGATTGCCCGCGCCCGCATGCGCGCCGCATCGTCTGACACACCAATACGCTTTTGTACGGCCAGTTCGCCTTCATGAAAGACCGTAGCCGCTTCGGGAAGCTCATTTTCTGCCATACCCAGACCTATCGTCTGAACGATAATCCGGTCAAGCTGACGCGAAGCTCTTTAGCCGCGCATTGATGATCTCGTCTGCCTCGGCCATGATCCGGTCGATTAGCTCCTTACACGTCGGAATGTCATGGATCAGTCCAGCAACCATGCCACAAGACCAAGCACCAGCATCCATATCGCCTTCCTTCATGATGCGCGGATAAACACCAGCGACCTCATTGATGATGTCCTCGAACTTCAGATCAGCGCCCAGCGCTTTTTCTTTTTCAAGCAAACGCTCAACTGCCGGATTGGTGAGAACGCGCTCGGTATTTCGCAAGGGACGCATGACGAGCCGCGTATCGAGCTCGGACGCAGCAACAATTGCCTGTTTTACGTTCTCATGCACCGGCGCTTCTTGGGTAGCGATAAACCGCGTCCCCATATTCATGCCCTCGGCGCCCATCGCCAATGAAGCCACAAGCGAGCGTCCATCCGCTTGCCCACCCGACGATACGAAGGGAATTTCGAGCTCATCGGCTGCGCGGGGCAACAGGATCATATTCGGAATGTCATCTTCGCCTGGATGACCACCGCATTCAAACCCGTCAACAGAAACCGCATCACACCCGATCGCTTGTGCTTTGAGCGAGTGACGAACCGACGTGCATTTGTGGATAACTTTGATCCCTGCATCCTTGAGAAACGGCAAGACTTCAGCCGGATTTCGGCCCGCCGTCTCAACAACTTTCACGCCGCCATCAATCACCGCTTTTACAATTGCCGGATAATCTGGCGGGGTCAGCGACGGTAGAAAGGTGATATTGACGCCAAAGGGTTTGTCCGTCATATCGCGGCATTTTGCAATTTCATTGGCTAGGTCTTCAGGAGTTTTTTGCGTCAGTGCCGTAATTATGCCCAATCCTCCGGCATTTGATACGGCAGCCGCCATTTCGGCGTAACCGACATAGTGCATGCCGCCTTGAATAATAGGATGCTCAATACCGAACATATCTGTAATGCGTGTTTTCATGAGAGACTCCATTTCTACTGTTATAATTGGCCGGAAATTGCGCTTTGGGAACCCCTTCCCTTTAGGTAAGGAATGATAATGAGTGTACTTTTTTTCCATGGTGTCCCCGATACATCGGCAGTTTGGCAGCCGCTGCTAGGCGCGCTCGCGCAAAACAGGATCGAAGCCAAGACACCCAAAATGCCTGGCTTTGGTACGAATTATCCCGAACATTTCCAGCCCACCAAAGAGGGTTATCTCGACTGGATGTTCATGCAAATCGAGCGAGAAGCAGATCGTACCAGCGCCCCCGTTGATATTGTCGCCCATGATTGGGGAGCATTGCTTGCCCAGCGCGCTATTGTACGCCGACCAGACCTCATCCGCAGCTGGGCAATAAGTGGTGCCGTGCTTGATCCGGATTATGAGTGGCATGAAACAGCCCAGAAATGGCAAACGCCGCTTCTGGGGGAGTTGCTTATGGCGATAACGCCCAAATTCGCCCTCAAGCGCGCCCTCGTTGATGGCGGTCTTCCCGAGTCTATCGCTGCCAAAGAAGTTCGCGCTTGGTCACGCCCGATGAAGCAGAGCATCCTCTCTCTCTACCGATCCGCAAAAACGGTCGCCCAAGACTGGACCGATGATCTAGACGGACTTCCTGATCGCGGCCTGATTATCTGGGGAGAAAAAGATCCCTATGTCGGCCTCTCCTCAGCGCGTCGTTTCGCCGAGCGTTGGTCAGTCCCCATCCATATTGAGAAGGACGCAGGTCACTGGGCCATTGCCAGCCGGGCAACCTCTATAGCGGACGTATTGAGCCAACACTGGGCGGCTGGCAACTAAACTGCCGGGCATTCGAACTAGGCAGCTTCGTCCTGACGCAGTCCAAGCTCGCGTTTCACGCGCTCAGCAAGCTGGCTCATCGTAAACGGCTTCGGCAGGAATGAAATCTCGCGATCTTCATCAATCGCATCGGCAAGATCGCGCTCGGCATATCCAGAGATAAAGACAATCCGCGCATTCCCAAGCAATTCCTTGGCCTCGCGGATCAAGGTCGGACCATCCATACCCGGCATCACCACATCCGAAATAATCAGATCGAAGCCGCCCGGATTGTCCTGTAGAACTTCAAGGGCCTCTTCGCCATCGGCAGATTCTTCCACCTCATATCCGCGCGAGACAAGCAGTTGTGCCGCAATACCGCGTACACCCTCTTCATCCTCCACAAGCAAAATCCGTCCTCGCCCAGCCATATCAACCGGCTTATTGACAGTCTTCTTGCTGGATTGCTCCTGCTCTTCCTCGATCGCAGGCACGTCCTCGGCGCTCAGTGCCGGCAGATAGATTTGGAAGTTGGTGCCCTTACCCACTTCACTGATCGGGCAAATATAACCGCCCGACTGCTTCACAATGCCATACACTGTCGCCAGCCCTAGTCCGGTGCCAAGACCGGTTGCCTTGGTTGTAAAGAACGGTGTGAATATTTTCTCGAGATTGGCTTCAGAAATCCCTTGTCCGGTATCGATGACTTCGATGAGGAGATATTCCCCTGCCTCGACAAAGTTGAAACCGGCTTTGTGTGCATCAGTCGCATTTGCGCGGCTCGTACGGATTGACAATGATCCACCCCCCCGCGTTCCTTTGCCAAGCATGGCGTCGCGCGCATTGGTTGCCAGATTGATGATCGTCGTTTCGAGTTGGTTCTTATCCGCACGAATGCGCGGCAAGTCCCGTCCATGCTTGATATCCAGCTCAATACGCTCGTCAACCAATTGACGTAGCAAGATGTAAAACTCGGAAAGCGTATCGGTAATGTTGAGCACTTCACGCTTGAAGGTTTGCTTACGAGCATAGGCAAGCAGCATTTTTACCAATTCAGCAGCACGGTTGGACAATTCGGAGATATAGTTCAGCTCGACATAGCTCGGATCGCCCACAGGATGGCGCATGGTCAGCTTGTCGGTATTGAGAATGATCCCTGTCAGCACATTATTGAAATCATGCGCAACCCCGCCAGCCAACTGGCCAATAGCTTGCATTTTTTCGCCTTGTGCCAGACGCAGTTCCAACTGTTTTTGCTCGGTCATATCAATGACATATGCAACCAATGGCTGGCCGTATCCATCCAGCGTAACGAACACATTGACGTTCTTGGTCTCCTCGCCGGCAAGCTCAAGCTCAACCGGACGATCTATGGCATCAAGGAGTTTGGTATCCAGCTTGTCTTGTCCGTCTTCAGCAACAAATAGGCTGGAGAACTTTCCACCGGGGGCAGCTTTACCTTCCGTCAGATCCATCAAAGCCCGATTGGTATCGAGTATAATGGCATCTTCTAACGAGCCGCCTTGAAGCCGAACGGCACCGAATGGCGCATCATCGAACATCGGATCGCTGTCGGGACGTGGTGGGCGGCTCGCCGTTGAAGGCTGGAACCGTCCGGCACCACCGACAACCTGTTGACCATTATTTGCAATGACAATTGTTCGTCCCGCAGCATCTGCCCCGCGGCCCGTCCAAGTGGTTAGCGTCTGTACCGAAATTTCGACGCCATCGCGTCCGCGAATAAGAATATCTGCACGTCCAGGTGCGCCTGACTTGCGTTCCCTACGCAACAGCTTCACAAATTCGGGCCGCATAATATCATCTATGCGAACATTGGTGGCAGTCTCAGGCAGGCCGATCAACTCTCTTAGCCAGTTATTGGCATAGGTCAGAGTCCCATCCGGACGCGATGCAAAGAACCCCATAGGGGCATCTTCTACATAGAGCGCTTTGAGGTCGGCTGCACCGGTCGCCTCTTCATTGCCCGCAATACGGCGCAAACGCCAAAGAACCCGCTCACGCGGCAATGGGGACACGCCAATCTCATATTGGACGGGCAACGCCTCAGGCCCAAGCGTTATAGCCGGCATAACCTCACGGCGCGCAATCCCCGCTTTAGCCGCCTTTGATAGCCGGAAAATCGGGGCCGCCAGACCGGGATTCGCGCCAAACAAACGGTCAACCGTTGGAGAACGCTCGGCGTCACCAAGGCCTGACACAGTAATTTCTGACAAAGCCCGATACGCCGTATTGGATGCGACGGCTGCGCCGCCCTGCTCGGTAATCAAAACGGCTTCATCAAGCGCATTGATCCAACCAAAGCGTGGTGGATTTACCGGCACAATCGATTCAGCAGCGCCGCGCTGGGGAAACAAGCCAAGCCGACGCCCCGCACCGCGTGCCAACCAGACGATTGCAACAACACCGAAAGCGGCCATTGAGACCATTGTCGGCATCCATGTCGCGCCACCAGCTTGCGGCCAAGCGAGAGCCACACTCGCCGTTGCCACAGCAAAAAGCATCAGCCCCCAAAAAGCGAGCTGCATCATATCAACCTTGCGTGCGCCAGCCTGCCTGCCGCTCGTCTTCGCCTCGTCATCAAGACTATCGGTCGTGATCTGTTCGGTCCCCGAGACATCCTTTTGCATATCGATGCCCTCCTCTACGGAGGGGTTAGCGTCTATCGGTGAGCCAGTATGGAGCGACATAGAGCATTACTTTCTTCGGCGTTTCCCAATCACTGCTACGATTCGGAATCCATCTACAGGTTTTCAGGATGCTGCATTAAAGCTACAACACGTTCAGTTATAGCATTTCTAGCGCAAACAAGGTTAACGAAACTGAAAAAAGCATTAAGATTTACGTTAATTTTCCGACATCATATCACCCTCTACATAAGGTCCACCTCATGAAACTTGCTTCCATCTCACTCGCAGCACTTATGCTTGCTGTTGGTTGTAGCGCTGACCGCGCTGGCGCCCCCCAATCCGGCGACACCGCAAACAGTCAATCCGCATCACAAAACGCGTCAGCTGACCAAGAAGCAGAAACAGCACGCCTGAACGCCTTCTTCGAAGCAGCATTCAATGAGTCTGTCGCGCGTTCACCAATGCAGCAAACATTTTTGGGCATCAAAACAGACTATGACAAATGGGATGATGCCAGCGACGAGAATGCACTCGCCGAAATGAACATCCAGCGCGCCCATGTCGCCGAAATGCGCGAAAAGTTCGATCCTGCAAATCTCGATGCCCAAGGCGCCTTATCGTTTCGCCTCGCCGAATATCAGCTCGAGCAGGCCGAACGCAATTTCAAGTATCGCTCCAACGCCTATTTGTTCAATCAAATGCGCGGCCAGCATGCAGGCATTCCGGCCTTTATGATCAATCAACACCGGATTTCGGACGTCTCCGATGCCGAAGCTTATATCTCGAGGCTAAATGGGGTTGGGGCTTTTCTCGGAACGTTCATCGACCAATCGCAAGCATCAGCTGCAAACGGCGTTTTGGCCCCGAAATTCGTATATGACTATGTTCTCGAATCTGCGGGCAATGTCATCCAAGGCTACCCGTTTGAAGGCAGCCCGCCCGAAAGCCCGTCACCGCTCTATGAAGACTTCGCAAAGAAGGTTGCAGCCCTCGACATAGACGACGACGCAAAAGACGACCTCTTATTCAGATCGCGTGAAGCGCTGATCGATTCCGTTTCACCTGCGTATGTCCGTCTCATCGAAACCATCACCGAGCAACGCGATGCGGCTGGCACAGATGATGGCGTGTGGCGTCTGCCCGATGGCGCAAACTATTACGCAGCCCGTCTCGCCAATATGACCACCACCGATATGACCGCCACGCAAATCCACGATCTCGGCCTCGCAGAGATGGACCGCATTCATGGCGAAATGGAGGTCATCAAGGATCAAGTCGGATTTGAAGGCAGCTTGCAGGATTTCTTTGTGTTCATGCGCAATGACAGCCAGTTCTATAAGCCAGATACAGATGAAGGCCGTGCCGAGTATCTCGCGGAGGCAACCGCCCTTATCGACACAATGCGCGATAACCTACCGCGCATGTTCAACCGCTTCCCCGAGGCTGGCCTTGTCGTAAAAGCTGTTGAGCCGTTCCGCGAGAAAGCGGCCGGAAAGGCCTTCTATCAGCGCCCCGCACCAGACGGATCACGGCCCGGCACCTATTATGCCAATCTCTACCAGATGACCTCCATGCCGACCTATCAAATGGAAGCGCTGGCCTATCATGAGGGCATTCCAGGTCACCATATGCAGATTGCGATCTCGCAAGAGCTTGAAGGCCTGCCTAAATTCCGGAAATTTGGCGGCTATACGGCGTATTCCGAAGGCTGGGGACTCTACACGGAGTTCCTGCCCAAAGAACTTGGCTTCTACGAAGACCCGTATTCCGACTTTGGACGGCTATCTATGGAGCTATGGCGTGCGGCAAGACTGGTTGTTGATACCGGTCTACATGATAAACGCTGGACCCGTGAGCAAGCGACACAATACCTGATCGACAATACGCCAAATGCCGAATGGGACTGCATCAAAGCGATTGATCGTTACATCGTCATGCCGGGTCAGGCGACCGCCTATAAGATCGGAATGTTGAAGATACTCGAGCTTCGCGAACGCGCCAAAACCGCGCTCGGTGACGCATTCACCCTCGCCGATTTCCACGATGTTGTGCTGAGCGATGGCCCTATTCCTCTGGCGGTCCTTGAAGAGAAAACCGATGCATGGATTGCCGCCAGCACGCACTAGGCGTCGCAAGCAATAGCAAAACGTAAACTGGCGCGCAGGATGGTCCCGCGCGCCAGTTTTTTTATGTCTTTCTAAGCCTCTAATTGGCCAGAAAACACCTATTCGCCGACATGTCCGTCATCCGTCGATTTACGGAAATCCCAACCCGTTTCCGATGCAATCCATGTAAACGCTGCATAGGCTGCAACATTCTGGCGAAACGCCTCGGGATCAATCTTGTCAAACGTATCATCGGGCGTGTGGTGCAAATCGAAATAGTCCGTTCCGTCTTGCCCGGGCGTCACAACAGGGACGCCAGCGCGGTGAAGCACACCAATGTCCGGTCCGCCTCGTGCATTATTGTCTTGAGGTACAATCCCGAGCGGTGCCAGCTCCTGCTGCATAGCCGCCGCATAGCCAAGCGCATCATCTCCAAATCCGGTCTGGAACCGCCAAATACGGCCAGCACCAAAATCGGATTCGGACGCGAAGACGTGTTTTGGAAGCTCAGCCGCATGCCGCTCGGCATAAGCCGTCCCGCCGAGCAATCCTACTTCTTCCGAACCATAGAGCACTACGCGAATGGTCCGGCGCGTGCGCGCTGGCATATCCGCAACCAGTTTCGCCGCGCCAACGACAATGCCGCAACCGGCTCCATCATCAATCGCGCCTGTCCCGAGATCCCAGCTATCGAGATGACATCCAAGCAAGATGATCTCGTCAGCCAGAGCGCCGCGTCCCCGTACTTCTGCAATCACATTGCCGGACGGAGCAGAATCCCGGCTTTCAATTCCGATCTCGAGCTCCACGGTCACAGGCCCGCGTTCAAGCAAGCGTGCGAGTTGATCGGCATCCGGCGGCGAGATAGCGACGCCGGTCCCGGTACCGACAGCCCCAATGCGTGACATCATGCCTGTATGAGCGAACCGGTGATGGTCAGTGCCGACAGACCGAATCATGCATGCCAGCGCTCCTTTTTCGGCTGCGACCGGTGCACAGTTCCGACGCTTGCGTACGGCCACACCGTAGCCAGAGCCGTCTTGCGCACGTGTCATGCCTTCATCAAGAAATACGATCTTACCTTCCACATCGGCCGGATCGGCAGCTCTCAGGGCCACCATGCTCGTATACCGGACAAGTTCGCTCGTAACGCCGCCTTCGGGTGTTGGCTGCGATCCGCCCAGCGCTGTGACTGTCATCGACTGCCCGCCAGCCGAGACGATTTCCGCACGCTCCAAGGTTCGTGACCAGAAAGGGATTTCAAAATCCTCAACCGCAACATTCGAAAACCCCAAACCCTTGAGCTCGGCCACCGCCCATTCGCGGGCATTCGCTTCCGCATCCGATCCCGCCAATCGCGGTCCGATCTCGGTTGTCAGGTCTTCAACGAATTGCAAGCCGACATTGTCTTCAAGACCTGCCTCGATGAGCTTATCGACGCCAACCGACACCGCGCGCTCCAGCGGCTCAGGGGTTGCAGGCTGGGCCAATGCAAACGGTGTCAGAAGGGCTGCTGTCATAAGCGCCGCGATAGATGTCTTCATAAGGGGACTCCAAAACTGTATTTCGTGTTTTAGGAGTATGCAGCAAGTCGGTCTAGTCCAGCCGCTCAAATGTGCGCACAAATTAGCAGCGCCAATCGTGCTCATTAATCTGCATTCTGCAATACTGGCGGGGAAGCGTCGCTCAATCACAACCCGTTGTTCAGTGACCGTTCAGTCATCTCAGGCCATAAAGCGCGCGGGGTGCTGGACACCGCAGAACCGATTGCATGAGGGCCAAGGCAATCTGGTGAACAATTGTTTTTTGCGACTCGATTGGCCCAACCAAAACAGGGAAATCAAACATGCCTGAATTTCTGAACTCTATTGATCTACAGCAATATCTACCGGGTGCGCTCGGATTTGCGACCAATATCCTGCTTGCTATTGTCATATTCATAGTTGGTAGCTGGATTGCCGGACGCGTTGGTAAATTCGTCGCGGGGCTTGGCTCTAAATACGAACATCTCGACAGCACGCTCTTCACATTCCTCGGCAGTATTGCCCGCTATGTGATCCTGGCCTTTGTCATTATTGCTGTTCTCAACCGCTTCGGTGTCGAAACCACATCAATTGTTGCTCTGCTCGGTGCAGCTGGCCTCGCCGTTGGTCTGGCTCTGCAAGGCGCAATGTCAAACCTTGCTGCTGGCGTCATGCTTCTTGTCTTCCGCCCATACAAGGTCGGGGATTTTGTTGATGCAGCTGATACGTTCGGCAATGTTGAAGAAATCAATCTCTTCACCACCGTATTGCAAACCTTCGACAACCAACAGATCATTATTCCGAACGGGTCGATCTGGGGCGCCAAGATCACAAATCACAGCCACCACAAAGTACGCGGTGTCGAGATGAAGTTCAGCGTCGCTTATAGTGTCGGTGTCGATCAGGCAAAATCTGTGATAAACAAGGTCCTCGCTGACCATCCGCACATTGCGGCGGACCCTGCGCCTTTTGTTGAAGTAGAAACACTTGGCCCATCGGCAATGGAATTTGTCGTTCGTCCATTTACCGACGGCGCCCACTATTTCGATGTGCGCTATTCTGTGCCCGAACAAATGAAAGCAGCTTTCACAGCCGCTGGCTTCGAAGTTCCGTTTCCAGCGACCAAAGTCCACATGGACAAATAAGCGCTTTTACGCCTCCACAAAACACAAGCGGCCCTCAGGAAACTGGGGGCCGTTTTTGATTTGAGCAACGAGCAGCTAGTCGCGTGCGGCAACGATATCGGAAGCAGTGACAGGCCCCGTTAGCATCGCTTCAAATGCACCCCACCGCGCCGCCGTGTCATCACCAGCAGCATCCACCCATTCGCGCGCCAGATCACGGCCAATATTATAATTGATGACATAGCCGCGATACGTGTCGATAAAGCTGACGCGCTGGGCTGATTTCTCTAGGCTAGCGAGATAATAGCGCTGAATCAGTGGCACCGCTTCTTCGCGCGTAATGTCGCCATCGAGATATCGCCGCGCCACGTCATTGGTAGCGTGAGAGAGTTGGCCAGTCAGGGCATTTAACGCCGCAAGTTTTGAGGCGTCGGCCGGATCAAGCCCCGCCATCGGGAACAGAACATCACGTTCAAACGCGATCTTCTCATTGGCCGGAAACGCCAGCTCGATTCCGAAATTTGCCGAGCCTTCAGCAATAGGTCCGAACGGACCAAAAAGCGGATTGACCGTGTATTCAATCCAGCCGCGTTCGCCGACCAATTCCTGTTCGATAAACAGGTTCCAGACATGGTGCCCCGGATAGCCTTCATGGCAACCTAGATCGACCGCGCGATCGATAATGATCGGGAAGTCAGTGTTGATCTGGATCAGACTCTCATAGCCGCCTTGATAATAATTATAGCCCGACCATGATTTATCCGTGACGAACTCCATCCGGAAAGTTTCGCCTTCTGGCAACGTATAGTGCGCCTCGGTACGGGCGCGGCACTCGGCAATGGCACGTTCGAACACGGGCGCAAGCTTATCGGTCGGGATCGCCAGTGAGTTGCGGAACGCATCGACCCGTGCGGCCAAATCACCTTCGCCGGGAACCAGCGCATCAATCTCAGCCAACACAGCATCATATTTGGAAAGATCATAGATAGGCGGCGTCACATCATAGATCTCCGAGACCTCGGTATCAAAAGCAACGGCCTCGCCAGTTACAACTTTGAGACGGACTGACATCGCGCGGAGCAGTTTTCCAAGCTGGGCTTTGCGAACGGCCTCGCTTTGATCCTCCGAATCAAAAGCTGCGAGCATCATTTTCAAACTATCGATGTCACCGGCCAGACGTTCCGCATCTGGAGTCATCGCATCTGTTGTCGTCTTCCAGATGTCCGGGCCGTGATAGGCGTCAACATAATTGCTGTCGAGCCGCCCCATATGTAAGGCGAGTTCAACGAACTGCGCACCAAGCACATCGAGTTGACTATCAAAAGCCCAAGCGCTGTCTTCCTCTGTTGCTTGCGCCAACCAACCCTGTAATTGGTCGTCCGCAAGCAGCAATTGATCATACCGCTTATCGGCGTGTTCGACCTCTGGCTGCACATTTTCCGCCTGACAGGCTGTCAGACCTATTGCAACGAGGCTCACAAGCAACCGTCTCATCAAATCAATCCAGCCAGCGGCGAGCTTGGATCTGCATAACGTTTCTTACCCATCCGTCCGGCCAGATAGGCCTCGCGCCCAGCGATAACAGCATGCTTCATGGCGCTTGCCATAAGGATAGGGTCTTGCGCTTCGGCAATCGCCGTATTCATCAGCACCCCGTCGCAGCCAAGCTCCATCGCAATCGCTGCGTCCGACGCCGTACCAACGCCCGCATCGACAATCACCGGCACACGGGACTGCTCGACAATGAGACGAATGTTCACGGGGTTCTGTATGCCCAGTCCTGAACCAATCAAAGAGCCAAGCGGCATGATTGCGCAGCAGCCGACCTCTTCAAGCCGGCGCGCATAGACCGGATCATCCGAGCAATAAACCATCACTTGGAACCCGTCCTTGATTAGCGACTCCGCTGCTTTCAGGGTTTCTTGCATATCCGGATAGAGTGTCTTCTGATCCGCCAGCACTTCGAGTTTGACCAAATCCCAGCCGCCAGCTTCACGCGCCAGCTTCAAGGTCCGGACGGCCTCGTCCGCCGTAAAACATCCGGCAGTGTTGGGCAGATATGTGTAGCGTGCAGGCGAGACATGATCAGACAGTCGGTCTTCGTCCGGATTTGACAGGTTCACCCGCCGCAGCGCCACCGTCACCATATCAACTTCAGCCGCTTCCGCCGCTTCGGCATTTTGCGCATAGGAGGCATATTTGCCCGTGCCAATGATTAGACGTGACTGGAAATTCCGTCCGGCGATGGTGAGAATGTCATTCGACAATTCTGGATTCGAAAATGTCTTCTGGTTCATTTCTTTTCCTTCCTACGCTGGCATTATCCAGACAGGTTCAGCGGGTATAATCTCAGCCTTAGTAACAGGCACCCCGGTGGCGCGAAAGTAGATCGCCCGCAGGAAGTGTCAACCTAGATGGTAGAATGGCAAACCCCGAGCTGAATTGATGTCATGACACGAAATCGGGCTTGCATGACGCGATTTCCCTTGAAGGTGCCGAGAATGCCGACTTAGTCTCAAACAACACATGGGAGGCTCGCGATTTGTCGAAGAAAACTGAAAAAATTGAAATCCGAGTCACCCCTGAAGAAAAAATCGAGTTGATGGATCTAGCCCGCTCTGAAGACCGCTCTGCAAGTGAGCTTATTCGAAGCATCGTTGGCGCATACATGCAGGCCAAAGACGCCGCCGCGCCCTTAACCAATAAAAGGATCAACCAGATGGTAAAATCACCAAAAGCATGGGGTACGGCAGGAATTGTTGCGAGCCTTAGCGCGGCCCTCATGCTCGCAGCACCAGCCCAAGCAGAAAACGGTTACACCGTAAATGTCGAGATTTACGAGCCTGCCCCCGCTGTGCAAACAGCAGATCGCTCCTCTTGGGAAACGAATGTGCCATCCCAGTCCAAAAGCAATGAAAGCTATACTGTTTTGCCAATGTCTCACTCGGACTATGAAGTCAGTCTTCGCATTGAGGAGCTTGAAGACGGTACGACATTCGCGGCGTTCAATATCTGCAAAAAAACTGGAACCGAATGTGAGTTAATCGCAGAACCTAACCTATTGTTTTCTTCCGAGGACGGCGGCAGGATCGAAATTGGGAGCGTAATAGAAAACTCCGCAACTGGTGCGGAAACCCCATACGACCTGATTGCAATCGATATCTCGCAGAATGAAAGCTAGATCGGTGACAGCACTTTAATCCAGTCGGGTCGTCTCGGCAGATAGATGCGCCGCACTTCCTCTTGTTCCGCTAAATCAAGCAGGCTCAGCGAGTTCTCGGCCGTGTTGGTCACCAGCGCATAGTTACGGTTGCGGCAGAACGCCATGTCCCGCTCAAAGAATGATTGCTGAGCAGGCCCCGCATCAATCGTGCCTTCGAACCGGTTATTGACGAGATCAAATACGCCAACTTCTTCATAGCCTTGCATGCTGGCTAGGCCCCATTTCCCGTCCGGCGAAACCTGCATAAAACTTGGCTGCAAATCGGGCTCACCCGTCGGTATCTGCTCGAAGCGCCCATGTTTCGTATCAACGACCAGCAAATAGGGGTCATAGATATCGCCCTTGTTCCACGCCACATCATGCGTGAACTGTCCGCCTTGCGGGGTCCAGCAGAACCAGCTGCGTTGACGCGGTGCAAATGGCTCCATCATCTCCAGATGCTGCCCCATTGTCGCGCGCGCCAGAGAAATCCGGTGTCCGCCTTCTTTCGACCAGACAAAGGCCTCACCGCGTTCATTGTTCACGGTGATCCCGTGCCCCCAAGTGCCGATCGGCGTTGTCGATAGAACTGTATTGGTTTTGCGATCAGTGATCAGCACATTGCTTGGCCCCGCCATCGCGTCCGTCGCAATCAGCAGGTCGTCGAACATTGCCATATTCGAATGCTCGCCGCCACCGACAAAGCGGGTGATCTCGAGGCTCTGCGTATCGAGCACGTGCAGGCTGCCATCACCCGTCGTATTGAACACAATTTCCGTATGCTCCGGATTAGGCTGCCAATGTAGCGGAACACCGCCTTCAATGTCTTTGTAGAGCAAAACTTCCCAAGACTTCACGACCGGATCAACCTCGACCACCATCAATGCGCCCCGCGCATTTTCACGTGTCCTAGTACCGTCAAATCGCACGCCATGAATCACAAACCGGTTCAAATGTTCAATCGGCGTAATCGCGTGGCTCGCGCGGAAGCCCTCAAACGAATGCAGAATTTGCGAGCCGTCGAGATCGATAATATCAAGCCGCCCCTCGCCATAGGCCATCGCCATGCCCCAGAGCGGCGTAGCCGTATCGGAGACGAGGCGCTCGGTTTCGAGACGCTGATTGGCATGGGCCTGGCCTGGCAGCGCGAGGGTCGCAAGCGCCATCCCGCCAGCCGTCAGAAAACTGCGGCGCGAAACCGGTGCATCGATGATATATTGCTTCAGAAACCCGTCTGACGCCCCAAATCCGCTCATTTAGCTAGCCTCCACCTACAAATTGCACAATTTCGAGACGATCCCCGTCTTCGAGTAGCGTTTCGGCATGATCGGATTTCGGAACAATTTCGAGATTTCGCTCGATTGCAATGCCGCGCGGATCACCGCCAAGTGTAACAACAAATGCCGCGAGACTCGTTCCCGCTGCTATTTCTTTGGGTTCTCCATTGAGAATTATCTGCATCATCTTGAAATCTCCAATTGCCACAGGCTTGCCTTACGATAGGTTACAGCGCAAGACGGGGATATGATGTCAAAACCAATATACATTCTCAATGGCCCAAACCTCAACCTGCTAGGGACGCGCGAACCGGACATCTACGGTTCAGATACCCTTGCAGACATTGAAAAACGCCTCCAATCGCTCTCAAATGATAACACAATCGTGTTCCGGCAGAGCAATCATGAGGGCGAGCTTGTCGATTGGGTTCAGGAAGCCTCGGCAAAAGCCGGTGCTCTGATCGTAAACGCAGGCGCATATACGCACACATCCGTTGCCTTGCATGATGCATTGCGTGCCTGCGACGTACCGATTCTCGAAGTGCACTTATCAAACCCTGCTGCACGAGAGAGCTTCCGCAAACGAAATTTTGTTGCCCCATTGGCAAAAGGAACGATTGCCGGTTTCGGCGCTCAAGGATATGAGTTGGCGCTTCAAGCGGCTCTTAAACTGTTAAAATAAGGAAACGCATTCGTATGAGTACTGGAAAATCCAAACTGGATACTGGCCTTGTCCGTGAACTCGCTTCGATTTTACGCGATGCAGATCTTGGCGAAGTCGAAATAGAACATGACGGTCTGCGCATTCGCGTGTCCAAACCCGCCGCGCCTGTAGCGACCTATGCCGCCGCGCCGGCACCCGCGGCCCCCGCGCCAGTGATTGCCAGCCCATCTGGCATGTCCACGGAGACCGCGCCGCCGGCATCCGATTCGGGCGCTGTACCCGCAAATGCCGTTACATCCCCGATGGTCGGCACGGTATATTTCGCCTCGGAACCGGGCGCAGATCCATTTGTCGCCGTCGGCGATAAAGTGAAAAAAGGCCAGACCCTGATGCTGGTCGAAGCCATGAAAACCTTCAATCCCGTCGAAGCTCCGGCTGCTGGCACCGTGACCTCCATACTGGTTGGAGACGCCCAGCCCGTGGAATTCGGTGAAGCGCTTATCGTTATAGAATAGGATCAGCTCGAAATGATCGAGAAAGTTCTCATTGCAAACCGTGGCGAGATTGCGCTGCGGATTCACCGTGCCTGTCAGGAAATGGGCATATCAACCGTTGTCGTCCATTCGGAAGCTGACGAGCAGTCGATGGCTGTGCGTCTGGCCGACGAGAGTGTCTGCATCGGTCCGCCAGCCTCGGCAGATTCTTATCTCAAAAAATCCGCCATTCTCACTGCGGCAGAGATCACTGGTGCGGATGCCATTCACCCGGGCTACGGATTTCTCTCCGAGAATGCCCAGTTCGCTGATATGGTCGCCGCGCACGGCATCGCCTTTATCGGACCGACCGCCGAACACATCCGCACAATGGGTGACAAGATCGCTGCGAAAAAGGCAATGGTAGACGCTGGCGTGCCGGTCGTACCGGGGTCCGAAGGCGGCGTAAAAAGCCTGAGTGAAGCGCGCAAGGCTGCCAAAAAATGTGGATATCCCGTTCTCGTCAAAGCGGCGTCAGGCGGCGGAGGACGCGGTATGCGCGTCGCCAAAACCGATAAGGATCTCGACACCGCAATGAAAGCTGCCAAACAGGAAGCGAAAGCGGCCTTTGGCGACGACGCGGTCTATATTGAGAAATATCTCGAGAAACCGCGGCATATCGAAATTCAGGTCATCGCCGACAGTCATGGCAATGTCGCCCATTTGTGGGAACGCGATTGCTCCTTGCAGCGCCGCCACCAGAAAGTATTTGAAGAGGCGCCATCACCTGCGCTCAATCAGGCCCAACGCGAAGACATCGGCATGATCGTTGCCCGCGCAGTTGCGAAGCTCGGCTATCTCGGCGCGGGGACAATGGAATTCCTCTACGAAGATGGAAACTTCTACTTCATCGAGATGAACACACGCCTTCAAGTTGAACATCCGATCACAGAAATGATCACGGGTATCGACCTTGTGCGTGAGCAAATCCGAATCGCCAATGGGGCCAAACTCTCGTTTTCACAGGAAGACGTGCTGCTCGTGGGACATTCCATCGAGTGCCGCCTCAATGCCGAACATCCGGAAACATTTGTCCCATCCCCAGGATTAATAACGGATTTCCATGCACCAGGTGGCCCGGGCGTCAGACTAGACAGCGCCGCCTATGCCGGTTACAAAATTCCGCCACATTATGACAGTTTAATAGGAAAACTGATTGTACATGGCCGGACACGGCGCGAATGCGTCATGCGGCTTCGACGTGCTCTCGCCGAAATGGTGATCGGGGGCGTTGAAACAACACTGCCGCTGCATCGCCGTTTGGCCGAAGAAAAAGACGTCATTGACGGGGATTACAATATCCACTGGTTGGAAAAGTTCCTCGAAAGCAGCAAAGACGACTAGGGAACGATTATAGAAGTTGGGATGGTAACGGGACATGTCTAGCGGGTTCGGGACAAGCGAATTGCTAAACGCATATCGGCGGGGTGTTTTCCCGATGGCCGATTCGCGTGACGATCCGAATCTGTTCTTGATCGACCCTGATGAGCGTGCGCTGCTACCGCTGCTGGACTTCCATATTCCCAAGCGTCTGAAGCGCACCGTCAGAAAAATGCCATTTCGTGTATCGGTAAATGAGTGCTTCGTTCGTGTGATCGAGGCCTGCGCCGCATCCAACAGTGGCCGCGAGACGACTTGGATTAATTCGGCGATCGTAAACCTCTATAGCTCTCTGCATAGAAAAGGCTTTGCCCACAGCATCGAGTGTTGGGACGGAGACGAGCTCGTGGGCGGATTATACGGTGTTTCCCTCGGCGCAGCATTTTTTGGGGAGAGCATGTTCTCGACCAGAACCGATGCATCGAAAATAGCTTTGGTCCATCTCGTCGCGAGGCTTCTGGCAGGCGGTTACCAAATGCTCGATGCGCAGTTTCACAACCCGCATCTCGACCAGTTCGGATTGCAACGCATCCAGCGCAAAGACTTCAAAAGAACCCTCGCCGCAGCGCTCGCAAATGAAGGTGATTTTTACTCGCCCGATGCACCGGTGACAGGCAAGGAAGCATTGCAGCGTATTACCCAAATATCATAAACGGGGTGCTCTAGCGCGCTTAGACCGGGCGAAGACGCGAACATCCAGCCTGAAAACATCCGCGCTTCATCATCCGCATTCGAACCGGCTTGCGCCGTCTCGGCTTCAGCATCTGAGTCCGCTTGTGTCGCTTGGACGCCATCAATTTCGAGAAATGCAGCCGCTTCAGGTGGTAGTTCTGGCGGGGTTTGATAGCAAGCATTCAGCCCTACTCGAAGAGAGCCAAATACGACCGGCCGTCCCACACCAACATCTATATCCGTCGACCGGCCTGTAATCTTGTCCAGTGCCCGCAATGTCGCGCCGTTATACGGCTCATACTCAACCGGCGGCAATTCCACCGACTCTATCTCGACTTCGCCCTCAACGGTCGTGTCAGGCGCAACATCACGGAACAAGTTCGGGTCATCCAAAGGGTCTGTACGTGTCGCATCTGGCTGCTGGATCAGCTCCTCGGCGGGCGTGCTGATCACCACATCACCCTCTTGGGAAAATGCAGGCCCAAACAGGCCTCCGGCAAACAACAAACCTGCGATGACAATACGTAAATCGGGATGCATTATGGCGCCTCTTCCTCGGAGTTATCTTCCCCCAATGAAGATGCAAATGAGCCAACCAAAGTCAGCAAATCCACGCTGCCCCGCGTGAAGATAATCTCGCCCGTGCCGTCCTTTTCAATCACGTCATAACCGCCGCCAAGTTCCAGCGCGACAAACGATCCGCCAAGCAAACCTTCGGTCGAAATCCGCGCGTCGGTGTCGTCAGGCAGGTCCAGCGCCGAATCAACAGACATACGCAATACAGCCTCAGCGCGCTCATAGTCCGCCTCGATATCCTGCACCACGCCGATTTTAACGCCGGCCAAGCGGACATCGGAGCCGCGGCTCAGACCCACCACATTGTTAAAACGCGCCGTGACTTCATAACTATCGGTGCCGCTTGTTGTTTCACGCCCATTTGCCATGGCAAACAGAAAAAACGCCCCCGCAAAGGCAACAACGCCAAAGCCGATCAGGGTTTCGAAAACAGCCTCACGCATCGGGTTTCCAAGCCTCATAGTCTGCACTGTTGCCAGTGCGTTGTCCCGAATCACGCAAACTGCCCTGTGGCACATCGGCAAATAGGGTACCGGTCATGTTCGGCTTATGGTCTGTTTCCCAGCTTTTCCGATCCAGAGGATCAATCGTTGGCGGGCTCTTGAAGGTATAATGCAACCAACCATGCCAATCTGCAGGCACTTTCGACGGCTCAGCCAGCCCTTTGTATACGACATAGCGGCGCTGGCGTCCCTCAATCGAGACTTCGCGATCTTCAAAATAGCGATTGCCATACTCGTCTTCACCGATAAAGTCAGAGCGCCGCTTGATGTCAAACATCGCGCCAATCGTGGAGCCATTCCACCAAGTGAATAATCTTGCAAACATAATCAGTACGATCCTCGTGGAGTGTTGCGGCAATCTTATGTCGAGATAAGGGCATAATCCAGTGTTTAAACGAGAGCAATCATGCTCTTGCCTGTTTCGCTCGTAAAAGTGAGGTGCCAGTCAGTCATCGATTCAATCCGTAAGCCTTCATGGAAACGAAAGCAGAACCCTGTGCACCACAGAAAATCTCCATTGAACCTCGCCGCGAACAGCGCCACCCTGCCGCAAAGCGGCAATCAGCGAGCATGACATGACTTTGCATTCTTACGACCAGTTGACCAAATCCCTTTCCCCCGACGAGCAAAAAATACTCGCCGATGCAATTGACCTTCGTCATTTGACCCCGCCCATGCCGCTTATGCGCCTTACCCCGCTTTCGCTTGCTGACGGCTCACAAAGCGCCGTCTCTAGCCACGAGCTGCAAGACATACAGCGGCTTCAGGCGAACAGAGATATCGAAATTGCCGGACAGCTTAGCCTCGCTGAAATGCTTGAACGCTTGGGCAGCGCGCCGCGCAATGATGATTTGGCCGAAGCGCTGGCTGCCGGCTTGCCTGAAGCGATTATCGAAGAAGCGTTGCGTCACCCCGATGGTCCGTCAGGCATCGCCGAGCAATTGCGAACCAGCGCTGGCGAGCCAATCTCCGGACCGATTCGCGTTTTTCCTGCCAATATAGACACAGACGCACGCCCCGCATTCGACGCCGCGCTATCGGCAGGGTGCAACATCGCCCTCACCGACCTGTCACCGCTTGCTCCCGATGCCGCGAGCCGAAGTGCGATGGCACTCTATCTGCCCGCCTTCGTCACGCCCGATGGACTGGACGAAGAAGGGCTGGGCGAACTATTGCCAATCTGCGCAAAAATGCTCGGCGAAGGCGTCCTAATGGTGACCGGGCTGGGCGCTGCACTGATGGCGCTGGGCGTCGATTATGCCGGTGAGGATGCAGCGCCTTTCGGGGACGCGCTTATCCACCTCGTCAAAGCCGCACTGCGCGGCACAGCATTGCCCTCGGCCAAAGCGAAACTGCTCTCTGTTTCTGGACAAAAAGCTGGCACCAAACAGTCTACAGCATTGGCTATTCTTCCTCTGCAACCGGCCTGGTCAGCCTGGCTTGGTGCCGAGAGCGAGAGCTTGCAGCCCGTAACAACCTATTTCGGAGATGAAGCTGATCCGACTGATCTGGCCAATTGCGTCCGTCTTGGATTGGCGTGCCGGGCCCCCGACCAGCTTGGGCTGCTCGTCTCCAATCTGTCCGGCGCGAGCGGGGCCGATCCAATTCCCGGTTTGGACGAAAGCAAGCTCAAAGATCGCGGCTTCAACAGTGACGCCATCGGACGGGTTATGCGCGCCATCTCGGAGGGACTGCCGCTCAATGCAGCTTTCTCCCGCTGGGTACTTGGCGATGATTTCATCCAAAACGAACTCGATCTCAATCCTGAAAACTATGACACCGATGGCCGTGCTCTTTTGTCCGCCGTCGGGTTTGCCAAGCGCGACATCCAAGAAGCAGAAAATGCCGTCGATGCCCGCGCTGGCACCGCCATCACCGCAGCGCTCGACGCGGCAGGCTTTACCCCTGCTCCCTCCGTAGACAACCAGATCAGCCTTGCCGCTAGCATTTCAAAGCATCTGAACCTGCCTCCCGTGCTCAGTATTTCCAATACGGAGACTGACGCCTTTCTCGCTGCAGCAACAGATCACAAGATTGGTGCACTTATTCGCGGTCAGCGCGACGGGCCGAGCGATCCTATCGCCGAACGTATGCAACACGCTTTGGAACTTGCACGCGCCATGTCCGAAGACGCCAATGATTTGGCCCCGCAACAGACCGAGCATACTCATCCCACATCCAACCCCTATGTCGAAGACGCAGCTCAACACGCTGATCCAACCCGACGGACGCGCCTGCCAGATCGCCGTAAGGGGTATATCCAGAAGTCCACAGTCGGCGGGCACAAAGTCTACTTGCACACTGGTGAATTCGACGACGGCGCGCTTGGTGAAATTTTCATCGACATGCACAAAGAAGGTGCGGCCTTCCGCTCCCTCATGAACAATTTTGCAATCGCCATATCCATCGGCTTGCAATATGGCGTCCCGCTTGACGAATTCGTCGATGCCTTTGTCTTTACAAGGTTCGAACCCGCTGGCGATGTCACGGGAAATGATCGCATCACCAAAGCAACGTCTATTCTCGATTATATCTTCCGCGAACTTGCTGTGTCCTATCTGGACCGGACTGATCTCGCCGAGATTGCCGATAATGTCACCCATGATGGTCTTGGGCGGGGACTAGAAGACGGCACGCGGGAACCGGTTGA
This sequence comes from Hyphomonadaceae bacterium, assembly GCA_039942135.1. GTDB lineage: Bacteria > Pseudomonadota > Alphaproteobacteria > Caulobacterales > Hyphomonadaceae > CALLCD01. The sequence goes on from JBDVDE010000010.1 coordinate 40,627, forward strand.
ACTCACCGCCGAAGCCGCCAAAGTCATCTCACGCGGCTTCTCACGTGGGCAGTTGCCAGACAATATCGTTATCCTCGATAAGAAGCGCAGTGAAAAAGCGGAACTAGATGGCGAGAGCGAGGACGGTACTGAAAACTCACCCGAATATATTGGCGAGCCGTGCGCAGCATGTGGCAGCTTCACCCTCTACAAAGACGAAGAAAGCGATGCTCAGGCGATTTGCGATGCCTGTGGCGCGGAAAGCAGCCTTGGACAATAGGTCCTTATGTCCAAAGCATTTGACATATTTGCCAATCAGGACCTCATTTGAGCGGCTCGATTGCAGCTGATGTCAGCACATGGCATTCAAATTGCGAGACTGGCGAAACACCTTGTTAAGCCTATCGGAGCCTTGTGCCATGTTGAAACAGATTGTGATAATTGCTGGCACATTTGCTGCCCTTACCCCTCTCGCCTCGGCCCAGAGCCAAGCGGATATATCAAAGGCGCTAGCTGGCGAAACCTGCATTGACTGCAATCTTTTCCAAGCCGAACTGTCCTACGCGCAAATCCGCAACGTCTCGTTTGCTGGCTCACGTCTGCGCCAAGCGAATTTGACGCTGGCAACTATGGATGGCGTCAGCTTCAACCGCACCAATCTCTCGATCGCCAATCTTTATGGCGGCCGGTTCACCGGAACCAGCTTCAAAAATGCTGACCTGTCACGCGCTATTCTTGTCGGTGGCTCCTTCGATGGCGCCAATTTCGACGGCGCAACTTTGACCGATGCGAATCTTTCCGGCGCAGAAATGTCGAAATCACGCGGATTGAGCCAATCGCAGCTAAATTCGGCCTGTGGCGACCAATATACAGAACTGCCAACTGGGCTATCTGTGCAACAGTGCCGCTAAAAAATACACTTATTACAGCAACGTCATTTTCAAGCGCACCGCTGAAAGCCTAATATAGGCTGGATGAAAAAACTTACGTCTTTGTCTCTAATCGCTGCGCTCGCTTTGTCTGCGAGTGCATTTGGGGTTTCCGCCGCACATGCCGATGGCGCAAGCCGGGTCACGTGGAAACCGTCATATGCTGGGTCGTGCGAAGATTGTTCGCTTGTCGGACGTCAGATGCTGTATTCCGATTTGTCTTCAGCCCGCTATTCCCGCGCCGATTTGAGCCATGCCTCATTGTTCGGATCGGTGGCAGATAGTGCCGAATTTGGCGGGGTGACTGGCCGTTATGCCGACTTTAGCCAAACCAATCTGAACAATGCCCAGCTCAGCGCGGCCACACTCACAAATGCACGCTTTGTTGGCGCGCAGGCAAATGGCGCGAATTTCTCAGGGGCCCAACTCGATTTTAGTGCCTTCAGTGAAGCCATGCTGATCGGCGCCAATCTTACCGATGTTTCGGCAACACATATGAATGCTGCTGGCGCAGATTTTTCCGCTGCGAATGCCACAGGCGCGAATTTCGATTACGCCAATCTAAGGCAGGCAATATTTGATGGCGCGCAGCTACAAGGCGCAAGTTTTGCGCAGTGCGACTTAACCGGCGCAAGATTCCGCGATGCAAGACTGGCTGCAGCCAATCTATCGAATGCGAAAAACGTAGAAAAAGCGGACTTTACCGGCGCGTGCCGTTCAGCAGATACCCAGCTGCCAAACGGCCTTGTTTTACGCCCCTGCAACAATTAGCAGGCAAGTTAGTTCCGCTAGGATTTAATCACCGGAGCGAGACGGATATTCAGTTCTTTAAGCTGCTTGTCCTCAACTGGTGACGGTGCTCCCATCATCAAATCACGCGCTTGCTGGTTCATCGGGAACAAGGTCACGTCGCGAATATTCGTTGCATCAGCGAGCAACATAACGATCCGGTCGATGCCGGGGGCAATGCCGCCATGCGGTGGTGCGCCATAACGGAACGCATTGAGCATGCCGCCAAACTCTTCCTCAACGACCTCAGGGCCATAGCCAGCAAGCTCGAACGCTTTGAGCATAATATCTGGCCGATGGTTCCGGATCGCGCCTGACGACAGCTCGTAGCCGTTACACACAATGTCATACTGATAGGCTTTGAGCGCCAACTGCTTCTCTTCTGTGTCTGCAGCTTCAAGGGCTTCCAAGCCACCTTGCGGCATCGAGAACGGGTTATGCGAGAAATCGACCTTCTTATTGTCCTCGTCGTATTCATACATCGGGAAGTCGATGATCCAGCAAAAGCGGAACACACCGCTTTCGATAATGTCGAGCGTTTCTCCGATCTTCGTACGTGCGGCTCCGGCGAGCTTGTAAGCGTCACCCTTTTTGCCCGCAGAGAAGAAGACACCATCCCCCGCACCAAGTCCCATCTGCTCGAGCAGCGCTTTAAGATGCTCTGGATCGAAATTCTTGAGCACAGGATCTTGGCTGTCCACGCCGCCACCTTCAGCCTCACGCAGCCGCGCATAGCCCAGTCCGGGCGCTTGCATTTCTTTCTTCGCCCATTTGTCCATTTCGTCGAAGAATTTGCGGGATTGCTCAGCCGCCGCTTTCGGGGCCGGAATGGCGATCACCTTGCCGCCGCCCGCAATGATCTTGGCAAAAATGCCAAAACCGGTTTTGGAATCATCGGCGAAGAAATCGGTCACATCTGACAAATGGATCGGGTTGCGCAGGTCTGGCTTGTCGGTGCCATACTTGGACATCGCTTCGGCGTAAGGAATGCGCACGAAAGCCTCGGACGGCACCTCGCGTCCCTTGCCTTCCCAATCGGCGAACTCCTCAAACACACCGCGCATCACCGGCTCAATCGCACCGAATACATCTTCTTGTGTGACAAAACTCATCTCGACATCGAGCTGATAGAACTCACCCGGGGACCGGTCCGCACGTGCGTCCTCATCGCGAAAGCATGGTGCGATCTGGAAATAGCGGTCAAAGCCCGAAACCATGAGCAGTTGTTTGAACTGCTGAGGTGCTTGGGGCAGCGCATAGAATTGGCCATGGTGAACCCGCGATGGCACGAGGAAGTCGCGCGCGCCCTCTGGGCTCGACGCTGTGAGAATCGGCGTCTGGTATTCCGTGAACCCTTCACCCACCATACGCTTGCGGATCGAGGCAATCACCGCCGAACGCAAGATCATATTCTTGTGCAAAGTCTCGCGGCGCAAATCGAGATACCGGTGCGTCAACCGAATATCTTCGGGATAATCCGGCTCACCAAATACAGGCAAAGGCAGTTCTGCTGCTTCCGACTGAATGCTCGCTTCTTTCACACGGACTTCAACTTCGCCCGTGCCCAAATTCTCGTTTACCAATGAGGCGTCGCGAGCGAGAACTTCGCCCTCAATCGTGATCACACTCTCGGTGCGCAGACGCTCGACTACAGCAAATGCAGGGAAGTCTGGATCAAAGACGCATTGAGTCAGCCCGTAATGGTCGCGAAGGTCAATAAACATCACGCCGCCATGATCGCGTCGTCTGTGCAACCAACCTGACAGTTTGACCGTCTGGCCGACATCGGTTTTGCGTAATTGTCCACAAGTATGGCTACGATAGGCGTGCATGGCTGCATTTCCCTGTTCAATCGAATATATTTTAGCGCAAACGCGCACCACAACTGGTCTTTGTCAAGGTGATCGGCTACGCCTCATTCATGAGCAATGAAATTTTACGCCCGATTACCGATCAAGATGAGCTCGCTGAATTCTGCGATGCCCTGTCAAAGCACGACTTTATCTGCGTTGATACAGAGTTTCACCGCGAAACGACCTATTGGCCCGAATTGTGTTTGATCCAAGCCTCAGCCCCAGGTGTAGAAGGCCTGATAGACCCATTGGCCGAAGATTTGGACATTGGTATCTTTCTCAATCTGATTGCAGAAGAATCCCGCGTGAAAGTCTTTCATGCCGCCCGTCAGGACATGGAAATTTTCAATCGCCTGATCGGCTATCCCCCTGGGCCCATTTTTGATTCGCAGATCGCTGCGATGGCACTCGGCTATGGAGATTCGATTTCATACGACAATTTGATCCAGCGGGTTCTCGGCGTCAAAGTCGATAAATCGTCCCAGTTTACCGATTGGACCCGCCGTCCGCTTAGCGACAAGCAACTCACCTATGCGCTCGGTGACGTCACCCATCTGCGCGACGCCTATTTGATTATGCAAGATGAGCTCAACAGCAAAAAACGCATGAACTGGGTCCGCGACGAGATGGAATACCTCGAAGATCCAGCACTTTATGACACGTCCGCAGAGAATGCGTGGCAACGGCTCAAGATCCGCAAACCACGCGAAGACTATGCTGCAGTTCTGGCCGCTGTCGCGGGCTGGCGCGAAACGCGGGCGAAAGAGCTAGATCGTCCCCGCAGACGCGTGTTGAAGGATGATGCCATCTATGAAATCGCCGAGCAAAAGCCGCGCGATGCCGCCGCCTATGACCGCCTACGGGCTGTCCCGAAGGGGTTCATAAAATCACGCCATGCCAATGGATTGATGGAGATTGTCAATAAGGCCGCCGAAGCGCCGCAGGACTTTGCCCCGCCGCTGCCTGTGCGCAAACACAATGCCCACACGCCAGCCGGTGCTCCCGAGCTTCTTAAAGTGCTTCTCAAATATGTCTCTGAAGAGGCCAGCGTTGTTCCGCGTCTCATCGCCAATGCGGCAGATATCGAACGCATCGCCCGCGGCGAAAGCCAAGACATAGCTGCCTTTACCGGCTGGCGTGACGACCTGTTCGGATCAAAGGCGCGCGCGCTGCTAAACGGTGCGCTTGCGATCTCGTTTGAGGATGGTCAGGTTCGCTTGTTCGAGACGAAATCCTAGGGCCTAAGCGCTGTCTGCAATCTGCCATTCGCAATCAAGCAGTTCCGCCAAGGTCTGCAAGCGGCGCTGAACCGTTGACGACACAAGCGCCCGCTTCTCCGGCGAAACCGACAGTGTCAGCATCCCGCTCTCACGCTTGAGCTTGCCCCCTTCAAGGACATTTGCAGAGCGCCCCGAGAACACCGCTCCAAGCCGCATACACGCCCCCAATTGGCGAGCAAGCTTGAGCTGGCTCTTGCTGAGCAATCTTGCCGCTGGCTGGGCGCTGGCCTTGAAATTATTCGTGTATCTATACCCTACCGCAAGGGCAATAAACGTCCGTTCGGCATGCGTGATATTGGCGTAAGCGCCAAACAGAACGCGGTCGAAAGCAAGTTGCGCACGTGTATCAGGATGCAGCCGCGCACCGAAATCAGCGTGCAAACATGCCGCCGCGATCAGCCGGTCATGCACGTCAGGTTCGCCAAACAAATCTTCTTGCGGGCGTACAACCGGGGTGGTCCATGCCGCCAGCGTTTGGCCAAAGGCGAGCGTATTGTCACGCAGTCTACCTGACAGAACCACGCCGTCCGTCAGCCCATCGCCTGATGGATCATCCATCCCGACCTCTGCGGCCATGGCCCCTTCGCGCAATCCATAAGCGGAAACAATCACGTCGGAAAATCCGCCCAATTCAAACAGTTCACCCAGAACGAGACCAGCATATGGCAAAATATCCGAACGCCTCCGGCTCGCCCTGACACGGCGCTCCCGATTGATTGCATCATCAGACATTGACGCTTCAACCACCATTCGCACGGCGCGCGCATCCATCCGGTAGTGATGGAGCTGGCGCAGCGGGTAATCGACAATATCCATGTGCAGTTTTGCAAGCGCCCGCCAAGCCCCGCCAACCATGTAAAACGAACCACCATGCCCATTGAGCAAATTTGATTGTCGCAGCTCACGCGCAACCGGTTTTGCCAATCCCGACAAATCCTTGTGACGCGCATCTAGGGCAAGCGGTCCCAAAATCAACGACTCGCCTTGACCCACGCGGCCATTCTTGAGCGCACAGAACTCAAGACTCGATCCCCCGAGGTCGCCAACAAGTCCGGTCACGTCGTGAAATCCGGCTGCAACGCCCAGAGCTGAGAGCTGTGCTTCTTCAACTCCGCTAATAATATCGACTCGAAGTCCGGTTTCGTCTTTCACCCTATTTACGAAAGCTGCACCGTCATCGGCCATACGCACAGCCGCTGTCGCCACCGTCCGTATGTGCTGAACGTCCAGTCCATCAAGGATAGCGCGGAACCGCCCAAGCGCTTTGAGCGCGATCCCGATGCCTTTCACAGATAGATTGCCCGTCTCGCGCAGTCCGTCGCCGAGCCGCGCCATGACCTTTTCATTGTAATGCGGAAGCAAACCACGTCCAAACACGTCATAAATGACCAGACGCACCGAGTTCGACCCGATATCGATCACGGCCTTGGACGAGATATTCTCACCACTTATATTCATGTGTCACGTCGCGGTTTGGGGGCAAGGCGGGGCGGTTCATTCAATTCTATAGCGCTGCCTCGACCAGAAAGGCTATCGGTCTGCATAAAATATTTGTGGGCATCAAATATATTATCTTCGTCGGCTACCGAGCGCTCATAGCTCCCGTCCGGTTGCAAAATCCAGCTTTGCACATTGTCGTTCAGATTGGCCACCATGATCTGGTTGAGCACCTGCCGATGTACTGTCGGATTTTCGATCGGCACCAATGCCTCGACCCGTCGCTGCAAATTCCTCGGCATCCAGTCGGCTGATGACATAAACACCTTTGCCTCCGAAGACGGCAGCGATTTGCCACTGCCAAAGGCGATAATCCGCGAATGTTCGAGGAAGCGCCCAACAATACTCTTCACTTCGATGGTCTCTGACAGTCCCTCTAGCCCGGGCCTCAAACAGCAAATACCACGTACCACAAGCCGTATCGGCACACCGGCCGCACTCGCAGCATATAGCGCATTGATAAGTTCGCGATCGACCAGCGAATTCATCTTGGCCCATATGCCCGATGGCTTTCCCGCCAGAGCGTTCGCCGTCTCCGCCTCGATATGCTCAAGCAGGCTCGCGCGCATGGACACCGGTGACATGACAATTTTTTCCATTGGCGGGCTATGGGCGGGCGGCTCCTTATAAGCCGTAATATAATTGAACAAACGTCCGGCATCGCGGCCCATTGCGGGGTCGCTGGTGAACAAGGCAAGGTCGGTATAAATTCGCGCCGTGATTGGATGGTAATTACCGGTTCCAAAATGCGTATAGGTCCGCAACTCTTTGCCTTCACGCCTCACAACCAAACTCACTTTGGCGTGCGTCTTATAATCGATAAAGCCGTAAACAACCTGTACGCCAGCGCGTTCGAGATCGCGGGCAAGCCGCAAATTTGTTTCCTCGTCAAACCGAGCCTTGATCTCGACAAGTGCCGTCACCGTCTTGCCCGCCTCAGCCGCCTCGATCAGCGCTGAAACGATCGGCGAGTTTGCACTTGTCCGGTAAAGCGTTTGCTTGATCGCGACCACATTCGGATCAATCGCAGCCTGTTTGAGAAACTCGACCACCACATCAAAAGACTCATATGGATGGTGAACCAGAATATCTTTCTGGCGGATCGCAGCAAAACAATTACCGCCATGCTCGCGAATACGTTCCGGATAGCGCGGCTCGAACGCGGAGAACTGCAAATCATTGCGTTCCTTGGTGATCAGCTCAGCCAGTTGCGCCAGCCCGATAAGCCCGTCCGTCAAGACGAGATCATTCGACTCCGATTCCATTTCCTGCAAAATCAGGTCACGTAAATCCTCAGGGGCCTGTGCATTGACTTTAATCCGCACAATCCGCCCGCGTCGTCTTTGCCTCAGCAAAATCTCGAACTCGCGGATCAGGTCTTCGGCTTCATCATCAATCTCGATATCGGAATCGCGCACAATCCGGAAGACGCAGCGGCCCTCCTCGACATATCCGGGAAACAAGAGATCGACGAACAAGGGAATGACACGTTCAAGCGCGATATATCTCACTGTCTTGGGAGACTTGTCCGGCAAACGAATAAACCGCGACGCAAATGCAGGTAGCGGCACGAGCCCCGTCATAGGCTCTCCGTCGCCGGTCGGCTGCAACGCCAATGCGAGCGCAAATCCGCGATTGGGAATAAACGGAAATGGATGCGCCGGATCAACCGCAAGCGGTGTCAAAATCGGCAACACCTGTTCGGCAAAAGTCTGGCTCAGCCATGCATGATCGGACTTTGTGAGCTTGTCCGGACCGATGATCTTTATACCTTCATCGCCAAGCGCACGGCGAAGCTGCTTATAGCATTTTTGTTGCGCTTTCATCAGGCGGCCAGCAGAGCTCTCGATCAGTTTGACCTGAGCGCTGGGTGACAACCCGTCTTGGCTTACCGTCTTGACGCCCGCCCGCACCTGCTCTCGCAAGCCTGCATAGCGAACCATATAAAATTCATCGAGATTGCTCGCCGAGATCGACAAAAACCTTAGCCGTTCAAGCAGCGGATGAGACAGGTTTCCGGCCTCCTCAAGCACACGGGCATTGAACTTTAGCCACGATATCTCGCGGTTGAAGAACCTGTCCGAAGATGCCTTGTCGGAATGTCCTGCCATGATTTGGTTTGTCCCGTTACGCGCGCAAAAACTTAAAGATCATCAGTCTCTCCGAAAAGCGCCCGCGACCCTGCTCCATCTTCAAGCACAGACCTTGCTAAATGAATACTAGGCGCACGTTGATTTGCATCAACTGCTTTATCAAGTCGTGACACATATTCCTCAATAGCCGCATAGGATCGCGGCAATCGTATTGCCAGAAATGCGACTGTTTTCTCATCAAGCCGCATATAACGCCGGCGACAGGCTGCATGTAGCCGCTCGATCAGCATCTCTTCATCGGGCGGGTAAATTTCTGTGTGCGGCATGCCGACCAGTCTTGATTGCAGATCGGAAGACTTGCGTCCCCAAAGCGCAGGAAAGGTTCGGGCAGTGAGCAAAACATGCATCTCTCTTTGTGCAGCGAGATTGAGCAGCATCAGCAGATTGTCTTCATTTGAAACCTGATCAGCCAGATCAATCGCCCAGCACCCGCGCGCCTGCGCATCAAGCTCGGCCCCTGACAAAGCATCAAACGTCCGACCATCCATCAGAACGGCCTCCGCCTCATCAGCCCATAGTTTCGCGGTCACCCGCAACCCGCTCTGCACAGGACCAACAAGGCAGAGCGCAGAATGGCTCCATGACGACCAGTTCCGAATGGTGTCTATGGCACCGCAATTGGAGTCGGTAATAGCGAGATCAGCGAACCGTTCCGGCTGATCCGGAAATCGCAAGCTGTATTGGCGAGGCATGTTCAGAATTCGAGCCTTCTTATCGCGTTGCCGAGACGGCCGAACGCAAGACCCACCGACCGGGTTGCCCTTCAAGAACCGCCCCGCGCTGGCGCAAGTCCCCCTGCAAACGATCCACATCGCCGGAAAATGCAAATTGAACCATGGCACCATCTGACGCAATCGCCTTGATCTGGAAGTCCGATACCAGCGGCGAACGTGCCAAAGCCCCGCGCAGCGTGTTCCACTCCGGCAGCGACGTATACAATACGCTCGCTTCAGACAATGTCCGCGTGCCCGGCCGTACAATTGACTGTTCTTTCCAAATATCGTCCATCATGCCCGAAACCGTGCTCACGGCCTCTGCCATTGTCGCAACCCGTCTCGATGTTCCGATAACGGTTTTCCCGCTGGCCGTTAAACTCGAGACCCGCACCGAATAGGCGCCCTCGGCACCATCAAGCTCGGCCAATATACCGCGACGTGTTCCCGAACTGCCGACCTCACTCTGTATATCTTCCCATGTCGCAGAGCCGCTATAAGGCAATTGCGCCGTGACATACGGCACCAGAGCCCCGTCATTGCGCTCACCCCATGCCGCATGCCAATCCCCGAGAATACGGTTTCGGGCGACCGGCACTAAAAGCGCTGCGGGCGCTTGGGTATCAACGTAATCAAGCTGCTGCTCATTGAGAAAAGCGCGCACATTCGTCCAGTTCATCACCGCCGCCAAGGTTGCGATATATCGGCCACCGCCACGCGTTTCTTGCTGAACATCAACCGCTCTCACAAGACGCTGTGCCAAAGCGGCATCAACCTCAATCGGTGGCAGTTTTGCCCGATCAGCTGGCAAAGTGATTCGTTCAATCATCCGTTCAACACCCACCCTGCGCGCTTTGGCAAAGCCCAATTGCTGCGCTTCGATCACGCTGGCAGCGCTTTCATCGACCTCGATATCCATTACCGTATAGAGGCTCCTCGTGTCGGCATGGGCGAACAGGCCGGACATAAAGCCGAGGGAAAGAACAAGTAAAAGCTGACGAATCATGGCGGGCATCTCCTATCTTTGTATTTACTAGCAGGCCTCGCGCTTGGCTGAAACCATTAGAGCGTTGGCAATGTGTAACTCCTCATGCTAACGGGCACATTATGAGCATTACCAATCACAATCCTCTGTCTTACCGCGATGCCGGTGTCGATATTGAGGCAGGCGACGCACTTGTCGCAGCGATCAAACCTCTAGCTGCCGCCACGTCTCGAAAAGGCGTTATGGGCGGACTTGGCGGGTTTGGCGCCTTGTTTGACCTAAAAGCCGATGGTTGGCGCGATCCTGTGCTGGTTTCAGGCACAGATGGCGTTGGCACCAAGCTGATGTTGGCGTTCGAAACTGGCATTCACGACACGGTCGGCATAGATCTTGTCGCAATGTGCGCGAATGATGTGCTGGCACAAGGTGCCGAGCCTCTGTTTTTCCTGGATTATTTTGCAACAGGAAAACTCGAAGGCGGTATCGCTGAAGCCGTCATTTCCGGTATTGCCGAAGGCTGCAAGCAAGCTGGATGCGCTCTGACGGGCGGCGAAACAGCCGAAATGCCGGGCATGTATCCCGCTGGCCATTATGATTTGGCAGGCTTTGTTGTTGGCGCTGTTGAACGAGATGCCATCCTGCCCAACCATTCACAGATGAAAGCGGGCGACAAACTGATCGGAATCGCTTCGTCCGGCCCACATTCAAACGGTTATTCCCTGATCCGCAAATGTGTCGAGCGGTCAGAGCTCAGCTATGAAGACGATGCGCCTTTTGCAAGCGGCACCTCGCTTGGCCGTGCGCTGCTCACACCAACACGGCTTTATTCGGCCTCAACCCTCCCGCTGATTGCGGAAGGACTAGTCACCGGCCTCGCCCACATCACTGGCGGCGGATTGACCGAGAACACCCCGCGCATGTGCCCGGATGGCCTGACCCCAAAGATTGACCGTCAAAGCTGGACCCCCTTGCCGGTATTCGACTGGTTACAATCGGTCGGCCAAATGTCTGATGACGAGATGCACAAGACCTTCAATATGGGCATCGGCATGGTCATCGCGACAAGCCCGGACAAAACCGACGCTACTTTGGCCAAACTCGAAGAACTAGGTGAGACTCCCAATGTGATCGGTGAGCTTGCAGAAAAGTGAGCCGCCTCAAACTCGGCATAATGATCTCCGGTCGCGGCAGCAATATGCTTGCCTTGCTCGAGGCTTGCGCCCGGTCGGATATGCCAGCTGTCCCTAGCCTTGTTCTCTCCAACAGGCCGGACGCGCAAGGGCTGACGACCGCTGCGGCGCGCGGCATAGACACTTGCGCCATTGATCACAAACCATTTGGCAAAGACCGCGAACCGTTCGAACGGGCACTCGATGCGGCCTTGAACGACCATGGCATAGACCTCATCGCGCTTGCGGGGTTTATGCGCATCCTTACGCCATGGTTCACTGATCGGTGGGCAAATCGCATGATCAATATCCACCCCTCGCTTCTGCCCAAATATCCCGGTCTCAACACCCATCAACGCGCCTTGGATGCGGGCGATGACGAACATGGCTGCACAGTTCACTGGGTCACGTCCGGCGTCGATCAGGGCGAAACGATTTTGCAGGCCCGTATTGGCGTATCGCCTGACGACACAGCCGACACATTACGCGAGCGCGTACTCGTCGAAGAACACAAGCTCTACCCCAAAGCGCTCAAACGCGCCTGCGAACAGATCTTGAACCGTAAATCCTAGTCCGTATCCCACGTGCGAATAATTTCCCGAGCATACAGGCCGGACGTGGTCAGGTCGCGATCCGTCCAACCCCCATCCGACGCGGCACGGGGTACAAGCATAGACGCGCCTTCACGTTTGTCGCTCACCGACCACATCGTGTGGATCAGCTGATGCTCTTTCATAAAATCGAGCCAAGCCTCGCTGGACACCCAATCGACCTCGCCATCGCCGGTATGATCCACGCTGCCCCATTCGGTCACTATAATCGGCAGTCCCGCTGCAATCGCCCGCTTAGCCCGTTGCCGGTATTTGCGCCCATGCGTCGCAGCATAGAAATGCAGTGAATACGCGATGTTCCGATGTCCACGAATTGGATCGGCTGCCGCCTTATCAACATCCTGCCCCCATGACTGCGTCCCGACAATGATCAGATTGTCCGGATCGATCTCGCGGATCGCTTGTATCAGCTGCTCAGCATAGGGTTTGACGGTCAGTGCCCAATCAGTGGTATCGAGCGGCTCATTGTAAATTTCGTATATCAGGTTCGGCGTATGGCCGTATTTGCGGGCGATACGTTGAAAAAACTCCACTGCCTCCGCCACATTTTGCTCGGCCTGATGAGTGTGCCAATCGACAATCACGTAAATGCCGTTCGCAATCGCACCATCGATAATCGCTTCTGCGCGCGCGTAATTTTGCTCGGGTTGATCGAGATAGCTGCCATCATGCTGAGCTGCGATCGCCGCCCGAACAATTCCCGCATTCCAATCATCTGCGAAATATTCTACCGCCTCTCTATTGTAGAACCGGGCCATTTCCCAATCGGAATTGCTCCAGAAAAAGCTAGGCCCTGCAAGCGAGGCAGCGCCGCCATCTTGTCCTACAATCCGGTTACCTGCGACCTGCAATTGGCCATACTGTGCAACGGGTGATGAATAGGCCGGTTTCTCGGTAACAATTTGTTTTTGGTCCGCTGCGAGGGAGCTTTGCCAAGACCCAAACAATCCAAGGAGCAGAACAAGCAGTCCGCCAATACATATCGCTGGTAAGAATGATCGCGCCGCAGGCGGTTTGGTTGGGTTGGTCATGCTACATGGCTCCGGTTTATACGTGCGACTATCACCTTGGAATTACACGTTAAAACAAAGCGTATTGCAAGTCACACACGAAATAGGCGTGGCGACCTACAGCGCGCACCTACCCTAGATAGATCGTGCTTAGCCAGCCATGTCCAGATCGCGGAAAGTCGAGAGGAAAGCCAGCATTATCGCATTGACCTTCAAGTTCTCAACCATTGTTCCAGAGCCCGCCTTGGCAGCTAGATCCCGTATATCGACCAACTGCTTGCGTTGATACTCGCCAAGCTCGCCGAAATCCCGATATGCCATCCACCATGCCGAGAATAGGCGGCCGGTCGATGCCTCATTAGCCAATTCGATAAAACTCGTATGGCGTCCATCTTTTTGGATTTTCTTATAGCAGGCTCCGAGCGCGTCTTTCTCGCCTTCGAGCACCTGTAAGAAGCAACCTTCATGATAGATCAACAAGCCGGTAATACCCAGTTCGGCATTTGCACTCCGTGCCGAATTCAGCAACTTGAAAAGCTCCTGTCTCTTCAGCAATCGGGTTGCTTTGCTCGTATATATCAATCGATGCATCGCTTAAAATCCCCCCGCCTCACCATTTGGCAGACTTGGAAATTAGCACATCAAAGCAAACGCCCGTTTAGGATATTAGGTAAAATTAAACCGGATATGTTTTGATCTGCATAAACAGCGATCAAAGCATAGCCGGTCAATTCGCACCTGATCTGTCTCGAAAACAGGTCAGGCCAATATGCTGGGGGGCGTCCCTAGCCTACGATATCAGATGTCGAGAAGAACTGGGCGATTTCTAGCGCAGCATTGTCTTCGCTGTCCGATCCGTGAGCCGAATTTTCACCGATGGACTTTGCGAAGAGCTTGCGGATCGTGCCGTCAGCAGCCTCTTCAGGATTGGTTGCGCCCATAATGTCGCGATAGCGTGCAACCGCATTTTCGCCTTCAAGCACTTGCACCACAACTGGCGCAGACGTCATGAAATCAACGAGTTCGCCGAAGAATGGGCGCTCGGAGTGAACACCGTAAAATCGCTCGGCCTGAGCACGGCTCATATGGATGCGGCGTTGGGCAACAATGCGTAGGCCGCCGTCTTCGATCACTTTGTTGATCGCGCCGGTAAGGTTACGCTCGGTAGCGTCGGGCTTAATGATCGAAAATGTGCGTTGAACTGACATGGAAGACTTCCTTTAAAAGAATTGGATAAAAGCGATTTGAGCGCGCTATAGCCGTCTGCGCGCCCAGCCGCAATCCCCCGCACCTACCAAAGCGGAACACAGGCTGCTATAATAAGCAAAAGGGGAAGCATCAATATGAGCAGCACGTGGAAACTAATCTTCGTTATTGGCGCGGTTTTAATGGCGGGAATGGCGCTTTATGCGATCTGGTTCGACACGCTCGCGCCCGTCGTTTTTGCCAAAGCATTTATTTCTTTGGTGATTGCCGGACTGGTTCTAACCGTCATCCAAAGCGCCTTTGCCAAACCGTCTCCGCCCTCAGGCTAACCACCCGACCCGTGACTCGAAGCGCGACATCTATTTGCCAGCTTCCTTCCAACCGCTGCCAGCTTGCTGGAAATAACGGACAGTTTCGCCGCGATCTTTTGCGGCCTTGAACTGTTTGCGGGCGACATCCCTTGCGCTCTGGTCACCGCCATCAAACATCACCATGCAACGCTCGAAACCCGCGCCATCGCCAATGTCGGTACCGTCCATCAAAAGACAGAACGGTGCCTCATTCTTATTGTCCGCTGTCTCTGAAATCAAAACCGGCTGGCGCGCCGCATCAAGCCCTTCCGCCTCGGCGCGACCATGCGGTAGAAAACTGCCATCACTATAGGTCCAAAGCGCCTGATCAAGCGCGGCTCGCCTTGCTGGCTCAGCGCTGATCGCCAAGACACGCTTGCCGCGCTCAAGACATTTCTCCAGCAAAGCGCCCGCCGCCTGCTCCAGCGTCGTGCGTTCAAGATGGTAAAACCACCAGTCAGGGCCAGATCCGTCACTCATCCGCGCAGTCGTACAAAAAAAGAGCGGCGCCGCAAGGGCACCGCTCTTGATTAAGTACAAAGGCTCTCGGTTTAGCTAAACGTGTCAGCAGTATTGCCAAGTGGATCATCGCCAAAATCATTGGTGCCTTTGTCGCCCGGCAAGCAAGCGAGATAGAGATTGTAAAACGGGATGACGCCATGCCACCAAGGCTTACTCGTATCATGCACACGGCGAATAAGAAGCCCAATGGCCGGCGCCAGAACTGCTAACGAAAACACATTGGCAAGAATCGGCAACTGGATCAGTCCAGCAACGAAGCCAATCACCAACGCCAGAAGAATAGCAATCGACTGATAATGCTAAAAATCACTTCGGCTCGTCCGCCCGTCTACATCCCAATATTGTTTGGTAACCGTGTCCTTAAAAATCGTAACTGCATTCGCAAAGTTGTAACTCATTGACGTAATCCCTTTTCCCTTTTTTAGCTCCCCCCAACAAATGCAGAGGTCGAACCGCCCAATTATTCAATAAGTACTGTCATCAAAAGGTAGGGATAAGGTAAATAAACCCGCGAGTAATAAAGAACTCTATTCTTCGTAATTGTCGGCGATCCATTGGTTCAACAAACGTGGCCCGAATCCGGATGCCCAACTCGGGTCCGTCGGCTCTTTGTCTCCGTTGACCCATGCAACGCCGGCAATATCGAGATGCGTCCACGGCATATCATCGGCAACGAAACGCTTCAAAAACTGAGCCGCTGTAATCGATCCGGCCGCGCGGCCACCTATATTCCGCATATCGGCAAATTTCGACTTCAACTGGCGATCATATTCACGCCCCAGTGGCAGCCGCCAAACGCGTTCGCCAGCGGTCAAGCCAGATTGCGTCAAAGCATCTGCCATCGCATCATCACCGGTAAACATGCCCGCATGATGATGCCCAAGCGCAACCACAATCGCCCCGGTCAGCGTCGCCAAATCGACGATTGCGCGCGGCTTGACGTGTTCTTGCGCATACCAAAGCACATCTGCAAGAACCAGTCGGCCTTCCGCATCCGTGTTCTGAACCTCGATTGTCTGACCCGAAGCTGAGGTCAGAATATCGCCCGGACGAATAGCGTCAGCATCCGGCATATTCTCAACCAGTCCGACAAGACCGACAACATTCGACTTTGCCTTGCGTTTGGCCAAAGCCAGCATCGTACCGGAGACAGCAGCCGCGCCGCCCATATCGCCGCGCATATCTTCCATGCCCGCGCCAGGCTTGAGCGAAATGCCGCCCGTGTCAAAACAGACACCCTTGCCAACCAACGCGACCGGCTTCTCGCCAGCTTTGCCGCCATTCCAGCGCATAACAGCCATTTTGCTTTCTTTGACCGATCCCTGGCCGACACCGAGCAGCGAGCCCATGCCAAGCTTCTTCATTTCCTTTTCGCCCAGCACAGTCACTTCCAAACCGTGCGCTTCGAGCTCCTTCAAGCGATTTGCAAAGCTTTCAGGATAGAGAATGTTCGGCGGTTCATTGACGAGGTCGCGGGCAAAATATGTCCCGTCAACGGCGGCATCAAGCGGCGCAAATGCAGCTTTCGCTGCTTTCGAATCATCAGACACGAGCGTCACGGCGGCAAGGCTTGGCTGCTTGTCCGCCTTGAGTTTGGTGAAATATGTGTCGAACCGATAGGCTGCGAGCCGAATTCCAACGCCAATCCGAGCCGCAGCATCTGCATCATCAACATGCACAGCGGCCGTCGCAAACCCACTCGAGCTTTGCGATTTGACAAAATTTCCGCCAATCCGCTCATACGCCCGTGCATTCCTGTCAGCCGCTTTCCCGCCGCCCAACAGAACCGCACGCTTCGCCGCACTGCCTTTTGGAAGCACAACAACAGCGCTCTGTCCGGCTTTGCCAGCGAATCGGCCCGAGGTGACCGCCTCCTTCAACAAACCTCCGCTCGCCTCATCAACCGCTTTAGCAACAGCAGGCAACCCCCGTCCTTCATCAACAATAAAGGCAATAATGTCGGTTTTTGCTTCGGCAGAAAATTTGATTTTCATGTAATAACTCCTGTTTTGCCACAAAGTAATCATCGACGCGATGTAAGCAACTCGCTACCACCGAAAAGGGAAATATTTCTTCATCTAGCCGACGAGGGCCATCAGAGACGAATGTTCAGATTTCAGCGTTATATTTTCGCAGAAACTCTGCGCTCGATGCTGATCATCATCAGCGGTCTAAGTGTATTGGCCATGCTGAGCCAAGCCCTCAACTGGACAGAGCTGATTACCGAAGGCGGCCAATCAGCGGGTATCTTCCTCAAAGTGGTTTTTCTCGGAGCACCCAAAGTGTTGGCGCTACTCATCCCGATTGCCTTGTTCATAGCCGCGACGCAAACCCTGAACCGGATCCACAAAGACTCAGAGATCATCGTCGCGCAAGCCACCGGCATGACCCATTGGCAGGTCGCCGCCCCATTATTGCGGCTAGCGACCTATGCCGCACTTCTCCATCTTGTTATCAATCTCTGGATCCAGCCTGCCGCACAGCAACACCTACGGGTCACCTTGCTTGACGCGCGTACCGATTTGGCCACGACATTGATCCGGCCCGGCCAATTTACATCCGTCGGCGATGATTTGACCTTCTATGCCCGCGAAAACACTGGCGGAATATTGCGCGGTCTATTGATCTCAGATACGCGAGACGCCGATGATACCGCAGACTTCCTTGCCGAGACTGGACGGATCACCGAGCTTGAGGGAGCCCCAACCCTCGTTCTGACCACCGGTGAGATTCACCAGATCGAAACCGATGGCTCGCTCTCAGTTCTACGTTTCGACCAATACCCGTTTGACCTTACCCAATTTGTACGTGAAGGCACCGATACTGTCTTGAAAGCATCGGATCGCTATTTGCCGCAATTGGTACGGCTCGATTCAACAAATTATTTTGACACCGTCGCCGCGGACGAGTTTCGCGCCGAAGCTCATTATAGATTGTCCGCGCCTCTTTTGAATTTCGTGATGATCATGCTCGCCATACTCGCCATTCTCGGCGGCGACTATAATCGCGGCGGTTACAATCGACGCATTGCACTGACAAGCGCGGGAGTCGCTCTCACCGTTATCTTGCAACTTAGCATTCAAGCTGGAGCCGCCAGCAACCATGCCCTCAATTTCGTCCAGTGGCTGCTCCCTCTGGGCTTGCTTGCTTGGCTCGGCACCGCATACTTCACGCAAATCTTCCGGAGAATGAAACTTGCGCGCGGGGAAGCGGCATGATCGGATTTAACCGGATACAACGCTATATTTTTAAAGAATGCCTCGCATCCTTTTTGCTGATCTTGGGCATAATTTCAGTCGCCATTCTCTTGGTTGATACGGTTGAACAATTGCGTACCGTTGGCGCCAGAACCAACATCTCGATCGGCTTTGCCCTCTATTTGGCTTTGCTGAAATTCCCAATGCTGGCAGAGCAAACCATGCCCTTTGCTGTCCTTGCTGGCTCAATGATGACCTTTCGCCGTTTAAGCCGCCGCGCAGAATTGCCGGTGATACGAGCCAGCGGATTATCAGCATGGACCTTTCTTCTCCCTCCAATCGTTGCAGCCCTGCTCATTGGCATCATGACCACGACCATTGTTTCCCCTGTCGGCGCCAACTTGAACGCACAATTCGAAGAAACGCGAAACCAATTGGTTGATAGCAACGCTGCCTCGATCACAGTGTTTGAAAATGGCATATGGCTGCTCGACATTAGTGAAACCGGACAAACCATCATAAATGCCCAGAGCGTTGACGATACGGGCACGATTTTCAAAAAAGCGAAGTTCATCGTCGAAAACCGCATATTACAGCCGGGTAGCCAGACGGACCGATATGTCTTCGCCAGACGTTATGATGTCGGCGTAGCCCACCTGACCGACGGGTTCTGGCAACTCGAAGACGTTATCGAGAACGCGCCCGCCTCTCTCCCGCGCCGCTATGACCAAATCTCGTTGGCCACGAGCTTACAAACCGCCACCCTCACAGATCGGTTCTCTGCGCCCTCATCAATCGGGTTCTGGGACCTCTCCGACCATATCGAGCGCGCAAAAGCAGCAGGCTTGAAAACCGAACAGTATGAAATCCGACTGGCAGGGCTGACAGCGCTACCTTTGGTATTTGTCGTGATGAGCCTGATCGGGACACTTGCATGCTTGCGATTGGCACGATTGGGCGGCACAGCACGGCTCATGGGAGGCGCTGCTTTGGGGGCTGTCGGCTTCTATTTTGCCAACCAGGTCAGCGCCAATCTAGGCGCCTCGGGCAGTGTGCCGACTGTAATCGCCGCATGGGCCCCACCATTGTTTTGTCTGTTCGTGTGTCTGACAATTATTGCCTTTAATGAAGATGGATAATGTATGAGTGCTTGACAATGGTTCGCCTTCACACCAGTTTCCGGCGCTAAAATAAGGGTCGCCAAGCATGAAAGTTGTCATCGTTGAGTCGCCGGCTAAGGCCAAGACAATCAACAAATATCTTGGGACCGATTTCAAGGTCTACGCCTCCTATGGTCATATAAGGGACTTGCCATCGAAGAATGGCTCGGTCGATCCTGACAATGACTTCGCCATGATCTGGCAGGCAGATAGCAAATCTACCGCCCGCATCCGCGAGATCGCAGAAGCTGTCAAAGGTTCTGAAAAACTGATTCTCGCGACCGACCCTGATCGTGAAGGGGAAGCCATTTCATGGCACTTGATGGAAGCGCTAAAGAACCGCCGCGTCCTCAAGGACGTTGCCGTCGAGCGCGTTGTCTTCAATGCGATTACCAAAACGGCTGTAACCGAGGCGATGAAAAATCCGCGCGAAATCGACAATGAACTGGTCGATGCCTATCTCGCACGGCGTGCCCTAGATTATCTTGTTGGCTTTAATCTCTCGCCGGTCTTGTGGCGCAAACTGCCCGGCTCCCGCTCGGCAGGCCGCGTACAGTCGGTTGCCCTGCGCATCATCTGCCAGCGTGAACTCGAAATTGAGACCTTCAAATCTGACGAATATTGGCAAGTACAGGCCGATCTGCGGGCTCCGGAAGGCGCGAGCTTCAAAACCCGCCTTTATGCGATGGACGGCGTCCCGCTTCGCAAATTCGATCTTCCCAATGCAGACTCGGCTGAAGGCGCCCTCGAACGCGTCAAAGCAGGCGGCTTCTCCGTATCATCGGTCGAAGCAAAGCCCGTTAGACGTCGACCTCCGCCGCCATTCATTACCTCGACGCTGCAACAGGAAGCCTCACGCAAGCTTGGCTTCGGCGCAAAGCGGACAATGGGCGCAGCTCAAAAGCTCTACGAAGAAGGCCGTATCACCTATATGCGGACCGATGGCGTCAACATGGCGCCCGAGGCATACACCGCCGCCCGAGCTGCCATCACAGCCCAATATGGCGCCCAGTATTTGCCCGAGAAGACCCGCTTCTACTCGTCAAAAGCGAAGAATGCGCAAGAAGCCCACGAAGCCATTCGTCCAACCGATTTCAATCTCCGCCCCGAAGATTATCGCGGCGATGGCGACCTGAAAAAGCTCTACACATTGATCTGGCGCCGTGCCGTTGCCTCTCAAATGGAAGAAGCACGGCTTGAGCGCACAACCATTGATCTATTGTCCAAAGACAAGCGCGCCACACTCCGCGCCACCGGACAAGTCATGCTGTTTGACGGCTTTATCAAACTCTATACCGAAGGCCGCGACGACAGCGATGATGACGAGAATGATGCCCGTTTGCCCAAGCTCAGCGAAGGCGAACATGTCGATTTGATCGAGGCCACCTCGTCCCAACACTTCACCGAGCCGCCACCACGTTATTCCGAAGCCAGCTTGGTAAAACGCCTCGAAGAACTCGGCATTGGCCGACCTTCAACTTATGCGTCGACCCTCTCGACGCTCGAAGACCGCGACTATATCCGGATCGACAAAAAACGCCTTGTCCCCGAAGACAAAGGACGACTGGTCACAGCCTTCCTCGAAAACTTCTTCGCGCGTTATGTCGAATATGATTTTACCGCTGGTCTCGAAGAGAAACTCGACGTCATCTCCGATGGCAAACTCGAATGGAAAAGCTTCCTGCGAGAATTCTGGACCCAGTTCTCCGACGCGATTGGCGAGACAAAAGACCTCCGCGTCACCCATGTCCTCGATGCGCTAAACGACACACTCGGTACATATGTGTTCCCCGCGGTCGACGCAGATGGCAACGTCAAAGAAAATCCACGGCTCTGCCCGCTTTGCAATGAGGGCGAGCTTTCGCTCAAACTCGGACGCGGGGGCGCATTTGTTGGCTGCGGCAACTATCCTGAGTGCAAATACACCCGCTCCTTCTCTGCGACCGGCGATGGCGATAATGTCATCAACCCAGATGGCGAGGAATTGGGCATTCACCCGGAAGCTGGTGTCCCTATGTTGCTCAAAGCTGGACGGTTCGGTCCTTATCTCGAAATGACCAAAGAAGGCGACGAGAAGCCCACCCGCTCCTCCGTGCCCAAAGGCGTTGACCCGAAATCAGTCGATGCGACCTTGGCTGCCAAACTGCTATCGCTCCCGAGAGAGATCGGCAAACACCCCGAAGATGGCGCCCCCATCGTCGCCAATCTTGGGCGATACGGGCCGTATGTACAGCACCAGAAAACCTATGCGAACCTTGCCAATTTCGAAGACCTGTTCGAGGTCGGTCTAAATCGGGCCGTCACGCTCATTGCGGACAAGATCGCCAATCCCGGGCGCGGGCGTACAGCCGCAAAAGTGCTCAAAGATCTCGGTGCGCATCCAGACAATGGCGATCCGATGCAAGTGCTCGAAGGACGCTATGGTCCTTATGTCAAGAACGGCAAGATCAATGCGACCATCCCCAAGGACGTCGCCCCCGATGCGGTGACCGTTGAGCAAGCCATAGAATGGATTGCAGCAAAAGCTGCCAAAGGCCCCAAAAAGAAGAAGAAAGCTGCGCCAAAGAAAAAAGCCGCCGCTAAGAAAAAACCTGCGGCCAAGAAAAAGCCAGCTAAGGAATAGCGCTACAAATGCCTATCAGAAAATGCGTCGCGAGCTGGCTTACCAGTTTGCGACCATTTGATCGCGTACGGACAGAACTTGACCGATCTGGCTTATCAGCTCACGCTCATTGATCGGCTTAGCGACATAGCCATTCATTCCCATTTCAAGATATTTTTCCTTGTCACCTGACATCGCATCTGCCGTCAAAGCGATCATAGGAATGTTCTTGTTACCCTGCGAGCTCTCACGGATTTTCTGGGCAGCTTTCACACCATCAAGACGTGGCATATGAATGTCCATCAAGATCAAATCGAACTGTTCGGCACTGGCTTTTTCAACAGCATCGA
The DNA here is from genome assembly GCA_039942135.1 of Hyphomonadaceae bacterium. Taxonomy (GTDB): domain Bacteria; phylum Pseudomonadota; class Alphaproteobacteria; order Caulobacterales; family Hyphomonadaceae; genus CALLCD01. The sequence continues at coordinate 62,982 of JBDVDE010000010.1, forward strand.
TACCGTCCACCGCCTCAACCGTCTGGAACCCGTAGGCCTTCACAAAGGATCTAACAACTTGGCGGTTCACCAAATTATCATCTACAATCAATACCTTACTGTCGCCAAAACTCTCGGAACTAGCTCTGCTTTCGCGCGCCGCTTCAAGACGGTCTGTTGTCTCAGACAGCGTTGCCGCCGACTGTGCTGCAAAGCGAAGCGTGAACACAGACCCGCGCCCTTCTTCACTGACAACAGACAAGTCACCGCCCATTAACCGCGCAAGTTTACGCGAAATTGTCAGCCCCAATCCAGTGCCGCCAAAATTGCGGGTTGTAGACCCGTCAGCCTGTTGAAAAGACTCAAACACATGTTTGACTTTGTCCTGCGCGATCCCGATCCCGGTATCTGAAACATGTATGGTCACCTCATGGTCCTGCCCAACAGGTTCGCTGGTAACAGCCACCACAACCCGGCCCAATTGGGTGAACTTAAGCGCATTGGAAATCAGGTTCGAAACGCATTGACGCATGCGGACAGGATCAACCTGTAACCTGGACGGCACACTCGGATGTACGACGAGGTCAAACTCTAGCCCCTTATCTTGAGCAATCGGTTCATGCAGTTTGAATAGGCCGCGTAATTTATGCCTGATATCTGTTTCAACCGTCGTAATTTCGATCTTACCTGCTTCAACTTTCGACAAATCCAATATGTCATTGAGAAGAGACAACAGGTTCGTACTCGACTCGCGAATGATACCGAGATGCTCTGCTTGCTGAGTATCGAGATTCGAATATGACAAGACTTGCGCCATACCAATAACGCCATTTAGCGGCGTGCGGATTTCATGGCTCATATTCGCAAGAAACTCGGACTTCATGCGGGTTGCTTCTGTCGCATCTTCGAGCGCCTGCTCCAAGTCAGCTTGTGTTTTGCGCTCTTCACGAACATCACGGAAATGGGCAACGACCAGTTCGTCTCCATTGTCATCGGTCGTCATCGACACGGCAACCGATGTCAGGATCACTTCACCATCCTTGGCGATGTAGCGGCGGTCGGTGACATATTGATTTATCTCATGCGTCATGAGCTGCTCGGCAGATTCATACCGCGTATTGAGCTCGTCCGGATGCATTAAGTCGGAAACCTTCATGGTCAGGATTTCGGCTTCCGAATATTTCAACATCTTGCAGAATGCCGGATTGGCGTAGACCATTTCTTGCCGCGTATTCGCAATCCCGATGCCTGTAACAGCATCATTACACGCCGCGGCCATCATACCCAGTTCGCCACGTGCCCGATCCCGCTCACCGGCAACATCGGTCACATTTTGTAACATCGACATGCAACCATTTTCGATTGGCGTCAGAATACACTGATAGATGCGTCCAGCGAACCCCGTCCCTTTTGCGCCATCGAGTGTCAGGTTTTGGCTTTCTTTATCCCTAATACAGGCAACACAGGCCTGAAAATAGACGTGATCTTTAAGATATGGCGCATGCTCAAGCATGGTGCTCCCTATCAATGGCTGGCCATCCTCCGCCAACCCCGCTTCAGCAACTTGATTCGCCCAAGCAAATCTCAAATCGCAAATATCGCCGTCATCATTACAGATCGGCTCCAATTTCATTATAGGAACCGGTAGAATGTCTAAGATATCATGCTGCATATCAACCTACCCTTCAGCCTGACCTATGTTTTCACTACGCTGATTATATAAGAGAAGCGTTAATTAGAGTTTGCGTTCGCAATGCTGTTATCAAACCGCGTCCAATCGATAGAAATAGGGCGAAATTGATGTCGAACTCGCCTATAAGCGGTGTCATGACTGTAATTTCAAAAGAAATCGTGCTGGGTTTTCTGAAAGATAACCCGCAAATTACCACGAAACGAGATATCGCCCGCGCTTTGCATGTTAGCGGCAAAGGCCGGACAGAGCTGCGCGCAATCCTCAAAGAGCTTGAAGCCGACGGAAAGCTTGAACGTACTGCCAAGCGCAGCTATGCGCGCGCCGACCAACCCCCGCCAACCGGCATTATTGCTTTTGAGCGGATCGACGAACACGGCGATCTGATTGGCAGGATGAGCGGGCGTGACGGCCCATTTGGTCCAGAAATCATCTATGCGGGCGTGCAAGGCAAACGAAAAATACCAGAGCCAGGCGTTGGTGATCGCGCCCTTTGCAAAGTCTCCGAAACCGCGCAGGGCTGGCGCGCCAAACTGATCAAAAAGCTCTCAAACACGGAAACGTCCGAACTCACGGGGCTTTACACCACCATGCGCAATGGCGGCGGCCGCGTTGCTCCGGCCAACCGCAAAGACCGCCGCGAAGTGGTTATCGAGGCCAAGGATGCAGGCAAAGCAACCGATGGCGACCTTGTGGTTGCCCGCCTCAAACCCTCCGGCCGCGGACGCGCTTACGGCCCGAAACTCGGCATTATCACCGAAATAATCGGCAAATCCGACGATCCGAAAGCCGCAAGCATTCTCGCCATCCATGCCCATGGCATCCCTGTCGATTTTCCCGATGAGGTCATAGCAGCGGCCAAAACGGCAGAGCCAGCAAAAGTAAAACGCGAAGACCTAACCCAGATCCCCCTGATCACAATAGATCCGCCGGATGCGCGCGACCATGATGATGCCGTCTTTGCCGAACAGCTCGATGATGGATGGCGGGTCATCGTCGCGATTGCCGATGTGTCAGCCTATGTCACCGAAGGTTCGGCGCTTGATCGGGAAGCACAGATGCGCGGCAACTCGACCTATTTCCCCGACCGCGTCGTACCAATGTTGCCAGAGGAGCTATCGGCAGACGCATGCTCTTTGCGAGAGAAAGAGCTGCGCGCCTGCATGGCCGTCGAGATGATTTTCGACAAGAGCGGATCCAAACGCAAGCACCGCTTCATTCGCGGCACCATGCGCTCTGCGGCGAAGCTCTCATACAATGAAGCCCAAAACGCGATTGACGGCCTCACTGGTGGTCCGGGTGACGCCATGTTGGACCATGTCCTGAAGCCGCTATGGGCCGCCTATAGCGCCATGTGCGTCGCACGCGATAAGCGCCAGCCACTTGACCTTGATCTCCCTGAACGCCGCGTCGAACTTGGCGACGATGGCCGCGTTGAAGCCATCACCCAGCGCGAACGCTTCGATGCGCATCGTCTGATCGAAGAGATGATGATCGCCGCTAATGTCTGCGCCGCCGAAACGCTTGAAAAATCAAAGACCCCGCTAATCTATCGCATCCATGACCAACCATCAGACGCGAAAATATCGGCACTCGCAGACTTCCTGCAAACTCTAAACATCAAATGGGCGCGCGGCGAACCTCCACAAACCCATCGTTTCAACACACTGCTCGGCGAAGCTGGCTCTGGCGAGCACAAGGATGTGGTGACCGAGATGGTGCTGCGCTCACAGGCACAAGCAGTCTATGCACCCGACAATATCGGCCACTTCGGACTACACCTCGCCAAATACGCCCACTTCACCTCCCCTATCCGGCGCTATTCGGACCTATTGGTCCACCGTGCTTTGATCCGGGCGATGCAGTTGGGACCCGATGGGCTCGGCGACGAGAATGCAGCCCGTATGGAAGAACTGGCCGAACACCTCTCCACCACCGAACGCCGCTCGATGGCCGCCGAACGCGAAGCCACAGACCGCTATCTGGCCCACTTTATGGCTGACCGTGTCGGTGCCGAGTTCGAAGGCCGCATTGCCGGTCTCAATAAGGCTGGCCTGTTCATCAAATTGGCTGAAACAGGCGCGGATGGCTTCGTCCCGATTTCGCGGCTATCAGACGAATACTGGGTCCATGATGAACGCTCACAAGCCCTTGTCACACGCGGCTCTGGCCAACGCTACGAGCTAGGCCAGACCGTCAGCGTAAAACTAGCCGAAGCGACGCCTTTAACTGGCGGGCTGCTGCTGGAGATGCTGTCCAAGCCTCTGCCGAGAAAAGCTGGCTCCAAAGCCCCTGCCGGCCGCAAAGGCAAACCTTCTGATGGCAGACGCAAGGGCGGCAAGGCTGCCAAACACCGCCGGAGAAAGCAGAAGCGATGACCAGAACCGCCAAATGTTGCTGCGGCGCGGCCTCAGTGACCGTAAAGGGCAACCCACACCTCAACGGCATCTGCCATTGCAATGATTGCAAACGTCGCACAGGATCGGCCTTTGGCTGGAGTGCATATTTTGCCGAGGAACAAGTGCTGGAGATGTCCGGCGACTGGACAAGCTATGAACCCGAAGCTCAGCCCGGTCAGGTTCGCCGTGCCTGCAAACAGTGTTCAAGCATGCTCTGGTGGACCACGCCGCAGATTGCCGGCATAGGCCTTGCTGGCGGCGCATTCCTAAACCCGCCTCTGCCCGAACCAACTGGAAGCTATCAACACGCCGACCATGTTCCGTGGTTTGATGTACCAAACGATTGGGACCGTCTGTCCTAAGGCTTCCCCCTCCATACAAGGCACCGCCTTAGTTTCGACGTAATTGACACCGACCATGTGAGCAAATGTTTACATAAAGGGGGCCTTCATGAAAAAATTAATTCTGATCGCAGCAGCTATATGCGCGAGCAATTTGGCGATGGGACAGACGCCCCCAGTAGACGCGGCTCCAGAGCCGATCAAGTGTTTAAAGGGCAGCGAAATGGCGCCTCTGTTCCAGTCAGGCGAGGCTCATAAACTGCCAAACTATTCAGAATCCTCTGGCGCGCGCGTACAGAGGCAATACCCGGATACTGCGCTGAGAGGACAAGCCAAGCACATTCTCCAAGCCGACGGCAGTTCACTTGGTATCTGCGAATATTCAAACCATGTCGGCGCTGTGGCGGTCTTTCTTCTCGGCGGTGCTCAGGCCGACGCTTATGATGAAGCGTGCGATGACGGAACTTGCAATGATGACGACTATTGGCGCAGCGACTGGCGTGAGCATGACGCCGCAAATGATCAACCCGGACAAGAAATGATCAAAGCCTGCTACAGAGACATAAATGGCAGAGCCTTTCAAAGCGCAGGATGCGGCTTCGCGCCGCCGGCGGAATAGAGCATGGGAGACAAGCTGATGCACATCCAACAGATGATAAAACCCGCCCTGCAATCCTTCGCCATAATCGGCACCGCACTATGTGCCAGCCAGATCGCTTTGGCACAAACGCCAGCAGCACAAGACGCAGTCCAAGTGAGCAGCTGTATTCCAGCCGATGAAATGCTCGAGCGCTTTCTTGCCAGAGATATAGATGACCTGCCGCACTATGGCGAACGCGAGGGCATGCGCCTGCAAAATCAACATCAGGCGACGCATATGTATCTGCATGCAAAATATATCGAGGGCAACGACACCTCGATAGCCATCTGCCAGTATGCAAACAATGCCGGCGTTGTTGCGTCTTATGCCGTGCGCGGCGCCTATGCTGATGCAAGCGATGGGAATTGTGGATCGCAATACTGCGTCCAAGGTGCGTATTGGCGCAAGGAATCGAGCGAAGCTTCACAAGAAGATGACAGACCGGGCGAAGAATATATCTACACCTGCATGCGGGATTTAGAAGATGGACGTCAGGTTCCATCTGGTGCATGCGGGTTCAGTCCTCCGGAAAACTAATCGAGCTAGACACGATATGACAACGCCGCGCGCACCAAAACTTGGCTCCGCCTATGACAAGGAAGACGATGGCGATGTGATCGTGAAGGATCAACCAAGCCCTCGACCCAAAGACGCTGCAACGCTCGTGCTGGTCCGTCCGGTTGGCAAAACCGCAAAAGTGCTGATGGGCAAACGCTCTGGGCGGCACAGTTTCATGCCGGACAAATACGTCTTCCCGGGTGGCCGCGTCGACCCCACAGATGGCCGCGTTCCTGCAGCAACAGAACTGCACCCGCGCTCGGCTGAAAAACTCGCCATCGGCACACGCCGCAAAGCACGTGCCTTCGCCCTCACAGCGATACGCGAGACGTTCGAAGAAACCGGGCTGATCGTCGGGGCGAGCAGCGAAACAGCCGCGACTCTCAAAGTCCATAAAGACTGGCAAGAGTTCTTTGATCAGTCGGCAATGCCAAGCTTGGCAGGCTTACGCTTTGTCGGACGCGCCATAACGCCACCCTATCGCCCAAAGCGCTTTGACGCGCGCTTCTTCATGGCCGATGCACGTGACGCGCTGATAGATGATAGGCCGGCTGTCGACGGCGCAGAACTGTCAGACTTGCAATGGGTCGACTTGCAAGCAGCAATGGCGCTCGACATACCAAATGTAACGCGCTTCATGCTTGGAGAAATCGAGACCCGCATTGCAAACCCGTCCAAGCAACAAGCCCCGCCTGTGCTGCGGTGGACCCGCTCAGGCCACGCAATGGACCGCCTTTAAAGCTGGTCACAAAGGCACAAGCACTCTTCTCCCTGGCGCTTAGCCAGCTTCAGACCGCTTGTCCTCATCCGGCTCTTTCTCTTCTTCGTCGGTGTCATTCAGCGCGACAAGAGATGGCCCAGGCACAATCCGACCAATCGTCGTTTGGCTTCTCTGTGGAATGCTTGTTTCCATATCGACAAAATACTTCAGTTTCTCAACTGGCTGAGCACGCGAGATAAAGAAGCCTTGCAATTCGTCACAACCATGATCACTCAGAAACTTGCTCTGGAATTCTGTCTCGACACCTTCAGCGGTACACCGCAGACCCAGCGCTTTGGCCAGTCCCAATGTCGCAACAGTAATTGCGCGACTATCTTCGCTAGTTTCCATATCGCTGATAAAGCTCTTATCGATCTTGATCTTGTCAAACGGGAAGTTCCGCAGATAGCTAAGCGACGAGAAACCCGTCCCGAAATCATCAAGCGAAATCCGCACACCGAGCGCTTTGAGCTGATGCAAACGATCAATCGTGAAATCAGTGTCCGTCATCAAAACAGATTCTGTGATTTCCAAATCAAGCCGCGAAGGGTCAAGCTGGTTACGCGCAAGCGCCTGCACGATGGTTGGGAACAGATTGGCACTGTGGACTTGCAGAGGCGATATATTGACCGCGATACGGACATGATCGGGGAAGCGTTTCGCATTCTCCAGAGCCGCCCTAATTACCCAGTCGCCCAATCTTGTAATCAGACCACTGTCCTCAGCCGCCTCGATAAATTCACCCGGATAAATCAAGCCTTTGGTCGGATGAACCCAACGAAGCAATGCTTCACAGCCAACCAGTTCGCGGGTCTTCGCATCGACCTGAGGCTGGAAGTAGACGACCAATTCATTGTTCTCGATTGCGCGCTGCAAATCTAGCTCGACATCACGCCGACGCTGGGCTTCTTCTTCGAGATCATTGCTGAACATGCACCAGCCTGACTTACCATTACTCTTTGCTTTGTAGAGCGCCAGATCCGCATGCTTGAGCAAAGTTCGCGCATCGGTCAGCGTGGCGTCGAAAACCCGCACACCGATAGACGCACTACACCGCGCAGCAGATCCCTTGAGATTATATGCCTTGCTAAGTTCCTTGGAGAGGCCCGAAATGAATTCCTCAATCTCGGCAATCCCGCCTTTTCGCTCAATCGACACAGCGAACTCGTCGCCGCCAAGACGGGCAATCGCGTCACTTGGCTGGCAATGCTCATGCAAGCGATCGGCAACCATCCGCAAAAGTGCATCTCCAGCGGGATGACCAAGCGTGTCATTGACCCATTTGAAGTTATCCAGATCAAGCCATAACAGTGCCCGCAAATAGCCCGGGCGCACGGGAGCCCGAACTTCTTTTTCAAGTCGCTCCAACATGGTTACACGGTTTGGCAAACCGGTTAGATCGTCATAATGAGCCAGATGCGCGATACGGTCTTCGCTAAGCTTTGATGCAGTTACATCCGAAGCAACGCCCCTGAAGCCTGCGAAAAAACCGTTTTCAAACACAGGCTTACCGGTCAGAAGCCACCAAGCTTCTCCATCGCTCGCCTCAACGCACATAACAAGGTCGCGAAAAGCTGAACGCCGCTTCAGGCTGGTTTCAAGCACATCACGCGACTCACAGGCATGGAACAATTCAGTCAGCTCCATACCTTGCTGCATAATATCATATTGCGCTTTGTTGACTTGCAGTCCGTCTTGCAAACCTTGCAACCGGCCATCTTCATCGGTCTGCCACAGCCAGTCGGATGTGGTTTCTTCGAAGTCGCGAAGCAGCAGACTAATAACCTGCTCTTGCTCGATTAGCGCAGCTTCGCCAAGCAACTGCTCGACATACCGCGCATGTGACCACTGCACACAGACGATCAATATTCCTGTATAAACCAAAGTCAGAATGGATAGCAGGTCATAGACGGGTGTACCGATAATTTGCAGGCCGACAATGTGACCAAGCATGAGCGGACCGATAAATGCGTAGGCCGCTTGGGGAATTCGTCCAAGCAAGAACCCGCCGGCAAAACCCATGGCCGCCATGACAATTCCAAGCGCCATATGCCCTAACGGGTCGGAATATGGAACAATGATGATCGGGACCACGCCCCAGATAAGTCCTAAAAATGCCGACCGCCGCGACATTTTCTCCATGCTACGCCGCGAACGGGTTTGCTTTTCTTTAATTCTTTTGCCTTTGACACTTCCGAGCATCGTGACGCCGCAAATCAAGCACAATGCCGTCGCCCACAAGCCGAGCAGGCCTTCGGCACCGCTTGACCAGAAGGCGATCAACACCACAGCGGCATTGATCAATTGAGCCATCATGATAGCGGGGACGAGTCCTGTCACTGAAGCCAGCTGTTTCGCACGTATGCTACCAGCCACTTCGGATGGAATGTCCGGTGCCATAAATATCGAAACCGATTTTTTGAGCTTTTCGAAACTTGAAAATGCGCTCGTCATAATGTCCTCAACTTGCCGTCGGACCGGAGAACCGGCCCTAGTATATCGGACTATCCCTAGCAAAGGCGCGTAAATATCGCGGTAGCAGGATCGATGAAATTTGATCTATTTACTATAAAAGTGAAGCATAATCCGGTGCAAAACCCCGTCACAGCCGGAAAACGCTGGCTCTAGAGCCACTGCTCGGACATGCAGGAATTACTCTGCCGCAATCTCGGTTGCGTGGTCTTTGTCGGAAACTTCCTCGGCAATTCTCTGTGCGAGCTTCGCCGCGATCAAAGATTTATCTCCCCGCGGCCAGTTTTCCACACCCGAGCGGGTGATCAGCGCGACTTCATTTTCAACGCCGCCCATTACATCGCCGGAAACATCATTAGCGACAATCCAGTCACATTTTTTCCGTTTCAGCTTGTCTTTCGCATGACGCTCGACATCATTTGTCTCGGCAGCGAACCCGATCACGAGCCCAGGCCGATTGGCCTTTTTCCGCGACAAGGTGGCCAATATGTCAGGGTTTTCCTTAAGATTCAAAGCCGGCGGGTCACTCGCCGCAGCGCCTTTGATCTTCAGTTTCCGTTTTGCCGCTTGCGCCGGTCGCCAATCCGCAACGGCTGCAACAGAAACGAATACATCCGCTGGCAACGCCTTCTCGCAAGCTGACAGCATTTCGCGTGCTGTCTCAATGCGCACAAGGTCGACCCCCTTCGGCGCGTCGAATGCAACAGGTCCGGACACCAATGTCACGCGCGCGCCAAGCTCGGCCAGCGCGCCCGCGATCGCAAATCCCTGACGCCCCGAAGAATGGTTGGACAGAAACCGGACTGGATCAATCGGCTCGCGCGTTGGACCCGCCGTAATCAATGCGTGCTTGCCTGCAAGAGGTCTATCTCCTCCAGCCAGTTTACGTTCGATCAGGTCCGCAATCCGGTCTACCTCCGGCAAACGCCCCAGTCCAAACTCGCCGCACGCCATCGCTCCTTCATCGGGGTCCATAATCTCGACACCGTCAGCGCGCAGCTGGGCAATATTGCGTTGTACAGCCTTATGCTCCCACATCCGGACATTCATGGTCGGCACCATCAAAACCGGCTTATCGGTCGCCAACAGTGTCGTAGAGGCCAGATCATTGGCCAGCCCGCCCGCAGCCTTGCCGATCAAGTCCGCAGTCGCAGGACACACCACCACCAGATCCGCAGAACGCGAGAGCTGGATATGCCCCATATCCGCCTCATCATCGAGATCGAATAATTCGGTGAAGACTTTTTCGCCAGACAGAGCTGAAACCGATAAGGGCGTCACAAATTCTTGCCCGCCCCGTGTCACAATGCAGCGTGTTGCAATACCTGCCCGTCCCAGCGTGCGGATAAGTTCTAGGCTCTTATAAGCAGCAATACCGCCGCCAATAATCAAGAGGATACACTTCTGGGTCATACATGGTCCGCTACAGTCTCTACCGCCCCCTTATGCCAGCAAAAGCTAAAGAAAACGATGCACAGCCTGTTCAAATCAAGTTGATTTGGGCTGAAATTACGTAAGGTTAAGGTATTTACAGTGGAAAATTAGCTCCCAGCAACCGAGAGGGCGCGATTGCGTTACGACCTACGGCTATTAATCACCCGCACACCGTTTTGTAGAGATTCTCTACTGCGTCCCGTGGCAGCCCGTCTTGATCCCTCACCAGCTGCCTCGCTCGGGCCTCCGCGAAGTTCACCTCCCCCGCCTAGTCGGACGCGGCGTTTGTCGATCACCAACTGGCCACCAACGCGGCGCGTTCTGATATAGGTCCGCGTGCGCTCGGATGCCGTCGTTTCAAACCCCGAATAGATCTGCACCTGATCTGATTTCGACTGCGCTGTAGCGGCTCCGGATCCAAGGAGCACTGCGCCGATGCCGAACAAAGCCAAACCAAAAATCGAACGAATCTGTATAAAATAAGCCATATAAGGGAATTTAAGGCGTTTACCTTAACCCGCCAGCCTCTTCGTCCCTAAGGCGAACTTCTGCTAGTGATTCCCCCAGCCCGCATATCCGATCAGGGCCAAGACAATAATCAGCCCGAACCATGCCCACCAAGGCGCAAATTGCTGTTTTGGTTCGGCTGTGGGCGTTGCCGTTTCGACCAAGGCGGCTTCCACCTGATCCATCATTTGCGGTAATTTCTTCAGCCGATCAGCCACTTCCCGCACATTATTGGCAATCAGTTTTGCAGCGCCAGCCGGCCCGAACTCTGTCTTGATCCAGTCGGACACAATCGTCTCGGACGCATCCCAGATATTATGAGCCGGATCGATACTCCGCGCCACGCCTTCAACCTGCACCATTGTTTTTTGCAGCAGTACAAGCTCCGGCCGCAAATGCATACCGAACTGATGGGTATAGTCGAGCAGTTGCAATAAGAGCCGCCCCATCGAGACTTCTTCTGAAGGTTTGCCATGAATAGGCTCACCGACCGCGCGCAGCGCTTGCGCAAAATCGCCAACCGACTTGTCCGCAGGTACATAACCCGCTTCAAAATGCACTTCCGCGATGCGCGTATAATCGCGCCGTATAAAGCCCCATAAAATCTCGGCCAGAAACCGCCGCTCGGTCATACCGATACGTCCGACAATCCCGAAATCAACCAGTGCGATTTTGCCCTCATCGGTCAGGATCATATTCCCTTCATGCATATCCGCATGAAAAACCCCGTGCCGGATCGCATGGTTCAAAAACCCCTGCGTCACCGAATTGGCCAGCGCCACACGGTCGAGCCCCTCGCGGTCAAACACACCGGGCGTCGTCAACGGCGTACCATCGACCCAAGCGGTCGTCAGCACACGTTTGCCCGAGCGCTCCCAGTCCACCGCAGGAACAAAGAAATGCCCGTCCTGCAGCGATCTCTCGCGCAGCTCGTCCGTCGCGCCAGCTTCAAGCGAGAGGTCCAGCTCTTTCTCCATACTCTCGGCCACCGTCTGAACAAACGCCACAGGCTCCATCCGACGCGCATCCACAGACTGCTTCTCGACCCGTGCCGCAGCACGCTTCATCGCCCGCAATTCAAGCCGTATCTTGTCTTCCACACCGGGCCGCAAAATCTTGACGGCTTTCGCCTCCGCCCCCTCGCCAAGCTTGTGAACTTGCGCCAGCGACGCCGCCGCCATAGCAGGCCCCAAACCGGAAAACAGGTTCGCCGTGTCCTCGGCGCCAAACTCTTCTACCAGCACCTTCTCCGCTTCAGCCTGAGACACCGCCGGAAGCTTGTCTTTCAAGCGTGAGAGGTCTTGTGTGGCCTCGACTCCGAACACATCCGGCCGCGTGGCGATAAATTGGCCAAGCTTGATATAGGCAGGCCCGAGCCGTTCGAGCGCCGTTGCCAGCCGTTCGCCGGGACGCCCTTTGGCTCCGCCTGCAAACACCCGCACAATCTTACCCGCAAGCTTTGCCGGCGCAGGCGTACGCGACTTATACTCATCGGGCAGCACAACATCATGCCGGACAAGCGACACGCCAGCGCGCAAAAGCCGCCAATAATCAGCCACAGCGGACAACATCAGATCGCCCAGCCCGTATGCAAAGCCGCAATGCCGCCAGAAAAATTCGTCACGCCGACATTCGAAAAGCCAGCCGCTTCTACTTCAGCGGCAAACTCATCCTGTTTCGGAAAGCGCCGGATCGACTCGATCAAATACTGATAGCTCTCGCGGTCGCCTGCCACCATCGCGCCAAGCGGCGGGATCACGGCAAAGCTGTACGCATCATATCCCTTTTGCAACATCGGCGCGGTCATGTGCGAAAATTCCAGCACAGCCAGCCGTCCGCCCGGTTTCAGCACACGGCGAAACTCGGCCAGCGCATTGTCCCGATTGGCGACATTGCGAATCCCGAACGAGATCGTCACAGCGTCCGCGCATTTGTCCGGAAACGGCAAAGCTTCAGCGTCCCCACACACCCAATCCATCCGCGCCTCATAGTCGGCCATATCTTTGCGCGCTTTGCCTGCCATCAGCATGGCGTCATTAATATCGCAGACAATCGCAGACGCCGACGGCGCAATCCCGCGTCGTTTGCCCGCTTTGTCCGCGCGTTCGATAAAGGCTTTGGCAATATCGCCCGTCCCACCCGCGACATCGATCAGTCTCTCGCCGGGCTGCGGATTAAGCCGCGCCAGCGTGTCGGCCTTCCACAAGCGATGCACACCCGCCGACATCAGATCATTCATAATGTCATATTTCGATGCCACCGAGCGGAACACGCCCTTCACCCGCGAGACTTTCTCGTCGCGGCTAACGTCTTCAAAGCCGAAGCTTACGGTTTCTTCTGTGGTCGCGTTATCTGTCATGCCATGATCCATACGCCAAAATGATTAGAAAACCCTATATGGCAAAGCCGCACAGCCCGCAAAAGCCTTTCGGGGCGCGATGTCTGCTCTCGGCGTCATAAGGGACGTTAGCGGGCGGCTTAAATTCGCACCCAAGATTGGACGCTCGTGAATTCTATCAGGTGACTTTCGAGTATCGTAAAATGAATCTTCAAACGGCCACTTGACCGAAGTCGCAGTTAATACACACATACGTACAACAATTAGGATACTAGATACGTCGGGAGTTGCCGCTTTGAAGGATACCGTGGAACATTTTTTGCGTGACAGGCTTCATTTCGAACTGGTTCCCAAGGACCTTCAAGCGATCCTAGCCGAGATTGTAAAAGAGCCCGAGTTTGTTGCTTCTGATCGGAACCCTTTACAAATGGTGGGTGCTGAGCTTCTTTGGTCTGGCAAAACTACACCTTTATTGGATCATGATTACCTCAACGACCGCGATCGAGCTGATATCTATACGATGTCAAATGTTTCCGCGATGCGTGATACTGCAGCAAAGTTAAGCTTGTTCTTGGTTCAGCGCAATCGCTCCTTACTAGGGTACTGGCCCGTTGATTTGGAGCAGGGTGGACCTTCCCAGACTGTATTCGAGTTGGATACGGAAGGTCAGTATCGAATTGGCGAAGGTCCAACACTGGCGGAAACTCTGTGCTACCGATTCATCCTGAACGAAAGCCCATCTCAATTTGAGGCTATGGCAAAAATGTTTAAGGCACTTGGCATACAAGTGCCTTATAAATCTGTCGACAAAATCTACGCCGATATGGTAAACCTTGAAACTAAGATCGACCAATCTCCCCAAGCATATCGAAGTGCTAGATACGATCATTATGTCGAACGGGCAAAGCGTTAGCTGTTTGGTCTGACCTTAGATCGAATGAGGGACTTAAAATCGCCCCAAGTAAGCCGCTCGCTCTTCGACGGCATATGACCAAAAGCAGCCCCCCACTCCCTCAAGCATAAGCCGCGAGCACATCATCCACCGCGCGTTCGAGATCGCGTACAGTCGATACATGGGTCATCACATCGCAATAGGGTTGATAGCGCGGCAGGAGACTGTCGCCTGTCCCCCATAGCGGTTTTTGTTCGGGGCTGAGCCATATCGTCCGCTTGGCCCGCTTTGTCGCTTCACGGAAAATATCGAGCCGTCCGTCGCCATAGTTCGAGCGCCCGTCGCCAATAATAATCAGCGTGGTACGCCGGTCGATCAGATTGAAATGCTGCGTTTTCAAATCCGACCAAGACTGCCCATAATCCGTAGACGACATTCCGATGGTTTTGACAATCCGGTCCATCGCCTGTTCGAAATCATGGGTCTCAAGCTCATGGCTGACATCCTCGAGCCGCCCCGAAAACGCAAAGCTCGAAATGTCCGGTATCACTTCTTGGAACGCATAGAGCAGCATCAGCAGAAACCGCACATATTGCGACACCGAGCCAGACACATCGCAAATCGCCATGATCTTCGGCCTGTCCTTGGTCTTCTGCTTCCACGCCACATCAAACGGCACGCCGTCAAACCCCGCATTCGCCCGCAAAGTCCGGCGCACATCCAGCACACCGACATTGCGCTTGCGCCGCTTGCGTGAATGCTTGGTCGCAAGCTTTTTCGCAATCCGTGCGATCAGCGCCCGCATCCGCTTCATATCCTGCCGCGTCACTTGGTCGAGCGCTTTGTCGCTCAAATAATCGTCGCGAAACTGCTCGGTCGCACCTGCACCAAACACATCGAAATTGCGCTCCACATGTTCGCGCGAGCGCGCCAGCATATCCGCCCGCGCCTGCATCAGCGCCTTGGCTGCCTCGTCGCCTTCAGGCGTGTGCGCTTGTAGCTGCTCTACGAGGTTTTTCTGCAAGCCGTCCCCGCCCATCGCCTTGAGCATTTGCTGGGCATAATAGCTCGTCTGCGTCGAAAACCGGATATCGCCCAAGCCAACCTCTTCGGCGGCCCGTTCCAGCGCCATAGCAATCGCCGCCTCGTCGCCGCTTTCGCTCAGGCCCTGCAAATCCATCTCGTCGCTCGGTGGGGCCGCGCTGCCATCTTCTTCCCGTTCGGTACTTTGGCTATGCGCGCTCTCGCGTTTGAAGAACAGATCGAACAAATGGTCGTGCGTTTCTTTTTCTTCTGGAGATTTCGCAAGCACAATCGAGAGCGTGTCCCGCAGGAGTGTCCGGTCATCGAACCCGACCAGCTTCATCGCGCCCGCCGCATCAATCGCCTCGCCCGTGGAGACGCGCACATCCGAAGCCCTGAGCGCCCTGATAAAATCCGAAAGGGTCCGCGCGCTCATCTTGGCCGCCTATCCTTGCGCCCGTTTGCCTTGGCTACTGTCGCGCACCAGTTTGCCAATCTTGGCCTCAACCGCTTCGATATCGCTCTCATGCTTCAAGAGCACATTCAGCGTATCGCGTACCATATCCTCGCCCAGCGCCTCGGCATGCATCAGCACCAAAGTCCGCGCCCAGTCGACCGTCTCCGAGATTGACGGCTGCTTGCGGATATCCTCGCCGCGCAAGCTTTGAACGAAATCAACAAGCTGCTTGAGCAAGTCGGCATCCACCTCCGGCACCCGCGCGGCCACAATCGCCCGCTCGCGTTCGGCTTCAGGAAACCCGATATGCAAATGCAGGCAGCGGCGCTTGAGCGCATCACCCAACTCGCGGACATTGTTCGAGGTCAGCACCACAATCGGCGGCACCTTCGCGCTGATCGTTCCGATCTCCGGCACCGTCACCTGATAGTCCGACAAAACCTCCAGCAAGAAGGCTTCAAACGCTTCGTCCGACTTATCAATCTCATCAATCAGCAACACCGAACCCGTATCTTGCCGCATCGCCTTTAGCAGCGGGCGCGGCTCCAGAAAGTCCTCGGAGAAAAACAGATCTTCAAACCCGCCAAGCTTTTCATAGGATGCTGACAGCGTGTCTGCGCCCTCCATTACCTCGCCTAGCTTCTCCTTGAGCAGTTGCGTGTACAAAAGCTGCTTGCCATATTTCCACTCATACAGCGCTTTGCCTTCATCGAGGCCCTCATAGCACTGCATCCGCACCAATGGCAGATCGAGGAAGCGCGCCATGGAAGCAGCGAGGTCGGTCTTGCCAACACCTGCCGGCCCTTCGATCAGTACCGGCTTGCGCAGATGATGCGCCAGATAAATCGCCGTCGAGATTTGCCGTGTCGAGATATAACCGACCGATGCCAACCCCTGCGTCACCGCATCAATCGAGGAGAGCGGCTCATAGCCCGTTATGGCTGAAGATGTGTCATTTTCCATGCCACATGGCTACGTGACGCTGACGTAAAGGACAAGCCGTAACGATGGGGAAAGCCCTATAGACCACGGCTTACCGCAGCAAGCAGCCCTGAGCATGCTTCATATGAGCAAAGCGAATGGAAGCTAACAAAAAATGGTCGGAGCGAGAGGACTCGAACCTCCGACCCCTCGCCCCCCAGGCGAGTGCGCTACCAGGCTGCGCCACGCTCCGACACGCGACACCGTATGACGCAAACTGAACGAGTTTGCAACGGGTGGAGAAAGAGTATTCGGTCGATTTTGCCTAAGCAGCGCGTGCGGCGCGCTTGGCTTCAATCCGGCGCTTGAGATCCGTCATCTCGACCAGCACGTTTTGCAGCCGCTCTTTCGAGCCTGCATCGCCTGCCGCAATCGGCGTGCGTGGTTCAGCATCAAACGCCGCACTGACTTTTGCCTGTAGATCACGCGCCGGGCTTGCAACCGGTTCTAGGTCAAGCTCGTGGTTTTGCCCGATTTTTGCTGCCTCGGCAGCTGCCGGAGCAACCGTCAATCTCGCATCGCCGCTCAACACGGCCTGCACGCCCTGTTCCAATAACAAAGCCTTTGCGCCCTTGAGCGTCATGCCGCGCGTATGGACCAATAGCTGGATCGCGCGCAGTGCCTCGACATCCTGCGGGCGGAACATCCGTCGTCCATCGCCACGCTTGATAGGTTTGACATGTTTTGGAAACTTGCCTTCCCAATACCGCAATACATGGGTTTGCAAGCCAAGCTCGGCCGCCGCCTCCCCGATAGATCTCAACGCATCTGCGGATTTCTCTCTTCGAAGCTTTTGGGCGGCCATATTTTATCTCCGGTTAGATCAAGATTTTGAATCAACCCGGGCCTTGAGCATTGGAGAAGAACGGAAAGTTGCCACACGTCGCGCGCTAATCTCAGCGCCAACCCCCGTCTTGGGGTTACGGCCTTCCCTTGCAGATTTGTCCCGCACTACGAAATTTCCAAAACGGGAAAGTTTCACAGTACCTGTCTTCTGCAATGCCTCTCCGATCAGATCAATTGTCCGGTCGAGTAGATCGGAACACTCTTGCCGCGTCAGTCCAACTTCATGCACAAGTGCGTCCGTTACTTCCGCTCGGGTCAACGTTCTGTTCGCCACAAGAATATCCACTTCTTAACAAATACCAAACAATTATTAACGGATTGCTACACTCGAAAGAGAGACGCGCCCCACGTAAATCCACCGCCCATCGCCTCGACCAAAACAAGCTGCCCAGCCTTTATCCGGCCATCGCGCATTGCAGTGTCCAATGCCAAGGGAATTGACGCAGCGGAAGTGTTACCATGTTGACTAACGGTTGACACCACCTTTGTCTCATCAATCCCCAATTTTTTTGCAACCCCGTCCAAAATTCTCTGATTGGCCTGATGCGGTACAAACCAATCAATGTCCTCGATCGTGTAATCAGACCCTTCCACGACTTTTCGAACAGCCGATGTGATATTGGTCACAGCATGCCTAAAAACTTGCGGCCCGTTCATCCGAACATGGCCGATTGTCCCTGTAGACGACACGCCGCCATCGACATGAAGCATGTCGGACTTGCGTCCATCCGAGCGTATATGATGCCCGATCAAGCCTTTTGATCCAACATCCGTGTCCGCGACTTCTTCTGCCTGCAGAACAACCGCGCCGCCACCATCACCGAACAACACACACGTGCCTCTATCAGTCCAATCGAGAATACGCGTAAACGTCTCTGCACCGATCACCAATGCTGTATTGAACTGGCCCGCTTTTAGAAAATTATCGGCCGTCGACAGCGCGAACACGAACCCCGAACAAACAGCTTGAATATCAAACGCTGCACCTTTCGAAACACCGAGTTTTGCCTGCACACTCGTCGCTGTCGCCGGAAATGTCTTGTCCGGCGTCGTCGTGGCAACGACAATCAAGTCGATATCGTCTGCCGTAACACCCGCTCGCTCCATAGCCGCGATTGCCGCACGAACAGCGATATCCGATGTCAGCTCACCTTCGGCCGCGATATGGCGTGCACGGATCCCCGTGCGCTCGGTTATCCAGCTATCAGACGTATCGACAATTTCGCTGATTTCCTCATTGGTCATCCGGCGTTCGGGCAGATATGATCCGCTCCCGATCAATCTGGAAATACGTGCACTCATTCGTCAGTCTCTAGATTTGCTTCTTCAGACAATTCCGCAATCCGGTTCAGACCGGCGGCAACTTCGTCTTTATAATTGCTTTTAGCCAGATTGGCCGCCAATTGTACAGCTGTGGCATACCCGTTCGGATCTGTTCCGCCATGGCTCTTCACCACAACTCCATTCAGTCCCAACAAAACGCCGCCATTCACGTTTGACGGGTTCATTTTTTCGCGCAGCCGCTTCAGTCCGGCAGAGGCGAGCACTGCCCCGGCCTTGTTAATTGTCCCGCCGGTGAATGCTTCCTTCAAATAGGACCCGACAAGTCTTGCCGTCCCCTCCGCAGTCTTCAGCGCCACATTGCCTGAAAACCCGTCCGTCACCACAACATCAACCGTGCCGGCGGAAATATCATCCCCCTCGACATAACCATGATAGGACAAGCCAATCTCTTCGCGTGCGAGCATGGCAGCCGCGACTTTCAAATGGCCATGCCCCTTGGAGTCTTCGGTGCCAATATTCAGCAAGCCGACGGTGGGGCGTGCCTTGCCGGTGACCGCCCGCGCATAGGCCTCACCCATAATCGCAAATGTCACAAGCTGGGCGGCATCCGCTTCCAGATTGGCGCCAACATCGAGCACGACACTTGTGCCCCCACGCATGGTTGGCCAGAGCGCCGTCATGCCCGGTCGATGAACACCTGCCATCTTGCGCAATGATAAAATTGAGATCGCCATCAGCGCGCCGGTATTCCCAGCCGAGACCGCCGCATGCGCTTCTCCAGACTTCACACAATTGACGGCATTCCACATGCTACTGCCGCGTGCCTTGCGCAGCGCTTGGGACGGTTTGTCCTCCATTCGAACGAATATTTCAGTGTGGCGAACCTCGCAGCGCGCAGCAACATCAGGATGGCGGTCTAGAAATGGCTTCAGGCGGGTTTCGTCGCCGTGCAGCAGAAAGTCCACGCCATCGCGCTCCGCGCAAAAGACAGCGAGTCCCTCGATGACGACTTCCGGTGCAGCATCGCCGCCCATCGCCTCAATAGATAAAACGATATGTTCGCTCAATCCCGCATGTCTTTCTTTAAACTACTGCAATATTCCAACTTGTGAGGACCCTAGGCCTCACCGCCCCTCAAGGCAATTTGAATTGCCACTAATCCGATACATTCGGCCAATTTATCGCGCCTTCAGATATGATTTGTTGGGATTCAACAAGTAAAATTTCGTCCACCTTATGCAAATAGCCGACGAATCGCGGAACATTCGTGTGCCCCAATCCATTTCGGGTAGCAAACGCGAGCAATGCACTCGCTTCATTAGCAGCAAATGCAGCCTCCAACCCGCGGGCAAGACCGAAAAAATGCTCACCAAGTTTTCGAACTTTGCGCGCTATTCCAGAATCTCCCACGCCAGTCTCGCGCAAGGAATAGTCAAACCCCGAGAAGACATCCTCATATAGCAATTGCGCCAATTCGCGACCATCGTCACCTTCATTGCGCAAATGCCGCATAATCATCGCACTATGCAAAGAGACTTGCTCGAACCGGCCGTTAAGCGAATCTTCGGCAATGCCTGCCAGATATAGGTCAGGATGCAGTGCCTGTTTCTTCAAGTTCGCATGTAGTGAACGCGCTTGCCCTCGCAAATAGCGTTTTCGCTTGGATTTTGGAGACGAAAAAAAGTGAGCCATAAAACGGAAAAACTGCATATGTGAAGTACCAAACCTTGCCAAACCGGCTCTGATACCGCTAGCACTAATGCAAATTACGGAGAATCCAAATGCTGAAAGTAGCAATTACAGCACTGATTGCCAGCGCCTTGGTCGCAGGCTGCACACCCATCCGCTCTTATCACGGATACAATCCGGATGAATCGCAACCTGCGGATATTGCGCCCGGAGATGATACCCGCTCGACCGTTCTCGCCCGTCTCGGCACGCCGTCGACCAAAAGCATCTTCGATGAGAACACATGGTTCTACATGTCAGCCACGCAAGAGAGCTTTGCTTTTTTCAAACCTAAAGTCTCGGAGCGCGAAGTCGTTGCGATTCGGTTTGGCGAGGATAACGTCGTTGATGAAGTCGTCCAGTATGACGCCAATGATGGCGAGGTTATTCAGTATGCTTCCCGCAAAACACCAACCCGGGGACGCGAACTTAGCCTGCTCGAACAATTGGTCGGCAGCGCAGGCACCGTCCGCCTGCCCGGACAAGAAGATCAGGTTCCAGGGCAGATTCCGGGGCAACGCTAGCCTCTCGGAGTTTCGACACCACTCACCGCGAATACAAAAAACCCCGATGCAAACCGCATCGGGGTTTTTCTTTTGTAAGACCCCTGATGAGCGGGACGCGCGCTAAGTCAGCCGCGTCCCGCCAACAGGACAGTTAATGACCGCCAGCCAAGACAGCCAGCATCAAGAGCGCCACGATATTCGTGATCTTGATCATCGGATTCACGGCCGGTCCGGATGTATCCTTATAAGGATCACCAACCGTATCGCCAGTTACCGCAGCCTTATGTGCTTCGGAACCTTTGCCGCCATGATGGCCATCTTCGATATACTTCTTGGCATTGTCCCAAGCACCACCGCCAGATGTCATCGAGATAGCGATGAACAGTCCGGTTACGATCACGCCGAGGAGCATGGCGCCGACAGCAGACAGAGCCGCAGCAAGTCCGGCAATCGGCCAGATCACAAGCAGAAGCACGATCGGTGAAAGCACGGGCAAGAGCGACGGCAGTATCATTTCCTTGATCGCCGCTTGCGTCAGGATATCCACAGCGCGGCCATAATCAGGCTTGGTTTCGCCCTTCATAATACCCGGCATTTCGCGGAACTGACGACGCACCTCTTCAACAACCGATTGCGCAGCGCGCCCAACAGCCATCATCGACATACCCCCAAACAGGTTCGGCAACAGTCCGCCAAACAACAGACCAACCACAACATACGGATTGGACAGCTCGAAATTCACAACCAGATCTCTAAGGACACTGCCTTCGGCTGCGTTTACAGCGAAGTATTTCAGATCCTCGGTATAGGCCGCAAACAGAACCAGAGCACCAAGACCGGCAGAGCCGATCGCATACCCCTTGGTCACAGCTTTGGTCGTGTTGCCAACAGCGTCGAGCATATCGGTCGTGTTACGCACTTCCGATGGCAGCTCGGCCATTTCAGCAATCCCGCCGGCATTATCCGTCACAGGTCCGAACGCATCGAGCGCGATGATAATACCCGCAAGTGCAAGCATCGTCGTAGTCGCAATCGCGATACCGAACAGGCCAGCAAGATTAAATGTCAGGATGATCCCGGCAATAATCGTCAACGCCGGAAGCGCTGTTGATTCAAGACTAACCGCCAGTCCCTGAATAACATTGGTACCGTGTCCCGAGGCAGATGCCTGAGCCACAGACCGGACCGGACGATAATTCGTGCCCGTATAGTATTCAGTGATCACAACAATCAACGCCGTCACAGCCAAGCCGGCAAATCCGCAATAGAACAGATCAAGTCCAGTGACTTCACCCGTGATCCCGATCGCCGTTGCCGCGCCCTCAAGAACACCAAAGCCATTTGGCAGCAGCGTAGAGATAACAAAGGCAACACCACCAAGCGACAGTATGCCCGTGACAATCAAGCCCTTATAGAGCGCGCCCATCACATTGGTCGACCCCGCTCCAAGACGCACAAAATACGTACCAATGATCGAGGTGAAGATACAAACAGCACAGATGGCGATTGGCAGAAGCATGATCTCGTTGAGATAGCTCGCGCCACCAAAATAGATCGCCGTCAGAACCATCGTGGCAACAACCGTCACCGCATATGTTTCAAACAGGTCAGCCGCCATACCGGCGCAATCACCGACATTATCGCCAACATTATCGGCGATGGTCGCAGCATTGCGCGGGTCATCTTCGGGGATACCCGCTTCGACCTTACCGACCATATCACCGCCAACATCTGCACCTTTGGTGAAGATACCGCCGCCAAGACGGGCAAAGATCGAAATCAGCGATGCGCCGAAGCCGAGCGCCACAAGCGCATCAATCACGCCGCGATCATTCGGAGCCAAATCAAGCGATCCGGTCAGGAAGCCATAATAGCCAACCAGACCAAGCAAGGCCAAACCAACAACCAGCATACCTGTCACAGCGCCCGATTTGAACGCCACTTTCAGGCCTTCACCGAGACTGTTGCGGGATGCTTCGGTTGTCCGCACATTCGCACGCACCGAAACCAACATGCCGATAAATCCGGCAACGCCAGACAAAACGGCACCAATCAGAAAGCCAACTGCGACCTTCCAACCAAAGGCCGGCACAAAGAATGCGGCAATAAAAATCGGCAAGCCAACAAGCGCGATCGTTCTGTATTGACGGCTCAAATAAGCATTTGCACCTTCTTGAATGAACCGAGCAATCTCGCTCATTCTCTTGTCACCTGCCGGCGCGGCCATAATCGAACGTATCGTTATAAGACCATAAAGTAGCGAGACCAAACCCGCCACTATTGCAATAATAAACCAATTCATGGTTATCCCTTTTCTCCCTGATGTGCCGATATTATGAGGCTTTATCGCCGGTTTCGGATCACACTTTCTGTTTCAAATTACCAATAAGCAATCTACACGCAAGGGCGCTCGCTCAAATGGCGAGATCCATTTGCGACTATTCGTGCCTGAAACCCTGTATTTAAGGTTAACAAAGACTTCCACTGACAAGACAGATAGACGAGCCGTGCATTGCTCTAAGAGAAATTGTGCTCGAATCCGGCCTGCTGGGGCAACTCTAATGGCCCACCTTCCCATGTCAGCGACAACCCCTCACCCGCCGAAATCACCCCGATTTGGCTCAGTTCTAGTCCACTTTCCAGCAAAACACCCGTTTCAGCTTCGGGAGCACAAAACAGGCATTGATAGTCATCTCCTCCCGTACAAAGCGCCAATTTTGCCTCCAAGGGCATCGCAGCCGCCATGCCAAAAACTGGAACTTTTTCAAGCGCGATAGATCCGGCACACCCCGATGCGGCGAGTAATTTCTGCGCGTCAGCCAACAGTCCGTCCGAGATATCCATGCTCGCGCTCGCATGAGCTGCGATCAGGTCTGCCAAATTTAACTCAGGTATCTCCGGCACGCGGTAATAATCTGCCGCCGCACCTGTGATTGACTGCCTGGCATCCGCCAACCCCAAGGCCCCCCCGCCAATCCGGCCGCTGACCCAGATCAAATCGCCAAGCTGCGCCCCCGACCGCCGGATTGGTGCGCGCGCGTTCGTTGGAACCCCCGTCAGTGTCAGCGATAAAAACAAACCGTTCGGGCTTGCCGCAGTATCCCCGCCAATCAATGACGCCCCCCAAACTCCAAGCTCCTCGCCCAGCGCCTTGGCGAACTGCGCAAGCTCTGCCTCGTCCCGTCCTGCGGGCCAGCCAAGTGTCAGCAGCGCCTCATCAGGCCGTGCGCCCTTGGCGATCATATCCGAGACATTCACCCGCACCAGTTTGCGCGCGACCGTATCAATCGGATCATCTGGCAGGAAATGCACGCCCTCAACCAACGCATCGACCGTCACCACAGACGCCTTGCCGGAAAGCTCAGCCGCATCATCGACCAACCCGGCCGCTCCCTTACGGGTCGCCAGTGGTGCAAAATACTGCTTGATCCAGTTAAATTCAGACATCAATGGGAACAGAAGCGACAAGCCGCCATCCGTCAACCGCCGCTACGGACTTCCTTGGCGATATTATCGAGCACCGCATTCACGAAACGCGGCTCCTCACCATCAAAGAACGCATGCGCAACCGAGACGTACTCATCCAGAATAATCGCCGCGCTCAGTTCTTGATGCGCAAAGAGTTCCGCCGTCGCTGCGCGCAAGATCGCCCGCGTCGTCGCATCAAGCCGTGCCAATTTCCAGTTTTTGGATAGCTTTGCCGAAATCGCCGGATCAATCTCGGCCTGCTTTTCAACAGCTGCATTGATGATCGATTTGAAAATATCCGGATCAGCTTCTTCGACAGGCTCCCCGTCAGGGCCAGCGCCCAACCGGTCATCGCAAAATTCACGAACGACCGACCGCGCACTCTGGCCAGTCGCTTCCATCTGATAGAGCGCTTGCACAGCGGCAAGTCTGGCACCGGCGCGTCTCGCCCGAACCACTTCAAATGGCAATTTCTGCTCGGTCATCGTACGAATTTCCGCCGCAGATTGATCATAGCCAGACATGCTTCAGCCGCATCGCGACCTTTATTCTTACGCTTGCGATCAGCACGAGCCATAGCTTGATCTTCATTCTCGACCGTCAAGATACCATTGCCAATCGCCAGCCGCCGATCAACCGTCAGCCACATCAGCCCGCGTGCACTTTCCGCGCACACATAATCATAGTGCGATGTCTCGCCGCGAATAACGCAGCCTAGCGCAATAAAACCGTCATACTTGGCGCTATCCGCGGCCATGGTAATCACGCCCGGCAATTCCAATGCACCAGGAACTTCAATCATCTCGACCACAGCATCTGCTTCAGCAAGCGCTTCGTTCGCGCCCGCTTCGAGTTCCAGCGTGATATGCTCGTAATAGCGAGACGTTGCGATCAGGACGCGCGGCTTATTCATGTTGAGCTCTCTTCTTTCTTGAATGGTCGCCACCCCTCTATGCTCAAACCGTATCCGTCAAGCCCAACAAGCCGCGTTGGCGCTGTGTCGGATAAGAAGATAAGCTTACGCACACCAAGATCACGCAAAATTTGTGCCCCGATACCATACTCGCGTAACGGTGTCGTCGCATCCGGCGTTTCGGCTGTTTTTGCGCCAAGGCGCGTCGCCATAAGGTCCGGCGTCATCGAATAAACGAACACAATTACGCCCGGCCCATCATGCGCTGAAATTTCCTGCATAGCCGCCCGCACCATGCCTTCGCGCGGACCACGCTGCGCCAATACATCGGTGAGCATATCCATCCGGTGAACCCGCACCAGCGTTTCGGAGTTCGGTTCGATCTCGCCTTTTACCAGCGCCACGTGTTCCGTACCATCAAGCCTGTTGCGAAACACAATCGTGCGGAACCCGTCGGCATAGGCGCTATCAAGCGGAGCTTCGACACGGCGCTCAAGGAAGCGGTCATTTTTACGCCGCCAGCCAATCAGGTCCGCGATCGTGCCGATCTTCAAATTGTGCAGCTGCGCGAATGCAACCAGATCCGGCATCCGCGCCATAGTCCCGTCATCATTCATGATCTCGCAAATCACGCCTGCAGGATAAAGCCCCGCCATCCGCGATATATCCACCGCAGCCTCTGTATGTCCGGCCCGTACCAGCGTTCCGCCATCTTTCGCAACCAGTGGAAAAATATGGCCCGGCGATACAATATCATGATGATCCTTTTGCGGATCAATGGCGACCTGCACCGTCTTCGCGCGGTCATGCGCAGAGATACCAGTCGTCACCCCTTCGGCCGCCTCGATCGACACCGTAAACGCCGTGCCCATGCTCTCGCGATTGTCACGCGTCATCATGTCGAGGTTCAGCGCCCGTGCCCGCTCGCCCGTCATCGCCAAGCAAACAAGCCCACGCGCATAACGCACCATAAAGTTGACCGCTTCAGGCGTCGCAAACTGCGCGGGCACAATAATGTCGCCCTCGTTCTCGCGGTCTTCGGCATCGACCAGAATATACATTTTGCCATTGCGGGCATCTTCGATCACTTCATCGATCGTGGAAATCGCACTCGAAAAATCTTCAGCCATTTTATGTGTCCTTTGGCGCATCGACGCCGATCATCCGAGCGACGTAGCGCGCAAGCATGTCGATCTCAAGGTTTACTTTGTCACCGGGCTTCAAATCGCCAAGCGTCGTGACCTGCCAAGTGTGCGGAATAATCGCCACGGCAAAGTCGCCATTGTCCATCGCGTCCGCCACGGTCAGCGACACACCATTGATCGCAGCTGATCCTTTGGTGGCAAAATACCGCACAATTTCTGCCGGTGGCCGCACCGTCACGCGATAGCTCTGGCC
>JBDVDE010000011.1:0-42461 GCA_039942135.1 Hyphomonadaceae bacterium
TCATGGCATGCTGATTCTATCGCCGAACGCCGTACGCAGGCTCGAAACATTTACGCCAAAACGTGCATTGCCGAAAATCTTCCGGATGACGAAAGGCGGCAAACTGAACGAAGCTCTGTTTGAAGGCGCGACAATCAACACGCCGAGCCTTCTATGCACCGAAGACTATCTGCAAGCTTTGAATTGGTGCGAGAGCCTCGGCGGCTGGAAGGCGCTCAAAGCCCGATCCGACGAGAGTTTGAAAATTCTCGCAGAATGGGAAGCCTCGACCGACTGGGTCAAGTTCCTCTGTCCTGATGCGGGCCTGCGTTCGAATACGGGCGTCACCTTCGCGATCGCTGATCCGCGCGTCGCCAATATGAGCGAAGGCGATCAGCGCGCATTCGTTAAACAGATGATGGGCAAGCTCGACAAACTCGGCGTCGCCTATGATGCTGCCGGATATAATAAAGCACCTCCGGGATTGCGGATCTGGTGCGGCGGAACCGTCGAACCATCAGACGTCGCCAAACTCACGCCATGGCTCGACTGGGCCTTCGCCGAGACGGTCGCAGCGCTTTAAATTCACCTCACCACACCTGCGCAACCACAATCACATTGCAGGAACGCATGCGCCTCAGTCTTCGGCGATCGTGCGAGAAAAGGATACGAAAATGCCTAAGGTACTCATTGCTGACAAACTCAGCCCCGCAGCCGTAGATATATTCAAGAACCGCGGCTTGGAAACCGAAACTAAAGTCGGCCTGTCGAAAGACGAATTGATCAAGATCATCCCTGACTATGACGGCCTCGTTGTGCGGTCGGCGTGCAAACCCGATGCTGACATCATTGCTGCAGCGTCCAACCTCAAAGTTATCGGTCGGGCTGGCATTGGCGTCGACAATATCGACATCAAAGCCGCCACGAAGAACGGCGTCGTTGTCATGAACACACCTTTTGGAAACGCCATTACGACAGCCGAACACGCAATCGCTATGATGTTTGCCGCTGCCCGCCAAATACCAGCCGCGAATGCTGGCACGCAAGCAGGCGAGTGGCCGAAGAAAGCCTTTATGGGCACAGAGCTGTCTTACAAGACACTTGGCCTGATTGGCTGCGGTAATATCGGCTCACGCGTTGCGGAGCGGGCGATGGGCCTGTCGATGAAAGTCGCTGCTTATGACCCGTTCC
This sequence comes from Hyphomonadaceae bacterium, assembly GCA_039942135.1. Lineage (GTDB taxonomy): Bacteria > Pseudomonadota > Alphaproteobacteria > Caulobacterales > Hyphomonadaceae > CALLCD01. Next base: position 1,171 of record JBDVDE010000011.1, read on the forward strand.
TTACGGAGGAACGCGCGGTTGAGCTCGGAGTTGAAAAGGTTGATCTCGAAACCCTTTTGGCCCGCGCGGACGTGATTACGCTTCATGTTCCATATACTGACCAAACTGCGAATATCCTTTCAGCTGCCAATCTCGACAAAACCCGCAAAGGCGTGATCATCGTCAATTGTGCGCGAGGCGGCTTGATCGACGAAACTGCGCTCAAGCTTGGTCTTGAAAGCGGCCATATTGCCGCTGCAGCTCTAGACGTCTTTGCGGAAGAACCAGCCAAAGAGAACCCGCTATTCGGGGTCACAAACTTTATCGCTACACCGCACCTTGGCGCCGCAACAAATGAAGCGCAGGAAAATGTTGCATTGCAAGTCGCTGAGCAAATGAGCGATTATCTCTTAACGGGTGCTGTGACCAACGCACTGAATATGCCTTCGGTCACTGCCGAAGAAGCACCGCGCCTGACGCCCTTTACACAGCTCGCAGAAAAGCTCGGTGCATTTGCGGGCCAAATTTCCGAATTTGGCTTTGATGAGATCGTCATCGAGTATGAAGGCGAAGTATCCGAACTCAACAGAAAACCGATCACTGCAGCGGCCCTTGCCGGTATTCTACGCCCGAGCCGCGGTGACGTGAACATGGTATCAGCGCCATCGATACTCACCGAGAGTGGAGTAAAGCTCACCGAAACCAAGACTGAAGAAAGTCCGGTCTATGACAGCCTCATCCGGATCAAGGTCTTAACCAAGGCCACAGCGAATAGTGCCGAGGGGGGATGGCGCACATTGGCAGGGACGGTCACCGCTGGGCGTCCTCGCATCGTCGAAATCAAAGGCATGGCATTGGAAGGTGATTTTTCTCCGACCACGCTGTACGTCAACAATCTCGACAAGCCGGGCTTTATCGGTTCACTCGGCGCAATGCTGAGTGAAGCTGGCGTGAACATTGCGACTTTCCATCTTGGACGAACGGATGAAGGCGGCGAGGCGATTGCACTTGTTGGAATTGATTCCGAGCCATCCGATAAGATGGTCGATCAATTGCGCGCAATGGAGCGCGTCCGCTACGCCAAAGTGCTACGCTTCTAACAGGGCACTTCTATTAGACCCTCCTCAGGGAAGCGGCCGCCTTGGCGGTTGCTTTCCCGTGGGGGTACTTGCCAAGCAATATAGTTTCGTTCAGCATTTATCTGTTGGATGAGAGGTGTGTTGGTATGGCAAGAAAACATGTGATTATAATCGGTGGCGGGCTAGGGGGGCTGCTATCGGCAATAAAGCTCAAGGAAGCGGGCCATAACTTTACACTGCTCGAGCGAAGCCAAGGTGTTGGCGGAACATGGCACGACAACAAGTATCCCGGATGCTCATGCGACGTACCTGTTTCGCTGTACCAATTCTCATTTGCTCCCTCTTTAGTCTGGAATAAAAACTATCCCGATGCCGACGAGGTTGAAGCTTACGCGAATGAGCTTGTTGAGACTTTTCAGCTGTCACCCGGAATACGGCTCGGTGTGGGCGCACAAACCGCCGAGTGGGACGAACAAGCCAAGGTCTGGAACGTCACAACCAGTGAAGGGGACGTTATCTCTAGTGACGCGCTTATTGGCGCATTGGGGCAACTCAATAAACCGAAATGGCCGGAGATAGACGGGCTTGGTGATTTTGATGGCCCGATCATGCACACGGCGCGATGGGATCGAACGGTTTCATATAAGGACAAACGTGTTGGCGTTATCGGGACAGGGGCGAGCGCGGTTCAGCTTGTCCCGCCGATGGCCAAAGAGGCAAGCCATCTGACGGTCTTCCAACGGTCACCAAACTATATTGTCCCACGCCCCGACCAAGCTATCACAGCCGAAGATAAGGCACTTATCATGTCTGATCCCGATAGTGCCGGAAAGGTTGGGGTTCTCATGCGTGAGCTAACCTTTACGATGGCCGAGCTGCAAACATGGAAGGCGTTCGCGTGGACCCAAGAAGGCCGCGACGTATTTACCGCAATGGCCCGCAACCATATGGAAGCTTCGATTACAGATCCGGATATGCGCCAAAAGCTGACGCCAGACTATCCGGTTGGTTGCCGGCGTGTCCTGACTTGCGACGACTATTACCAGACATTGGTCCGCGCGGATGTCACCCTCGAAACCACCCATATTGCCCGCATGCTTCCTGACGGTGTCGAATTGAAAAATGGCGAGAGGGTCCAACTAGATGTTATCGCACTGGCGACAGGCTTCGATACAACTGACTGGCGTTGGTCAGTCGACATCAAAGGTGCGGATGGTCAATGGCTGCACGAAACATGGTCGGAGGTCGCTAAAGCATATCTGGGCATTACCGTGGCGGGCTTTCCAAACTTCTTCATGATGTATGGGCCGAACACAAATCTGGGGCACAATTCCATTACATTGATGATGGAAGCACAGATCGGATATGTGATCGAGGCGCTTGATGCGTTGGACGAGAAACAAATGACGTGCTTGACGCCTACACAAGAGGCCCAAGACGCTTTCAACGCAAAACTACAAGCTGACCTCAAATCAACCGTATGGGGCGATGAAGCTTGCGGGGCATCTTGGTACAAGACCTCGGAAGGCTATATTACCCAAAACTGGTCCGGAAACGTCACCTCCTATACCGAGGCAGTCAGCAGTCTAAAACATGAAGATTATGAGTGGGCATGAACCTTGGCGTCTGGTTCAGACTAGCTCATAAACGGCGTCACGAATGATCGTACATTCTTGCCCAGATAATCGATATTGTATCCGCCTTCAGTGACGATCAGGCAGGGTAGGTCCAGTTGCGCGATATCGCGCCCCATCTCTTCATAGTCAGGCGTATCAATCTTGAAATGGCTAATCGGGTCGCCGCGAAACGTATCGGCACCAAACGGAACAATCAGCAAGTCTGGGGCAAATTTCCGGACGGTCTCCACGGCTGTTGAGAGATGTGATCGATACCGGGTCCAGCCCGTTCCTTGAGGCATCGGTAAATTCATATTTGCACCGAACCCTTGGCCCTCTCCGGTTTCATCAGCATGGCCCCAATAAAACGGATAATCCGATGACGGGTCGGCATGCAGGGATATCGTAAGCACATCGCCGCGCTCATAGAATAAATCCTGCGTCCCATTGCCGTGATGATAATCCACATCGAGAATGGCAACGCGCTTTTTTCCGGAATTTCGTGCCAATTGCGCGGCAATCGCCGCGTTGTTGAGATAGCAATAGCCTCCCATATAGTCACGTCCAGCATGATGGCCGGGCGGTCGGCAGAGCGACAAGGCTGACGCTGCCCCGTTCAAAACATCATGCATTCCCGAGATCGCCGTTTGCGCATTCCAATAGGCAGCTTCCCACGTATTGGCCGCGATAGGCGTACCGCAATCGAACGCAAACTGGCCAAGCTGCGCATCAATTCTTGCGAGCCTTAGAGGCCGCCGACCGCGTACAGGAAAGACATAGGGAATGGCGTCGCCAGAGCGTCCCGCCTGGCTCCACGCCGCGTGCGCTGACTGCAAAAATAACACATATTCAGAGGCATGCACTGCGAGGATCGGGGCCATGCCGAAGTCTTCACTCGGCGTAATAGTGTCGAATGCTTCGAGCATAGAATCAAGCCGCTCAGGCTTTTCGGCAAAGGGGACCATCTCGCCATTCTGAAGCTCTAGTTCTGGCGCGTGCGACCGCTGGTGAGGGCTTGAAAATATTTTCATTCGCACTGCTTAGCATTTGTTCAAACGGGCTGCTAGCAGTCCGTCTGAGTAAACTAGGAGGCTGCCTCAAGTAAGCTCGCCCAGCTATCAACATCGTCCAACGCGCGAATGGCTTGCTGTGCCTTCTTCGCGCGACCTTTGGCCTTGCCGCGCAGTCGCTTGCCTTCCTCATCTTTTGTCGCAACCTTATCCATATCGGGCGGCGGGAATAGGCCGAAATTTATGTTCATGGGCTGGAAAGTTTTGCCCTCAAGCATGTGCCCGCCCGTTATGTGGCCGACCAAAGCACCAAGCGCCGTCGTCGGGGGAGGCGGCGTCAGTGTTTGCCCGAGCCGTTCGGCCGCTGCAAACCGGCCCGCAAGCAAGCCCATTGCGGCGCTCTCGACATACCCTTCGACCCCCGTCACCTGACCCGCAAATCTGAGTCGCGGCATGGATTTCAATCGAAGTTGATTGTCGAGCAATTTGGGAGAGTTCAGGAATGTGTTCCGGTGGATGCCGCCAAGTCGTGCAAATGTTGCCGTCTCGAGGCCCGGGATCATCCTGAATATTTCGGTCTGTGCCCCATATTTGAGCTTGGTTTGGAACCCGACCATATTCCACAAAGTACCGAGCGCATTGTCTTGGCGAAGCTGGACAATGGCGTACGACTTCACATCCGGCGAACGGGGATTGGTTAGTCCCACGGGCTTCATTGGACCAAAGCGCAGCGTTTCGCGGCCGCGCTCCGCCATGACTTCAATTGGCAAACATCCTTCAAAATAGGGCGTATCTTTCTCCCAATCTTTGAACTCGGTCTTGTCGCCGGAAATCAAGGCGTCAATGAAGGCATTGTACTGAGCCTCATCCATGGGGCAGTTTATGTAGGCATCGGTCTCGCCACTTGGTCCGGGCTTATCATAGCGTGATTGCCGCCAGGCTATATCCATGTTCACGGTGTCGACGTTTACGATTGGCGCGATTGCGTCGAAAAACGCCAGATCGTCTTCACCCGTATGGTCGCGAATAGCCTCGGCCAGCGCCATCGAAGTCAATGGACCGGTAGCAATGATCGTACTGTCCCATGCCTCTGGCGGAATCCCATCAATTTCCTCTCGGACAATCGTGATCAGCGGGTGGCTTGAAAGCGCCTCTGTCACTGAATCGGAGAAGCCATCTCTGTCGACGGCAAGCGCACTACCGGCGGGCACCTGATGTTGAGCGGCGTGGCGCATAATCAACCCGTCGCAGCGGCGCATTTCTTCGTGTAATACACCCACAGCGTTAGACGTATGGTCATCCGAACGGAATGAGTTCGAACAGACAAGCTCTGCCAGCCCGTCCGTTTGGTGCGCATCGGTGCCGCGAACACCGCGCATTTCGTGCAAGACAACTGGAACACCTGCGCGGGCGACTTGCCATGCAGCTTCTGATCCGGCCATGCCGCCGCCAACAATATGAATAGGGAGAATGCTCATCGCGCTCAGATGCGGCGTGGGCGCGCAGACGTCAAGACTAGCTTGCGAGTTTTCAGTGAATGACTAATGTCCAGATCGGAAAAAACCTTGAGGGCCTTATGATCAGAAAAGTGAAGCTCGGGCACTTGTTTAGAGACATGTGGTTGATCCTGCGTCTACAAACCTTGAATATATTACTGCTCTTGGTCGCCACAGCATTTGTCATCACGGCCGTTGAGATCGGACTCGCCGCCGCATTTGAGCCGAATAATGCAAACCTGGTTTCGTTCTTTGCGACAGTTGTTTTGATCGCTCCTGTAGGAGTTATCTTTTACCGAAGAGCACTAGGCATCCAGACGACTGATCGCTTGATATCAACGAGTTGGTCTCTGGCTTTGGCTCAGATCCTCGTCTACCTACTTTTTGTCATTTTGACCGTATTTGCCCTGATGCTTTTGGTGCTGATGACAGGCATCATGGCTGCGGCGGGCGGATTTGACCCGTCAGCTATCGACTTTAACGAGTTGGAATTAGGCGCAGCCGCTTCCTCGCTTGGTACAACTGGCCAATTTCTTTTGTCGGCAATTGTCATTACGACTATATTTTCGTTGATATGGGTCGGGGTCCGGCTGACAATATTTGGTGTCGCGACTGTAGCGAAGCGTCGGGTTATGGTGTTCAGGACATGGGCGTGGACGAAAGGAAACGCGTGGAGAATTGCGATCTTCTATCTTGTTGTTCTTACGCCAGTAGTCCTGTTGGCCATTTGGTTGAGCGACAGTGATGGGCTTACATTTGTTGAAATTGGCTCGCACTCTCTGCATGAAACTTGGCTCAACAGCATTATCGCGAATAGTTTGCGGATCATTCCTAGCTTCTTAATCGGACACGCAGCCGCTCTTGCCGTATACCGTCAACTTGCCCCAGTAGCCGCCAGCACTGAAGCACTCTCTTAGTTGAAGTTGGACTTAACACAAACCGATGAGGGTTGGCTCAATTTGAGCCGCCCTCGAAGGCACTATTTCCGATACGCTAAAGGCAAGTCATCTTGTTCGAGTGAAATATAGCGATCTCTCAATTCAGTCTGTCGGCTCTCAAGAGATTGCTCTATGCCATCAATCAGAACATGGGTGGGCGCTGACGTAACTTCCAACGGATTGCCATCCCAAACGACCACATCTCCATTTGCTCCTGAGGCGAGGCGACCCAAATTGGCGAAACCAAAAATATCGGCAGGCGCCGAGGTCACCGCTTTGAGAGCATCTGCTTGGGACACGCCGTTCGCGACCGCGTTTCCCGCACTCTGGAGCGACAAATGCGCTTGGTGCGCGTCAAACCCGAAATACGCGAACGCCGTCACAACACCCGCATCAATGAGCCGTTCGGCATTGTGCGAAGTCGCACCAAGTCGCTCAAAGCTTGCTGGCAAATTGTCATAAGGGTCAATAATCACCGGAATTTCAGCAGCGGCCAGCTCATCTGCAACCAGCCATCCTTCTGTCGCACCAACAAGTGCGACATCAAGAGCCGGATAGTCGTCAAGGAATTCAATCAGTCGCCTTATGTCGCTTGCCCTATGGACTTCAACCATAAGCAGCCGCTGGCCGCGTATAGTTGGTACAAGCGCCTCGGCGTCGACACGGTTCAATGCGGCACCATCGACCGACGTAATGTATCGGGTCGTATAGTTTTGTGCGTCATCTAAGGCAGCTCTCAGTTTCGCCCAAGCGGCTGATCGTGAGCCACCCGAAAGTTCCGAAGCACGCTCACCCAATACCAGAAATTGAAAGACATCTTCACTCAGTATGGAATTTGCCTCACCCGTCGTATCCGCAACAAAGCCGCGTCCAGCAAAAATCGACGATCCGTTTGACGGTGCAACAGCCATACGTGTTACCCCGCCAATCCGCGTAACAGCAACCGAGGTCGCAGAAGGGTTAAAACTATCTGCCGCATTCAGCGCAGCGGAATACTCGCTTTCAGCAGCAGCCGTATCATTCGTCGCCGCTTCCGCCCCGACTTCAACCAAACCCGTCCGCGTAAATGGAGAGAAAATACCGGGTGTGACCCAACCGCCACTGGCATCTATGACCGTGGCATTCGAAGGCACAGAGAGTCGCGCGTCACCAACGGCAACAACCTTGTCGTCAACGATGATTACCACACCATTCTCGATCACGTCTTCCTGTGTGCCCGTCCAGACGGTGCCGCCGCTGATCGCAACGGTTTCGGCAATGGCAGGGGTCGCGATTGTTATGGCAGCAAGCGCCACGCTAGAGAGATACTTGCGGATCATTTGCGGTCTCCTTGTCCTGGTTGCCCAAGCTCGAAATCAGTAACTGGCAACAAACTGTCATCCTCTAGATCGTATAAGAGCGCGCCATCAATATAGACCTGCTCAACCTTCGTAAATACGCTAAACGGGTCACCACTCCAGATCACGACATCCGCCGCTTTCCCTTCTTCGAGAGAGCCTGTCTCTTCATATATTCCAAGAGACTTTGCCGGATTGGCAGACAACCAACTCCACGCATCGGCTTGCGAAATATCCACTCCGGCCCGCAAGCCATCGGCCCACGCCTTTGCAGCTTCCTGATTGAGCCTCTGGATGCCAACATCACTGTCCGAGTGGACAATCGCGCAAGCACCGGCTTGGTGAACGAGGGGAAGGTTCTCGGGAATGCCGTCATAGGACTCCATTTTGAAGCCCCACCAATCTGCCCAGATCGACGCACAGACATTCGATTCGGCGAGCCGGTCTGCGATCTTGTAAGCTTCTACGCCATGATGAAATGACGTGACCTGATAGCCAAACTCTTCAGCCATATCGAGCACCTGTATCATTTCGTCAGCGCGGTAGCAGTGCATATGCACAAGAATATCGCCGGCGAGAACACCAGCAAGCGTATCAAGTTCTAGGTCACGAGTTGGCGGATCTCCACCTTCCTCTGCGAACTTATCCCACTGTCGCTTGTATTCGACTGCCTTCGCCCATGTTTGACGGTATCCGGCAAAGTTCCCCATGCGTGAGCCGGGGGCCTGTCCGCGCCCGCCGTAAACACGCTTAGGGTTTTCCCCGCAAGCCATTTTAAGGGTGTAGGGGGCGTCAGGGAATTTCATATCCTGAACGGACCGACCTAGCACATTCTTTAAAATGACCCCGCGTCCGCCGAACAAATTCGCAGAGCCAGGGAGCACTTGAAGGCTCGTCACACCACCGGCGAGCGCCCGCGTAAAGCCGGGGTCTTGTGGCCACACCCCGTGCTCAGCCCAGACTTCCGCTGTCACCGGCGCTGTTACTTCGTTTCCGTCTGAGTGCGCATGGACACCCGGTGATGCGTAAACGCCCAAATGTGAATGATTATCGATTATTCCGGGTGTGACCCACTTACCGCGTGCATCTATCGTTTCTGCACCTTCGGGCGCTTCAATATCTGTGCCCACTGCTGCGATACGTCCGTCTTCAATCAACACGGATCCATTTTCCGTCTGGTTTCCTACGCCATCTAGCACCGTCGCATTGTGTATCAGCACCGTGCTAGACGGCCGCGCAGTGTAAGTTGATGGGTAAGGATCAAGATTGATTGCGCCTGAGACTTTGGGCTCATCCTGATCGGACCCGCCACCACAGGCAACCAACATCACAGCTGCGAGTACAACAAGACCGGATTGTTTGAACATATTTCACCACTTTCAAGGCTAGTTTTCTTCCGTGCAATTAGAGGCACAATTGCTAAAAAGCGCAAGATGCAACCTTAAACGAGAATAGACTTAGTGTGGTTATTGTCTTTCGGGGGCGAGATTGCCCAGAGGGCAGGCCGGATCAAAATTCGACTTTTCACCTTGTTTTGTGTTTCTGTAGCTGGGATAGCCAATATCTGAAGCTTACGATCTATGGAGAATGCAATGTCAGACCATGATGTTTATACCCCGCCTAAAGTCTGGACATGGGACAGTGAAAGCGGCGGCCGGTTCGCAGCGATCAATCGGCCAATCTCTGGCGCGACCCATGAGAAAGAACTTCAAGTGGGCAAGCACCCATTGCAACTCTACTCGCTGGCGACGCCCAATGGTGTGAAGGTAACGCTGATGCTGGAAGAGTTGCTCGCGCTTGGTCATTCTGGCGCCGAGTATGATGCGTGGTTTATCAATATCGGCGAGGGTCCGCAGTTCGGTAGCGGTTATGTCGAGCTAAACCCAAATTCAAAAATACCAGTGCTTGCTGACCATTCTGCGGGAGGCACACCTGTTCGTGTTTTTGAATCTGCATCAATTCTATTTTATCTGGCCGAAAAGTTCGGAGAATTCTTCCCAACCGATTTGAAGACCCGCACGGAGACCATGAACTGGTTGATGTGGCAGATGGGGTCTGCGCCATATCTGGGCGGAGGGTTTGGACACTTCTACGCCTATGCCCCTGAAAAGTACGAGTATCCAATCAACCGCTTCGCGATGGAAGTAAAACGCCAGCTCCATGTGCTCGATACCCATTTGGCCAAGAACGAATATCTTGCGGGCAATGAATATACGATCGCGGATATGGCAACGTGGCCTTGGTATGGCTCATTGGCCAAGGGTGTACTTTACGAATCTGCCGAATTCTTGTCGGTCCACGAATACACCAATGTCATTCGCTGGGCTGATGCGATAAGTGAACGTCCTGCAGCCGTGCGTGGCCGGATGGTCAACCGCGCATGGGGAGAGCCATCTGGCCAATTGCTCGAGCGTCATGATGCGAGCGATTTCGAGACTAAAACAATGGACAAACTCGGTGATGGATAGTCGTCAGAAAAAGCTCATCTTCCGAGCTTGGCGACGCGGGTTTCGGGAAATGGACCTACTCATGGGGACCTTTGCCGACGAGCATATTCCGAACATGGACGAAGATGGTCTCGCAGAGTTTGAACGGTTGCTCTCAATTCCCGATTGGGAAGTCTATGCATGGCTGGTTGGACAGAAGCCGGTTCCTGATAATCATAGTGGGCCAGTACTAGACGCGCTCATCGCTTTTAGGTACGTCGCGCAATCGGGCTAGGAGACGTCCTGCCAGCTACGAACCATCGAGTGACGCCATGAGCGATATAGATTTCCTATCCCGACTAACGGGCATGTCCCAATTTGGTGGCGCACCGTTCGGTGTGGACATCGATGCCTTTTGTAATGCGCTGATCGCCCGTGGCGGAGTAGGCATTTATGTAGCCCGCGATGACCGAACAGCAGATGCGGCCCTGAACATTGCCAGCTTTATAGCCCCGTCTCTCGAACGCATATCGATACCGGGTTGGGATATTCTGCCATATGACCGCGTTAGCCCCAGCGCGGGTCTCGCGGCAAAACGTTGCGCAGGATTAGCCCGGCTCGCTCAAGGCACACAGACGCCGCTTTTAGTAGTCACCACCGCATCTTCACTCGTGCAACGCGTTCCGCCAATCGAAACAATGAAGGCCTCGAGCTTCTTTGTGAAACTTGGAGACTCAGTCGAGCAATCGACCCTGACGGATTATCTTTCCGTAAATGGCTACGTGCGAGCGGGCACAGTCAGAGAACGCGGCGAGTTTGCCATTCGCGGCGGGATAATCGATTTATTCTCTCCCACATCAGATCAACCCGTACGGCTAGACTTCTTTGGCGATACGCTCGATGGGTTGAGAAGTTTTGATCCTGAAACTCAGAGGACAACAGGCCAGCTGAAAAACATCGCATTCGCTCCTGTCAGCGAAATCCTTTTCTCGGATGATGGTCTTGGCGATTTCCGCACGCGCTATTTGGAAGCATTCGGAGCGCCCGATGGTGACCCCATGTACGAAGCCGCCCGCGCCAAAATCCGGCGTCAAGGCGTGGAGATGTGGCTCCCTCTATTTCACGACCATCTCGATACATTGTTCGACTATGCGGGACCGGATGCACTCCTTGGCATGGGCGCACTCGTGGGAGAGGCGGCCAGTCAACGCTTGGAGCAAGCCGAAGATTATTTTGATGCGCGGAGCGAAGCTGCAGGCGAGACGCGTACGGCGCGCGTTCTAGCCCCGGGAGCGCTTTATCTCAAGCCATCCGAACTCGAAGCCGGTTTGATGGCCGGCGCAGTTGCAAAGTTTGCTGCATCGACGACAAACGGCGTTGACTTGGGCGGGCGGCATGGCCGCGACTTCGCTCCAGAACGTATTCGACCAGACATCAACATATTTGAAACAGCCGCGTCGCATGCCAATGACGCCCGCAAAGCTGGAAAGACTGTGATCTTTGCGGCGTGGTCTGATGGCTCGGCCGAGCGGCTCGTATCGGTGCTTTCCGATCACGGCTTGGACGGCGTCTCGCGGGTCTATTCCTTGGAAGCGGCAGGCAAAGCCGGACTGTGTGTTGCCGAGCTTCCTTTAGATGCAGGGTTTGAAACCGATAAACTCATGGTCATCGCCGAGCAGGACGTGCTTGGCGACAAGCTCGCCAATCCGCGCCGCAAACGCAAAACCGCAAACTTCATTGCCGAAGCCGCTGCCCTCACGGCAGGCGATCTCGTCGTACATGTCGAGCATGGCGTAGGGCGCTATAGCGGATTGAATACATTGACCGTCACGGGCGCCCCACATGACTGTCTCGAACTAGAATATGCCGGCGGAGACAAAATTTTTCTCCCCGTTGAGAATATCGATCTCATCAGCCGCTATGGGTCCGATGGAGCCGACAGTGCACTAGACCGCCTTGGCGGTGCCGGGTGGCAAACCCGCAAAGCCAAAGCCAAGAAGCGTATTCTTGAGATGGCTGCAGAACTGATGGTCATCGCAGCCAAGCGTGCGCTGAGGAAAGCCGATCCGCTCCATGCCGGACAAGGCCCTTATGAAGAGTTCGCGGCGCGGTTTCCTTATGAGGAGACAGACGATCAGCTCCACGCCATCGCCGATGTCATTGGAGACCTCGCATCAGGCAGGCCAATGGACCGGCTGGTCTGCGGAGATGTCGGCTTTGGCAAGACCGAGGTCGCTCTGCGCGGCGCATTCATGGCCGCAATGGCTGGCCAGCAAGTCGCGGTGATTGCACCAACGACTTTGTTAGCTCGACAACATTATAAGACGTTTAGCGAACGGCTTGCAGGTTGGCCGTTGAAAGTCGGGCATCTCTCGAGGCTGGTCACCGGCAAGAAAGCCTCTGCAACGCGTGCAGGCTTGAAAGACGGCACCGTTGATGTGGTGATCGGCACACATGCACTTCTATCCAAGAATGTTGAGATCAAGCGCCTTGGCCTAATGATCGTTGATGAAGAGCAGCGCTTCGGCGTCAAACACAAAGAGCGCCTGAAAGAGATGAAGTCGGGTGTCCATGTCCTAACGCTCTCAGCCACGCCTATCCCGCGTACGCTGCAAATGGCGTTGACGGGCATTCGCGACCTGTCGATCATTGCGACGCCGCCCGTCGATCGCCTATCGGTACGGACCTATATAACCGAGTTCGATACGCTAACACTGCGCGAAGCATTGCTGCGCGAAAAATATCGGGGAGGGCAGGCCTTCTTTGTTGCCCCGCGCATCGCAGATCTCGACAAGGTTGAAGCGTTCCTGACCGAGAATGTCCCGGAAGTTCGCTTCGTCGTAGCCCACGGCCAGATGGGGCCGTCGGAGCTCGAAAACATCATGACCGCTTTCTATGACGGCGAGTATGATGTTCTATTGTCGACGACAATCGTGGAGTCCGGCCTCGATATTCCGCGTGCAAATACACTGATAATCCATCGTGCTGATAGGTTCGGCCTCGCTCAACTCTATCAGCTAAGAGGCCGTGTCGGGCGATCCAAACTTCGCGCATACGCATATTTTACGACCCCGCGCGATCAGATGATTACCCCAAGTGCCGAGAAACGCCTTCGGGTCCTTCAGTCGCTCGACAGTCTGGGAGCGGGCTTCCAACTTGCGAGCCACGACCTTGATATGCGCGGCGGCGGAAACCTTCTCGGTGACCAGCAGTCAGGCCATATCCGCGAAGTCGGCGTCGAGCTCTACCAGCAAATGCTCGAAGATGCCGTCGCGGCGTTGCAAGCTGGTGGCGAAGACGAGGTGATTGACGAATGGTCGCCGCAAATCAATCTCGGGGTAGCCGTCCTCATACCGGAAAACTACGTAGAAGACCTGACCGTCCGTCTTTCCCTCTATCGCCGGCTCTCCGAGATCGAGACGGAGACCGAGCGTGAAGCCTTCGCAGCCGAGCTGATTGACCGCTTCGGACCACTTCCCGAAGAAACCGTCCAGTTGATGAATGTTACGGCGATCAAGACGATGTGTAAGTCGGCAGGGATCAGTAAACTTGATGCAGGCCCCAAGGGCGCAGTCTTCACCATTCGTGACGACACTGACCTCAATCCAGCTGATATCATGATGTTGGTCAGAAGCCGTCCAGCCCAACTCAAACTCCGCCCTGATTCAAAGCTCGTCCTGAAAGGCACATGGGCCGATGCAAGCAAACGCATGACCCAATGCGCAGCTTTGCTCAAAGAAATCACTGGCCTACTAAAAAATTCGGCGAACTAGCTGATCAAGCCGCGCGGAATATCCGCGTTTGCGGACCAGTCTTGCCAATGGCAAGCAGATCGGAAACCGAGTGATAAGCGCGGCGCTCGATAACACGCCAGTCCAAGCGGCAGTCCTGCAAAATCTCCGGATGCTTGTCCTCTAACAACAAGATCAAACGCTGCGCGAGTTTTACGCCGCCAGCATACGATGTATTTGTCAGCGAGACACCAATCGTCGACCAATCGAGGCGAGCCGCACAGTCAGTTTGGCGCAATGCGTTCTGAAGGCTTTGGGCTATGATTGGCATTGCCTCGCGGGCAGCCATATTGCCATCTGCGCGTGACGCAAGTTGCAGCGTCATCAGCGACAGTTGAGTTGGCGTATCGCTTACCGTCTGAATTTGGTTCTCAAGATGTTGTTCAAGGAATGTCGCACTGAACAAAGGCGTAAATTGATCCCGAATACGATAGTCTTCGATCTTCGCAGGTGTGAGAGGGGTCAATGATGCGTGGTAATTTGCAAGATCTGAAATCCGCAGAGCCAGCCGGGTCATGTCATGATCAACATCAATGAGTTCTGTAATCGAGCTCAACTGATCGGTTGTATCTCTTAGGGCCGTATTGGCTTTGTCCCGGATCGCATAGACAGGGATTTGTGCGGCAACATCCGAAGGCATGTAAGTCTTGAGGAAGTCTGCGCCGACTTTCGACGTCTTACGTATATCTACGATGAAACCATGAAAATTATGGTCCCTTAGATACTGATGCGCTGTCATCGCCGTCAAAGCGGCAGTTATGGTGATGTCCTCTCGTCGCAATGCGCTAATGAGAGACAAAAACTCTGACGACCCATCGCCAAGAAAAAGTAGGTTTAGCTGTTCGTCGTCCGGCACGTCTACGATCTGCCCGGCGATCTGCTTTGCGGTTTGCGCCCGCAATTGAACTTCCTGCAGCCGATGTCGTTTTCGCGCGGCAATATCGAGCAGGGCAGGCACAGTTTCGATGTCCGAGATATTGAAAATTTGGCTGACATTGGGAAACGATGGAGCGGAGCCGTCAGATAGCAAAACCATTGGACGATCCGACGAGCGAACAATTTGACGATGAACCAGTTTCAACTGATCGGGAGTAGCAGAAATAGCATCGATGAACAAAGCATCAGAAGAGTTCAGCGTCTCGTCCATTTCATATGGCCGCAGCCCTGCGTCTCGCAACCGTGACTTTATCATTTCAAGACGCGGGCTCGCCGCAATCACTTCAATCGGGCTTTTGAGGAATATCGAGTACGTCATGCGAATCGCCGGTCTTGTCCTAAAGTCATGCTTTATTTTGCGCGATAGGGCATTAATGATGTGTTTAGATCGATTGCTTTGATCGATTTTGACCGATTTGGATTAGGGATATGAGCATGGCGCAAGGGCCTTTAACGGGAGTAAGGATTGTTGAGTTCGCAGGCATAGGCCCGGGCCCATTCTGCGGAATGCTATTGTCGGATCTTGGCGCGGATGTCGTCCGGATTGACAGGAAAGGCGGCGGAATTGGTCACCCGTCAAACGTAACAGCGCGTGGTCGGCGTTCAATCGACCTCAATCTCAAGGATGCGGCAGATATCGAGATGGCCCTCAAACTGATCCAACAGGCCGACGGCTTGATCGAAGGTTTCAGACCGGGCGTGATGGAAAGACTCGGGCTTGGGCCAGATGTCGCAATCGCGCGCAATCCCAAGCTCGTCTATGGCCGGATGACAGGTTGGGGGCAGACCGGCACGCTTGCACATGCCGCTGGTCATGATCTCAACTATATCGCTTTAACTGGCGCTTTACATGCCATGGGACGCGAAGGCGAACCACCGAGCCCACCCCTCAATCTTGTCGGCGACTATGGCGGCGGTGCACTCTACCTTGCATTCGGGCTTTGCGCAGGGATTATCAACGCGCGCACCACGGGCGAGGGGCAGGTCATTGATTGCGCGATGACCGATGGCGCCGCATCGCTGACCTCGATGTTTTACGGTATGCGCGCCTCGGGCATATGGACCGACGATCGAGAAGCAAATCTGCTCGATGGCGGCGCACACTTCTATGACACCTACGAGTGTGCCGATGGTGGTTGGGTCTCAATTGGATCAATAGAACCCAAATTCTACGCCCTATTGCTGGAAAAGGCCGAGCTTACGGACCCCTCATTTTCCCAACAAATGAATAAGCCGGAATGGCCTAGCCTGAAAGCCAAACTCGCTGAGGTGTTTAAGTCCAAGACGCGAGATGCTTGGTGTGAAATTATGGAAGGCACAGATATCTGTTTCGCGCCGGTTTTATCTATGGCCGAAGCGCCGGAACATGCCCATAACAAAGCCCGCGCCACATTTGTCGAGATAGAAGGCGTCGTCCAACCCGCTCCAGCGCCTCGGTTTTCGAAAACCCCCGGTGCCGTCCAGCGACCACCAGCGGCCGACGGTGAACATCGCGATGAGATTTTGACCGATT
The DNA here is from genome assembly GCA_039942135.1 of Hyphomonadaceae bacterium. Classification (GTDB taxonomy): domain Bacteria; phylum Pseudomonadota; class Alphaproteobacteria; order Caulobacterales; family Hyphomonadaceae; genus CALLCD01. Next base: position 17,292 of record JBDVDE010000011.1, read on the forward strand.
GGGATATTGAATAGATATGAATGCATTGCCGGGCACCACAGGACGCCGTCGAATTTATCTGATGCGGCACGGGTTTGTTGATTACACCTCAAAAGAAGTCATCGAGAGCCGCGATCCATCCATCGCAACCCTGACAGCCCGTGGACGTCAGGAAGCGCATCATGCGGGGCAGGCGCTCGCCGACATAAAATTCGATCTCGCCCTTTGCTCAGGTCTAAAGAGAACCCGCGAGACAGCAGAGATTGTGTTGTCCGAACATTCAAGTGATTTGGCACTCGAAGACGCGCCATTGTTCGAAGAGTTACGCAGCGGCCAATACATCAACTTCGAAAGCCCCCAGCAACTCGCAGCCGTCATGACTTTCCAGTTTGAACAAGCCGGCGAACCTGAAGCCACTTTTCTCGAAGGCGGTGAAAAATTCTCGGATGCTATGACGCGCATCAATGCCGGTCTTTCCGAACTACTTATCCGGCCTGATTGGGCAATCTGTCTGTTGGTCGCACATGAGGTCGTGAACCGATTGATCCTAGCGACGATTCTCGGGGCACCATTAGGTGCCAGCGCCGGTTTTGAGCAAGATACCGGCTGTATCAACATTATCGATTTCGACATGGTTCCTGCCGAAGACGCAGAAGGTGAAACCCGAATCGAACGCGCGGTCATCAAGGCCGTTAACCTGACGCCCGCCAATTATCTGAAAAATGGGATGAATTTGCGGAGCCTAGAGGCGATATTTGGCTCGCCGAGCTAATATTGCCCCTAAATTCGCTATTTTTTCCTGTTTCTGAACCAAGATGAACGACTTGTACGGAGTTCTGTTCAGGTAACTTGTGTCATACAGGACTTGTTGTTCAATCGGACCCGATGGAGTTTTCCTCTGATCCTGACAACGTCCTTCTTGCTTTACCTTGGCTGGCCTTTTTGGTCAGCTTTTTTTTGTTCTGAGCTCGGGCCAGATATGATGTAGCAATTGTGAAGTCACACTGCCGTCGCGGCACGTTTGACGAAGCATGAATTCTGGCCTTTTCTCGATTCACAGCAAAAGGATGATCCCCCCATGAGCGTATTGAGAACCGATGATGCCCAGTTCCAAAATTTGAGCGGCTACCCGTTCGAACCAAACTATATCACAGTGGATAATGCAGGCACGCCGCTACGTATCCATTATCTCGACGAAGGGCCGCGCGACGGCGAGCCGATTCTCTGTATGCATGGACAGCCGAGCTGGTCTTATCTTTACCGCAAGATGATCCCGTTTCTGACAGCTGCTGGCTACCGCGTCATTGCGCCGGACCTTGTCGGCTTTGGTCGATCCGACAAATTGTCCAATGTCGGCGATTACACTTATGCCAGCCATGTTGCTTGGATGGGTGACTGGCTTACCCAGCTTGGTATCGAGAACATCAATCTCGTCTGTCAGGACTGGGGCGGGATGATTGGCTTGCGTGTTGTCGCCGAATTCCCTGAACGATTTGCCCGTCTGGTGGTCGCAAATACCGCATTACCGGACTCCAAAACCGTAACGCCTGAAATGTCGGCCATGCTTGGCCAAGTCTACCCGTCTATTCCTGTTCCCACTGCGGTCGAGGTCACCGAGCAGTTTGCCAATGGCACACCTGCAGCCTTTCTCTACTGGGTCAAGTTCGCGGCCGAGTCGCCCGACTTCACAGTGCGCGATGTGTTTGGACTGCTATCAAACATAGAAGACGAGGCCGTCCTCGACGGCTATGCCGCGCCGTTTCCCGACGATACCTTTATTGCGGCCGCAAGAGCATTTCCTTTGCTAGTGCCCCTGATGCCAGAGCAAAAGTCAGTCCGCGAGGATAATGACGCCGCTTGGAAAGTCCTCGAAGCTTTCGATCGCCCCGTACTCACGGCCTTCAGCGATGGCGATCCAGTTTCGCGCGGCGGAGAAGTTGTGTTCCAAAAACGTATTCCTGGTGCAGAGAACGTCGATCATGTCACGATCAAAGGTGGCGGACATTTCTTGCAAGAAGATCAACCCGAGGCGTTTTCAAAGGCCATAATTGAATTCCTGAACAAAACACTATAGGTTCAATATTCAAGAGTTTGTTCTTGGGGGACAGTCGAAATGAGCAATGCAGATGTCGATGTCCTTATCGTAGGTGCGGGCCTTTCAGGCATAGGTGCGGCTGTTCACCTGCAAAATGATTGCCCCGACAAAACATATACAATCCTTGAAGGCCGCGATGCGATCGGCGGGACGTGGGACCTGTTCCGGTATCCCGGTATTCGCTCAGACAGTGACATGTTTACGCTCGGCTATGTGTTCAAACCTTGGACCGAAGCCAAAGCCATCGCCGACGGTCCCAATATTCGTAAATATGTTCGGGAAACGGCGACCGAACACGGTATCGAAGAACATATTCGCTTTGGCCACCGTGTGGTTTCGGCAAGCTGGTCGAGCGCGAATGGCCTGTGGACGATCACCGCTCAAGAAGGTGAGACCACTCACGAATTGACATGCCGCTTCTTGTTTATGTGCTCGGGCTATTACAATTACGAGGCAGGATACACGCCAGAATTCGAAGGCGTAGATGAGTTTAAGGGCGAAATCGCGCACCCCCAAAAGTGGACATCCGATATCGACTACCAAGACAAAAAAGTCGTGGTGATCGGCAGCGGCGCAACTGCAGTTACCCTTGTCCCCGAAATGTCGAAATCGGCGGCACATGTCACCATGCTTCAACGATCCCCCACCTATATGGTGTCTCGACCGTCACGAGATTGGTTTGCAAATTTGGCGCGCAAGATTTTGCCAGCCGATTGGGCCTATTCAGTATCTCGTTGGAAGAACATCAAACTCGGACGGTTCTTTTATGATCGCACACAAAGCCATCCGCAGAACGTAAAGAGAAGGCTCCTCGGTGAAGTGCGCAAACACCTCGGAGACGGCTTTGATATTCAGAAAGATTTTACACCAAGTTACAATCCGTGGGAGCAACGTCTGTGTCTCGTTCCCGATGGCGATCTGTTCAAGAGTCTCAAATCTGGCGATGCGTCGATTGTCACCGATCATATCGACCGCTTTGTCCCCGAAGGCATAAAGCTCCAATCAGGTAAAATTCTTGAAGCCGACCTTGTTGTCACCGCGACCGGCTTGGAGTTGCAAATCTTTGGCGGCATGAGTGTTTCTGTTGACGGCAAGGATATGCAGCCCGGGGACCTTCTGACCTATAAGGGACTGATGTATCGGGACGTCCCGAATTTCGCGAACATCTTCGGCTACACCAATGCATCGTGGACGCTTAAAGCCGATCTGACGAGCCATTATGTTTGCCGGTTGATCAACCATCTCGACGAAACCGGAGCAGATTTTTGTGTGCCGCGTGCGACGGACTCAGGTGCCGAGCTTAAAGATATGGTTCCGTTAAGCTCGGGATATTTCGCGCGCGCGATTGACAGAATGCCGAAGGAAGGTGTCTCGGAGCCTTGGCAACAGCTGCATGACTATACCGCCGATATAAAGGCACTCAAACTCGCTTCGCTGGAAGACGGTTCCTTGATGTTTGAACACCGCAGTGACACGGCACACCATAAAGGGGTGGCTGCAGAGTAGAATTTGATTGCCCACGCTGGTCAACAGAATTAGGGGGTCTATACTTTCGCACTGCCGAGCTTGGCAGACCGACGAAGAAAGCGATTCTGTGAATGGTAATTGACCGCGCCGCACAAGTGCATACCCAGTTTTTGAACCGATTATCTGCCGGAAATTTTCCCAAAAGAGCCTCCAAGCTTAGCGCCGAAGACGCGGGCTTGAGCCACGCCGAGCTTGCTCAGATATTCATTTCACAAATGACCAGCCGTCAGCTCGACCGTGCGGCGCGTGATCTGCAAAAGCAGGGAGAGGGCTTCTATACGATAGGGAGTTCCGGCCACGAAGGAAATGCGGCCGTCGCCGCAGCACTACGCCCGACCGATATGGCGTTTTTGCATTATCGAGACGCTGCTTTTCAAATACACCGTGCAACACAAGTGGCGGGCGAAACTCCGCTATGGGATATGATGCTGAGCTTTACCGCCTCGGCCGACGATCCAATATCTGGCGGACGCCACAAAGTCCTGGGGTCAAAGCGGCTGAATATCCCGCCGCAAACCAGTACAATCGCATCGCACCTGCCTAAAGCTGTTGGAACGGCATTTGGCATTGGGCTGTCGCGCCATGTGCCTCCCGAATTCGAGACGATGCCGGATGACGGATTGGTCGTCTGTAGCTTTGGGGACGCGTCGGCAAATCACTCAACATCGCAAGGAGCGTTCAACACGGCAGCATGGACAGCCTATCAAGGCATAGCCCTGCCATTGATGTTTATCTGTGAAGACAACGGGATCGGTATCTCTACGCGAACGCCCGAAAATTGGATTGCCGCGAGCTTTCGTAATCGCGACGGTTTGAAGTATTTCGCCTGCAATGGGCTCGACATCATCGAGACCTACAAAACAATTTACGAGGCCGCCGCCTATATTCGCAAGTACAAAAGACCGGTCTTCGTCCATATGAAATGCGTCAGGCTGTACGGCCATGCCGGTTCGGATGTGCAGACCGCATATATGGGCAAGCGCGAACTCGAACATGCTGAAGCGGATGATCCTCTTTTGCATGGTGCTGGCCTGACGATTGCCGAAGGTGCAATGACAGCGCAGAGCATTCGCGACACTTATGACCAGTTGGAACAGCGCATAGCCCGCATTGGTAAGGAAGTGATCAAGCGGCCAAAACTGATGACGCCGGATGCTGTGATGCGTTCGATTGTGCCTCCCAAACGGGACATCACCGCAACCAGTCCACCAAGCAAGGCCGATCGAATGGCACTGTTTGGAAGCGACCTCAAAGCCATGGAGAAGCCCCAGCCGATGGCAAAGCTTCTCAATTGGGCGCTCGCGGATCTTATGTCCGAACATGAGAGCATTGTCATGGCCGGCGAGGACATCGGCCCAAAGGGCGGCGTCTACCATGTCACCGCAAAGCTGTTTCAGCGATTTGGCGCGAAGCGTGTTATCAACACGCTCCTCGACGAGCAAAGCATATTGGGGCTGGCCATTGGTCTCGCCCAAACGGGGTTTTTGCCGATTCCGGAAATCCAGTTTCTCGCCTATTTGCACAACGCAGAAGACCAAATTCGCGGTGAGGCCGCTACGCTTTGCTTCTTCTCCAAAGGCCAGTTTACCAACCCTATGATTATACGGATCGCGGGATTGGCATATCAACGCGGGTTTGGCGGACACTTCCACAATGACAATTCGATTGCCGTCCTACGCGACATCCCGGGTGTGATCATTGCGTGTCCGAGCAATGGGAGAGACGCCGTTCAAATGATGCGTGAGTGCGTAAGGCTGGCGCGCGAAGAACAACGCGTGATCGTCTTCCTTGAGCCCATCGCATTGTACAATATGCGCGACCTATATGAGCCAGATGACAAAGGTTGGGCAAGCATCTATGAGCCCCCGGGTCACGGCGATGCAATTGGATTTGGCGATATAGGCCAGTTCGGCAAAGGCACCGACCTCGCTATTTTGACATATGGAAATGGCAATTATCTCTCGCATCAGGCGCAGGCGGTCCTAAGCAAGACGCACAAAATGAAGACAAGGGTAATCGATCTGCGGTGGCTAGCCCCCTTGAATGAAGAGGCCATCTTGCGCGCCATTAAGCCATGCTCGAATGTTCTCATCGTTGACGAATGCCGAAAAACCGGATCGCACAGTGAAGCCCTAATGGCGCTCGTGCAAGAAGGCGCCAAACACCAACCAAAGCTTGCCCGTCTCACCGCTGACGACAGTTTCATCCCTCTAGGCAAGGGTGCGACCGTAACCTTACCAAGTAAGGATAGTATCATAGAAGCGGCATTGAACTTGGTCGGGGAGGCGGCGAAATGAGCAAGAAGCAAGCGCTCGTCATTTGCCCGGGACGCGGAACCTATAACAAACCGGAACTCGGATATCTGACCCGGCATCATAGCCATCGGTCCGAAATGCTCGACATATTCGAGCAAGAGCGAAAGACGCGTTCGCAACCGAGCCTAAAATCTCTCGACGGCGCAGAACGCTATAGCGTCGCCACACATACGCGTGGTGATAATGCGTCACTTCTGATCCACGCCTGCGCCATAGGGGACTTCAATGCGATTGATCGCAACCGCTACGACATTGCTGCCATAACCGGTAACTCAATGGGGTGGTACATCGCGCTTGCCTGCGCTGGCGCCGTAAATCAGGTAGACGGCGCAAATATCGTGAATACGATGGGCGCCTATATGCAAGAGACGATGATCGGCCGGCAGATCGTTTATCCACTTGTCGATGACGACTGGAAGGCAATCCCCGAGCGACGGGCCGAAGTCTTGACCTTGATGGACCGGGTAAACGCGCAGCCCGATCTGGAAATTCACATCTCGATCGAACTCGGCGGCATGATCGTCCTTGCTGGCAATGATGCTGGCCTAAAAGCCATGACTGATCTTCTGCCCGTTATCGACCGTTTTCCAATGTCGCTTGCAAATCATGCAGGGTTCCACACCTCGCTGCAGCTGCCTATATCCGAAAGGGCCCTCTCAACCTTACCAAAAACCATGATGACGCAACCCACAATCCCCATGATTGATGGACGAGGCACCATATGGCAGCCCGCCAGTGTCGATCATCTAGCGCTCCATCAATACACATTAGGCCAGCAAGTTACGGACACCTACAATTTCACTCGCGCTGTACAGGTTGGCGTCCGCGAGTTCGCCCCAGATTGCATTATCATCTTAGGCCCCGGCAACACGCTCGGTGGCGCGGTCGCGCAATCCTTGATCGATATCAGTTGGCAATCTCTCGAGAGCAAGGCAGGGTTTGCAGAACGCCAAGCGACAGACCCCTACATTCTCGCCATGGGCCGTGATGATCAACGCGCGCTCGTCACAGGCTAAATCGACGAAGCACAAAAGTTTCGCAGATGATATTTGAGAACAGTTCGCATTTACAACCGGTGCGGATCTGAATAGGGTAGCAATAAGAAATATTGTCAGCCGCAGGAGATAGACGATGGCTTTTACCCCGAAACGATGGACCAGCTTAGGGCTTGGTTTGGCGATGATCGGAACCGCAAGTTTGGCTGCTTGCGGCGGCGAATCCGGAGAGCAAAATACCGCGTCTGCAAATGTCGAGGCTGGTGAACGCGGCGAGACCGGGGAGCAAGGTGAAAGCGGCGAGGCCGGCGAACACGGAGAAAGCGGCGAAGTTGGAGAGCAAGGTGAGAGCGGCGAGACTGGCGAACATGGAGAAAGCGGTGAAGCTGGCGAACACGGCGAGAGTGGTGAGACAGGTGAGAGCGGTGAGACAGGCGAATCTGGCGAAAGCGGCGGCAGTGCCGCACTAACACGCCCTGAGCGCATAGCTTTTATGAGCGGTCATGTTGAAGCGGGGCTCGCACTCTATCGGGCCGGTGAAGCCGAAATGGCGGCAAAACACCTACTGCACCCCGTGTCAGAAACCCATATTGAGGAAAGAGCAGGGCTCGACGAATTGGGCTTTGACAAGACATTGTTTGAAACCGTTTCTGCAGCACTCAATGCCGGTCAACCCGCGTCCGAGATCGAGCCCCAATTGGCCGCTGCCGAAGCAAATCTAGCTTTAATTTCACAAGGCGCAGACGGAGACGCCGTCGAAACGATTGAGTTCTTGCTCGAGACGATTATCGACGAGTACCGTATTGGCGTGCCTGCCGATGCAATTGTCGACGCTGGTGAATATCAAGACGCCTATGGGTTTGCCGTCGTTGCCCGCAAACGCGCAGCGGGTTTCGAGGGAGCTGCCGGACGCGAGGTTCGCGAGCAACTCGACAGTCTAGTCAGCTTGTGGCCGAATGGACCGGTTCCAATTGACACCCCGGCCACGGCATCGGCCGTCATAGCTCAAGTTAGTAAAGTTCAGTTGGAACTTTCCGGACTGAAGTAAACGCGCCGATGTACCTCACCATAGGCAATGTCTTATCACAAACGGATCTAGAAGCAGCCCAGACGCTTATAGCTCAACTCGATTGGGAAGACGGGGCGAAAACTGCGGGCGCACGTGCGCGCGGCGTCAAGCGCAACGAACAGGCAAATCTCGCAAACCCCGAGGGCCTCAAACTCGTCAGCCTTGTGCGCGCTGCATTGAACACCCAGGCCGTCTTTCAGGCGGCTGCACGTCCACGCATAATATCCAAGCTTCTGCTGAGCCGGACACAAGACGGCGGCGGGTATGGTGCACATGTCGACAACGCACTCATGGGGCAGGCCGGAGCCAAGTTCAGATCGGACTTGTCCTTTACGCTCTTTCTCAACGATCCCGATGATTATGAAGGCGGAGAATTGAGTATCGATTTCCCCGGCGGCGCGCAAACAGTAAAACTTCCGGCCGGAGACATGGTCCTATATCAGTCCTCATTGATCCATGAAGTACTCCCTGTCACCAAAGGCCATCGGTTAGCACTCGTTGGCTGGGTCGAGAGTGAAATACGCGATCCATTTAAGCGCGAAATTATGTTTGACCTTGATCGCATTCGCTTGGGATTCAGCAGCGGCACTATAGCCGATCCCGAACGTCTCTTAATGGACAAAGTTTACTCTAATCTGTTGCGGTTGTGGGCGGGTTCATGATTGACTTGCCACCAACTGCTTAACGCCATGGGGATTAAAATGAAGCTCACTCGCTCACGCGCAATATTGGCCGGATTAGTTATAAGCCTGAGCGCATGCTCCGGTCCGTCTCCAAACGCGTCAGACAGCGATGCGCCACAGCCTCAAGTCAACACATCCCAGCAAGACAAGCTCATCCCCTATGAGAGCTTTACGCTCGACAATGGTCTAAACGTCATTTTTCACATCGACCGATCAGATCCTGTGGTCGCCGTATCACTAACCGCACATGTAGGCTCGGCTCGCGAACTTCCGGGGCGCACGGGGTTTGCCCACTTGTTCGAGCATTTATTGTTCTTGGAGTCGGAAAACTTGGGCAAGGGTGGCCTTGATAAGCTGAGCGCTCGCATTGGCGGATCTGGTGCAAATGGCTCTACGAGCCGCGACCGTACAAATTATCTCCAAACTGTGCCGAACAATGCGCTCGAAAGAATGCTCTGGGCCGAAGCCGACAAATTGGGATGGTTCATCAACACGGTTACGGACCCTGTCTTGGCCAAAGAAAAGCAAGTTGTAAAAAACGAGAAGCGCCAAAGCTACGACAATCGGCCCTATGGTCATCTGTTCTCTGTCCTCGGCAGCAACCTATATCCTGAAGACCATCCCTATAATTGGGAAGTCATTGGCTCGCTTGAAGATTTGCAAGCGGCCACGCTCGATGATGTGAAGTCATTCTTCAGAGACTGGTATACTCCGAATAATGTGACGTTGGTTATCGCTGGCGACTTTGACACAGCCCAAGCCCGCGAATGGACCGAACGCTATTTTGCAGAGATACCGCGAGGACCTGAAATCGCTCCCCTTGAAGCGCGGCCAGTCGTTCTCGATGCGACCAAGTCACTCTATCATGAAGACAATTTTGCCCAACAACCACTGCTTGCCATGAGTTGGCCAACGGTCGAGCAATACCATGAAGATAGCTACGCCCTCGATATATTGTCATCGATTTTGACCGTCGGTAAGCGAGCCCCTTTGAACGAAGTGCTCATTGATGAGGAACAGCTCTCTGCCAATGTCGGAGCCTTTGCGAGGACCAATGAGATGGCTGGCGAATGGGTATTGATCGTCACCGCCTTCGAAGGAATGGACCTGGACGACGTCAACTCCGCGATCCAAAGCGCCTTTTCCCGCTTTGAACAGAACGGTGTTTCAGAAGCTGCCTTGAACCGCGTAAAAATCGATCAGGAAGTCGCTTTCTATGAAGACTTGGGCAGTGTTCTCGGTAAGGGAGAAAGCCTCGCTCAATATGGCATCTTCGCAGGTGATCCCGGATTTGTTGATCAAGACCTTGCGCGCATTCAAGCCGTCACGGCTGAAGATGTCATGCGCGTTTATGAAACCTATATCAAAGATCGGCCAATGGTCGCAGCGAGCTTTGTCCCCAAAGGCGGCGTTTCGCTCGCACTCGACGGATCGACAAAAGCAAATATTTTAGAAGAGCAGGTCATCACTGGCGCAGAAGATTCGTTCGACCCAAACGTAACCGCTACATATGAACCGACACCGTCGAGCTTTGATCGCAGTGTTGAGCCGCCTGCGGGAGCAAATCCGGTCTTGGCAACACCGGATATTTGGCAAACCGAACTCGCCAACGGTGCCAAAGTGTTCGGTATTGAAGATACCGAGATCCCGCTCGTTGCGTTCAGGTTGGTCATTCAAGGCGGTCATACACGCGACACGATAGAGAAGAATGGCGCAGCCAATATGGCCGCCAAGATGTTTTCCAGAGGCACCGCCAATCGCACACCTGCAGAACTCCAGGAATACCTTGCCGACCTAGGAGCCGTTATCGAAGCGCGTGTTGGACAAGATAGCTTTACAATAAGCGGACAGGCACTCGCGAGGAACTTTGACGCCGTTATCGACCTACTTGAAGAAATGCTGACGCAACCTCGCTGGGACGCCTTCGAATTCGACTTGGTCAAAAACGAAACGCTAGATGAGATCATTGCTAGTCGAGCCAACCCGAACGCTCTTGGCGCGCAAAGTCTAGCCTATGTCACTTACGGAACAGGCGACATCCGCGCCTATAGCCAGCTTGGCAGTCAAACCTCCGTCAACGCGCTTGGCCTTAGTGATATCAAAGCATATTTCGAGCAAAATATTTCACCTCGGCTTGCGAGCTTCCATTTCGTTGGGGACGTCAGTGAGGCGGACGTAACCGCCCGCTTGTCGAGCTTGGGCGAAAACTGGAACAAAGACGCGCCGCAACCTCCTGAACTTCCCGATCAGCTGGGGCCAAAACCAGCTGCCGTCTATTTCTACAACGTGCCCGGTTCTACACAATCGATCTTCAACTTCGCCCATACAGGACCGCACCGCACTTCGGATGACTATTATCCAGCGACAGTCGCAAATTATATCCTCGGAGGCGGCGGGTTTGCATCACGTTTGACCCAACAATTGCGGGAAACGAAAGGCTACACCTACGGCATCTTTTCGCGTTTCGACGGAACCGAAACAGAAGGGCAGTTCAGCATTTATAGCCAAATACGCTCGAACGTTACACTCGAGGCGGCTGACCTAATCCGCGATATATTGTTCGGTTATGGCGAGACGTTCAGCGCTGCCGACCTTGCCACAACGAAGAGCTTTTTCATCAATAGCAAAGCGCGCAGCTTTGAGTCATATGGTGCCAAACTCGGCATGCTCGCCAATATTGATCGTTACGATCTGCCATATGATTATGTCGTCCGCGAAAATGAAATCGTCGAAGCGATGTCCGTCGATGAGATCCAGCGCTTGATAGAGACATATATCCGGCCCGATCAGATGGACTATGTCATTGTGGGCGATGGAGCGACCCAACTCACCCGTCTAAGCGCATTAGGCCTCGGTGACGTTGTTGTTCTCAACGATGTCGTAGACGCGCTCAGCCAGTAGTAGCGCATATCGCAAGATGGTTGACGACAACAGCCGGTACGATGAGGGTGATCGTCTCACCTGACTGCGCACCGGTGTCGGCCATTGGGGCAGAATACAAGGAAATCAACAAAATTAGCGCACGCATACAAAGCCATTTATTTTGATACCAAAACGATATTTAACCTTTTGTTAAGATAAAAATTGCGGTTTGGCCAGCACGAAACGGGTGGATTTGGTTGCGGAGACGCCTACAATTTGAGCCTATGACAGCAAATTCTCCCGTAAAATCGCGAATGAAGGCGTATGAGCGCATGGCTGTGGCGCTCGAAACGCTAGGCGATACGTGGCGCGACTGGCCAGACTTGCGTACCTGCGCGCAGTCCCTCGGCCTGTCTCCTAGTCATTTCCAACGCGAATTTACAAACTGGGCCGGACTCTCGCCCCATCAGTTTCAATCTGCATTGGCTCACGGGGAAGCGGGCGATCTGTTGCGTCAAGGTGCAAGCATCCTTGAAACCGCTCACGAAACAGGTCTGTCAGGTCCAAGCCGGCTACATGATATGTTTATCGCCCATGAGGGTTTAAGCCCCGGCGAAGCGAAAAGCGGTGGAGCAGGGGAAACCCTGACAATCGGGCGCGCACCAACCCCTTTCGGGCAAGGCGTATGGCTGGTGTCGCGCCGTGGACTGGTAGCATTGGGGTTCATCGATGAAGATGCTCCGGAAAGAACAGGGTTTGAACATCAGGGGCGCTCGGAAGCACACGCCTTTGCCGACTTGATGGGGCGCTATCCTGCAGCCGAATTCAAGAGAGATGATGCAGAGGCTGCGCGATGGTCCGCTCACGCGTTTGAATCGGATAAGCCGTTGCCGCTGGTCCTTTATGGAACGCCGTTTCGCAGGCAGGTATGGCGCGGCCTTCTCGACATTCCGGTCGGCCAGACCATGACCTATGGCGCGCTCTCGACGCAGATCGGACGGCCCAAGGCCCAACGCGCAACGGGCGCGGCTGTCGGTGCAAATCCACTCAGCTGGTTTATCCCATGTCACAGGGCGCTGTCGGCAAGCGGAAAACTGCACAACTATCATTGGGGCGTAGCGCGAAAACGCTGTATGTTGACCTATGAGCGGGTTCGTGCGCTCTAAGCAAAGCATTACTGTATTTGGAGTTTACTATGTCGGGTAGCCTGATCGCCCTTATCGTTGTTTCGGGGTTCGTCCTCTGGGGCGGCTACCTCTACTACCAGCGCAGTCAAATTCGAGCGGAAGCCGTAGAGACCTTCTGCAGTTACAAAAAAGACGGCACCCTTGACGCTCATGTAGGCGAAGCGAGCTATGTGGCGACATATATCCGTGCAGAGGGCCCCAGATTCGGAATCTACCTCTACGTTACAGCGCTCGTTGCCGTATTCGGGATATTGATATTGCTACGCCTATTTAACTTTATCTGGAACTTCGTTTGGCTCCGAACCGGTAAGCTCGGATGGTTTGACGTTGGTGAGTTGCCACATTCTCTCGCAACGGTTTTTCTCTATGTCGGGATTATGTTCTTAGCGACATGGGTTTCAATGCAGCACTACCATAAGACCGCCCCCGGAAAGCTTCGCAATGAAATCCGGCGGTTAAACGAGAATGGGACCGATGAGTAAGCTGGCAAAGCGGAGCGACACGAACTGCCAAGCCATATGATGTGCAAAGAGTAGGAACAGCATGACAGATAAACCGCCGCCGCAAGGTTTCGTGCTCCATTCGCGAGCATCCCCAATGACAGAGCCGTGGATGCCTATCTATAGGATTGGCAATGCCAGAAGCGTCTACCTCGGTGTCTGGCTCGAAGAGAAACACTGCAATTCACGAGGACTGGTGCACGGCGGTTTCATCGCCGCATTGGCCGACAATACAATGGGCTACACTTGCGGGCAGGCGATGAAGGCCGATGGACGTACCGTCTCCGGGTTGGTCACAATATCCCTCAATGTCGACTATCTCGGAAGCGCTAAACTCGGCCAATGGATGACGTGGGAGCCCGAGATGCTCAAAGCTGGCGGATCAATTGCCTTTGCAACGGCGTTAGTTAAGGCCGATGGCGACATCGTCGCCCGCGCAAATGCGTCATTCAAAATCGCAAACTAAAGAAATCCGGTTGCCCTAGATACCGCGTTCCTCAGCGCGTGCCGCATCCTCTTCAAGCTGACGAAGCAGGTCCTCGTGCAAATTTTGCGTATCTCCACCACCGAAGACAAATGCACCCGACGTAAATGTGGTTCCAAATGTCTGCGCGGCGACAGCTGTCTGAGCAACACCGGAAAGAAAGTCTCGGTCTGTCAGGCTCGCTAGAGGGTGAACAAACACAGCCCATAATTGTCCGTTCCCGATCGCATATCGTGCGTCAAGCACAGCATCGAAATTGGCTTGTAAAGTCCGCATCAATAGCTCGGGCGGAATGCCGTCAATCGCAACAATAGGGGTCAGCACACGCATCCGATTGGCATTTTCGTCAAAAACGAGACGGAGTTCGCGCTCATTGACCGAAAAACCGTAACCATTACCCAGGTCCTGAGCAGCGGGATCTATCCGAAATACGAGTTCACCCAACCGGTCCCCGGTCATAGTCCCTTCGAACTGCTCAAGCGGTGCGTCGAGCGGGGGCGGCGGTAAAGTCTGTTCTTGGGCAAATACGGCTGGAAACGCCCCGAACACGGACAAGGCCAAAACGGCGGAAAAAGCGATTGCTGTACGGTTCATGTGAGTGCCTTTGATGTTTAAGCACCAATGAAGCCGTTCTCTACACCAATTGTCTAGTCTCCTCATGGAGTTGTGATCAAAAGATTATCGCCGCGCGCAAAGCTCGGGGTTGGCTGAACAGACGCCAATTGTAGTTTCAATCCAGTCAGCATACCCACCAAGATTGGTGTACCTGGCATTATAATCACCTTCACAGAAACCGCCCGTCGCACGATTTTGCTCGACAACTGACAAGACGCCAATCACCCGCGAACCACCATCAGCTTCATCAACAAGAAGAGGGCCGCCACTATCGCCGATACATGGTCCAGAATTTTCGGTACTCGCAACAGTGATCGCCGCCGGACCGCTGGATACGAGGTTCAGATCCGCGCGAAGTAGCGTGTTCGACAACTCGCCGCGGTCAAAGCTCGTTAGGCCCCAACCAGCCATTCGCGCAGTCGGGTAGTTTACCGGCCCCAGAGGTCGATCTGTGGCCCCGTAGCGAGCAATTGGCACATTCTCGAGCGTCGCAGCCGTTGCGTCGCTAATCCCGATGAGGGCGACATCATTTGAATATTGCCCCCGCGCGCCGCCATAGGCCGAATGGCAGATCGAAGCACTAGCTTCAAAGATAGTCGCGCGCGGGTCCTTCAAATTACTCTCGGTCGAGATCAGGCGGATCTCGTCATAAGTGCTGTCCAGACAGTGAGACGCGGTCACGAACCAATTATTCGCTATCCGTGTTGCACCGCAATGCCCGCTCGATACGCTGCCAGAGTCTCGCACTGTGCGTGGCTCCATCTTCACGATGCCGGGAAAGCTGGCACTCGTGATTTGCGTTCCATTGACCGCTTGCGCCGTTACCGAAGCCGCAACCGTGTCTGCATTGGCAATCTCGGCCAAGGTTTGTGTCTCTTCAGTGCTAGGCGCGCAGCGCGCGGCATTGATTGCAAGCAAGTTCGTTATGCCCAGAAACTCCGATGTCTCTTCAATCTCTTCAACAGTCCCGACCGGTTCCGTAACCGGCACGGTGTCCGTAGGCTCAACGCCAACAGATGTATCAACCGCAGGCACTTCCGGCGTTGGCTCAGAAACCGGCAAGGTCGCCGCTGCGCCATCTGAAGCAGTGCTATTGGCGGGCGTCTCTGCGTTCTCAGCTGACGTAAAGCCGGGAAACTGCACCGAATCACAACCAACCAAGGTAAAACTGGCAAAGATCGTGACCAAAAGGCCTTTTCTGAATGACATTTGGTACATCTCCTTATGCATTGGCGCAATCAAAGGCTTCGGGAGCCTATACGTCAATCAAAAAAAGTGGCTGCAATATGACCGTTCAGAGTTTGAGTTCGAGCATGACCTTGCTGTCGCCACAAACATTCGTATGTTCGCTACATCGGTAAATGGTATATGGAGCCCCTATGAAACGCCTTCTAATTAGTGTCGCCGCAATCTCGATGGGGATCGCAGCCTTTGCTCAAGAGGGCGGCGCGTCGCAAGAGATGGACGCAGCACTCGCTGCTGGTTGGAAAGCCGCATTTACCTGTTCTGGCCTCTTCACCTCGAAAGTCCCGCTCGAGACCATTGAACAGAATGAACTCGATGGCATCTATCCTGATTTCCGCATCGCTTATGACGAGCTTCCTGACGCACGTATAGATCGCGCAAATAAGGTCGTCTCGGTCAATTGGTCCGATACATTGCCTCCGCGGTTCTCGGTATGGCGCGCAGGGTTTGGCTGCACCCAACTGCCCATAGGCGCACCTTTGGAATTTGCTGACACACTCGGAGAGATCGAGAACTGGCCGATAAACAGCAGTCCCGATACGGCGCGTATTATTGGTGATAACGCTACCGTCGGGCAAGACCGCGGGTTCTACGGCGCACTCGAAGTGCCGCTTGCATTTGCATTTGATGGCGAGACCTATGGCGAGGGCACGCGCACGAGCGCCGTCGTCGTCCTCTATAAGGGTGAAGTTGTAGGTGAACAGTATGCGCGCGGGATGAGCGCAACCACGCCTCAACGCACATGGTCCGTCGCGAAAAGCGTCTCTGTGTCTGCAATAGGCGCAGCAAACTATGCCGGATTGTTCGACTTTAAAGGCCGCACTGCAATTGAAGCTTGGGACACGCCGGGAGACCCGAGGCAAGGCATTACAACCGAGCACCTCTTACATATGGCGTCCGGTCTGGACTCGGGTCAAAGGGGCAACCGTACCGACCGCCTCTATTTTGGTGGCGGAAGGATGATCGATAACGCGCTCGGGCAATCCCTTGAAGCTGCACCCGGTAAGCGTTGGAAGTATGCGAATAATGATACACTCTTGGCTATGCGTGCCCTGCGTGAGCGGCTCGATGATGATGCCCTCTATGCGCGCCTGCCTTACGAAATGCTCCTTTGGAAGATTGGGGCAACCCACACAATACTCGAAACAGACTGGAATGGCGATTATATCTCGTCGAGCCAAATTTGGACGACCGCCCGTGATATGGCGCGTATTGGGCAGCTCTATTTGCAAGACGGCATCTGGCGCGGCGAGCGTATCCTTCCTGTTGGTTGGTCGGATTATGTTTCGTCACCAGCACCTGTCCAACCGGGCAACCGCGACGGCTACGGATATGGCGCCCAGTTTTGGCTCATGAACAATGTCGATGGCGTTCCTGAAGACACATATGCAGCCCTCGGCAATCGTGGCCAGTCAATTATCATCGTCCCGTCAAGGGACGTGGTCATCGTCCGGCGCGGCTTCGACGTAAACGGCGGCGGTCGGTTTGATATGGGGGTCTTCGCCCGAGCAGTACTGCGCGGCATTGAGCAGATGGAAGCAGAGCGAGCAGAAGCGAAAAGGCTGGCGCAAGAAGCTGCCGATGCGGAACGTGCTTTGAGCGAACCGGTGGCCCGCTAGTTTAGGGCGATCTCGGTTCCGGTATCCCGGTCATAAATTGCAGTCACAGTCATTTCGCTATGATTGCCGCCGCCATTGCCAACTCCGCTTGCTTCAAACGAGTTGGTCGAATTACGAATATAGGTATGACCGCTCGGCCCACGCGCGCAGCTGACTGAAAGATCCACTTTCTTGATCTTCGCCACGACATACAACGTCACCGTTTTGGTCAAATGCTGCTCATAGCTAAGAATCGCAGGGTTCTCGCGTGACACCACGACGGTTGCCAAAGTCCGCTTCAATATCTTCTTCTCTGGGCCGTCAGCATCGTCCTGAATCGCGGGTTGGAACTGATAGGTCACCGTATCTGCGTCCTCGGCAATCACTTCCACATCCTCCGGCGCAGGCGGTGTCTCGACAAGCCCCGAGCACCAAATTCCATCATCTATCGCCCGTTCTATACCTGACAAAGCGTCAAACGAGCTGCCGGGTTGGCTCGGATCAATCAAATGAGCGGGGGTAATCTGCTTGAATTCCGGCGCAGCCAGATCAACACGCGCATACCCCGTACGCGTTTCTCCGTCTTCGCCGGTATCCGTAGAGGTGCGCACGATATCAAACGCAAAACTCGGAACCATCTCATTTGGTGCAATCGCGGCTTGCAATAATTCTGGGAGTTCCGATTGCGCATCTGCTAATACGGGCAGTAAAACGAGGGCGGATGAAGCAAGTATGTAGCGCATCTATATATTCCTGATCTGTGTCCGCCAGCATCTGACGATCAAATTCGATTCAAGACAAGCCTGGCCGATGACTCTTGCGCAAATTTAATCCTTCTCACAAAGACCGAGAAGCTATTTGAGGTCTGAGAGCTTTACCTTTTTGGCCTTGGGCCGGGATGTCCCGTCACCATCAGGATGCACGATGCGTAGGGTAAAATGCCCTTGTTTATGGCCATGTGGATTGAGCCAATTTTCAACGCCCGGATCTTGATGTGCCACGACAGCGCGCCAGCTCCCGTCAGGCTCTGTCTTCAAGGTCGATTTGTTGAATTTCTGATTACCGCCGGGACCTTCAATTGATTGCAGCCAAGCATTCATAATGTGCGCAATGGCATATCCACCGCGTAAATCTTCACCTTCGAAGACCAGCGCTTCATCATCTTCCAGAATAAACCAACCGCCAAAGTAGATATTATAGACCGAAGGATAGTAGATACCGACAATTGATGGATCGAATTCTTTAGGTGGCTCCATGGAGTTTGCCGGATCAGAACGCATTTGTGCGAGTCCGAACGTGGCGTCCACGGCAATCTGAAAGAAGTTGGCGGCTGCTTCGGCGCTTTGTGCAAATTGCTCCTCGGAATATATCTCGGGTGTGCCCATGCTATCGATGCGACGTATCTCGAAATCTCTAGGGCGTTTATCAATCGGGACATCATTAAAGAACTGCCGCATCAAAAACATATGGGCACTGTCGTTCAGCGCAATCCAGTTCTTGGCATCGTCAGGCCGTTCTTTTGAAAGGATCACCGAAAACTCGCCATTCGGTCCGACGTCCATATCAGCGGGGATTAGCTCACCGGCAACATTGTTCCATCCCAAGGGACCACGACCATAAATCGTGAATGTCTGCGCGGCGCAGTCAGACAAGGTGCCATACACCTCATAGACATGGTCTGGGCTAACCGGAGCGCTGTCATAGCGGGCATCAGGATTGTCCCCAAGCACTTTACGGCCCGATGCCATCCAGTTCGTAAAGGCCGGCTCTCTCGGATTGCCCTTTTCAATAAACAACTCGTGGGCAAGCGAAAACGTCTGGGCGAGGGCGCGCATACCTTCGGCCCGATCCACTTCAGCAAGACCCATTTCTTCCGAATAGATCCGGCTCGTCATCTCCGACATCGTATCGATCAGTTTTTGCCAAGCCAATCGAGCGCCATGGTCATTATCAAGTTTAAGCGGTGTGGCAGATTTTGAAGCTGCGGTGGGGTCAACTTGCATGGGGTAACACTCTCTTGGTTAGAGATATGACGCGTACTGCTCTACATATTCGGCAAAAACAGGATCGTAAGTCTCTTTTGTAAACCCGAACTGCTCGGGGCTGTAAATGTGCTTGCCGTACTTCTCGCGCGGACGATTGGTCAAATAATCCTTCATCGCAGTCGCCGCTTCATCTGTGTAATCACGGCCAAAATGCTCGTAAATTTTCTGAATTTGCGTCATCGGGTCTTTTACAAAAGTCCGGAACGGTATGTCGACAAAGCGAGCTGCTTGATCCGGATTGTCATTTCTAAACGCAACACTGCGATGAACAAATTCCGCGTAATACGCGGCATCATCAGCGGCCCGTTCAGGCGTGTTTTCCACATCAGACCATCCGCCTCGCGATACCCTGTAAAGATTGGCCACGGATGAAATAACCTCCATCGGATCGCGGTGTGTTTGGATTAGGTCAGCATCTGGATAGACCTTCAACAACTCGCCCAAATAACCGGTATGCATGGGGGTCTTGAGAACCCAAGATTTCTCTGGCTGGGTTGACTGGAAATAACGCAATCCCCGTTTGTGCCAGCTATAAGCCGAGCTGATTTCGTCATTCAGAAGAAACTCGCGATAGGTTGGCAACCAAGCCATGGCGCAGAATTGTTCACTCGCCATGTCGAGCAATGTGAGGCCAATGCATTCGGTGGGCACATATGGCCCAAACTTGTGTATGGCGCTGAAGCCCGGCATCAGGCGATCAACCTGCGACATCTGCTTGCCGAGCTTTGTCAGGCGGGGGTCTTCCTCAGTCGAATCTGCAATGTCATGGGCGAGGCCATAGTCTCGACATTCCCATGTGAGCGGCGCGCGACTATCCGGTGCTGCGGCAAGCGTTTCATATAAAATAGTGGTGCCCGTACGCGGCAAGCCCAGAACAATAAGCGGTGCTTTAATCGTAGCCTTCGCGGCTTCAGGGTTTGCCTTTTCCCAAGCAACAATCGTCAGTCTACCGGCAAGCGCGGCGACGACCTGACGATGTAGAACAAACCGGCCCATTTGGTTCAGCTCGGCTTCGTTCTCCATCGAATGACAAAGAATCGCCAGACCCGAGGCATAGCTCTCGGAACCATAGTCCGAAAATCCCGACATCTTTTCGGCCGCGGCACGAATTAAGTCGGGCTGGAAGCGAGGGCGACCCAATCCAACTTTGGAAAGTGCCCGACCAACCCCATTGGTTGCGCGGATCAGGGGAGGGCGTGATGGGATAGCTTGGCTCACAATGGGCTCCATTACATTCTTCGTATCTGTTGTAAGTATAACTCGCACAGTGTCTAGGCGACAATCATGTTACCTGTCTGGTTGCACACAAAATGCGCCAATAGACACCAATCGCGATTGCCCAACTACGCCATAAGTTCTTTCGCGCGGATAAGTTGCTTTGTTCGGGTTTCGTCGGCACTCAATAGCGGAACGACATGCCGCGCCACAGCCTCGGGCGTCGGCAATGTTTCGGGATCCTCGCCCGGCATGGCGTTCGCCCGCATTTTTGTGCGCGTACCACCTGGGTCGAACAGATTGACTTTAATTCCCGTCGCCTCGACTTCATCAGCCCATCCCAAGGCGAGCGCCTCCATGCCTGCTTTCGAAGCCTGATACGGCCCCCAGAATGCGCGCGGGCTGCGGGCCACGCTGGACGTAACAAAGACCGCGCGAGGCTCACGGCCCTCCTGCATTGGAATGGTCAGCGCTTGGATAAGCCGCCAATTTGCCGTCAGGTTAATATCAATCGTCTCGACGAAACTACGCGGGCCAATGGTCGCCAGAGGTCCCAGAACGCCAAGCACGCCCGCGTTTGCGAGCAGCGCATCAAGGCGTCCAAATTTTTGCATAATACCAATGCCAAGGCTTTTGACGCCTTCCTCATCCGCCAGATCAAGCGGCACGAGCGTCACCTCTCCACCCGCAGCGGCGATCTCGTCACCTACAGATGTCAGCGCAAGCTTCGATCTCGATGTCGCAATGATGTGCGTATCAGCAGACGCCAGCTGAACCGCCGCGGCACGGCCAATTCCCTGAGATGCTCCTGTAACGAGAACGATCCGTCTATCTGTCATAGCGATGCGCCTAGTCGAGCAATAATGAAAGCTGGTAGTCTTTCGAACTCTCGCCACTTTCCTGATCGGTCAGGGGCGTTGGATAGTCCCCGGTGAAGCAATGGTCGGCATGGCCGGGAACGTCACCGTTACGCGGCGATCCACTAATTGCGCGATATAATCCATCCACCGATATGAAGCTTAGACTATCTACACCAAGTCGCTCGCGCATCTCTTCTACATCGTATTGCGCAGCTAATAGTTCGTCTTTAGATGGCATATCAATGCCGTAGAAATCTGGATGCTTGATGGGCGGACTTGCCGAACGGAAATGAATTTCCTTTGCACCCGCGTCGCGAACCATTTGCACTATTTTCCGTGAAGTTGTGCCGCGTACGATCGAATCATCAATCAAGACGACCCTTTTTCCCTCGAGCACAGCCCGATTGGCCGAATGTTTACGGGAGACCGAGCTGTCGCGGCGGCTCTGTGTGGGCTGGATGAATGTACGGCCGATATAATGACTGCGAATAATTCCGAGATGGAATGGCGTTCCGGTCGCTTCGGAATACCCGATTGCGGCAGGAATACCGCCATCGGGCACAGGCACCACAATATCCGCCTCGAGCGGATTTTCTTCAGCCAGATGATGTCCCATGCGACGCCTAACATCATAGACGCTACGTCCCTGGATGAACGAGTCGGGTCTAGAAAAATATACATACTCAAAGATGCACGGCCGAGCCGGTCGCGGCGGGAAGGGGGTTATAGACTCAAGACCATCTTCCGTAATCACTACAATCTCGCCGTTCTCGATCTCTCGCACGAACTCGGCCCCGATCGTCTCGAAAGCACATGTTTCAGACGCCAGCACATAAGCATCACCCAACTTGCCCAGTACGAGCGGTCTCAGACCAATCGGGTCACGGGCACCGATGAGTTTGTCTCCCGTCAGAACGACAAGTGCATATCCACCCTCAATTCGCCCCATCGCTTCGATGAGTTTGTTCGGCAATCCGGTCTGCGGACTTTTCGCAATAAGTTGCAACGCAACCTCGGTGTCCATGGTGGTCTGGAAGATCGCGCCTTCTTCAACCAATTCTTGGCGAAGTTTACGTGCATTGGTCAGATTGCCATTATGTGCAATCGCGCAGCCACCTGTGGCCAGATCGGCAAAGATTGGCTGGATATTCCTTAAACCCGACTTCCCTTGCGTCGAATATCGGTTGTGACCAATCGCAGCGATACCTGGCAGCCGTTTCGGCAAATCGTCCCCAACGAAGCTATCGCCGACCAATCCCATATGTTTTTCAGTATAGAACCGCTCGGTATCATAGGTCACGATACCGCAAGCTTCTTGCCCGCGATGCTGAAGTGAATGCAAACCCAGCGTCGTCAATACTGAGGCTTCCGGATGCCCGAATATTCCAAACACCCCGCATTCCTCGCGCGGCTTATCATCATCATGATCCCAGAACATCGACATTCATAATCCTCGATTTTTGAACCTTCTATTATTCCGTAGAAGGCTCGCCTGCTAGTGCTTTTTGAATTCGTGATGCAATTCCGGGAATTACGCCATTGATCGCCTCGGTGGTTTCTTCCAAAGCTGGGAAGCTCTTAGCCTCCGTAACGGCCTCGGGCAAATTCTTTATTGGTATGACGGATAGTAATAGCCACACCGAAAACACGCCCACACCGTATCCACGTGCAAGACCAAAAATAAAGCCTGCAACTCGGTCGACAACTGTTATGCCGGACGTCCCTTGAATGACTGCCGTGAGTTTCCCTGCAATCATTTTGACAATGATGTAAACCATCACAAACCCGGTCACCAAAACGAGCAAATCGATCACGAAACTCGATACATCATCGGGAAAAAGAGTTCCCACTGCTTCCCGCAAAAGAATGAATGAACAAAGCGCCCCGATAATCGCAGCGAACAGGGCCCCAAAGGTTGCAAGCTCGCGCATAAATCCGCGCGCCAGAGACATTATGGCCGACAGAACAATGACGACAGCCAATGCGACGTCGAAAACAGTGTATGACCCAAAAACTGCATCAATCATCTGCTGCCTCCGGTGCGAGCAAGTCCACAAGCTCGTTAAGACGCCTTAGCGGGACAACCGTCAACCCTTCAACTGCTGTCGTTGACCCCGCAGGCACATATGCCCGCTCAAATCCGAGTCTCGCGGCTTCCTTGAGACGTTGCTCGGTACGGGCCACCGGCCGGATCGCGCCAGACAAGGCAATTTCCCCGAAATAAACTGATCGTTCCGGTGTAGGTTGGTCCGCCAGTGACGACAAAAGTGCCGCCGCTGCTGCCAAATCGCCTGCCGGTTCGTTCATCCGGTATCCACCCGCCACAGAGAAATAGACGTCGCGCCCACCAAGCGAGACGCCGCAACGCGATTCAAGCACGGCCAATAAAGTCGCCAGCCGACTTCCATCCCAGCCGACGACCGAGCGGCGAGGGGTGCCATAAGATGATACAGCCGACAGTGCTTGCACTTCAGCCAAGACCGGCCGTGAACCTTCCATTGCAGCGAAAACAGCTGCGCCGCCAGTATCGTCCTCGTCCGAAGACAAAAACAATGTAGACGGCTCATCCGCCGGAGCCAGTCCATATTGGCTCATCTCGAATATGCCGATCTCGTCCGTCGGGCCAAATCTGTTCTTAACCGCCCGCAAAATCCGGAATTGATGCCCACGTTCACCCTCGAAATAGAACACGGTATCGACCATGTGTTCTACAACTCTGGGCCCCGCAATTTGCCCTTCCTTCGTGACATGACCAACAAGAACCAAAGCCGCGCCCGATGTCTTCGCCCAACGGGTCAGTTCCTGCGCGCAGGCGCGGACCTGTGTTACCGATCCGGGAGCCGCTTCAAAACTATCGGACCACATTGTTTGAATAGAATCGATCACCACAAAGCCGGGTTTCGCAGCCTTCAAAGCCGCTAGAATTTTGCGTAAATCCGTTTCTGCGGCGAGTTTGACGGGACTCTCGGCAACTTTTAGCCGTTGCGCCCGTTCTTGTATTTGTGCGGTAGCTTCTTCACCAGACACATAAACCGTATCGACGCCATTACGAGCAAGCCGCGCAGCAACCTGCAAAAGCAGCGTTGATTTACCAATACCGGGATCGCCGCCAATGAGGGTCGCAGAATTCGGGACAAGACCGCCGCCGAAAACCCGATCAAGCTCCTCGACGCCCATAACGATGCGTGGCGGCGGCTCTTGTTTGCCGTTCAAAGCCGTAAATTCAGCCTTATTCGAGCGCTTTGAACCTGATTTCTTCGCTTTCAATCCACCGGGGGCTGCGCTCGAGGTTTCTTCGACGAGCGTGTTCCACTCTCCACAAGCTGCACATCGGCCGGACCATTTCGAATGAATTTCGCCGCAGTTCTGACAGGCAAATGAGGTCGCAGTGGCTTTTGACATAATTGTCATCTACCCGTGTTTGATGTTTCAGCAAACCCAAATAAGGTGTTCTAGAACAATTTTGAAACCTGGGTATTGCGTGGATGGGGTCCTCCAAATGAAACGAACACACTTTATCATCGGCGCAACATTGATGCTGGCTTTTAGCTTAACCGGATGTACTGCGGATTCGTCGAGTTCGCTGCAGATTGGAACATCTATACAACCTTCCTACACTGAGCCAATTGATTACGCCGCCCATCGCGGGCAGCAGCAACTACTGGCAGTTGATGGCGGCTCGGTTGCCTATACTGACCACGGGACGGGTGTGCCGATTGTCTTGCTACACGGGGTGCCAACCTCATCTTGGATGTACCGGGAGATTATCCCCCAATTGCAAGAAAATTTCCGCGTCATCACAATTGACTTCCTTGGCTATGGCAGCAGTGACAAACCCGAAGGCGAAGAAGAAGTCTACAGCCCTCGCGCGCAAGCTGGGCGCGTTCAGACGGTTC
>JBDVDE010000012.1:0-20132 GCA_039942135.1 Hyphomonadaceae bacterium
CGAGCTTGCGCGTAATCGCAAGACCCAACCCCGTGCCTCCGAATTTGCGGGTGGTCGAGGCGTCTGCCTGTGCGAAATTTTCGAACAAGCCTTCACGTTGATCTTCGGAAATGCCAATCCCTGAGTCAGAGACGTGGATCACAATTTTTAGCTGATCACTGTCTTTCGGGTCGACAATGCTTTTGACGGCGATGATCACCCCGCCACGCTTGGTGAATTTAAGCGCATTCGAGATTAGGTTGGACACACATTGGCGGATCCGGACCGTATCGAAGATCAGCGTCGCAGGCACATCCTTATCGACGACGAATTTCAGATAAATGCCCTTATCAGCGGCGATCGGCTGATAGAATTTTTGCAGACGCGCAAGCCTATGGCGCAAATCGCCTTCGACCGGGCTCAAATCAAGCCGCCCTGCTTCGATCTTGGACAGATCGAGAATATCGTTGAGAATCGTCATCAGCGACTTCGAGCTTTCAAGAATGGTCGATACCATATCTTGCTCATCGCGGTTGAGGTCGCGGGCGCTTAAGGCTTGGGTCATGCCCAGAATACCATTGAGCGGGGTGCGGATTTCGTGGCTCATCGAGGCCAGAAACTCAGACTTTGCCTCACTCGCAGCCTCGGCCAACTCGCGCGCTTTTTCCAGCTCCTGGCTTCGCGTACGTTCCACGGTCAGATCGACACTGACACCGACATACATACCGCTCGACGTTTTCGTATGCACCAGACGTAATGGACGAACCCCTGCCCCGAACGTCTCGAATGCTCTGCCGTCTTTCATCGAAGTTATGGCATTGTCGATGATCGCTTGTTCTTCGTCTGGTTGCAGCGTCAATTCGGCCGAGCGTATCTCGGCTGCGATGCTCTCGCCGAAGTCTTTGCCGGACTTCAGAGATTTGAACATAGTCGGGAAATGCAGCTCCGCCGGGCGATTGGCGTAAACAAGCTTCAAGTTCTCATCATAGACCGCAAAGCCATTTTCCAGCCCATGCGCGGCTTCGAAGAACTCGTCTATCGTAAGTTTCGTCATCAAATCAGCCCGTTTTAGATATGGCACTTGTCCCAAAATCGGCCAAACCTGTTGTAAATGTGTAAACAAAACTACATTTACACTTTATGTGATGAATCTATGAAAGGTTGAGCCCGAGAACATTTGCCTCAGCTTGGTTGACGCGCGCGCCCAGACGGTCTAAACGCCCGCTTTCTGTTTATACCTCCATTGATGAGAGATTTTACCATGTCACGTATGTGCGAATTGACCGGCACCAAGCCAATGACCGGCAACAATGTGAGCCACTCGAACGCGCGCACCAAGCGCCGGTTCCTGCCAAACCTGCTTGATGTGAAGCTACGTTCGGAAGCTCTGGACCAGACTTTCAAGCTGAAGATCGCTGCAAAAGCGCTGCGCACAGTTGATAAGCTTGGCGGCTTGGACGGATTTCTGGCCAAAGCCAAAACCGATCAGCTGTCTGCAAAGGCTGCGAAAATCAAACGCGACATCGAAAAGAAAGCGGTTGCAGCGGCGTAACGCCCCTCCCCTGATTTTCTAAAAACAAGAAACCGGTGCTGCTTTCACGCGCGCCGGTTTTTTTGTGGGCGGTGTTTGCTTGGGGGTGCCGTTACTCAAATGCCGTCGCGCTCGACATGAATTGAACCTGTTCTTGTCCGCGAGCGATTTCAATGACAAACCGTGCCAAAATAATTGCGGCTACACATGCGCTAATCATTGCGGCTATGTTTATATATGCCGCAATCGTCAATGTTCCCAAGTCGCCACTCAGCAAACCGGATGCGAGTACCCTGTCAGAAACACTATTCAAAATAGAGTATGCGATCCAACTTGCCCACCAAACGCCAACCCATTTGGGCGCGTCTTCTGTTTTACCCTCTGCCTTACGGCTACCGTAACGCACTTCTGAAAACCCCTCGAGCGGCTTCCACAATGCAGCAATAGGCACGAAATACCACGCCCAAACCCCGAACGGTTTCATATCCTGATCAGCCTCATGCACTGCTTGTAAATTCTTCAGGCTGCGCTGAAAGAAAAACCCGTATGCAAGCCCGCTCGAAAGAAACGAAACAATAAAACCAAAATTGGCGAGGATTGCGATCTGGTCGATCCTTTCCCCTCCTGCAATAGCATCGCGGCTACCACTCTCGAGAACACCGCTTTGAACATCCCTAAAGAAGGATATGGCAAGAATGTCACTGAAGACCGTCAGTGCGGAAAGCAAACAAAAAACATAAAGGCTAAATTTGAGCCATGTCGCAAACCCATGGACCGAGCGGACCTCACCAAACGGTTTTACCGATGTAGGCTCGGAAACACCCGTCTGTGCCGCCCCCTCCGCAGAAACCTCGATAACGCTTTGACTGCTCGCACCGCGTCGGCGGCGCCTATCCCTCACCATAAAACCACTCAAATGCTAGCCGAACGATCCTTGTCCAACATATACTCTGTAGTCTGAATGGCGGTTATGTAAAGATCGACCTTAGACGTTGAAGCGGAAGTGCAAGACGTCGCCGTCTTTGACGATATAGTCTTTGCCTTCGGCGCGCATTTTTCCGGCGTCTTTGGCGCCTTGTTCGCCATTGCAGGCGATATAATCCTCAAAAGCGATGGTTTCGGCCCGAATAAAGCCTTTTTCAAAATCGCCATGGATCACGCCCGCAGCTTGCGGCGCGGTGGCCCCTTCGCGCACGGTCCATGCGCGGGTCTCTTTTGGCCCGCAGGTGAAATAGGTCTGCAAGCCAAGCAAAGCATAGCCTGAGTGGATAAGGCGGTTAAGGCCCGGCTCTTCGAGGCCGAGACTTTCAAGGAACTCTGCTGCTTCATCATCTTCGAGCATGGCCAGTTCGCTCTCGATCTGGGCCGAGATGGTCACCGCTTGCGCGCCTTCGTCTTCAGCATAGGTGTGTACGGTTTTCGAATAGGCATTGCCCGTGGCCGCATCCCCTTCCCCGACATTGGCGATATAGAGCACAGGTTTCGAGGTCAGCAATTGCAACATGGTCCAAGCCTTGGCGTCGTCTTCGGACACGGTAGCACGGCGAGCGGGGCGGCCCTCGTTCAGTTCGGCGAGCGCGAGATCAAACAGCGCCACTTGCGCTTTGGCCTCTTTGTCGCCGGAGCGGGCTTTCTTGTCGGCAGTGCTGCGGCGCTTTTCCAAGCTTTCCAGATCAGCGAGCATCAACTCGGTCTCGACAGTGGCCAAATCGGCAATCGGGTCGATCTTGCCGTTAACATGCGTGATGTCGTCATCTTCAAAACAGCGCAAAACATAGATAATGGCGTCGGTTTCGCGGATATTGGCCAAGAACTGATTGCCAAGCCCCTCGCCTTTCGATGCGCCCTCTACCAGACCGGCAATGTCCACGAAGTTCATGCGCGCAGGGATAATCTCTTTCGATCCGGCGATTTCAGCCAGAGCGACGAGCCTTTGTTCCGGCACAGCGACTTCGCCAACATTCGGCTCAATCGTGCAAAACGGATAGTTTGCCGCCTGCGCCGCCGCCGTCCGCGTCAACGCATTAAACAGTGTCGATTTGCCAACATTTGGCAGCCCTACAATCCCGCACTTGAAGCCCATTTCGCCGAGTCCTTTTCAATTCTTACACGCGCCGCTTAGCGCATTTTGCGCAGAAAGACAGGGGCAGACTGCCTCAAACAGCTAAATCCACTGGTAAATTGGCAAAAAATAGGTATTCTCGACAAAAATAAGGGGGATGATGACTATGGCCTATGATGTATTTATTGCGTACGCACCCGAAGATCGGGACATGGCGGCACTGGTAACGCGCCGGTTGCGAGCACTCAAATTCAAGGTCCGTTTCAGCAAACGCGAAGAAGAGCCAACCTTTGATGACAAGGATGCGCGCGACGCTTTGAAGTCTCAATCCATGCTTGTTTTGTGGTCTGAGGCAGCCTTATCATCTGACTGGGTCCGCGCGGCCGCATCGATCGGACATTCGAGACCAGGCAGCTTGGTACAAGTCGGGCTGGACGAAGCCATCCCTTATGACCCCTTCCGCCTCGACAAGCGCTATGATCTGACAGGCTTCACATCCCGCACGACGGTCGAAGGCTGGTATCAAACAGTTGAAGAATTGGGCCGACGCGATGGCCGCAGAGATTTGCGCGCATGGATCAATATTCCATCGGGCGACGAGGATGCGAAAACCGAATGGCTCGAGGCGCATGTAACCGATCCATTGGCGCTGCACGCAAAAGCCCTGCGCGACAAGAAAATGGGGATTGTCCCAGCAGCTGCCGCAAGCGCGGGCGCAGCGGCGCTTGCCGCCAGTGCGATCGGATCAGGTTCGGCGGCAACCAAAAGCCCTGCGCCGGCAGCAGCAGCCATGGCAACCCATGAAGACGATACCAGCGCTGGCTGGTTGATCCCGCTCGTTTTGCTGGGCATTGCCGCTATGTTGCTGTTTGGCTGGCTCAATCGCTCCAATGCACTCGCCAAATCGGGGGCCGCCAATGTGACGCAATTGGTTCAGACCTGCCCTGCCGGAATGATCCCTGCCGATATGCTCGGCACCGGACCGCTTGAAACCGGCCGGATCATTGTCGACGAATAGCTCGAATTAGCCGCGCGGCTGCTTGGGGTCACCCTTAGGCGCAGGCGCCAATCGCATGACTTCGGTCTGGTAACGCTCATCATCCCCTTCGGCGATGAAGGGCAGTGCGCGCACGCATGCTTCGAGCAAGGGGTGCAGCCATGCCTCGTCGGCTTTGGAGAAGTCTGACAGGACATATGGCATCACCCGTGACTTGTCGCCCGGATGCCCGACGCCGAGCCGGATGCGCCGCACATCGGCCCCTAGATGCGACAGGGTCGAGCGCACGCCATTATTGCCAGAATGCCCGCCCCCACGCTTCACACGCATGCGGCCCTGCGCTAGATCGATCTCGTCATGAAACAGCGTGAACGCCTCGACGGGTAATTTGTAAAAGCGCATGGCTTTGGCGAATGACTGGCCGGTTTCATTATAGAAGGTCAGCGGTTTCATCAGCAGCGCCTTTTTCCGGCCTGCCCCCGTTTCGATCCAGCCTTCGCTAATCATGGCATTGAACTTGTCGCGCCACGGGCCAAACCCATGCGCGGCGGCGATCTCGTCAATCACCATAAAGCCGATATTGTGGCGGTTGCCGCTATATTTCGGCCCCGGATTGCCTTGCCCTGCGAGTACAATCATCGTGCGCGCCTCCTCGTCCATAAGAGAATGGCGCGCCTTGAACAGACGCGCCACCCCGATTTTCAAAGTTTCAAGCAGCGAAGCGATTAGCTGTCGCCTTGAGCCTCGCCTTCACCTTCAGCCTCGCCTTCACCTTCAGCAGCTTCGCCTTCTTCGCCCTCGCCCTCGACTTCAACAACCTCGGCTGTACGGCCGGCAATGGTTGCGATGGTGAAGTCACGATCGGTAATGGTTGGCTCGGCACCAGCTGGCAGATTGATGTCGGAAATTTTGACATTGTCGCCAATTTCAAGCGCGCTGACATCGGCCTCAAGGCTTTCAGGGATCGCACCCGCAGCAACGTTAAGCTCGACCGTATAACGCACGACATTGAGCGTTCCGCCTTGCTTAAGGCCTGGAGATACGTCTTCGCCAACAAAGCGAACAGAGACTTCAACCGCGATGATCTGGTCGGCTTTCACGCGGTATAGGTCAACGTGAAGTGGACGGTCGGTGACCGGATGGAACTGGATGTCCTGCGGAATCACCATCTGCTTGTCGCCATCATGGACGAGCGTCACTGTGTTGCCGCGAAACCGGCCAGACATAATAGCTTTGGTCAGCTCGTTCGTCTTCAGGGATACAGCAACCGGATCTTCGCCGCCGCCATAGAGGACGCCCGGGATCATTCCGTTGCGCCGTGCTTCACGTGCGCCGCCTTTGCCGAGGCGTTCGCGCACAACAACGTTAAGTTCGATATTTTTAGCCATTGTTTTTCCTTTCGTCCTGAGATCCGTCTGCCTCTAATGCAGATGACCCCCTGACCCGAGCGGGAAAAGCCCCGCCGGTTCCAGCGCGTGTCTATACTGGCTAAGTGCGAAAGGCGCAAGCGGGTTAAACCCTTACCGCTTGCCCGCGCGGCTATACGGTTTCGGTTTGTTTTGGGGCCGAGACGTTTTGGGTTTTGGATTTGATGCGCGGCTTCGGCAAGACACGGAACCGCGACTGGCACCAAGCAAAGCCGACACCGACATCAAGCAGGGCATCGGACCGCCCGCACGGACACATAAATTCCAAGACCGCCCAGACCCGATAAGTCTCCCCCTCGACAAGCGGCACAGCCTCCCCTGTCACATGGTTGGGCGCCGCATTGACACACAGCACCAGATCATCGGATCCAACATCATAACTCATGCAAGCTGCTTTATCATAGATGCCGCGATTGGCCTAAAAGCGCTGTTCCAAGCTTGGGCATGCGACGCGTTTAGGCGTCAGAGGACGCCTAGGCAACAATAGCTGCCGCATTTTCAGCCCCTACAAAGCTCAACAGTTCCGGCATTCTTGTTTCGATATTTTTGGCCGACATTGCCCGCCCGAACAGATAACCTTGAAGCCGGTCACACCCGAGCGCCCGCAGCAGAAGCGCTTGAGTCTCGGTCTCGACACCTTCAGCCACGACAGACACATTGATGGCGCGCGCCCATTGGACCAGCGTGCCGATCAGCATGGCCGCACGATTGTCATGCTCCATTTCCCAAACAAGTGACCGGTCTATCTTCACTGCATCTATCGGCAGACCTATAAGGCTGCCAAGATTGGAATAGCCGGTGCCGAAATCGTCGACGGCGATCTTGATACCAAGAGCATGCAGGTCGTGCATCTGTTCCGCCGCAAAGGTCGGGTTCTCGATCAATACGTTTTCAGTGATCTCCAAAATCAGATGGTCGGGCGGAAATCCGGTCCTCTCGAGCAATGCCTGCAACCGCATTACGAAGTTAGAACGCACCAATTGCGCGGGCGAAATATTGAACGACAGATCTCCGACATGGCCGCTTTCC
Organism: Hyphomonadaceae bacterium; assembly: GCA_039942135.1. Lineage (GTDB taxonomy): Bacteria > Pseudomonadota > Alphaproteobacteria > Caulobacterales > Hyphomonadaceae > CALLCD01. The sequence goes on from JBDVDE010000012.1 coordinate 7,026, forward strand.
ACCCACGGCTTCGCCTGTGTGCAGGCGGTCGCAAACAAATGCTCGTTCAGCTCTTCCCATAGTCCCAGATCACGCGCAATCGGCAGAAATTTGTCGGGCGACACAAGAACGCCCCCCGTCGGCCACCGTGCAAGTGCCTCTAGGCAAATGGAACGCGAGTCCCGGCTCATAACGATGGGTTGGAACCAAGGAACAATCTCATCGCGGCCAATCGCATCTTTGAGAGCGCGTTCCATATCCTCACGTTCTCGCAGTTCATTACATATGGTTTCGTCATAAATTTCGACATTGCCAGACCCGCAACGGCGAGACCGCGAAATCGTACTATCTACCGCCGCGCGCATCTGATCGACATCGCTGCCTGCAAGTTTGGACCCTGCTGCCGCCAAGGCATATTCTACCGTTATTTCCTTGCCATCGACCATGAACGGTTTCTCCAAAGCCCGAGAAACCCTATCGAGTGTTGCTTTGAGTTTTGCCTTGCCGCCAGAGAGAATGAGGGCAAACTCGGTGCCACTAAAACGGGCGGCCATATCAGTGTCGTCAGTAGCGGAGCGGATACGTTCTCCAACCGCTTTGATAAGGCGGTCACCACCGATCTGCCCAAGGACGCCATTTATGCGTTTGAACCTTTGTAGGAGGATCAAGACAAGCCAAGTCTCTGGATCAAACTCGTGATCGCCCTGATCATGCGTTTTCAAATCTTGCCTCAATTTCTCCAGCACGGCCGCTCTATTGGGCAATTGCGTCAGGAAGTCGGTTTTCGACATTCGGACAACCCGGTCACGCTCATTTGCAATCTCGGAGACAGTTTGTTCGAGTCTAGCTTGCGCCGCGAGCAGGCTTTCATTCACCTTGAACAATTCGAGAGATTTGTCCTCAAGCAATCGTTCGGCGGTCTGGCGCGCCTCTCGCTCGCGCGCGGCTTTGCGGCGGAACGCATTCGCCAACGCATCCTTATCCTGTGGTTTATGGCTGGCAACGGTCATGAGCGCACAATCTCGAAGCGAATACACGTCCCCTCATCCCGTTTGATGGGCTGCATAGAAATTGAGACGTTTTCGTCAAAGTGCCGCGCCGTGCCAAGCAGTAATCCATAGGCCAATTCTTCCAGATGTCTGGCCGAAAGATAATCGATGACAAGCTTCCGCTCTGAACGGGAAACTGTGAAAAACCGTGGAAGTTCCGCGTCGGGATAGAGCTTTAACACGTCAACATGTATGCGGTTTTCAACGGCTTCGACAAAATCGAAATAGCCGATATTATCGTAATATTGAGGGTGATCCCGCTTGAAAGAAACCGCCAATTGTTCGCCGAACTGTCGGATGATTTGTGGTATCCCCAATCCGGAGATCGAGCTCATCGCGCTGATCAGCCTGACCAGTTCCGAGCATGGATATGTTCCGACACTGGTATACGCCCCTCGGGTCTCAACGCCGCTGCTTGTGATAACATCATCCACAAGCACAGGCCCGTAAGCTCGCTCCAAATGATCCATGAACTCCGTGAATACGACGCCTTTCATAAACCCATCCCCCAATCTAAATCCATGCGCGATTTATAGGAGATTATCGTTTGGATTTAATTAATATTAAGCAGCAAGTTCGAGGCATTTCGGATGGATTGCACCACACGCCCGACATTCAAGTCGGCAGCGTTCAATGCAAGGATCGCGGGACCATCATGGCGCGCCAAATCGCGCGCTAACGCAGCCGATGACATGCGGCCCAATTGGTCCGTTTCGACCAAATGGACGCAATTTCGCCCAAGGCCAAGATATCGTAATGCGCGGTCTACCGATCCGTGCCTATTGCCAGTGGCATAGACCTTTATCGGCGGCGCACCGAACAGGCCGTCCTCTTCGACCGACCAGCCAGAATTCGCCAAAACAGCGTGGCGCGCAGCCGCAAGCGCCGTCATATGCGCCATCTGGCAGCCGGTCGTGAACGCAAAAGAGGCCTCACGCGGCAAATCCAGCAGCTCCTTGACCCACGCGCCTGCAACCTCCTCGATAATGGCCGAGGCAGGCGAGCAGGCATATAGCGCGGCATTCTGATCCCAAGCCGACACCATTCAATCGGTCGCGAGGGCTGATGGCACCGCCCCCCCCCCGATCACCCAAGCGAAGAAGCGTCCACTTGAGCTACCCAGCAAGCCTTTTCTGGAGTTATCAGCAATAAAATCAACAACATCATGCGCAGGCATGCCCGTCATCGGTAGATCGCCGGCAATTGCGGCTCGCAATGTTTTTTTCATCGGCAACCGCATTCACGTTCTCTGTCGATAGATTTTGCAACCAGTCGGTCGCATGTGCATATGCCCGCCTCAAAGCCTCGGTCATAAGTCTTCCCCCTCGCGTCAGATCATAAACTGGCCCTATGCTCGCATATATCCGGCTAGACGCGCATCCCCAGACTTTGACAGGATCCCGGCGCGGTCTAGTTTGGCGCTCATGAGACTGGTTCTTGCCCAACACAGCGATATTCCCGCGATCAAAGCTCTGATGGCCTTGTCGATGGACGCCCTCTTGCCCGAAGTTCTAACGCCTGAGCAGGCCGCGAAATCGAGCCAAACAATGGGACTCGATACGCAGCTTATCGATGATGGCACATATTATCTTGTCTATATCGGCCATCAATTGGTCGGTTGTGGCGGCTGGTCGCGCCGGAGAACGCTTTATGGCGGGAACCATACACACGGGCGCGACGATGCACTGGCTGACCCGAAAACCGAGCCTGCGAAAATCCGCGCCATGTACACGCATCCAGACTTCACCCGACGCGGTATTGGGCGCGCATTACTCGAAAAAGGCGAAGACGCCGCCCGAAACGAAGGATTTAGTACCATCGAGCTTGGCGCAACTGCCTCGGGCACTTTGCTCTATGAGGTATCCGGTTACGCATATATCGAGGACCTGTCAGAGCCGGACGAAGACGGTGTGATCGTTCCGATTTTGCGGATGCGAAAAGTACTCTGAAAGTCATTTTTTCTCACTCACAAACTATTCGTATATGGACGGATAGGTATACAAGCCCCTGCCGAAGTAAATTCCCAGTAGTATTGCAAATTATACACACTTACCAAAAAACGATTGAAAATCTTCAATTTTCTCTAGCCATCTCGTTGTCTGAGAACCTAGGGTTTGAAAGTGTTCAGCGTGCGCGCTGAACCGGGTTCCACGGGATTGGGCAAGGGGGAAGTTCTAAATTCGACCAACCAACCAACCTAAAGACGCGAACCACTAAGCGCGAGCAGACCGTAGAGTAGATTGAAAAAAATAATATAAATCAATAGATACTTGGGAAGATATAATGGGAAATAGACTCAACAGGACTTCGATTGCGGCACTCACAGCCGCCATGCTTGTGGGAGGGCTGACAAGTTTTTCAACCGCACACGCGCAAGACGGTGAAGAAGACGAAACCGCCGTTCAGGAAACGGTTGTCATTCTGGGGTCACGGCGTGCTGCACGCTCTGCCGATGACACAATCGCTCCGGTCGACGTAATTAGCGGCGATGAACTCAATAAGCAGGGTGATGTCGATATTCTCAATGTTCTGAGAACATCCGTGCCGTCGTTCAATGTGAATGAGCAGCCAATCTCGGATGCCGCGACGCTTGTTCGTCCTGCCAACCTTAGAGGGCTCCCACCTGACTCGACCCTTGTTCTGGTCAATGGCAAGCGCCGCCACCGTTCCGCAGTCATCGCCTTTCTCGGCGGCGGCATTTCGGATGGCGCGCAAGGGGCCGACCTTTCCGTCATTCCATCAATCGCTCTAAAGCAACTCGAAGTGCTGCGCGATGGTGCGGCATCCCAATATGGTTCTGATGCGGTTGCGGGCGTTTTAAACTTCCAACTGCGTGACAATACCGAAGGCCTTATTGTTGAAGGCCAATGGGGCTCAACCTATGAAGGCGACGGTGACCAATTCCGCATCGCCGCAAACTTTGGTGTGCCGATTCCGATTGCTCAGGGCGGCTTTCTCAATGTGAGCGCCGAGTATGGTGAAGCCGATGCCACGGACAGGTCTGTGCAGCGTGATGATGCTCTGGCTTTGCTGGCAGCTGGTAACACCGCAATTAACGACATTTCTGTAAATACGGTGACCACTGACGTTGTTCAAATTTGGGGACAACCAGAAGTAAGAGGTGATTTGTCAATCTTCGCCAACTCGGCAATTGATCTGCACGACAATCTGGAGCTCTACGCGTTCGGGAACTATGCAGAACGTGAAGTGGAAGGCGGATTTTTCTTCCGGAACCCAATTGATCGTGGCGGTGTGTTTTCCAATGATGGCGGCGAGACCCTTCTTGTCGGCGATCTGACAGAAGATGGTTCAGGCAATTGCCCGACCGTTACCGTGACCGATCTGGTTCCAGACCCAACGACCTTCCAGCAAGTTTTGGATGATCCTGATTGCTTTGTCTTTAACGAGCTCTTTCCGGGCGGATTTACGCCGCGGTTTGGTGGCGATGTAACGGACTTTTCGATTGTTACAGGTGTTCGCGGTGCGCTTCCTGTGGCGGGGTCAGAGCTGTTCTATGATGTCAGCTTTACACGCGGAGAGAACGAAGCCGATTTCTTCATCCGCAATACAATCAATGCCAGCCTTGGGCCGGATACTCCAACCGAGTTTGACCCGGGCACATATGTTCAGACGGATACCAATCTGAATCTTGATGTGAGCTATGGTTTGGCAAATACCGTCTTTGCATCGGACATCAACCTCGCGGCCGGTTTCGAATGGCGTCGGGAAGAGTTTGAAATTATTGCCGGTGATCCGGAATCTTTTGAGCTTGGTCCTTTGTCAGCTCAAGGCTTCTCTTCGAGTTCGAATGGTTTTGGCGGCTTTAATGCTGGCAATGCCGGTGTGAATTCGCAAGAGAACTATGCCGTTTATTTCGACACGGAAGTGGACGTGACGGATCAGCTGACTGTTCAGGGTGCTGTGCGCTATGAGGATTTCTATGACTCCTTTGGCGACACGTTCAACTACAAGGTCGGCGCTCGTTACGAGGTTTCGGAAGCCATCGCGGTTCGTGGTACGTATTCAACCGGATTCCGTGCTCCGACAGCTGGACAGGCAAACGTCTCGAATGTGACGACGGCCTTTACAGGCGGCGTGCTGCAGGATCAGGGGACACTTCCACTGAACAGTGCTGCTGGCCAACTGGTTGCCGACTTCCTCGAAGCGGATACCGGAGTACGGCCCGAGCTTGGTCCTGAAGACTCTGAGAACTTCTCCGCTGGTGCCGCGTTCAACCATCTCGGTGTGAATCTGACGGTCGATTATTTCCGCATTAATGTTGATGATCGTATCTCGATTTCGGATCAGCAGGACTTTGTTGGTGCCCTAACAGCGATTGGTGCCACAAACGGTGTTGCGGTTGCGGCCGGGTCCTTGCCAATTGAGGCTCTTCAACAACTTGATGCCGCCGGCGTGTTGAACTTCGGCGACTTTGCCGGAGCCGAGGATCTTGTATCCTTTGGGTTCTTCACAAACTCATTCGATACGAGAACACAAGGTATCGATGTTGTTGCGAACACAAGTTACGAGTTCTATCCTGGGAGCAATACGACGTTCACGTCAGCGTTCAACTGGACCGACACGACAGTGACGGACAATGGCTTGGACACTGCCGCACCATTGTCATTTGGTCGTCAGCGTCAGCTTGAAGAGAATATCCCGAGCCTCCGCGGTAATATCGCCGTGAACCATGAACATGACAATTTTTATGGACTGGCCCGGGTGAATTTCTTCGGTGAGTTCTTTGAGTGTCACCTTGACTCGATCAATAATGATCCAACGTCAGGCTGTGACCTTCCAATTGACGGGAGCGTCGAGGTTACGGTTGACCTTGAAGTCGGTGTCACGATCGCTGAACGGTTCACGCTTGCTGTAGGCGCACGTAACGCCTTTGACTCAACACCTACCGAGAACCCGTTCTCGGGCATTGTCGGCGCACAGTTCCCGACGACTGCACCTAACGGCTTCAATGGCGGATCATACTATGTCCGGCTTCGGGCCGAATTCTAGCCACTAGGGCAGAACCACAATTATCAAGGGGCCTCGATGATCGGGGCCCCTTTTTCGTGGGCGATCGGTATAGGTCATCCCTACCCGCCATAATTTCCTTCTGGACAAGTATACTTGTTCTCTATATGTTCTTAATTTCGAATTTTGAGAATCAGACTAGGCTCCGCGGATGGAAACGATTGCACTTATTGGTGATGTAGCGCTCGACGTGTTGCATTTGGTATTTTTCGGACTGGCGCTGATTTTTGGCGGCGTCCTGATCTGGGCGAACAACAAAGCTAAAAACGAGCGGATGCAGCTTGGTTTACAGCTTGAGCATCTCCAACATGCCGAAGAAGATGCGCGCACACAACGGCTGCGCGCCGAAGACGCCGAGAAACAACTCGCGGCAGCTCATGCCCTCGACGCCAAAGCCGAGGAGAGGTTTGCCAGCCTCGCCCAAGGCGTGCTAGCCAAATCCCAAGGCCAGTTTATGACTTTGGCAAACGAGACATTCGCCAAGCATAAAGAAGGCGCCAAGGGCGATCTTGCCAAGCTGATGGAACCGATTGGCGAGAATTTTGCCGAGTTCAAAAAGCGCGTCGAAGCCATCGAGAAAGTCCGCACGGAAGACAGGTCTGCAATTGGCCAGCAGATCAAATCTATGGCCGACGATCTTGAACGCAACCGCACAGCCACTTCGAAACTGGTCACTGCCTTGTCCGCGCCTAAAGGCGGCGGACGCTGGGGCGAGATGACCCTGCGCAATGTTATGGAACATGCAGGTCTGTCGAGCCATTGCGACTTTCTGGAGCAAAGCCAATCGACGAATGATGATGGCAAGACACTGAGGCCGGATGTGATTATCCGCTTGCCCGGCGGCCGCGAGATCGTCGTTGATTCCAAAGTTTCGATTGAAGACTACCTCAAGGCCGTCGACGAGCCGGATGCAGCCCAGCGAACCATGCATCTCAAAGCCCATGCCCGAAACGTCAAAGCCCATGTCACCAAGCTTGCCAGCAAAGGCTATCAAGGCGCTGTCTCCGACCGCGTTGATTTTGTAGCGCTATTTATCCCGGGTGAGAACTTCTACGCCGCAGCGCTCGAGCAGATGCCGGACCTTATGGACTATGCCTCATCCAAGCAGGTGATTGTCACAACCCCCTCCACCCTGCTCGCGCTTGCAAAAGCTGTCTCTTATGGGTGGCGACAAGACGAAGCGGCAGAGAATGCGCGCGAGGCAGCAGAGCTTGGGCGCACGCTCTATGAGCGTCTCGTCGCAATGGGCACGCATATCGAGAAGGTTGGCAAATCGCTAAACACCGCCGTGGATAGCTATAACAAAATGAGCCGCTCGCTTGAAACCCGCGTTCTGCCGAGCGCGCGCAAATTCAAAGACCTGTCGATCGCCCCGCCTGACAAGGACATTGCCGAAAGCGTGACCCTCGATGCGCGCGCGGCTCTGCCTGACAGGACGGGTGAACTAAACTTTGATGAGGACGCCGCCTAGACCGGCGCGCTGTCCCACCTTCGCCATTGATATTTTAGTCCGCCGCGCCTATTTTCCGCCCATGGCTATATTAGATATTCTCACCGTCCCCGATCCGCGTCTCAAAGAGGTGTCCCTCCCGGTTTCAGGCCCCGTCACAGACGAGCACCGCAAACTGATGGATGACATGCTCGAGACCATGTATGACGCACCGGGCATCGGGCTCGCGGCAATACAGGTTGGCGTGCGCTTGCGTATAATCGTCATGGACCTGCAGGAAAATGACGAGAAAAATCCGCGCTATTTCATAAATCCCGAAATCCTCGAAACGATTGAAGAAACCAAGCCTTATGAAGAAGGTTGCCTCTCGGTGCCCGAAATCTATGATGAGATCGAACGGCCTGCGCGTTGCCGCTTGCGTTATCTCGACTATGACGGCAATCCCGTCGAAGAATGGGCCGAAGATCTATATGCGGTCTGCATCCAGCACGAAATGGATCATCTCGAAGGCACGCTATTTATCGACTATCTCTCGCGCCTCAAGCGCCAGCGGGCCGTCGACAAGGTGAAAAAAGCCAAACGGCTTAGCGCGGCTGCCGGAAATTGACCGCCGCGAACCAGAGTGCCAATGCGCACCTGCACCCTGCACCGCTGCGGATTGTGTTCATGGGCTCTCCCGATTTTTCGGTGACGATGCTTGATGCCTTGTTGGCCACCGAACACGAGATTGTCTGCGTCTACTCACAGCCGCCCCGCCCCGCCGGACGCGGCAAAGCCGATCGTAAGACGCCCGTACATATGGCTGCCGAGGCCGCGGGCATCACCGTCCGCACGCCGAAGTCTCTGAAGAAAGCGCCTGCGCAAGAGGCCTTTGCCGCGCTTCACGCCGACCTCGCAATCATCGTCGCTTATGGACTGATCTTGCCGCAAGCCATCCTTGATGCGCCGCGTTTGGGCTGTGTGAACTTGCACGCGTCTTTGTTGCCGCGATGGCGGGGCGCTGCGCCAATCCAGCGCGCGATCATGGCCGGTGACGCAAAGTCGGGTATCCAGGCCATGCAGATGGATGCAGGGCTCGATACCGGAAATATTCTGCAAACGGAAGAAACACTTTTGACGCCCGAGGACACCGCCGAAACCCTGCATGACAGACTGGCCGATCTCGGCGCGGCGATGCTTCCCCAAGTCATCACCATGCTCGATGCAGGCAAAGCGCAGCCGGTCAAGCAAGATGATGAAGGCGCAACCTATGCCTCGAAGCTCGGTCCGGACGATCAGGCGATTGACTGGGCACGCCCCGCTTCCGAGATTGATGCACAGATACGCGGCCTCTCGCCCTTCCCGGGTGCACGGTTCAACTGGACACCTGATACGGTCGATCAACCCTTGCGAATGAAACCCTTGATGAGCATCTGCGAAGACGGGGCCGGATCGAAGCACTCGGAAGCCCCCGGCACTTTGCTCGATGACAGACTGCTCGTTGCTTGCGGAGACGGCGCGGTACGTATCACGCGCTTGCAGCGCCCCGGCAAAGGCCCAATGCAAGCAGACGACTTTCTACGCGGCACGAAGATTGGCCGTGGGCAGATGTTCACATGAACCGCTACCTATTACGGATCGAATATAATGGCGCGCCCTATTGGGGTTGGCAGCGCCAGGATGACGGCCCGACGGTTCAAGGCGTACTCGAAGCGGCCGCCAGCAAGCTCAACGGCACACCCGTCACAGTCTATGGCGCGGGCCGCACAGATGCTGGCGTACATGCCACGGGTCAGGCTGCCCATCTCGATCTGCGAGACGAAATCGATCCGAACAAAGTGGCCGACGCACTGAACGCGCATTTGCGGCCCGCCCCCGTCGCCGTGCTCAGCGCGACACCCGTGCCCGAAGAATTTCACGCACGATTTAATGCGACCAAACGCTATTATCGTTATGTCATCATCAATCGCCGCGCTGGTCTCACCGTTGATCAAACCCTTGCATGGCGTGTGCCTTATGCCTTGGATGAGGCAGCCATGGCGGAGGGCGCGAAAGCCCTGATTGGCCAGCATGATTTTTCGACGTTTCGGGATGCGCAATGCCAATCCAAATCGCCGGTTAAGACGCTGGACGCATTGGACGTTGCCCGCTTTGGTGACCGGATCGAAGTGACCTGCTCGGCGCGGTCATTCTTACACAAACAAGTCCGCTCGATGGTTGGCAGCCTTGTCGAGCTAGGACGCGGCTTCAAAGATCCTGACTGGCTAGCGGGTGCCTTGGCAGCTTGCGACCGGAAACAGTGCGGACCTGTCGCACCGCCAGACGGGTTATACCTCGAACAGGTGATCTATCCCACGCTTGCAGACAATGGAGATACGCATGAGCCAGAAACTCGATCTTGATGCAATGTTCGTTTACACGGGCACCAGCTACCCCGCCCCGCACGATGGACCGTGCCGTGCGCGCGAAGCCAAGCCGCTCGGACTGGCCGCAGGCCTAACCCAGTTTGGTGTCAATCTTGTTCGGTTAAAACCGGGCGTATGGACAGGCCAGCGGCACTGGCATTCGGATGAAGACGAGTTCGTGTGGGTGACCGAGGGTGAAGTGGTTCTGGCGACCGATCATGGCGAGGAAATATTTCGGGCGGGCGACTGTATCGGGTTTCCCGCTGGCAAAGAGAATGCCCATCATTTCAAAAACCAGAGCGAGCGGGACGCGGTTCTTTTAACGGTTGGAACACGGAGCATGCAGGACGAGTGCCGCTATCCGGACATAGACCTATTTGCCAAAGCGGGACGCTATGGGAACCCTGATGTATTCGTCCACAAAGACGGCAGCCCGTACAAAACTCAGCCGGAATAGTTCGCCGAGACAGGGCCATAATACGCGGTGGCGCGTTCACCCGTTTGATCTGCATCGGTAAAGAAGCAAAGGCGCCGGACATCTGACGGAGGCGCATGCCCAAACGCGGCTTCGAAATCTTCGACTACATTACGGGTCTCCATGAGCCACTCGCCCAGCGGCGCTTCACCTGCCCGTAAAACCACATACTGGGCCTTCCCCGCCGCACCAAGAGCCTGCAGCCAGAAGGCACAAACAATAAGGAGGCATACGGTCCGTATCCTATGTTCTATATGGGGATAAACTCTTCGAAAACCGCTAGGAATTGCAGTTAAACTTTCGCAATGGAAAACCGCAAAGCGCAAAGGAAACGATCAAAGCACAACCATGGCATTCACCGCGATATGCGCAATGATAGGCGGGCCGATGGAATTGGACGCCAACCTCAGCCAACCAAGAACCAGACCTAGAATAAATACAGCAGCAATGGCGGGCAGGGTGTATTGTGTATGCAAAGCCGCAAACCCCGCTGCCGTGATCAACACCGCTATGATCTTCGGCATGCCGCGCCCACGAAAAAACCCGAGCAAAATACCGCGAAATCCGACCTCTTCGACAATCGGCGCAATCAGGATCACATAGAGCAGCATCAGACTATACTGGTTCATCTCGAACATGCTGTTGTCAAAATCATCCCGGATCGTCCAGTCCCCCTCGCCGACCGAGAACAATCCGCCCATAAGGTCAAACGATACGGAATGAATGATCGGCACGGCAAACACGGCAAATGCGAACCATTTCATATCGGCCCGTACGGGCGCACCAAAGGGTTGCCCCGTCGTCTTTTCAGCCCATAGCGACATGCGCAGAAGGATCAAGCCTTGCAGGACGCAGGCGTATATCCACTTTTCGCGATTGGCTCCCGTGCCATCTGCGTCAAACAGGGCCACAAGCTCGGGCGCGGCCAATACGATCAGCGCGCCGGAAATGTAGGAATACACATATGCGGCAAAAAGCGGCCAATAAAACGCATGTAACGGGTGGCTCGCTAGCAGAGCATCGGAACGGCGGATCGCATGCATTAGAACAGCCCAACCTGCGCCAAGGCCGCGTTTTGCCGATCCGCAAGCGCCTGTTCCGAAAAGCCGGCAATGCTCTGCTCGAACAGTTCATGGAAATTCAGTTCAGCCCCAAGGCGCAAATACGCAGCGCCTAGCCCGATCGCGGCCCGATCCATAAACACAAATTCGCGCGGGATTTTCACCGGCCCCTTCTCCTTGAGCATTTGGCGCACTTTGAACGCTTCCTTGCGGCCATAATCGCCCGGCTTGATCCCGTCTGCAATCGAGCGGACGCGGTCATCAATGAGCGGGCCATAGATAAATCCGGCCCAGACATTCAGCACTTCGACAAGTTCGCGCGAGAGATTGTCAAAGCCCCAGATCTCGTAAGCGGCATAGGCAGCGTCGAAATCATCACTAAGCAATGCGCGATAGAGCGCGACAACACCCGCAACAAAGCGGGGCGGGAAAATGCGAATACAGCCGAAATCGAGCAAGTTTACTCCGCTTCCGCCATCGGTAAGCTGGTAATTGCCAAGATGCGGGTCGCCGTGAATCACACCATAAGTGTTCATTGGCCCCCACCAAGTCCAGAATAGGTTCTCAGCTATGCCATTGCGCGTATCGGCATCCGCTGTCTCGAAACTCTCAAGCGAACTGCCATCGACCCAGCTCATAGTTAGAAGCCGCGAGGTCGACAGTTCCGGCACTGGCTCGGGTACGGTGACGAAACTTTTATCTGCCAGCATAAGGCGATAGAGCTGCATCGCTTTGGCTTCGCGCACATAATCTAGCTCCTCGCGCAAACGAGCTGCGATCTCGGTGACCATATCGCTCGGGTCGATGGAGCCATCCATACGCCGGAACAGCCCGAGCAGAGAATTGAGCTGGCCGACATCGCTCTCCACCGCGCTGGCCATATCCGGATATTGCAGCTTGCACGCCACGGTTCGGCCGTCAGGCAACACCGCTTTATGGACCTGCCCCAGCGAGGCGGCATGCGCAGCATTTCGACCGAAATCTTCAAAGCGGCCTTGCCAGTCCGCACCGAGCTCGGCCCGCATCCGGCGCTTTACGAAAGGCCAGCCCATGGCCGGTGCTTCGGCCTGCAATGTCGCTAGTTCGGCAGCATATTCCGGCGGGAGGAAATCGGGCACCGTGGACAGCATCTGCGCCACTTTCATCAATGGGCCTTTGGTCTTGCCGAGCGCCTCGGCCAAGGCACGGGCCGCTTTCGCGTCCCCCTCATCACCCCCAAACAGCCGATTAGCCCCAATCGACAGTGCCGCGCCCGAGAGATTGGCCCCGACTTTTGCGGTGCGGCCAATGCGTCCGGTGAGCCTATTGCGCTCGCGATCTGTCGGGCTTGCCATATGAGGGTCCTTGGGCTGAACCTTGAATATAGGGCAAGTTGAAGATTTTACCCGCTTTTTCGTAAGATGTTGCCGAGATCGCTAGGCCGAACAGTTGCCGCCACCCATAACGCAGAACTCGGCGCACCAGCGATGGTTCAGGCTGACCGGCTTGGACGTGCCCTCGCTAAGGGTATGCCCCAATTCGAACGCCTCGTCATAAGCGAGCAGAGTACACGGCATAACCGTCGCGCGATCGGACCCCTTTTTGCGCACGACCATGCGTTGGGTCGCACACATCATATCTGCCGGAGCCACATCGAGAATCTTCCAGCAGGCAGTCGATACCTCTGGCGGCATATCGGCGG
>JBDVDE010000013.1:0-144615 GCA_039942135.1 Hyphomonadaceae bacterium
CCCCGCCCCCCGCTTGGCAGAACTCCCCAACCAATAGACAAAGAACCGACGAAGCAGGACTTGATATCAAAGTTTAGGAGCCATCTATGGACATCGCAGATATAACCGCAAATCAGCAAACCACTATCAACTCAGCCCTTAATCCCGAAGGTGGCAGTGGAGAGGAATTTAACAACTTCCTGCAACTCCTGACCGCGCAGATTCAAAATCAGGACCCGCTAGCCCCCCTCGATTCAACCCAGTTCGTTGAACAGCTCGCAACATTTTCTACGCTTGAACAACAGGTCCGATCGAACTCCAACCTTGAAGGGATTGCTCAAGGCATTAACGAGCTTCAGTCTCTTGTTGCCAGCCAATGGCTCGGGCAAACAGTCTCTGTCGAGTCCTCTGATCTGACTTTCAATGGACAGCCAGTTGACTTTGGCTTCACAGAACTAGCAGATGCTGACCGCGCCGTCTTGACGGTACGGGATAGTCAGAACCGGGTGATTTGGAGCGAGGTCCTTGATCAAGATCAGGACACCCACCAATGGAACGGGCAGACCGCATCGGGCGTCGCCGCGATTTCTGGCGCATCCTATCAGATCTCTATTGACCAGTTTCAGGGCGACGACTTCCTCGGTTCGGTCTCCCCGCGCATCACAACCACGGTTACGGATGTTTCGACCGCCGAAGATGGAACGCCACAACTTGGCACTGACATGTCGGACAATGTAAGTTTGGCAGCAGTGCAAAGAATTGATCCGTAAAAAGAGAGGGTGCACAATGCCCCTTCTCCTTTCAGCCATAAACTGCGCATTCGTCGCTAAAGGTCTTGTTTCGCCAAGTCCATGATGAGGACGTTCTCAATCCCCTTGTCGACCACAGAGCCCAAATTCAACATCACCGTGCTGCGGATCGTCTCATAGCTGTCGACACTCGTAGGCTCGACAAGCGTATGGCCATCATTGCTCAGCTCAACAAGCGTGGTCATGATATTGTCTCTTAGCTTTGGCTTGAGCGAGAATAGCTTATCCAAAACGGATGCCTGAACTTCCAAATTGATATTGATAATGATCAGACTGTCTACACGTTGATTGGCCATGATCGGTATGACGAATTCACGATTGAAATTGAAAAACCGGACATCTGAGCCATACCCCGCATCAGACCCGTGTCCTCCACCATGGCCGTCATCTTTCTTCTTCTCTCCATGATCGTCTTCCTTGGCATCATGACCGCCGCCATGACCATCATCTGCGCTTTCAGCAGAATGATCGGAACCGTCACTACCGCCTTGCAAGGCTTGTCCACCGACGCCTCCTGCCACCGCGAATAATGAAACTAGAACTGCACCAATGACATTTTTCATGTTGAGCCTCTAAAATGGAATGACCTTATCAATGACTTGTGGAACCACTCCGCGGTTGACCGCACCTGTGGCAGCACCTGTACTGATGTACGCTATTTTGGCCTCAGCAATTTTGTCATATGTGATCGTATTATCGCGCGTGATGTCTCCCGCACGTATAACGCCCGAGACCGTGAGATAACGAACTTCATTACTAATCCGTGTTTCCTGATAACCCTGAATGATGAGATTGCCTGTAGGCTCCACACCAACAATGCGTGAGGCGAGGCGAAACGCCACGCGCTCGGCCCGGTTCACCGAGCCCTGCCCTTGCAGGTCGGAATCACGGCCAATATCGATGGCCGGCGACAGGCTCGCTCCGCCAGGTAAAAATGTGGCAGCCCATTCAGGCAAAGCGAAAAACGCGTCCAGTTCAACATTCTCGCTCGTGCTGCGCGTTCGCGACAAAGAGTTTTCCAAGCTCGCCTGATCGTCCATTTCGACAATGACGGTCAGCAAATCCCCGACATCTTTGGCGCGGCCGAAACTTAAAAGCGACGTCGCCGATGTCGTCCACAAGGATGGATTTTCCGTCGGTGGCGGGGTTTGCCGTTGCACTGTTTGATCAATCTGACTGTCAGCGAGTTCGTAAGGGACCATCGGTGCGACGATGCCTTCGGGCAGTGTAGATGTACTACCGCAAGCTGCGACGGCCAACGGAAGCATTGCCATGGTGAAATTGGTTTTCATCGTGCTAGCACCCAACCTTCAGGCATGATTTCGCCTTGAACGAGCTGCCGGCTTGCGACATTCATGACTGACACCGGATCACCAGCGCCGCCTTCCCCCATTGCACGACCTGTCATGGTAATCTCTAGGCCGCGAGATTGATACTTGATCGTCACGGTTTGATTTCGAAGTACCAGCCTGCGCGCACGGGTGTTGCTAGCGCTAATAGCTGCGCCTTTATAAACTGTCCGGCGAACTTCGCGGCCGAGCAGTGCTTGTTCATTTTCCGCAAGCCCTTCGCCATCGGACTCGGTGTTGGTCTCGCTCAAAGCATCACCTGCTCTGATGACTTCGGTCGCAACAAGCGCACCGCCTCCATAAATGGGGGCAGATGCCAATAGGCTGATCGCTATAAATATACTCATGATTCTACCTCAATCTTGTGGTGGCAGCCAACATTTCGTCAGATGCCGTAATCACTTTTGAATTAAGCTCATAACCGCGCTGGGCTTCGATCAAGTCCGAGATCTCCTTGACCACATCAACACCAGAGTCTTCGATGAACCCTTGGCGGATATCTCCAACACCTTCGGTGCCAGCAACCAGTTGGTTCGCGTCTCCCGATGCTTCGGTTTCCCGAAACATATTATCCCCGATCGCCTCAAGCCCCTTCTCGTTGACAAATCTAACGAGCGATATTGTACCAATCGGCTGGCCATCAGTCTGATCGTCAAAAAATGCCACGACTTCGCCATCACGGCTTATCGTGATGCCATTGGCATCCTCGGGAATGACAATGCCATCTGCCAAGGGGAACCCGTCCATCGTGACCAGTTCTCCCTCAGGGCTGCGGTTGAGCTTCCCATCTCTCGTATAGGCTGACTCACCTGATGGCAGGCTTACTTCGAGATAACCGATACCATCAATCCCTAGATCAAGCTCCCCACCGGTGGCTCTCAATGACCCTTGGGTCAAACTCACAGAGACAGTCGAGGGGCGGACGCCCGTACCGATCTGAATACCCGCTGGCACCACAGTCCCAGTTTGCGATGTAATCGTGCCCGGTCTTAGGACTTGTTGATAAGCCAAGTCGGAGAATTGCGCGACGCGAGGCCGGTAAGCTGTCGTGCTCATATTAGCAATATTGTTCGAGATCACGTCGACGCGTGTTTGCTGGGCAGCCATCCCCGTTGCAGCAATTTGTAGAGCTTTCATATTGATAGTCCCCTTATAAGACTAACGCTGGCGAACCGCGCTAATGACTTGACTCAATCTTTGGTCCTCACGCTCGAGCAGGGCTTGGCCAGCTTCATAAGCGCGTTGGACTTCGATCATTCTTGAAACTTCTAAAACAGGTGAAACGTTCGATTGCTCTAACGCCCCTTGGATCACTGTTGCGCCCTCGGCGGGTTCGAACCCGTCGGGTGCAGAAAAATATGTGTTGGAGTCCCGCAAAATTTGGCCATTGGGCAACACGATACCAATCTCGCCTGACAATATTCCATCAACAGAAATGCTGCCGTCAGACCCGATTGATAAATGCTCGACGGTGGGCGGAATGTCGATCGTACCGCCTCCCGCATCCAGTACCGGATTTCCATTCGAGTCTATCAGCTGCCCTTCAGAGGAGATCTGCAAATGTCCCGCGCGGGTCAAGCGCTCCCCAGCTTCTGTCTGGACAAGGAAATAGCCCTCACCCTGCAGAGCGAGGTCAAAATCACTGCCTGTAAATGCAAGGTTGCTCTGTGTCAGATCGAAGGCATGACCGCCAAGTCCACCCATAGAAACAGAGGGCGCGTCACGGCCGCCCGAGACGATGAATTCTGCAAAGACTGCGCGGTCAGACTTGTAGCCAACCGTGCTGGAATTGGCGAGATTATTCGCGACGACTTCCATCTCGCGAAGCAAGCCTTCCTGACGTCCAAGCGATGCATAAATAGAAACCGGCATTAGTTCACCCCACGCTCAAAACGGCTCAGTGCAACATTCACTGCGGATATGCGGCCAGCTATGCTCCGCTCATTTCCTGCGCCAAACGGGTTCTCCAGGCTTTGCTTTAGAGACAGAACGCGCTCCAATCGAACGAGCTGGTCTGGGGTTGCCAAACTGCGCGCCGCCTCATAAGTTTCTTCCGACAAGAACCAAGCATCGATGGCGGCATCTTCCTCTGCAAGCGAGACCAAAACTTCTGCATCTTGAGGAAGGTATTTCTCCAAACTCCGAACCATATCGCCGTCTTCCGCCTGGATAGCCGCTGATGCACTTAAGTAGACAATTTCGGCATTGCCCTTGTTTACCTGGGCAAGCGCATAAAGCGTATCAGTGTCCCTCTTTTGATAGGCTGACCGTGCAACAAGTAACATTTGCTCTTCATCCAATTGCTCTTGCTCAAGAAGCGAGGCTGCAAGCGCAAAACGCCCCTGCGACTTGAGAAACTCGATCGCGGCCTCTTTCATACTGTCTTCGGCTGGGTGTCCGGCAATGACGTGCGGGGCATTTACGAGCAGTTCAATCGCGGCGAGTTTTGGAAGCGTAGCCTCCCCTTCAAGGACTGAGCCGAGCTGGACAGCCAAGCTCTCTTTGATCTCCCGCTGAAAGACTGGCGCGGCAAGGCTCTGCATTTCCAGCAGGTCGGAATACCCCATATAGTCGGACTGCAGAGCCAAATCCTCCAACACAAACTTCAACGCAGTAGCTTTATCCCGCGCATCTATCGGCTGCGACAAAGCCCAATAGGCATGCTCTAAAACTACAGCCCGCTGGGCGGCGCTCAAGCTGCGCCCCGCTTCAACGCCAAGAACGAGTGCATCTGCACCCGGCGCGACCCTCGACAGAAAGTCATGGGCCGATTGTGATCCCGTACCATTCAGGCTGGCGTCTGCAAGAAATGAGGCTTGAATATTTAGCTTGGACGATTGGTGCACCTCTTCGCGCTCGAATGTCGCAAGCAGCTTTTTAGCAAGAATCTCAAGCCCATTGTGACGCAACTCTGGCAGCAGCAAAGTCGCGACATCTACACGCAGCCGCAATGGCAAGTCACGCAAGCCTTCTAAGTGTCTCTCCAGAAGCGGGATCCCAGACACGTCATTGCTCGAAATCCGGCTTATGGCTAACCACAACTCGCCCTCTGAATGACAATCTGCCAATTGCTCAAATGCGCTTGCATCAGGGTGCAAATAATCATCCATAAGCTGCGCAACCGCTCCATATACTTGGCCGGTTTGATCTACTGCGTGATCCTGTTCCGCAATCGCTTCCGAATAGAGGCCTAATGCCAGATAGGCTCTCAGCAAGCCCAACTCATTAGTCTCATCATGATGGGGCTCTTCTCCATCCTCGTCTCTCAGGGCTTCTCGGTATCGCGCGATATCGCTATAGGAACGAACATCCATATAATCGGAGAAATCCAATGGGTAATCGGCCGCACATATTGCGCGGTCCCCAGCGGCTTCATTGTTTGGCCGCTCATTCCCCGAGAGCTCCGACCCTGGTGCCGACAAAAGACCTGCATCCCGAGCGCGCCCGAGAAATGTACCAAGGCTTTCAGACACGTCTTCCTCGACTGGCGCCGTGTCCAGTACCTCTTCGGGCTCCGCCGCGGCGATTGCCGAAACGAAAGCCAAGGTAAAGAGTAAAAGGAATATGCGCGCCATGCTCATGCTGCTTGCTTGATCCCCCGGATAGCTTCATCTATCTCATCAAAGGATGGCCGAACTCGCGAAGGCGCATGCCGCCGTGCAACCTCTATGCAGATATTTGGTGGGTTACGATGCAAGTTCGAGACAAGCATTTCACCGATCATAGAATAGAAATAGTGCTCTTCTTTGCGCGTATGCTTCACTTTCGCGGCGAAAGGTCCAACGACACCATAAGCGAGGAACACACCTAGAAACGTGCCCACAAGCGCGCCACCAATCATACCGCCAAGAACTTCGGGAGGCTTGTCAATTGACGCCATGGTTTTGATAACCCCGAGCACAGCGGCAACAATCCCCAAGGCTGGCAATGCGTCAGCCATATTCTGCAAAGCATGGGAGCCGTGCAGTTTTTCTTCGAGCAAACTGTCGAGGTGTTTTTCGAGTAATTCTTCGATCTGGTGGACATTGTCGAAATTCATGATCATTGAACGAAATGTATCCGCGATCATTTCAATCGCTTCGTGGTCTTTCAATATCTTTGGATATTTCGAGAAAATTTCAGACTCTTCCGGGCCTTCAATATGGCTCTCGATATCAACCGGATTGCTGCGCCACACTTCAAGCAGCTCATGCATCAAACAAAGTAGGTCTTGATAGTCGGACTTCTTCCATTTTGCCCCCTTGAACGCACAGACAATATCCGCCGCTGTGTGCTTGATGGTTGCGAAATCGTTGGACGCAACAAAGGCCCCTGTGGCCGCACCGCCGATCATCATCATCTCGAACGGAAGGGAATGGGTAATGATCCCCATCTTTCCACCCGCCAGGATGTACCCCCCGAAAACCATAACCACGGTAACGACCAGCCCAATTATTGCGTTCATGACTTCCTCCTCAAGCGCCCACTTCCTACGAAGCGGCGAGATCCCTAACGAAATTCTCCGATATTGGAGCGTTTAACTTGATTGCCCGGTTCTGTTTCCAAACGCCGAGCATGCCGTTGGAAATATCCGTGCTGCCGCTAACCGTATCTACGGCAAGAATGATTGCGTTCTGATTGGCAGTCTCGAGCGGCAAGATCTGTCCGACCTTCAATCGCGTGCAGTCGCCAAATGACATCTCGACACGTTCTATGACGCCGCGAACGCGGATGTCCGACATCTGCACTGACTTGTGAAGAACGCCCTGCTTTTTGATTTCGGTCGCCTGTCCATTCGGCTCGGTATCTGTGTGCCGCGCAGCCAGATACGTCTTGAGCGTGTTAAACTCAAAGAAGCATTTTACCTGCCCCGCTCCTGCTTCCAAGGGCAGTTCGAATTCGATTTCCAAGTACCGGGACAATGGGGAAAGTGCCTGATTTTCGAAAGAAGAATTGATCTTAGCCTCAGCGTCGAAACCGTCAGGACTTGAGGTCAGGTGTATCCTGATACTTTCCTTGAGGGTCATCGCCGGCTCTTCGCAGATCAAGCCCAAGAAGACATTCGATGACTCCCTGACATCATCAACACTCTGCAACATTCTACGCGCCGCGCATTCAAGCGACACTGGCTTGCTGAATGAGACGCCGCTCAATCCACACTCCAGGCATGGCGACGTAAAGAAGACCATCTCGTCTTCTGTCTGACGGTTCTGCGCCTGTTCACCAATCAACAGTTCGCGCCTTACAATTTGCGGTTCCGCATCCACCTCAAGCCCCTTCAGAGACCAGGCAGAAACCGCATTCAACAGCTTGTCCCAGAACGCCTCGGCATTCTGCACACTCGGAGGAATTCCGGTGCTCAAAGCAATCTTTTTACGGAGTATATTTGTCATCTGCGCCCTGGGAGAATTTCGTTACCAAAACCTTTATCTATCGGATCAATGGTTTACATTTGGTTACATGGAACGAGATAATAAGTAGATTATTCTTGCCGGTTCTTTTTCTAATTCTTGTTACAGTTCTCCCTAGACCTCAGAGGGAAACCCAATGCCAGAACGCAGTGATATCGACGAACGCCCCATTGTAATTATCAAGCGCAAGAAGGTCGTTGCAGGCGATGGCCATCATGGCGGCGCATGGAAAGTTGCATATGCTGACTTCGTAACAGCTATGATGGCATTCTTCCTTTTGATGTGGCTACTAAACGCCACGACAGAGGACCAGCGCAAAGGGCTCGCGGACTATTTCAACCCTACCATTCCGATCAGCCGCATATCAGGTGGCGGCTCTGACGGCCTCAATGGTTCATCTATTTTCACGGAAGAAACTTTTGCACGAATGGGCACTGGAGCGACACGCGATCAAACCGTCGGTCGCCCGAGCGACACTGACGAAAACAAAAAGAGCGACACTGAAATTGTTGCAAATTTTCGGCAGTTGCAAGCCAGCCTTGAGGAACGAGATGGGCAGCTGTCCGAGCATCTATCGGTCAAGCTTTCCCCCGAAGGCATCATTGTAGAACTGGTTGACTCGGAGGACACCCCGCTCTTCTCAATAGGTCGCAGTGAGCCGACCAATTTAATGTTGGAATTGCTTGAGGTCGTTTCGGACTCATTCGATCAGTTTGGCAATAGCGTAAAGATTGTAGGACACACTGATAATAATCAGTATACGAATTCATTTGGATATGACAATTGGAATTTGTCGCTCGACCGCGGGGCCATCGCCCGCCGTGCCTTGATCGGCAATGGAGTTGCCAAAGAACGCATCGTCGAAGTATCGGGAAAAGCTGACACAGAGCCTTTAATTTTGGACAATCCCGGTGCTGCGCAAAACCGGCGGATATCAATCGTCATACTCAGCTAAAACCGATCCCATTAACAAAACAGGCCAAGGGAGAAACTCTTTATCAGCTTGTTAACAAGTCTTCTGTAATTTTAACCCATAAATTGCAGGAGCAAACATATGAGTATTTCGTCTTCCCTAAATGCCGGCGTCTCTGGCCTCAGTGCCAACGCTACCCGTCTCGCAACGATATCTGACAATATCGCAAACTCTTCGACCGTTGGTTACAGAAGGAGCGAGGTCGACTTTTCCAGCTTGGTTACGAGTCAACGTTCATCAGCATATTCAGCTGGCGGCGTCCAAGCGGACACATTCAAAGACGTCACAGCAAACGCCTCACTGATATCCACTGGCAACGCAACAGACATCGCGGTCAGCGGTCGCGGCCTGTTCCCAGTGACAGACGCAGCTGGCGTTGGAACTGCGGCATCTCAGCGTGAGCTCCTTCTGGCCCCGACGGGATCATTCACAGCAGACGAGAATGGTAATCTTCGAACACAAAGCGGTTTGTTCCTTCTCGGGTTCCCGACTGACGAATCCGGAGACATCGGATCGGTTAGCCGCAACAGCGGTGTGAACCTAGAGCCCGTCAACATCAATTCATCGCAATTCGTTGCCTCCGCGACGACGGAAATCGAGCTGGGTGTAAACCTGCCCGCAGATGCGACCCTTTCGGGCAGCCCCAATGACACCTTCTCCCTTCCGATCGAATATTTCGACAATCTTGGACGCGCCCAAACACTGACCTTCAATTTCGAGCCGGTCATTCCGACCAATGGATCGAGCAATCAATGGCGCGTCGAAGCGTTCGATAGTGCCGGTAATCCAAGCGATGTCATCGGTGAACTCGATTTGACCTTTGATGATACGAGCGCGAATGGTGGCCGAATTTCCGCCGCATCAGCAACCAATGGTGCCAGCTATGACCCAGCGACCGGTAATGTTTCTATCACGCTAGAGCATGGCCCCGTCGAAGTCTTCATCGGACGCCCCGGGGACACTTCCGGCCTCACACAACTCTCGGCACCCTTCTCGCCAACGGCCGTCACCAAAGATGGCACACCAATCGGGGATCTTCAGAGTGTCGAGGTCACAGATGACGGATTCCTCCAAGCCGTTTATGATACCGGCTTTCGCCAAAACCTCTACCAAATCCCAGTGGGAGACGTTCCCAATCTAAACGGTCTTACGGCCCGCGATTCACAAGCCTTCTCCATTTCCGCATCTAGTGGCGACCTATATCTATGGGATGCGGGCTCAGGCCCCGTCGGCGGGATATCCGGCTTCGCGCTTCAGCAATCGACGACTGACATTGCGACCGAGCTAACCGACTTGATCGAAACGCAAAGGGCGTACTCATCCAATGCGACGCTCGTGCAAACCGTTGATGAAATCTTGCAAGAGACGACCAATCTGAAGCGGTAATACGCTAGGGTATTTGGATAAAAATCCGTGAGTATAACAAGCGCCCTTAATGCAGCGAGCTCCGGCCTTCAGGTTACAGGCCAGAGGGCGGAGGTCGTTGCAAACAATGTCGCAAATGCGTCGACGCCCGGCTTTGTTCGGCGCGCCCTCAATGTAGGTGAGAACCTTGTTGGTGGTCAGACTATTGGCGTCACATCAAACGGTGTTCAGCGCCAAACCTCTGACGCGCTGACACAGGAACGATTGTCCCTTTCGAGTGATCTCACCCAATCAAACATCCTAACCTCTGCATGGCAGTCCATCAGCGATCAGCTCGGAAATTCACTTGATGAAAACGGGTTGTTTCAGGCCTTCTCGGACTTTGAAACAACCCTATCAAATGCCGCAACAACACCGGAATCCACCGCGAACCTATCCGCTCTACTCTCAGCGGCAGATAATATCGCCCAAGAGTTCAATACATTGTCGAATGATCTTGAAGATCTTCGGTCCCAAACGGATCGGCAGATCGCTCAAGGGGTCGATGCAGTGAATGAGGCTTTGGCCCAAATTCAAGAACTCAACACCCAGATTGCAGGAACACCGCTAAACTCCAACAAGGCTGCTTCCCTCTTTGACGAACGGCAGAGGCAGTTGAACACAATCGCCGAATATCTACCGATACAGACCGCTACACGCGACAGCGGTACGATCGACGTCCTGACCAAGGAAGGCGTATTTCTACTATCGAGCAATGCCCGCACAATCGAATTTTCACAATCAACCGGATTTGGGCCAGATCAGACTCTTGCAAGTGGCGCCCTTTCCGGCCTTAGCGTCGACGGCACCGATATTACGCCCGGCGCAGCAACATTCGGAGCGATTTCGAGTGGCTCGCTTGGCGCGCTGTTCCAATTACGAGATCAGGACCTACCCCAATTAAGCGATCAGCTGGACACACTGGCAGCCGACCTCATTACCCGATTGTCTGATGACAGTATCGACCCGACTAAAACCGCCGGCGCAGCTGGGCTTTTCGTTGACAGCGATAATTTGGCTTCGCCGGGCATCGCCCAACGCATTTCCCTAAACAGCGCCATTGACCCAAATGCGGGCGGCAGCGTGTTCCGTCTACGCGACGGTATTGAAGCGGTGACCGAGGGGCCACCGGGCAACAACACAATACTCACCAACCTGCTATCAGCAGTGACATCGGTCGAGAGCGTGAATGCGAACGGGCTGCAGGGAAACTTCTCGTCAACACAGCTGGCAGCGCAGCTAACCTCGGTGGTTGGACAAACCAGTGTGAACCACGAAACGGTACAATCCTCGACACTTGCGCAACACTCAGCCCTTGTCGAAGCGGAAACGACACAAACCGGCGTCGACATCGACGCGCAATTACAAGAGCTACTCCTCATCGAGCAAGCCTATGCAGCCAATGCACGTATCATCGAAGTTGCTAGCCAGCTCCTGAACCAGTTGCTGGAGATTTGATCCATGACCATCATCGCAAATTCACTGACCTCCAATCTTAGCCGAGCTATCGCACAAACACAGGCGCGCATCCCCGAAGTGTCTGAAGAGTCAGTCACCGGACGCCGGGTCGATCTCGTTGGCCATTTGCGCGGCAATATCGGTGAGGCCTTTCTAAGCCAGCAGGCCGTTGACAGCATATCCACCGAACGCGAGCAATTGCAGATAAGAGAGGCACGGCTGGACATTGTTCAATCGAGCCTCACCTTTATTCAAGATACGAGCTCCGGTATTGGAACCCGCTTGGAATCGGCGCTGGGCATTGGCGATGGGCAAAGCGTCAATACGGCCGCCAGAGAAGCGGGGGACGCGCTCTCCGATGTGTTCACCGCGCTGAATGTTCGGATCGGAGAGCGATATTTGTTTTCAGGAGACGCAACAGCGACTGCACCCTTTTCTACTCCAGAACAACTCCTTTCGGACGTCCAGACAATTGCGTCAACGGCGGCCGACGCGGCTGATTTTGAAAGCCAGATCGACGCCTATTTCGACGACCCGCTTGGCCCCTTCCAGCAAGGCATATATGCAGGCTCACAAAACATCTCGGACCCAGACGGGGTCAACGCCGTAGACCCGGCCCTCACCGAATTGATCAAAGGCTTCGCGGTTTTGTCGCTCGCGCAGTCAGATTTGAACCTCGCGCTTGTCAGCAACAATCCCGGCATTCTGCAGGACGCAGCGAGGACACTCTCAGCTGGTGAAAGCGCTGTTGTAAATTTGCGCGCCGACCAGGGGCTCAATCAAGAACAAATCGAACGGGCGCAAACGACGCTCAATTTCGAAGAGACAATCCTGACTGAGGCCTTCAATAATATTACCGGTCGAGATCAATTTGAAGCTGCATCAGAATTGCGGCGGCTCGAAACAAATCTCGAAGCAGCCTTCTTGCTAACAAGTCGTCTTTCCAATCTCCAATTCGTGAACTTCATAGGATAAGCCAATGAAACGCCTAAGGCTCATATTCCTCCTCGTCATGACCACCCTGCTGATTGCGCCGCCCCCTGCTGCGTCACAGTCGCGCATTCGCGATATCGTCGACATTGAGGGCGTCCGCCAGAATGACCTTGTCGGCTACGGCATTGTCGTCGGTTTGAATGGAACAGGCGACTCTGTCCGGAACTCCCCGTTCACAGAAGACACGTTGTCACAAATGCTCGAGAGGCTTGGCGTCAATGTACAAGGCGAGGACATTCGTCCCGACAATGTCGCTGCGGTCTATGTCACTGCCACATTGCCAGCTTTTGCCCGTGCCGGCTCTACAATTGATATCGCCGTATCTTCTATAGGCGACGCGACG
The DNA here is from genome assembly GCA_039942135.1 of Hyphomonadaceae bacterium. GTDB lineage: Bacteria > Pseudomonadota > Alphaproteobacteria > Caulobacterales > Hyphomonadaceae > CALLCD01. Next base: position 12,699 of record JBDVDE010000013.1, read on the forward strand.
AACCTTGAAGGCGGCACGCTCATTCTAACGCCCCTCAAGGCGGCAGATAATGCTGTCTATGCGGTCGCACAGGGCGCGGTTCTCGTTAGCGGTATTGACGTTCAAGCCCAAGGGGCGAGAGAAACGCGCGGTACCCCTACAAACGGCGCCATTCCGGACGGCGCAATCGTCGAGCGAGAGATCGGGTATGACTTCAATCAACATGAGACAATATCCCTAGCGCTGCGCAATCCGGACTTCACCACAGCCGCACGCATTGAAGACACAATCAATGCGTCCCTCGGTCAGGCAATCGCTGTTATGCGCGACCCTGGCACGATAGACTTGGACTTGCGCGGTTTGTCGGCAAGTCCTGCCCGCGCCTTAGCAGAAATAGAGAATCTCTCCGTGTCTGTTGCAACACCCGCACGGATCGTGATCGACGAGAAATCGGGGACGATTGTATTCAGCGAAGACGTAACGATCTCGCGGGTTGCCATTGCTCAAGGCAATATCTCGATCAAAGTCAGCGAAACCACTGTCGTTTCACAACCCAATCCATTCTCCCCCGGCCGCAGTATTGCCCTGCCCCGCTCAACTATAACGGTCGAGCAAACGGGTGACGGAAACATCGCGGTTCTAGACTCCAATGCTGCCCTCTCGGACTTGGTGACGGGGCTGAATACGCTTGGCGTCTCTCCGCAGGAGATGTCCGACATTATACGCTCGATGAGTGCCGCAGGTGCAATCCATGCAGAGCTCGTCGTCCAGTAAATCGCTGAGGCTGCTGGCTCCGTTTACCCTTAGGCTGCGCTATCACTATTGCGATTGAAAGCCATGACTTTCATCAGGAAGCTTCTTTGAATTTCCTCAGCATCTTCATCCGATGGCGTTGCTTGCCCAGACAGCTTGTCCTTGATCTGGTCGGCTAGTCGTGACGAAATATTACCGAGCAAAAACTCCGAAACGGAAGCGGACGGGCCGTGAAGGGTTGAAAGCAAAGCCGTAATATCATCCATCTCCATATCTCGGAAAACGATTGGCACAGCCGTTCTGGGCAAGACATCTGGCAGGCTCTCGATCGTACACAGTGCGCCTTGAATATCGTCAAGCTTGCTGGAATGATCTGATTCCAAAAACTGCACGAGCTTATTACGTTTCCCTGAAGGTATTAGGCTGAGCAACTCGCCGATACCGGAAAGGTGCGCATTCGATTCCTCAGACCCACTCTGCTGTACGTTTATAAATTCCATTCGGATCATCCGGCCTATAACACTCTTTACGCCTGGGTCGATATCTTTCGCCTCGACCATGTGCCCCATGATCGCTTTCAGCTTCTCGTCGTCCAGATGATTGAATATCTCCGAAGACATGGTGACCGGCAACTCGTTGATCACAATAGCCACGAGGTTGGGGGTAAGGGTCCCCAAATATTCAGCGACTTTTTCTATTGGGCAGTTTTCCAATTCAGTCCAAACCTCCTGCGCATCATGTACATTTTGAACATCATCTTCCTCCGCTCCGACAGGAACGACGTTCGTCTCGGACGTGTCATCGGTCTCTGGCAAAATCCGGAAGTTCATTACATTTGAGACCAGATCTTTTGTTGCGACTTTTCCGCTTACAAAACCGCCAGACGTGTTTCGCAAATGCGCCAAAAAGTCGATGACAATTTCAGTCAGCTCGGATTTTCCGAGCAGGGCCAACGCATCAAGTCCAGACGTGATCTTGGCCAAGGCAGCATCATCGAGCTGTTCGATAATCGGTTTGGCGCGTTCCTCGCCCATCATCGCAATCACAATTGCGGCGCGCTGCGCTGGCGAGATGCTTTGCAACCGTTCCGATGTCGGTTCTAGGGATGCTTTATCTTTCTCTGCGGCCATCAGGAATATCCCCTCAGAAGTGCTTCAGTAATGTTCAGCCATCCATCCGCGAGAACGAAGAAGCCAAGCTTGAACGGCAATGAGACGATTGTAGGCGGGACCATCATCATGCCGACCGCCATTAGGACTGATGCCACAACCAGATCGATCACCATGAAAGGAAGGAAGATCACGAAGCCGATTTGAAACGCTGTCTTGATTTCCGAGAGCATGAAGGTCAGGGATAGAAGGGAGAAGCTCGGCTCACCATCAGCAGACAGCGGCCGGTTCACAGCATCCGAAAGCCGCACGAGCGCTTCGGGGTCAGCTCGCCCCATCATAAATTCACGAAATGGCGCGGTTGTGTTGGTCCACGCAGCGAGTTCATCAACTTGGCCGTTCATATAGGGAGCCAGACCCGTATTCCAAGCCTCCATAAATACAGGTTCCATCACAAAAAATGTAATAAAGATCGCCAAGGCCATAATCATCATATTTGGCGGAGCTTGCTGCACCCCGAGCGCTTGGCGCATGATCGAAAACACGATCACCATGAACGGCAAGCACGTCACCATCATGGCGATACCGGGTGCAAGGCTTAGAACCGTAATAACGAGAAACAGCTGGATGATAGTGCCGCTAAGGCCGCCTTCGGCGTCGCCCCCCAGAGCGTTTTCGATCTCAGATACTTGTTCGGACAAGCTTGCCTGAGCGTCGGCGGAGAACGTCAGCATTAGGAGAACACCCACAAAGAGTATCGTCCATCTTATATAGTCACGCGTCTTCAATCGACGAGTTCGACTAGTCATTTGTCTCGCCTTCAATTTCGGTTATTTTGACGGCAAGCCCGCCATCCTCACCTTCAATCAATTCCCCGCGCGCAACGACCTTGTCGTTTATTGTAAGGTCCACAGGGTCCTCAATATGGGATGAGAGCGGAATAATCGTCTCTTCGCCAAGCTTTAGAAGCTCTGCAACGCTCATTGTTTTTTGTCCCACAGACACAGTCACCAAAACCGGAAGGCCATAAACAGACCGCTTAAAATTGTTCGCCTCAGAATCCTCTCTCCGCTCAGCTGGCTTCTCCATATTTTCTGCATGCTGCATATTTAACCCTCCTCGGATTGGCTTACATGTTCGCTCAGCTCACCGAGGCATGTTTTTAAAACTTCTGGATAATCGTAGGTGAGACCGCCTTGGTCCCACAGCACCTCGACACGGACACTTTCCATGGTCGCGAGCGGCTCAACCACCCAGCTTGCGGGCCAGTTTTCGACGCTCTTGGACGCCGTTATCAACTGTTGCGCAACAGGGGGTGCAGCGCGGATTTTGGCGACCGGGGGGGCAAACTTTATAAGATTAGAGACGTGCAGTACAAACTCATCGGTCAAGAATTTTTCTGACAGCTTGGGAAAAACGTCACCGATCATCGTATGAATAGCAAAAGCAATATTTTGCGCAGCCGACTGTTCAAATTCATCAACTGCAGATGAGAGCTTTTCGAGTGCCCTGCTCATATCCTCTTGATATGGGTCTTGCTCATCAGGCGCATCAACGTCATCCAGCGGCTCTTCAGTCACACCAAGCTCAGGCATCATGGGTTCTGCGGGATCAGAAAACTCGGCAACCTTGGCAACTTCCGGATTTTCTAGACTTTCGGACAGTTCCGGAAGATCGGAGGACTCGGCAGATGGTTGATAAAAGTCAACCAGCGGGGACAAGCCTTCAACCTCATCGAAGCGGGGTAGATTCCGAGTTCGGCTAGCGCTCATTGACTGCAACCTTATCATCCACTGCTAACCATTCTTGTAGCAAAGCGGCCGTTTCGGTCTCCCGTTCACGTGTGTAATCGCGTAGATATGCGAATGGATCGCCTTCCATGCGAGGCTCATTTGGCTCTGCACCATCGACTTGATCATCCTCATCATTGCTCTTTGGCCTGAGGATAGGTCTGATCACACCAAAGCCGAGAACCAGCACAACGATACTCAGCAACAGCGCCTGAAGCCCTGACCACATATGCCGGTCCAACATGGTTTGTATGAAGGTTGGCGGGGCAGCAGGCGCTTCGGTTTCGACAACATTGAATGGCATGATCTCAACGGAGATTGCATCGCCACGCGCAACATCAAGTCCAACGGCAGATGCGATCAAGGCTTCGAACTCCGCAAGAATCTCTGCACCTGTTGCCGCGTCCCCATCTAGGCCGAGGGATTGCTCATTCAGCATTACCGCCACAGATAGGCGCTTAATTTCCCCAGGAAGCCGCTCAACCTCTGTGCGCGTCTCATTGACTTCATATGAAATGCTCTCAGTCGAATTTCGCGCAGTATTGGTGCCCCCGCCGTTTGCTCCGGCAGCTTGTGGAAGATTGCTCGCAACCGTTAGGGCGCCGCCTTGGGTTGTGCCGGTTTGATTCGCGTCATTTGTGGTTTTCTGACGGATAACGCGGGAGTCCGGATCGAAGGAGACAGCCGATGTCCGCTCCAATGCCCGCGTTACATCAACAGCAACCGAGACTTCCGAATTTCCAGAACCAAGGCGCGCTTCAAGCAAACGTTGTACTTTGGCCTCTAGTTGCTGGGATATGTCCCCTGCAACCAATGTCGGGTTCGCCATCTTGTCGACATCAGGACCAACAATGATCCCCGTCCGCGAATCAATAACAGCCACATCGTCCGGCGACAGCTCGGATATGGCCAGAGCCACCATGTATTGTATGCCCTCGGCCTGCGCGGCAGAGAGGTTACGAGATGTCGTGAGAGTTACAGACGCCGATTGCTTTTGACGCGATCTGGAAAACCCCGATTTGAGGTTTGCTCCGATGTGGACCCGCGCTGCCTCAACGGCGGGAATAGCGAGAATTGTTCGCGTTAACTCGCCCTCTTTGGCCCGCCAGTAGGAAGCATTGTACATCTCTGAGGTCGTGGAGAACCCATTCACATTGTCCAAGAGCTCATACCCTTGAACGCTTTGGCGGGGCAGCCCGTCTTGCGCCAATGCGATTCGCACGCGGTCGCGGTCCTCTCGGGGAATGAAAATCGCAGTGCCTTTCAAATCATAGGCAACACCACGCTTTTCAAGCTCTTCGATAACTTCCCCTGCCCGCTCCATCTCTAAACCGGCATACAGAAGCGTCATCGGCTTCTCAACGGCCGCGCGGACCATGCCCATCATGACCAGTATCACTGCAAGGACTGACACCCCCAATATGATTTGGCGTTGCAGTGTGAGCGCCTTGAGAGTGTCTAAAAACTTCATATGTCACCATTGCGAATTCATAATTGGAGCGAATGATTAACGAATGGGAGAAAATTGTTAATTATTCCTTTACTATGGGGTGGTCTTTTCAAAACCGTAGACACCACAAGGGCGCAAAACGGAAATGGCTGGCAAAGCTCCGAAAACCGACGACAACACCGAAGATGAAGGCAAAAAGTCCGGCATGATGGGCTTTGTGATCATGGGCGTGGCAGCAATGGCTGGATCCTTCGGCGTGTCATATATGAATAAGCCGGACGTGCAGCTGGATATGGCTGCCTGTAGCCCAGAGGACGGAGCTCATGCGGAAGCGCCCCCATTGATTGACAAAGACCTCGTCTATGTCGATTTGCCTGACATTCTGACCACCATAGGCAGCGAACCTGCGACACGTTACCTGAAGATGAATGTGACGGTGGCCACAAACAAGCCTGGCGAAAGCTCGGTTATCGAAAGCAAGCTGGTCATTATGGATGCCTTCATCAGCTATTTGCGATCGGTTGAATTATCCGATTTCGAAGACCCTGGATTCTATGGCCACATGCGCGAGCAACTCGCCCATAGGTCGGAGATCATACTGGGAGCTTCTGCGGCAGAAGGCGTTCTAATTACAGAGTTCTTGTTGAGGTAGGATGATGATGTTTCAACCTGTTGATATTGCGCTTTTTCTTATCTCGTTTGCTGCATGTATTTATTGTCTGGTGCTTAGCCGGCGGCTCGCACATTTGCAGAACACCAAAAATGGCTTGGGCGCGACGATTACCGCATGCGCCGAGTCGATATCGTCAATGTCGCTGGCAACACGCGGCACGACAGCACAAGCCAAGGAACTGGCAACCGAGCTTTCGGGATTGCTCGCACGCGCCGACGAGATTTGCGAAAAGATCGAGACCGGAACCAGAACAATGGAACTCCGGCACGAAAAACTCGCCGCTAAGGGACAAAAAGCGCAAGCAGATCTCGATCTGATGATGCGCACGGTCCTTGAACAACACAAAAAGCAAATCACAGAAATTGTAAAACTGACAAAGCAAACGCGTCCACTGCTCGATCAGGCAAAACCGGCCGTGACCGGAACTCACCAAAGCATGTTCCATGACTTGGTCGAAGCCAATTCCCAAGGGAGACATAATCCGTGAGACAATCACCCCCAAACCGATCTCATGTTCTTCTGACATTGGGGACGCTTTTCGCCTTTGGCGGCGCATCTCGTTTCTTGCCCGCAGGGCTGGCTGCAGCAGAGGAAGCCGCTGTCCCCGCAGCTACAACAGCTCAACATGACGCGCTTCCAGCCGATAGCGAGGAGGCCGCTCAGTCCGAGACCGAAGCAGTCCCCGCCCTACCATCTTCCCCTTCGGCGGAAGAGGTTTGCCTAACCGGCGAAGCTGCCGACAAGTTCTCTGAAGATGTTTGGTTATTCGAAGCGGAGCGTGAAACTATGCGGCAAGAACAGATTAAACTTCAACTATGGGAAGCCGAATTGAACGCTCAAACGGTCGAGCTTCAGGACTTGCAACTCACCCTTGAAGCCCGATGGAGTGAAATGCAGGAGCAAGCCAGTCAGGATATTATACATCTGGCAAAAATGTATAGCTCCATGAAAGCCGAACAGGCTGCAGAGATCTTTAATCAAATGGACCCGGACTTTGCGGCCGGTTTCCTGACCCAGCTTCCAAGTGAGCAAGCCGGGCTCATTCTCGCAAATATGGAAAAACGAAAAGCCTATATCGTCAGCTTAAGCGTTGCCGCTGAAACTGCAGATATTAGGGCCGATGAATGATAAGAATTGCGCCCTGAGATGGGACAGCGCGGCAAAGTTGGCCTAGTTACTTTCAGCCGTATTAATCAACAGAGTTCTTAGAGCCACAAGCTTATCTTCGCTGTCGCTATCCATAATCAGAGAAACGAGTTCTTGTTTCAAAACGTCGATCCGCGTCTCAAGTGCAATTTTGCCTTCGCCGCGTAACTCCGGTGGGAACAGCTCGCCAACCGAACAGTCAAAGACCTCTGCGATCTTGATCAAAAAGCTTGCTGAAGGGCGAACGACGCCAGCCTCATATTTGTGGTATTGCTGGTGCACAATGCCGAGTTTTACTGCAACTGCGCTCTGGCTTAGGCCATTGAGAACGCGGATGGATTTAATACGTTCACTCACTTGCGTATCGAGCGATGTCGGCGCACTGGGTCTCTTTGTTTGTGTAGACTGCATAACAAATCTCTTCCGAACGTAGCTTCAAGTCTTCGAAGTGGCTTATAGCCAGATTAATCATACTCTCCTATATAAAATTACCGTGAACCGGACACGAATACCCGCTCAGGGTAGCATTTTCTCGGAATTTCTCAGACTTTTCGGCAAAAATCCCTCCAAGATTGCATCTCAAAATTGTATCGTACAGCTGTCGATCTTCCCAATCTGATAACATCAGACACGGTATCTGACACCGAATTCACACAGATAAACTCAAGCTGCTTACCTACGTATCGCAGCCAGTCTCACTGATGGCGCCCTTCATTGTTGTCTTTTTCTCTAGAACAGCCTCCAGATCACGAATAGCGGAAGCTAGCAGGCGCTCCCCTGGAGAAAAATTCAGATCATCTGGATCCTCACAGGAAGATATATCGCGACACACGCGCAGCTTCTTTAGTACATCAAAAACTCCGTCAGCGCGTGTAACAATCACGCGGTCCAGGCTTTCATGCAAGTCTTCTTTAGCGCGGACGTAATTTTGCAAATTGAGTTGATCCACATAGGATGTATCAAGGCTACCGAGCGCATTTTTATCAATGGCGGTGCTTATCATTAGTGCACGATGATCTGCATTGACAAAATCTTCGATAGCCAATGTTAACGCGGTTTTCTTTGACGCACCTGAACCGGTGTCTTTTCGTTTCTTTTCCACTGACTGCACTTCTCCTATCTGTCCAAGACCGTTTTCATAAAAAGCACTTTGCTGACCGCCTTTCTTAGATTTAGGCCCCTCATAGATTTGGCATCGACCAAAAGCGATAAACTTTCTTGGGTCGTACCGCGTCTTTGAACAATCCAAACTTCTGCGACCTCATAGAACTAGAACTATCCGCTCGCCCGAGCCCTAAGCCGTCGCAGCTACAGATTACACCTAAAACTAGTCATCCCCTACCTCTAGTCTCTTATTAGATCACATTCAGCCAGTCCTTTGCATCGCATATGAGAACAGTCTAGACCGCAATCCGCGAATCCTGTGACGTTTCTAACTGTTACAATAGCCATGTACGGTTGTTTTCTTCATATGAAACAGGGGCGAAAATTTCTCCCTTTAAGCGAACAACTTCTTGGTGATATGTAGAGATACACGACTTCTCTCGGGCATTGGGGGCCGACTGCCAACACTATGTTAGAATCACCAAGCAACAAATCCATCGAAATTCAGTTGAATCTGTTGCTTGCTTCGAAGGCAATCGGTGCCTCCCCTAGGATGGAGCGACTATTGGCCCATATCGTCGAAAAGACGCTGGCCGCCAAAAGCGAACCCGATTTCAAAGAACAGAAACAAGGTTTGGTTCGGTCTTGCCGCCTACCTGATGGTTTAGATATTATATTGATGAACGATCTTTCGAAAGTCGCGGCCAAAACCTGATTGCTGGCGACCGATCAAACATCCTTCCTCCGGTCCGCATGCGGATTTACAATAATCGCACACCCTCCTGCCCCTTCCACAAATACATCACCGGTTTAGTTCCTGAGTTTACAGCGATAGATATTGCCACTCCCGATCCAAACTGGTTAACTTGTTGTTGAGGATTAACTTGATGTTGAGGAAATGACGGGGCTGTGATGAAACCAACTGACACCACCAATCCGGACTATTTTCATAAAGTCGTCGATTGCCAGTGGGCCTGCCCTGCGCATACGCCAGTTCCAGCCTATATTCGCCTGATCGCTCAAGGGCGTTATTCGGACGCTTATCTGCTGAACCGTGCTTCCAATGTCTTTCCCGGTATTCTCGGCCGCGTCTGTGACCGACCTTGTGAACCAGCCTGTCGGCGCACACGGGTTGAAGACGAGCCCGTCGCGATTTGCCGATTGAAACGCGTCGCCGCTGATCACCGCGATGATGTTTCAGACCGCCTCCCCAAAAAGCCGCCCGTCTCTAACGGTAAAAAAGTTGCGCTGATCGGGGCGGGGCCTGCGTCCTTTACCGTCGCCAATGACCTTGCGCCGATGGGATACGAATGCACTATTTTCGAGAAACTCGATAAACCCGGCGGCTTGATGCGCTCAAATATTCCAGCCTTTCGATTACCAGAATCCGTGCTGATGGAAGAGCTTGGATATATTCTCGACATGGGGGTTGATCTAAGGCTGGGAACGCCGGTTAACTCGATGAGCGAGCTGCTTGATGCTGGATATGATGCCGTGTTTGTTGGCACGGGTGCTCCAAAGGGCAAGGATCTGAATTTGCCCGGGCGCGAAGCCGCACAAGCCAATATCCATATCGGCATTGACTGGCTCGAAAGCGTGGCCTTCGAGCATACCAAGGAAATTGGCAAAAATGTCCTGATTATCGGCGTGGGTAACACAGCTATGGATTGCTGCCGGACATCGCTGCGCCTTGGGGCCAAGACTGTAAATGTCATGGCACGTAAGCCGCGTGATTTCTTCAAGGCCTCCCCTTGGGAACTCGAAGATGCCGAAGAAGAGAATGTCGATATTCTCGTCAATCATTCCCCCAAAGCTTTTGTCAGCGAGGGCGGCAAGCTTGTCGGCATGCTGTTCGAGTTGATGGAATACGATCTCGATGAAACGGGAAAAATCACCGATCAGCGCGTGACAGGCGAAGTCACTTTGCCATGCGACGATGTCATCCTTGCAATCGGTCAGGAAAATGCATTCCCGTGGATTGAAAAAGACGCCGGTATCGAATTCGACAAATGGGACGTTCCGGTGGTCGATAAAGACACGTTTGAATCGAGCCTAAAGGGCGTCTTCTTCGGAGGAGACGCTGCTTTTGGGCCGTTGAACATCATCTGGGCGGTCGAGCATGGCCATCAGGCTGCGATTTCCATCCATCGACACTGTCAAGGAGATGACCTGACAAACAGAGTGCCGGACCGCGTTGAACTGACCTCGACGAAAATGGGTATGTTTGAATGGCGATACTCCAACTCCTATGATGATTCCGACCGACGTAAGATGGAGCATGTCGCGCTTGTCGAGCGATTTGAGAAACTGGATGTCGAAGTTGAGCTGGGCTTCAGCGCCGAACAGATCGCGACGGAAGTCGAACGATGTTTGAACTGCGATGTGCACACAGTATTCGAAGCACCACTTTGCACCGAGTGTGACGCATGTATTGATGTCTGTCCGGTCGAATGCCTCTCGATGACGCAAAGCGCACCTGAGCCGGATTTACGGTCGCTCATTCAAGCGGCCAATCCCGATCAGGCTTTATATACATCAGCCGAGCTACCCCTGAGTGGGCGCGTGATGATCAAGGACGAGAATTTATGCCTGCATTGCGGGCTATGTGCTGAACGCTGCCCTACGGCGGCTTGGGATATGCAGGAGGGTGTCATCCAGATACATCATGCTGGCGAACAAGACGCGCCAAGTAAGGTAGCCGCCGAATGACCGGACCTAGCGTTAATGACTTTGTTCTAAAAGTCGCAACCGTCAACGGCACGGGATCTGCCAGTGCCAATGGCTTGCTGATGAAGACAATTTTCCGCATGGGCGTGCCCGTGGTGGGAAAGAACGTCTTCCCTTCCAACATACAGGGGCTTCCGACATGGTATGAAGTCCGAGTGACCGAAGATGGCCATGCCGGACGCGACGGTCAGGTTCATTTAATGATCGCAATGAACCCGGAAACCTATGAGCAGGATCTGGCGGAACTCGCCCCGGGCGGTGTGTTGCTCTACGATTCGACATGGCCGCGCCCGCAGTTCATGAGCCGCCCCGACATTACCGTTCTTGGCGTGCCATTGTCGGGCATGTGCAACGAGGCATTTACCGTGGCTCGCTCGCGGATCTTGATGAAGAACATGGCATATGTCGGCGCGGTTGCCGCCTTGCTCGAGCTCGATCTTGACGTAATTACCGGCCTTGTCGAAGAAATGTTTGCCGGCAAGAAAAAGCTGATACCGGCAAATATGAAAGCGGTTGCGCTTGGGCATGATTACGCCAAGGAGAACTTCTCCTGCCCTCTCGACTTTCGCGTTCGCGCCGCAAATAAAACAGCCGGCAAGGTTATGATTGATGGCAACACGGCCGCCGCGCTTGGCTGCGTTTATGGCGGGGCAACCTTTGGAGCCTGGTATCCGATTACCCCGTCGACATCGGTTATGGACGGCTTTGCAAAATATTGCGCCGAACTTCGTGTCGATGCTGAAACCGGCAAGAACAAATATTGCATCATTCAGGCTGAAGACGAGCTTGCCGCTGCGGGGCTGATTATTGGGGCCGCATGGAATGGCGCACGGGCATTCACGCCGACATCTGGCCCCGGCATATCCTTGATGTCCGAGCTGATAGGGTTTGCCTATTACTCCGAAGTGCCGATGGTCTTGTTTGACATCCAGCGCGTCGGCCCATCGACCGGGATGCCGACACGAACCCAGCAGTGCGATATCCAACTTTGCGCCTATGCCTCTCATGGGGACACGCGCCATATTGTGCTGTATCCGGCAAACCCAGCTGAATGTTTCGACATGGCCGTTAACGCGCTCGATCTTGCCGAACGTTTCCAGACCCCCGTCTTCTTTTTGTCCGATATTGATATTGGCATGAATGACTGGATGATCGACGAGCTGACATGGGACGACACTTATGTGCCAGATCGCGGCAAAGTTTTGACCGCCGCAGAGCTTGAAGATGTCGAGAAGTTTCATCGCTACCTTGATGTCGATGGCGACCATATCGCCGCACGAACATTGCCGGGAACGCATCCGAATGGTGCATATTTCCTACGCGGGTCCGGGCACAACAAATATGGCGGCTATACCGAAAAGGGCCCCGAATATCAGGAAGTCGTTGATCGGCTTTATTCCAAATGGCAGAGCGCGGCGAGCGCTGTTCCAGCCCCTGTTACGGAAATGGCCAAAGGCAAAGCGAACTTTGGTCTGATCGCAATTGGGAGTTCTGATGGCGCGGTGCGCGAGGCGCGCGCGCGGCTCGAAGCCAGTGGCGTTCCTGTGGATTATATGCGCATTCGGGGCTTTCCATTCAGTGATGACGTCGACGCCTTCATTCATGCGCATAGTCAGGTCTTTGTCGTGGAGCAAAATCGTGATGCGCAACTGCTCGGCCTTCTTGTTGCCGAGACGAGCGCAACCAAGGAACAGCTGATCCCTGTCCTGCACTATTCTGGCGAGCCGCTTGATTATCGCTTCGTGGAAGCGAGTATCAGCGAGGCTATCAAAGTGAGGAAGATCGCATGACAAGCTTCGTAAAACCAAAAATTCGCCGCAAGAATGAACCGCTAAATGCGCTTGGACTTGCCCGCGGAGACTATGATGGCGCCATGTCTACTCTGTGCGCCGGATGCGGCCATGATAGCGTAACGGCTGCAATGGCCCGTGCATTCTATGAACTGTCGGTCGAGCCTCACCGCGCGGTTAAAGTCTCGGGCATCGGCTGTTCGTCCAAAACAACGACATATTTTTTGAGCGATGCACATGGCGCAAACACTGTACATGGTCGCATGCCTAGCTTTGCGACAGGTGCCGCCGCCGCAAATTCTGCGTTGACTTATATCGGGGTTTCCGGAGACGGAGATAGCCTATCGATTGGGCTAGGCCAACTTGCGCACGCCATGCGGCGCAATGTGAATATGCTCTATATGCTTGAAAATAATGGCGTATACGGACTGACCAAAGGGCAGTTTTCAGCCTCCGCAGATATTGGTTCAACGGCCAAAAAGGGCGCAACCAATGACCAAGCGCCGATTGATCCGGTCGCATTGGCCTTGTCTGTCGGGGCAAGTTTTATTGGCCGCAGTTTTTCCGGGGATCGCGAGCAGCTTGTTCCGCTGATCAAAGCCGGATTGATGCATAAAGGCTTCGCTTTGATTGATGTAATCAGCCCATGCGTGAGCTTTAATGATCATAAGGGCTCGACCAAATCGTATGCACACACATACGAGTATTACCATAAGGCCGTTCACGCAGACTATGTTCCGCCAAGCGCAGAGATCAAAGCGGCATATGATGAAGGCGATACATTGCCCGTTGAATTGCATGATGGCGGCAAGATCAATTTGCGTAAATTGGACAAGGACTATGATCCGACCGATAGAGCCGCTGCATTTTCAAGAATTATGTCGAGCCAAGACAAAGACGAAATTCTGACCGGGCTTTTATATATCGATCAAAGCCGTCCAGACATGCACGCACGCGAAAACATGGAAGAGCGTCCATTGAACGAGATACCCTATGCCGAGCTGAACCCTGGCTCAGACCGGTTGAAATCTCTGCAACAGGAATTTCGTTAATAGGCTATTGGTTTATCGGAACGCCTTTGAAGAAGGCCTTCCGCCAACCTGAACGATCAAACGGGACCCACTTGCCCTCTTCTTGGCAAAGGCGGTCTGCGATCGCAACCATAACAATCGGGTTCACACCGAGGCCAACATGGCTGGCAGGAACGAGAATATTCTCGGTATCCGTATGCTCGTCTGGTGCCTGAACAGAGCCTTGCCACGCGACCACACCGTCGCCTTTGGTGAGGATAGATGTGGTGGGCACGGGCGGTGCCTCGCCAACGCGGGCATAGCGTTCGTTGCGTTCTGCACTACCCTCTTTGCCATTAATCGCTTCAAACAGGTGACGGGCAGACGAATGCCGGCGGTCAGGAGAGATCGGACTGCCAAGTGAAATCACAAGGCGGATTTTTTCAGGATGCATCTTGGCCAATTCGCGCGCGAACACACCGCCAAGGCTCCAGCCGACAATGGAAATTTTACGCTGACCGGAGGTCTCGTAGATACGGTCGATCAGGTCACTCATTTGCTCTTCGCGCTTGGCATTGAAGCGTAAATTGCGGCCAAGCCCCCAAGCATGAGCATCATAACCAAGGTCCCTCAGAAGGCTACGCATGGGCTTCGTCGAGCGATCACTTGCGACAAAGCCGGGCAGGACCAGCACAGGATGGCCATCGCCACGGGGCAATGTTTTCATGGCGCCTCGAAGAGCGTAGAACGCACCGAACTCATAAGTCGCGCGCGCGCCCTCTGTGAGAGTCCAGAATAAGGATGGCGGTTTAGCAGTCATCACGGCCAATATTTCTCTCCTTCTCGCTCATAATGGCGATATCTAACTCTATGATTGGCCGTAATGCCTCGTAAAACAAGGAAATCCCAGTCATTTCACTATGAGACAACCCGTCTAGTTGCAGATGCTCGACAAAGCGCATTTAGGTTTTTGTTTTCGCGGTTGTCTTGCGACGGGTCGTTTTTTTCCGGTTCGCACTGGCAACAGCGGTCTTTTTGCTAGCTGTTTTCCGTTTCGCTTTTGGCTTGGTCTTCGCCTTTGGTTTCGCTGCGGGCGTTTCGGAGACTGGCGCAGCCTCTATATAGCCCGCCGCCGCTATCAAATCATCATATGAGGCTTGCAGACATGCGGCATAAAACTCCGGATCAGGCATCATTTCGCGGCATGCAGTGAACATGACCGTCAATTTATCGACATAGCTTTGCACGACATGACCAAGCCCCAGCCCGTCTAACAGACACAGCATTCCGAAGAGGTTTTCCACGCGCGCGCCGGTGGAATAAATCGGTATAGGTGGGCCAGGAACATTGGTGACGATGGTGTTGAAGATCGGTTTGATCCGGTTGGCGATGCCAAGCTGGCTGTAGAGACGCGCACCAAGGCCCATAAACAGATTGGGCGAATGCTTGCTGATTTCAGTCATTTGTCGGGCGCCCATAGCATTCGTCATGGCTTTGGATTTCAGCGTTTGCTCATGGACAAAGCTGAGACGTTGGGCGGGGTCGTCGATATGGCTACCAAGCGGGACGAGCATGGCCGACACCTGATTGCCCATCGTGTTCTTCTCCCCTTCCGAGCGCACCGAAATCGGCGCCATGGCCGTCAGGGTTTTATCGGGCAGCTCATTATAGTGAGCGAGGTATTTGTTAAGCGCGCCCCCGACCAGCGCGAGCATCACATCATTGACTTTGCAACCTTCGGACAAGGAGCGAATGGCTTTGATGCCTTTTAGGGGAAATGTGCGCCCTTCGACGACGCGCGCGGCAGAGATAGATTTGTTAAAGCGTGTTTTCGGCGTAGCCAAAAGGCTTTCAAGATCAAAGTCACCTGTAACAAGCCCTTTGGCAACACGTGCCGCGCCGGGCAAAGCCTTAGCGACTGCCGCTGTTTGGCGAAGCGGCAATGTCCAACCGCGCACATAGCCGCGTGCGAACAAGCCTGCCTGGCTCGGCATGCGCTCGGGCTTCCAATTATCTGGGGTGTTGGGCGGCGCTGTCGACGCGGTTAGCGCATGCAGCGCGTGCATAAGATCAATCCCCGACATGCCATCAATGGCAGCATGGTGAACTTTGGAGATCATCGCATAAGAGCCAGCAGGCACACCCTCAACCTCATCAAGTCCCTCGACGACGAGGATTTCCCAAGGCGGGCGGGTTAAGTCTAGTGGACGCGAAAATGTGCGGGCAGCCTGAATGCAGAGCTGGCGCCAATCGCCCGGTTTCGGCAACGCGACATGTCGGACATGGTATTCCAGATCAAAGTTCGGATCTTCAATCCAATACGGATAGTCAATGCCGAAGGGAACCGTCACGAGCCGTTGCCGCATCGTTCTTGAAAGGCCCATACGGCTTTCAATAAATGATAGAATATCCTTGAAGCGGACAAAGCCATTTGGTGCGGTCTCGGGATTGTAGATAATCACCGATCCGATATGCAGCGGCGCATGTGGACGTTCCAACGCAATAAAAGATGCATCCATTCCTTGTAACTGTTCCAAAGCTCTTCCCTATTTCGCCAGCGCCACAATACAACACTCGGTTTAAACTTGCCCTAAAAACAACCGAAAGAACAGGAGGCTCGCGTGAAAGACGAATACCTTTGCGGGAGGAGGGATACCATTCGCGCCGGATTGAAAAATCGTACTATTCCCAAATGCGACCAGTTCGACGCAAATCCCCACCGTCCCGACAATTTGGTGTTGACCCCCTTAAAAATGCGCACCAAGCAGTTCAGGGACAACTAAATGACATTAGGGGACAATCGTCATGATATTCAAAAATTTATCTGACCGGCCGATCCGGGCATTTTCATCTATGGCGCTTGCCGTCTTGCTTGCAGCTTGCGTCACCACGCCCAAAGAACTGCCAGTCTCTATCGAGACGGCAACAGTACCGTCTGCTGATTTTTCAGACCTTCGGACTTATTATGTACTGGATGTGCCGCCTGGAGAAAACGATGTCGCCCCTCCAAAACCCTTCTCACGCCTCGTCGTCGAAGCGGCCGTTCGAAATGAGCTTGATACTCGGAATTATCGTGAAATTGATAATCAGGATGCGGCAGATATGCTGGTCGCCATCCAGTTCTCTTTGCAGAACGAGACACGGCTTAAAAAGCAAACAACCTATGAGTTGGAACAAACGGTTTACCGAGACCCTTATTATCGCAGCGGCTATGGCAATGGATATGGTTACGGATCCAATCGGACATACCGGTCTAGCCGAGGAAACCGTGGATACAGCTACGGATATGGGTATCGGGAGCACTACGGGTATACCGCAATCCCCCGCACGACCGTTGTCGCAGAAGATTTTCGCCAAGGAAATATGTTGATCGACCTGATTGACCGCGAAGAGAACGCCGTCATCTGGGAAGCCCACGCGTCTGGCGAAGGTGAGACCAATCTGGAAAAAATAGAATTGCGTGTGAACTCGGTTGTTGGACAAATTTTCCAGAGATACCCTCATGTGGCTGCCCCCTCTTAACGGTCCCTCCTCTATTGGCGGCAGCCCAGCCGATCAAGGTCACTCTTTGATTCAGGTAGATGCCGCCAAGACCAGGGGTTCACATCGAATGAGCCCGATGCAATTCTAATGCTGACGAGATCAACATTTAAAAACGAGCGCCGGAAGATTTTGTAAAAGAAGCCGCGGCCTGATAGATTGAGGTTAGATATGATCCACCTTTTCAAACTTGTGTGCCTCAGCGCCTTATTGCTTACGAGCTGCACACCTGCGCCAGAGACCCAGACACCTCCAGAACCGCAGATTGTCTCCAAGGGCCGCATTGACCAGACCCTATTCAGTCTTGTTGATCAGGGCATGATCGCAGGTGGATCAGCACTGGTTTTCGAAGATGGCCAGGAAGTCTATTTCGGCGCATTCGGCCTCGCCGACGGAGCAGCCAACCGAGATTTCGATCGTGACACGCTTGTGCAGATTTACTCGATGACCAAGCCGATCACAGGCGTGGCTCTCATGACCTTGTATGAACAAGGCTTGTTTTCGCTTGATGATCCGATCTCCAAACACGTCCCCGAACTTGCAAGCCTACAGGTCTTCTCCGGCAAGGACGAGAATGGCGATGCAATCGTGCAAACTCCGGAACGAGAACCGACAGTGCGAGACTTTATGCGGCATAGTGCCGGTCTCGCTGACAATGACGATAATCCCGTTGGCGAGATTTACCGCTTGGTCGATCCAACCAATTGGAACAATACGCTCACACAGGTTGCCGAAAAACTTGGCCAGATTCCATTGCTGTACGAGCCGGGCACACAATGGCGCTATAGTGCAGCGGTCGACATTCAGGCCTTAATGGTCGAGCGGCTGTCGGGCATGCCATTTGACGACTATGTGCAGCAGGTCATCTTCACCCCCCTCGAGATGTCGCAAACGTACTATTTTGTTCCAGAGTCACAACGAAGCCGGATGGCCGGGCTTTATCAGACACAAGATGATGGCAGCCTGATACAGCTCCCGAATGAAGAGGCCCATGCGTTCAATATTCAGCGCCAGACCTTAACCCCCGGCACGTTCGGCTTTGTCTCCAGCATTGACGACTATATGCGGTTTGCCCTGATGCTACAGAACGAAGGTACATTTAAGGGCGTGCAAATACTAGAACCACAAACTGTCGCGCTAATGGCCACAAACATGCTGTCAGATGATGTAACCGAGCGGTTTTGGTTGCCCGGTAAAGGACAAGTCGGGTTTGGGCTGGACTTTGCGGTTCGCGTCGCGCCACCGGTTAACGCAGATGAGAATTTTGGAGTGGTGGGGGAATTTTTCTGGGATGGATTTGCCAGCACTCTTTTCTGGGTTGATCCGGAGAATGACTTGACGGCTGTTTTGTTTGTCCAGATCACACCCTTTAACAATGATGTCCACAATGCCTTTCGCGATGCGGTGTATAATCAACCCGATTAAAGCAAACCAGCCTCCTCCTCTTCTCATTCCGAAATAGACCAAAATAGCCCAGCCTGTGGCGATGCCTTCTCCTGTTCGCCGCGCCTTCGCGCTGCGTGTTGCCATGATCCACGCCATCAAATGCGGTTGACCCAAAGTTCCAATTCCGGTCGCCATCAAGCCAGTTGCAAATTCTGTGGCGATCCAACCTGTTCGCCCACCAAACCCGTCCACATAAGACGGAGGAGCCGCTGACAATGCCTCGCTTATGCCCGTCACTCCGCCCGCGGCATGGAACGCAAATGCAGGCAAAACAATCGCGACACACGCCATGAGCATTCCTTGCAGCGTATCGATCAGGGACACAGCAAGAAACCCGCCGAAGATACCGGGCAACATCCAAAGCGCAGATGGACCGACGGCGTAAACAAAGCCTGAATACCCCAACAATACCCAAGCGCTTGAACTGGACGCCGCATAGGCAATGCCTGCTACGATTGGACCAAGTGTGCGGCCCGCAAGCAAGTAGTCTTCCTGCGCCTTGGCCCGGCGGCTCGCCCAAATGCCAACCCCGAACAGAACCGCCGCATATAGAATGAGTGTGAACAGAGCTGGAAAATTCACTAGGCTCCCCCTTCAGGCATAATCTCTATCTCTTTGACATACCCAAAGATGCGGGCGTGAAATCAAGCGGAAGCCCCGCGCGCGGTACGAACCCATAGAGCGGTTCATCCGGAAGGCTTGCCGTAATGAAGCCCCATATAAGCGAGCGCTTGCTGCCCCGCATCACTTGGAACACGCCCGGCAACGGCAATGCTTTCCTCGGGGTTTGTTCCCCAACTGATCTGCGGATCAATGTCTTCTGCTTCTAGATATAATGCGTGATCATATTCGGCGCCCTCATCAGGCTGTAGTGACGCCAAGTGATTGGCCATAACATCAAGCTCAGGCGAAAACCGACGTCCCGAGATATAGTCGAGTGTTCGCGCATCGGGTGGAATAATCGCCGTATAGGCCGAAAATTCGATGGCGAGATTACAGAGGGTCAGGCGTTCTTCTACGGTCATCCCCGACACTGCAGACCCGCCAAACTCAATAGCAGATCGCTTCGCCCCATCAGCGCCAAATCGCGCAATCAAATGAAGCGCCACATCCTTGGCAGTGACACCGGTTTTCAGCGTACCATTGATCTGAACGCGCATTTGGGGAGGCTTTCTTGCCCGCAACACGCCGGTCGCCATAATATGCTCGGCTTCGCTCGAACCAATCCCCCAAGCCATTGCTCCGAGCGCACCGAGGCTACACGTATGACTATCAGGGCAGACAATAGAAGACCATCTATCGCCAGCAAGTCATAACCGTCTCCGGCATCCCCAACTTTGTGAAGATCCCAGACCTTACTGAAATACGTGCGCGGTGTTGTCCTAGGCATATATTGCACTTTAGAGAACGATCTGGTTGGACGCGATACTGCTAAGCAGTTTATCCGATGCGTGAATGTCTGCTAGCTTTATAATTACAACCGTAGACTTCGATGCCACACTTTTTCCAACCATATAATGCTGAGGTAGAATTGCATAAAATGACAACACAAGATCAATCATATTCAGGCGTCTATAATGGGGAGCTCGGGTTCGGAAGCAAACCTGCACTAATCCTGATCGACTTTGTTCAGGCTTATTTCGACCCCGACTGCGATCTGTTCGCCGATCCGCAAAACGCGTTGGCTTCAGCAATCCGGCTCAAAACCATCGCGGAGCACAAAAATATACCCGTTATTTTGACCTCGGTTGTCTACCACAAATCATTTGTGAACGGCGGACGGTTTTATCAGAAAGCAAAGCCCCTTCGCCATTTTTACGAGGGTAGCCCATTAGGCAGGTTGCCGGAGGGGTTAGAGCTTAATGGCGCTTTGATGATCGAGAAGCAATATCCCAGCGCTTTCTTTGGAACTTCCCTCGCCTCCACCTTAACCGCCCTCGGCGTGGATACGGTTTTACTCACAGGCCTAACAACATCTGGGTGCGTTCGCGCGACGTGTGTCGATGCGTGCTCGCATGGCTTTATTCCGATTGTGGTCGAAGATGCCTGTGCAGACCGACATTCTGCCCCCCACGACGCCAACCTGTTCGACATGAATGCAAAATATGCGGATGTCGTGGATGAAGCTGCAGCAGCGAGCTATCTTGAAACACTCAACACCACCGCCCAAGCAGGTCATTCCGCTCAGTGATATGGTGCAGAAAATCGAAGTGGCTTGCGAGGCGCGCACTAGAACGCGCCATCGCATATGCCGAAGCCGGCGCCGACATTATTCTGTTTGAGGCACTGGAGACACAAGAAGAGATGCAAGCCGCGTGTAAGGCGGTCAAAAAGCCGATGATGCTCAATATGGCAAATGGCGGAAAAACACCGGACATGACGGTCGATGAAATCAAAGCGGCCGGATTCTCCTTGGCAATCTTTCCATCGACAGCGCCATTGGCAGCAGCATATGCCGTCGAAGCAGCATTGCGCACACTCAAGCTCGAAGGGTCATCGACAACGCCAGATGCACCGCATTTCAGCTTCCCCGAATTCGGGGAACTCATCGGATTTCCCGACATTCATTTGACCGGAAGTGGGCCGACCGGAAAGACAAGACGTGAAACGCGTTTTCATTCAGTCTTAGGAAACGGTTTACGAGCCAATTGCGATTGGGGCCAGTTTGACGGCGACGATTGTGATGACGACTATGGCGATCAGATTCACGCGAAAGCCTGCGCGGGCCATTGTCGAGAGCTTGACCTCCCCTGTTGCAAAGGCAACTGCATTCGGCCCCGTCGCCATTGGCAACATGAATGCGCAACTCGCAGCCAGTGCAACCGGTGCAGCCATAACCTCAAGCGGAATACCCGTCTCAAGTGCGACCGAACCGAGGACCGGCATCAATGCCGACGCAGTTGCGATATTGCTCGTAACTTCTGTGAGCGCCAAGACGGCTGCAGTAATCAGCAAGACAAGGACCGGTGTCGGATAGGACGCGACAACAGATAATGTTTGCCCGAGATATGCGCTCAATCCGGATGAGGAAATCGCAGCTGCGAGCGACATCCCGCCCCCAAACAAAAGCAAGACGCCCCACGGGATCGACTCGGCATCGTCCCAGCTCAAAATCCTGTCTCCCTTTGCCTGCTTGGAACCCGCAGGGATCAGGAAACAAACGATGACCGCAATCACCGCGATCACATGATCGGTTAAGCCCGATAGCGGCGTATAGACCGCCTCCCCAAGCGCAAATTCCATATTGTTCAACGGTCTCCGGAAAATCCATAAAGACGCAATGACAACGAAGATCCCCAAAGTCCGTTTCTCCGGGCGGGTTATCTTTCCAATCTCTTGCAAACGCGCAGAGACACTTTCATTCGCTGACGAGATATCAAGTTTCGGCATTTTGAATGTCCATTTGGTGAGCGACCACCATGTCAGCGGAACCATCACCAGAACGACAGGAAGCCCGAGCATCATCCATTGCGCAAAGCCAATTTCGCCTGCCCCGTTATCATTCAAATAGCCAAGTACGATCAAATTCGTCGGCGTTCCAACCGGTGTACCGAGGCCACCGATTGAACAAGCATAAACGATCCCCAATAAGAGCGCGAGCGTGAAGTTCTGGCGCGCCTCGCTATCGTCGAACTTAACCGCTGCTGCGACCGAAAGCGCAATTGGCATCATCATGATCGATGTAGCTGAATTGGAAATCCACATTGAAAGCAGTGCGGCTGCAAGCATAAACCCGCCAATAATTCCCCCCGGACTGGTCCCCATACGGCGCACGACCTGCAAGGCGATGCGCTCGTGCAAGCCCCAGCGCTCGATCGCCTTGGCAAAGATAAAGCCGCCCATAAGCAAGATCACAATCGGGTGCATATAGGGCTGCGCGGCCACCGCTATCGAACTGACGCCCGTAAGCGGCAAGACAGTAAGCGGCAAAAGGGATGTTACCGGAATGGGGATGGCCTCGGTCACCCACCAAATGGCCATGAGCGCCAGCAAAGACAAAACAATCCATGCCGGCGGCGCATGCGCCCCGTCCGCCATACCTTCTGGAGCACCCAATATCAAAATTAGCGCTGCCACAGCCGGACCAAGGAAAAGTCCAATCTTCGATGCCGTTGAATGATGCTCGCTTACAGAAGATGCCACAGTCGAGATCGGCCTTTCACAATTAGCCTATTTAAAACGGGTTCAATGTATACCCATCTTGCTGCAACAAGGCATGGGACGTCATCGCTGAAAGCGATAGCCTCACATCAGGCAAAAGGTCTGATTTGGCAATCCCATTGAACGCAGCACTTTGACCACAAATGTAAATCTCTACGCCATGTTTGATCAGTTCGGCAATAAGGGCAGCGTTCTCGTTTTCCAGTTCATTCGATTGGCCGTAAAAGTCCGCATTGGTCATATCATGAACGGCCGAACCATGGATCACCAATGCCAGCGACATGTTCTCCGGCGGCACACCCGCTTCGGTGTGCATGTTTAGAAACCGCGCTGCGCTTACAAGTTTCGGGTTAATGGCCCCTGACTCGGCACGGTCGACGATATCAAAACTGACCTTGAAGACTGTCCCTTCCGGTATCGGCTCTCGCCCTTCAACTGTCGCGACAGGGCCATAGTCTTCTATCAACGGGCCCGTATGGAAATTCTCTATTTGGCCGGTCGCCGTCATATACAAGCTTGGCAATACCAGTGCACAAACAAGTGCGGCTAACTTATGGATCATATCCGGTCCCCTTCGAGTTCAACAAGCTTACATCATAGCGCGCTTGGGTGCGCATATTGAAGTCCGGCACTGTCTCGAACGGGCCGACTTACCATGCTAACATCTTTGAATGTCAGAAATATACACCCTTCAAAGTTCAGACATGAACATCAGCTGTTGTGCACTTGACCAAGCACGCGGGCTTGCGATGCCTGAAATGTCGGCGCGTGATCATGCGCGATACCTAAATCTGAAAACCCCGGACAAGAGACGCAGGTTTGCACAGTCGCGGATTTTAATAGACCGGTTTATGAAAAATGCCCCGCTTGCACCTCGCCCCGCCACACTCCAAGTGACCGATGCGGGCCAACCTTTTTTGGCTGGACACGGTCAACCCGCCATATCCTGGTCGAGGAGCGATGATTATCTGGCCATTGGCCTATCGGCGAACGGCTCGATTGGCGTTGATATCGAGACATGGCAGGATCGCCCCTTCGGTCCCATGCTCAAAATGATATGCGATCATGAAGAGTTGCAGAGATACCAGATGAGCAATGTCACTCAAACCCCAGCGCATTTTTTTCGGGTATGGACCATGAAAGAAGCCATACTCAAAAGCGTTGGAACAGGGTTTCAGACAGACGTGAAGCGCGTTGTGCTGCCTCAGTCCCTACTCTCACTCTCTGCCGGCGAGACGCTAGACGTCGTGTGTCTAGGCAGGATATTCGAAACTATGATTGTCGAGCGGGACGGATTGACCCTAAGCATTGCCCGCGACACTACGGGTCTGGCACCAGCCTGACCGACAAATCCTCCGCCTCATAGATCCGTAGTCCGTCACACCAAAGCGAGCCGCGCGCGCTAATGAGTGAACCGTCTTCGGTTATCTCCTTGATTTCGATAACCGTGGTGACGCGCTTGCGGGTCGGCGTGACCTGCCCGCGATAGCTCCACGAAACGGCCTCTCCTGCCGCAACCGACTCAAAGCGCATATTGCCGCCACTTTTTGTAAGCCCCTTGGCAACAACCGCCCGTTTGACCAATTGCACCAATGCATCTAGACCGAGAGATCCGGGTTGCACCGGGTCTTGATAGAAGTGAGCCTTGAAGTACCAAGCATATGGGTCAATGTCTTGTTGGCCACGTATCAGCCCAAGACCTGCCTCGCCGCCTTTCGCGTCGAAATAGTCCACCCTATCGAGCATTTGCATCTGCCCACGCGGCAGGATTTTTTTGCCGCCTTTGATCTTCTGAACAGTTGCAGGAAGTTCCAGTTTTTCGCGCTGCTCGTCGCTTACTTTGAGCCCCGCTTGCCGCACCAGCGCATCTAGCGGGAAGAACCCGAAGCTCGTTTCCAGTGTCATCACCTGTTCGCCGTTTGCCAATGTGGCAACGAGTTCAAAGAAGACAATGGTCATTGGTCCGGCACGCGAGAAACGCGTCATCTTGGACTCAACCCGTATCGGGCCATCCCCCGGTCGTATTTCGCGAAGCACCTTGCCATCACCATCGAGATTGCGGAAACACTCGCCGCCCTTCAAGGCAAAGCCGCCATGGCTTGCTAGCCACCCACACGGCTGCAAAACAATTTCCACCAAGACAGCAAATGGCATCGCGCCATTATTGTTGGCATCGAAATACCAAGCATCGGGCGGCACATCATATTCGGTGACCACCGTTGCCCCATCTTCGGGCTGGTTAGGGCGTGTCGATATTGACAAGACGCGTGACACAAAATGATAAGGCTCTTGCGGCAAGCGCGGAACGCGGCCCTGATCATCAAATGGCGCATACATCTCGCCAAAGGCATCGGACGGCGCACCATTTCCGCACGCCTCAAGCGCGGCCCAGTCTCCGCGTGACTCGCCAAGCGGGCCTATTGCTGTTGTCTGAATTCCGGCTGGAACCACAGGCCAATTCCGGCGCAAGCGCACGCCAAATCTCGGGCAGTAGAACACTTTCTTGCCATCGCTTGTTGCTAGCAGTGCCGCGAATATTGTCGGGCTATCTCCAGCAATCACTTCGTCAATGAAAATTTCATAGGTCAAATCATGGGGCGCATCCGGAATGACTTGTCCCCGACAGACAAATTTGAAAGCTTCATCAATCACAGGCTCGAACACAAACCCATCGGCATTGATGGTCAGCCCGACAGCGGCTGCATAGAACTCCAGCGCCTGTACGGCAGCCTCAGCCATCAATGTGCCCGGCATACATGGGTCTTTGTGGAAGTGCCCATCATAAAACCAAGCATCGACAGGTACATGCGCTGACGCCTTCAAATATCCCCGCTTCCACGGTCCGCCATTTGGTGAAAACTCGGTGATCTCATCCAGTAGTGCGAGGCTGCCATCCGGAGCATGCGGTGGATTGGTATGAGGCGCAGCGCCTTCAAAGCCTTCGCCAAAACATGCAAAGGCGTCCCCTGCCCTATAGTGACCGAGGTCTTCAGCCGTAAAGTTTTGCTTGGCAGAAACAATGTCCGGATCGAAAGCTTGAGGTGTCTCGGTTGGCGCAGGATCAGTGGCAGCATCCCACAACACACCCTTGCCCGCGGCTAGCTCATCGTCGGTGAAAAATCCGGCCTGACCATTGCGGACCGAAAACAATCTACGACCGCTCACATAACAATCATATTGGAAGAAGAACATGCGCACACCGTTCAGCGTGGCGTGACCGGTAATCTCGATTTGGTATTTCAATGTTTCGCCTGCGCGCGGCAGACCGCCCTCATGCAAGGTCAACTCGCATCCAAGCAATCGATAGACGCGCTCGTCGCAATTGAGCAAGTCGGCGCCCATCCATGAGATCAGAGATAGATCAGCCTGCCCCGCTTCGATCAAGGGACCGGGCCGCATAAACCCGTCATGCATATACCATGCGTCTTCGGTGACATCCGTTTCCGTCCAGATAACACCTTTGCCTTCGATGGCTGGTTCTGCATCAATACCGGTAATCCGATCGACAAGCAGAAGCGGCGGTGTCGGCAACCGCACCTGACGTTCATACTCGTCTTGAGGCAAGAACAGGTCTCCGAAGAGCTCCGAAATTGCTCCAGTTGTTGCCTTTTCAAGCTGGCTTCTGTCAAAGCACGGACCGATGGGCTCACGCTGCATCAGTGCCAGCTTTCCGGTCGGCACGCTATTTGGACGCGCAAGCTTGGGCGTCGTGATCTTCGAGGGCGCGGCACCATAAACCGGTGGCGCGAGACGAGGTGCCATTGCGAGTGTCGGACGCTGGGTCACATGCATATCCTTGAGGTTGGGAACAGGAAAATGAGCGGGTTTCTGAAAGGCATCCGGAGCTGGCGGAATGACAGTCTGTTGATTTTGCCTTGCTGCGAGAAGCGCATCTGAAATGGGCGAGAGATCAATGTCCCTCCCATCAGCAAACAGCGCCGCGCCGCAATGCGCAATTTGTTCTAGATCGGACATCTCGATCCTATCGGCCGCGACAGCAAGATGCGGGCGGTCACCAAGTATCTTATCGATGCTCATCGCAAGCGTATCGCGTGGGCCAATTTCGACGAAGGTCCGGACACCGTCTGCATAAGCCTGTTCGACGGTTGCCGGGAAGTCGATCGTCGATACCGCCTGCCGCGTTAGCATATCAGCGGTGCGCCGCTTTGATGGTTTGTAGGCCGCATTGATCGCATTGCTGTAGAGCCGGACCTCTGGTTTGCCTGATGTAGGTCGCGTGTGAAGTGTACGCCATGTCTCGGCATAGGGTTCCATGGCCTTTGCGTGCACGATCAAGTGCTGGTTCATCGCAAGACCAGCCCCGTCGCCCAACTGCGCTGCAACCGCGCGGCATCCTTCCGGCGGTCCGCCAATCACACAGTCCTCAGGTGAATAGATGATGGTTATTTCAACATTTTCAGCTGCCTCAACAGCCTCCCTCACCTTTTCAATCGGGCCATAGATACGCCAATTGGCCCATTCGACGGGAGCATCGGACTTCCAAGCTTCGCGCGCCGTTTCAAAAGCGCCACCAAGATGGGTCTCATACATCGCATCGGCCGAAATTTCGTCAAGCAAATAGCCTGCATCCTTCCAGAAATTGAAGGCAATGAGCGCGTTCGTCTCGCCGAGCGACAGTCCAAGAACGCTATCGGGCGACAGGCCGAGCGTGTCGCGCAGCAACAGTGTCTGTGTCTGACTAAGCAAGGTCACCGCGCAAAGTTGCTCATATGCTGTGAGGTTTGGCTTAGCCAGCAGGTGAGCCAGCCGGTGCGCATCTGGAAACGCCGTCAGCACATCTGCTGCAAGGCTCGGGAAACCCATGAGCAGGCCGCGTCCCATGCGGGGATATGCTGCAGCCGAGCCGGTGAAGACGAATGCCAACTCCCCGCTGGCGCGCGTATTCCCGAAATACACTCCTGCGCCTTGAGGTGTCTTACCAGCTTCGAGTGCGGCTGACGCCTCTTTCAATCGCGCCTCAAGCTCGGCAGTATCCGCTGCCACGACAGCAAGGCGGAATTTCCCTGTCCCACCCGCGTCCGCATTTTCCACGCGCCGCAGGAGTTCACTCTCACGCTTACCGGCGGCCCAGAAAAATGACGGGGGTGGGCGAAGCGGGTCGGGCATAGGTGTGGCGGTTGGAAACTCAGTCCCGCCTCTCATGCGCTCTTCAGCGTGAAGCCAAGGTTTCGCAATCTCTGGCGATGCCTGCTGGCCCGAGCGCGCTAACAGGCTCGCGACGGCCAGGTCAAACAGGCCATCGGCAATTGGTGCCCGGCCATATGTTTTCGAGACGAGTGCAGACGTATCCGCATCATCAAAAAACTCCTGATCGGGCGCGATGACCGCAAACACCTTATCATTTGCAGAATCTTCCTCTCGCTTCAAAACCAATGCACATGCCAAATCGGAAGCGAGGGAGGTGATGCCCATGTCCCTCAAGACAGTAGCCCGCACATGTTCGGTTGCAAAATCGGCAGCGGCCACAATAGCCATGTCGATTTCTCCGGCGGCGAGTGCCTCTGCTGCCAATTCAAAGACTGCCTGCCCCGTCTCTCCTTCAGCCGCAATGGTGAAGCCCTGCCCGCGAAAATCGCATGCAGCATTCAAACGGTTTGCAGGCATATTCGGCATGGCGCCCAATACGTCCGCGCTCTCAATCGGCGCAATAATTTCGTCACGCTTCTTAGCAATATCGGATGGACTAAAAATTGTATCCAACCGGCTCGCCAGTCGTTCTCGTAGCAACCATCTTGTCGCATCAGAAGCGCAGCTCATGCCAACAAACACGCCGCAGCGTTCAAGGTCTGGTAGTTCGATACCGTCGAGCGCTTCGGCACACGTTTCGAGAACAGCAAGCTGCTGTGCTTCGGCATGTTTCAAGTCGGCAGGCGGGACATGCGCAAAGCCCGGATCCATATGCAGTGTGTCGCACCGCGCCATCCGCTCTTTGGCTGGCGACATAAGTCGTCTTATCGTTCGCGCACAGCCCCTGTCAGGACCGGCAATTGTGCCTATGCCGCAAATTGAAATCGCTGTTTCGGGCTTGGGCAATTTGACAGCTATAGCGGTTCCATTGGGAACGCCTGTTGCATCTTCCAATATCAAGTGCGCATTGTTGCCGCCAAAGCCGAAATTGCTGATCCCTGCCCGTCGCGGGCCGTCTGACTGCCAATCAACTGCATTGAGTTGCGGAGTGAGATTTGTGCCGGAGAAAGCTGGAATTGCCTTGCCGTCAAGGCGGGTGGGCGGCAATGTTTCATGCTCGAAGGCGCCTAGCAGTTTCAGCAAGCTCGCCATACCGGCAACCGTGATCAGATGCCCCGTATTCGATTTGTGCGAGCCAACCGGCAAGGGTGTTCTCTCGCCAAAAAACTTGGCCGCTGATCCAATCTCCACACCGTCTCCAACCGGCGTACCTGTCGCGTGGCACTCAAGGTATTCAATGGTTTCCGGATCGATATCAGTCGACCGATAGGCGCGTTGCATGGCTTCTATTTGGCCTGTTTCATCCGGAGCCAAAAGACCGCGCCGCCGTCCGTCATTTGACAGTCCCGTCCCCCGAATAAGACCATAAACGGTTTCGCCTGCCTCCACATCTGACAGACGTTTGAGAATGACAGCGGCCGCACCCTCGGAGGGAACAAGCCCATCTGCGCCAGTAGCAAATGGCCTCGATTGTCCCGTAGGGCTAAGCGCCTGCAAAGCTTCAAAGCCGCGATGGAGCATAAGATTATCCGCAGCATTGACCGCAGCGGCCACCACAACATCCAAACTCCTTGCCCGTAGTTTCCGGCATGCAATATGCAGCGCGTAAAGTGATGATGCACAGGCAGCATCAAGCGCAAAAGCCGCTCCGGTTGCGCCGATAGATCTGGCGATAAGCGCTGCTGGAAAACCTGAATTGAACGCATTTTCAGGCGCGATATCAGATCGACCATTCAGCCAGATATCTCCGGCATGATCAGCCTTGGCTCGGCTCGGATAGGAAAGGTTTGCCAGAATTACGCCGATACGATCTGCCGACGCTTTGGGAGATCGCGCTTCACTCCACGCATCTGACACGGCTTTGAGAGGCCACTGGAACACAGGGTCTAGACGCGCTGGATCTATATCACCAAGATCGAACATGCCCGCATCAAAATGCTTGGAAAAATTTGCGATATACCCGCCCTGATATACTGGCCGCTCCGCAGGCGTTAATCCCCAAACACCCTCTGGCGGCGATGTGATCAGGCTTTGCTTGGCAGCGACCGCTCGCCAGAGATCAGACGGGCTATAGCATCCTGGCAAAACGCAGCCGCGCCCGATGATTGCGATAGGCTCTTGTGCCATCCTAATGCGTCCACTCATCGCCGATAACAAGCTCTGTGTTTTGCTTGTCACCATTTAGCATTTGATCAGCAAAAATTCGCGCTCCGGCCGCTCTAGGGATAAGACCTATGCCCTGCGCCGCGAAATGTCGCGCCAGTGTTTCGTCGACCATTCCGCCATCCCACGGCCCCCAATTGAATGATTTGATCTGCCGGTTCGGTTCACTGAGGTATAGTTCCCGAGCCACGCTGTTGAGCACTTCATTGGCCATCGCATAATCAGCTTGTCCGGCATTGCCAAAGAAAGCTGCCGCAGAAGAAAACAAACCAATATGGGTCAGGTGCGTCAGGTCGACGGCATCGAGGACGTTTTGCAGCCCGGATACTTTGGTTGCGAATACGCGGGCAAGCTCTTCTTGTGTCTTGTCCACAATCATCCGGTCGGCCAATATGCCCGCCCCATGAACAACTCCGGAGATGGCGCCTAAATCGCTTTCAATTTGCGAGACAACACCGCGAACGGTTTTAGCTTGGGTCAAATCACACGGATAATAATTCGCCTGCCCTCCCGCATCGCGGATGGCTGCTAGTGTCTGGCGTATTTCTCGTCCACCGATTATCGACTTTGAGAGCGCGTTGATTTCCTTGAGTGATTTCCGCGCAGAACCATTCACGCCATGTTTTGCGAGAACGCCGCGCAGTGCATTTAGGTCCAAATCTGGTGCAACACCATCAGGCCATGAGACAGGAACGGAACGGCCCAGTAGAGCAAACTTTCCGCCTGTGCGCCGTGCCAGTTCAATAGCGCAATCTGCGGTGACCCCGCGCGCGCCGCCAGTCACAAGCCACACACCACCGTTTTGGTGGGCGGACATCACAGAGTGGCTCAAAGCTTCGCCCAGCTTAGGCTGCTGTGGGGTGTCCGGACCAGATAGATTGATGTGCGGCGCACCCGAGTGAATTGCATCGGCAATGCTTGATAGCATGGCTGCACTTTCCTCAACATCGCCTGAAACACCGATTGTCTGGATCAACATGTTCGGCCATTCGCGCGCGGCAGTTCGCGCCAAGCCCGGCACACCGCCAGCCCACCCTGTTGCAGGGCACACAAATACAAGGCGCTTTCCTCCAGCCTGATAGAAAGACCTCGCCTGCTCGAGTACATTCCAATAGGTTTCCCAGCCACCTTCTGACGCAGCGAGGATCAGGCCACAATCATCCTTCTGGGCAAAACCGGATGGACCATCATTCTGTTTGGCTTGCAGCGCCATGCGGATTAGGGCCAGAAACCCATCGCCCTGCCCCTTGGGTATTGCACATGACTGATAGACGACGGGTCTTACAGAAACGCCACCATAATCCGAACTGACAAGGCCATCGGGACGAGCGGCCGCTTGACTAGCCGCGCCGCCCCCTATTGAAAAAAATCACTTATATTCCGTATCGTGCGCATATCTGCGAGTTGTTCGGACTCGATCTCGGGCAATTCAGGCATCCGGTCTCTCAACGTAGACAATATCTCGACCTGTTTAATCGAATCGATCCCAAGTTCGCCTTCGAGATCCATATCGTCTTCGAGCATTTCAGACGGATAACCAGTCTTCTCGGCGATAAGCTCACGGATCAGGTCCCGGCTAATACCGCCGCTTTCCGCCGCACTGCCATTGGACATGGGTTCAGGTGCAGAAACCATAGGTGCCGGAGCCGCAACAGCTGCCACTGGCGCTGGAGCGTCTGCCGTATCGCCGCCAACAAAAGCGGCGATCAATCGTATCGTCCGAAGTGCCGCCAGCTTTTCTGGTTCGACATCTGGCAAACTCGGGATCATCTCGCGCAGTGTTGACAATATCTCGACTTGTTTGATCGAGTCGACGCCTAGCTCACCTTCCAAATCCATGTCCGGTTCTAGCATGTCTTCCGGATAACCGGTTTTCTCAGCAATCAATTTCGTGACCACGCCAAGTGAGTCATCTGCAGTCTTGGCTGGAGCAGCAGGTTCTGGCACAACTGCAGGCGCAATCGGAGCCGCAGCGATAGGCGCGGCAACTGGCGCTGGTGGTGCTGCTGGTTCAATCTTTGGCGTTGGTGCTGCCGCTTGAACAGGTGCGACACTTGCGGGAGCTAGGGGTGCAGGCGCTGGCGCAGGCGCAGGCGGAATTTGCAGCGGTTGTCCGGCAGCTGGATTGGGGAGCATCGGCGGCGACTGCGGCAATTGAGATGCCCCCGGTAGCGTGTTCAGAAACGTTGCATGTGCGGCTGCCATGATCTGCATAAATTCGGAATGGCGTGCCGACGCGTCCAGATGCACGCGTTCAGTTGCTGTTTCACCCATGATCACTGCTGGCTGATTGGAAGTGCTTGTTTTCTGGTCCGGCATAGTAGGTGTCCTAACACGATGGGAATTAGTTGAATTTTGTGAGTTGTCTGTCGACGTCAAATTTGGGGGTGGCAAGCCAGCTGCGCCATCGTCGGGCGGATATGGCTTGCCATAATTGGCGCCACTAATGTCGACAGAAAATTTGGGTGCTGGTGGGCGTTCTGCACAGGCAGGCAAGTCTTTAAAGAGCTGAGCAAGATCGAGGTCGAAACCGAGAACTGATAACTGCCCCAAGCCAGAGAGGAACTGTGTCACATCATTCGTGCGCTTATGGTCTAGTGAGATGATATGCAAATCATCCGTTAGCAGCGTATTGCGCGCAATGGTCGAGACAACCGAACCCGGGCCAATCTCAACAAATATCCGCGCACCGCCGGCATACATCGCCTCAAGGCTTTGCCGAAACAGAACGGGTGCGCCAACTTGTTTGGCAAGCCGATCGCGAATCCGGCTCGCCGTCTTGGGATAAGGCGTTCCAGATGTATTGCTGAAAACGGGAACTGCGGGAGAGGCAAACTTGTATTCCCCGAGCGCAGCCGAGAACGGCTCAACCGCTGATGATACGCAGCTTGAATGAAATCCCGTCGCAACGTTCAAACGATGTGACTTCAGACCCGCCTCTGTACAAAGTGCCTCGCATGTCGCGATGCCCTCCAATGGGCCAGACAGAACGACCTGTTTCGGGCCATTATCGTTCGCAATCACAACACGCCCATTGGTTGCGCTAATGATAGCGGCAACATCATCCGCACCCGCTTGCACAGCCAACATGCCGCCTTCACTGGTCGCAGCTGCTTGCGCCATAATTTTACCGCGGTCCCGCGCGATACTAACCGCCCCTGCAGCATCAATTGCGCCAGCCGAATGCAGCGCCATGACTTCGCCAAAACTGTGCCCTGCGCACATATCCGGCTCGAGGCCGACCGTGTTCAACAGTTCCAGTTGCGCCAAACTGGTTGCAGCAATAGCCGGTTGCGCCGTTTCCATTGCCGTAAGACGCTGGTTCTGCGCTTGCCTTTCTCCCTCATCGAAGGCGGCTGGCGGAAACGCAGCTACGTGTAAAGGCAAGTCCTTTTTATTCCGGCTCTTATCGGTCTCTTCCCAAACTTGCCGCGCTGCCGGAAATGCCATCGCCAATCCAGCGCCCATCCCGACATATTGGCTCCCCTGCCCTGCAAATAAGAAGGCGACCTTGCCATCCGGTTTCGGCCCGGCGGCATAATGCAGCCCGCTGCCAATAGGCACATTATCCGCGCGCCTTGACGTGAGATGATTGATCATCTTGGTTGACTGGCTCTCGAACGCGTCTGGCGTGGCCGCTATCAGGCAGCACCGATGCTCAGCCTTCGGGTTGAACTCTGCTTGGGATTTTGTCGCCAAGCGAGACACATCATCTTCATGCGTCATGCTACCAGCGACCAGCCTCATGGCGTCCGCGAGTTCATCTGATGATGTTGCCGAGAACAGGAAAAGCTCTGAAGGCATGGCACGCGGCGGCCGAACCGCATTGGCTCCCCTATATTCTTCAAGTGTCACATGGAAATTGCTTCCCCCGAAACCGAACGAGCTAACAGATGCGCGGCGAGGATGTTTCGACGTAGAGACCCATGGCCGTGCTTCGGTGTTCACATAGAAGGGCGTATTCTCTAAAAGAGTTGGCGCTGGCGTTTTGACCTTCAAAGTCGGCGGCAGTATTTTCCGGCTCAACGCCCCGACAATTTTGATCAGGCTGGCTGATCCTGCTGCCGCCTTGGTATGACCAATCTGAGACTTCACTGATCCAACTGCACAATTGGGGCGCTCGCCGTTTTCATTGCGCCCGAAGATCAGATGCAGACCTTCTATTTCAGCTTTGTCGCCTGCGATCGTTCCCGTCCCATGTGCTTCAACAAGCTCGACGGTTTCTGGACCATATCCGGCTTGCTCATAGGCACGCCCAATTGCGCGAGATTGCCCAGAAGACAAAGGGGCATAAATCGCTGTTGCCCGACCATCCGATGCCCCGCCTAATCCTTTAATGACTGCATGGATCTGGTTGCCATCACGCTCGGCATCTTCAAGCCTGCGCAAAGCCAACATGCCTATGCCCTCGCCGAGCATGGTTCCATCAGCTTCCGCAGAAAACGGGCGACAATCGCCGG
This sequence comes from Hyphomonadaceae bacterium, assembly GCA_039942135.1. GTDB lineage: Bacteria > Pseudomonadota > Alphaproteobacteria > Caulobacterales > Hyphomonadaceae > CALLCD01. The sequence continues at coordinate 47,208 of JBDVDE010000013.1, forward strand.
TAGGAGACAATGCGGGCGTTTTTGAAAAACACATGAACATCAAAATATCGTTGAGCGTATCTACGCCGCCGGTCAGAACCGTATCGGAATCGCCAGACTGCAATTCATGCATGGCAATCTGCAGCGCAGACAAGCTCGAGGCACATGCCGCATCCGTCACATAATTGCTGCCACCAAGATCGAGCCGATTGGCAATACGCCCAGCAATCACATTTCCAAGTAGGCCCGGAAACGTACTCTCGCGCCACTCGGCAAAATTCGATGCGATGCGCTCTGCGATGTCTTGAACCTGATCTTCGACCAACCCCGCTTCACGCATCCCCTTGATCCATGCCGGTCGATGCAATCGCCCAGCCATATGCGCGGTCAGCTCTGTCGCTGACGCCACACCCAATATGACACTTGTTCGGGCTTTATCGATCTTCCCGCCGCTCTCGCGCATCGCCTCTTCCAGCACCTGCTTGGCCGCGATAAGCGCGAGCATTTGCGACGTATCTGTCGACGACAATGCATTGGGCGGAACACCAAACGCGACAGGGTCAAAAGCTTGAGGCGACAAAAACCCGCCGCGCTTGCCGTAAGTTTTGTCCGGCGCGCTCGCATCCTCATCATAATAGTCTTCGGGCAACCAATGCGTACTCGGCACATCACCGAACGTATCTACACCCTCGACAATATCCCGCCAAAATCCGGTCGTATCTCCACGCCCAGGAAAAATGGCTCCGATGCCGACAATCGCGATATCCCGCCTCATGACCTTGCTACCTTTGCTCATCGACACCTACCCAAAAATCTTCGGTTCTACGGAGAACGCTTCGGCTGGCACCGCAACCCCAGCCGATCGAAGTTGCGCCGCTCTGGTTAGAATTGCCCCACCCTCAAGCAGGTTCCACCCGATCTGCTTGACTGTACGGCTTTCCAGAGGCTCAAGCGGCGTGTCTTTGACCCATTCGTTAAACGCGCCCATCGCTGGTCCGCACCAGATCTGAAAGTCGGCTTTGCGCTCGGCAACGCCCTCGCGCGCCCACTGCGCTCCCATGAAGAGATAGCGCCGACACACGAGTGCGAAACGCTTGTTTCCATCTGCATCAGCTTGCGCAACCGTTTTGGGGTTGATGTCGAGGAGATAGCTACGCGTCGCAGCCCAAGCCGCTTCAAATGGTTCGCCCAATACAGATACGACCCATTTGCGATCATCTTCGGACATCGTCTCAAATGCAGCGCCCGCCCGATACAATCGGTATAAACGCTCCCCCCGCATTGCGAAGAGTGTACCGCGTTTCAAGACTTGCACCTTGACGCCCTGCTCGAACATATCCGCTGCTGGAGCCATCATGACATCCGCCGGACCCGCAGAAGCGAGCGCCTGTCGCCCTACCAATGACAATCCGGATTCGACTGCAGACTGATTAACAGACCCCGTGAGAACATAGGCTGCTCCCATTTGAAATGCTGCCGCCAAGGCTTGCGGGGTCGCAATGCCTCCTGCCAAACCAATGCGGATTGTATTTGGCGAAAACTTGAATTGCTTAGAAATTCGATCTCGCGCATTTGCCAGAGAACTGAAGACAACTCCCGCAGGGCGATTATCCGTATGCCCACCAGAATCAGCCTCCGCCGTGATTTCGGCTGCCACGGGTACGCATCGGGCAAGCGCGGCTTGGGCGGGAGTTATATCACCACTCGCAATGAGCGCGTCGAGCATCTTTTGCGGCGGCGGCGACATAAATTGCGCAGCAACCTCAGCGCGCGACACTTTCGCAAACACATGGTTTTTACGGATGATTTGGCCATCAGATTCTTGGCTAAGTCCGACACAGGTATAGCGCACAAGTTCTGGCGATAGCTGCATATAAGCGGACGCTGAAACACGCGTGACGCCTTCTGACAGGAACAAATCAATGACGCTCGCTTCGTAGCCAGGCTGTTGCGGTGTATGGATGACATTTGCCCCCCACGACGCATCGCTTGATCCAAGCCCGTTCTTTATCTGCGCCAGTCCTATCCGGATGTCCGCAACGCTCAGTCCCGCGCTTCCGTAAAATCCGAGAAAGCCAGCTTCAGCTGCCGCGATGACCATTTCAGGTGTCGCGATCCCGCGTGCCATCTCTCCCACGATGTATGGAAAGCGAATATTATGCAGGTGAGTAAATTGCCGGTCGCCCAGCCATTCGGGATATATCGGCGGGATATTGTACGTCTCGATGGATTGCTCCAACGTTTCCAGCCGCCCAATCTTTTCATCCGCAGAATTGCTATCGAAGGAAAGACGTAGCGAAGCCCGAGGCGCTAGCAGCCCCTCATTGTTCTCGATTTTTGGCACTCAAATATACTCCCCGCCGCCTTCGCATTGGCCTGTTCGCCCTCAGTTGAGCCTAACCGTAGTGATGATTTGACACATCCGTTCCGACAGAACTGACGCGACATCACGATACACCTTCGTGACACTCGACTGACCCACAACAAATTAGCTGTCTATAAGCCCTACTAGATTCGCATCTTTTTCGCCTATTCATTGCAGATGCAGACCTTGCCCTACTTTCATTCGAGCTTCCAACCCAGTTCACCACACAAGCGTATTGAACGTCATCAAGACCTGCTCATTCGCGAATTGCGGAACCGAACACCTGTTGAGAGAACTGTCCACTCGCAAACAGCCAGAGACGGTACCTATCGTTCAACTGCCCCGCATCAAACGAAGATTGCTTTGTTGAGTTATGTGCGCTGCTCGCTCAGCATATCGGACGAGCTAGACGAGATCTCCGCATCAAAACGGTCTTGCTCTATGCCGGTCACAAGATACTTGAAAAAACGCCTTATATCAGCGCCTATACCGTAAAGTGCGGGTACAAAGAACAGCGTAACAAGCAAGGCGAAAGCAACACCAAAGGCCAAACCAATCGCTATCGGGATGAGCCATTGGGCCTGAAGAGATTGTTCAAGCATCAACGGCACCAGCCCGATAAATGTCGTCAACGAGGTCAGCAAAATCGGCCGGAACCGGCGTGTCCCCGCTTCGACCAGAGCTTCCGCGCCGTCCATGCCTTTGTCCCTCAACTGATGAACATAATCGATCAGCACGAGATTATCATTCACAGCCACGCCGGCCGCCGCCATAATCCCCATATAGGACAAGAGACTCAGCGGTACGCCCATTAACAAGTGCCCGACCATCGCGCCAGTAAAGCAAAATGGGATGGCAGCCAACAAAATGAGCGCAGGCTCCGCATAAGACTTGAACGCAACCGCGACCAGAAAATATGCAACACCAATCGCAATCAAAAGTAGCGTCATGATTTCGGCCATAAATTCGGCCTCGCCTTGCGCCCGCCCGATATTTCCGCGTCGAACATTTGGATGCGCTATGTCAAATTCATCAAAGAAACTTTCATCAAGCTCCTCACGAATTTCATTGATACGCTCGCTGACCACTTCAGCACTGACAACAATCGCGCGTTGGCGCTCGCGCCTGAGGATCTGATTTATTCCCTTCTCGAATCTGATATCCGCGACGGAAAAGAGCGGTATCTCGCGGCCATCATCCGCACGTATCCGGATATTATTTAGAAAATCAATCGACTCTCGGTCTTGGCGCGGATAACGCACATAGACGCGAACATCCTCACCATCACGCGGGAGCCGTTGCACTTCAACACCGAAGAAGCCCTGTTGCACCTGACGCGCTATGTCCGCCGTCGTTAAACCCAGCGCTTCAGCCCCGGGCTTGAGATCAAACTGGATTTCATCCGAGGCACTCTGCGTATCATTTACGACATTAAACACGCCTTCATAAGTCCGCAGTTTCGCCATCAGCTCATCCGCTGCCGCATTTAAGTCTTCGAGGTCAGGTGAATTCAAAACATACTGAATTGGCGGATCATTATTCGTATCTTGATAATCCACCGTAACCGTTTCCGCATCCGGCACATCACCAATGAGATCACGCAATCGGTCGGCCGTTTCCTTTGCAGTCAATGTGCGGGTTTCCGGCGGCACAAGTTTAACCAAAGCGAGAATATTATTGTCGCGCGAGCGTGTGTACCAGTTCTCGATCAGCTCGCCCTCCCCGCCCGTGCGTTCATTGATCTCGTGCTCAAGTTGCTCTTCGGCAGTCTGTATCTGGCGGAGCACTTCGAGCGAGCGCGAATAAGGCGTTCCCTGCGGAAGCTCAACCTCGATTGCGATCTGATCGGATTCGCCTTCGGGCTGGAAAACGGTTTTGACAATACCATTGGTCAACAGTCCAACAGACAGGATCATCATAGCAACAAACATAGACGCCGTAAGATAGCGATGCCGCAGAGAGCCGATCATCAGAGGCCGATAGATATGCTCTGCGACCCAGACAATACTGTTCGCAAGCGCCGCCTGAAAGCGCGTAATCGGGTTCTTGGGGTTCATCGGCTTTAGATGCGCCAAGTGCGCTGGCAGGATGAGCAGCGACTCGACCAAAGAAAAAACAAGCGCCAGAATCACCACGAGCGATATAGCCCGCGTAAACTCGCTCGTGCCGCCAGACAGGAACATCCAGGGCGCAAAAAATATCATGGTGGTAAAGACAGCGAACACGACCGGCTTGATCACCATGCGCGTGCCATTTACAGCAGCCGGCAGGCCCGTTTCACCTGCTTCAGTCCGCGTATGTATCGCCTCTCCCACAATGATCGCGTCATCTACAACAACCCCGATCACCAATAGGAAGGCGAATGTCGAGATCATGTTGAAGGACACACCAAACAGCGGCAAGAAGGCCAGCCCACCGGCAAATGCCGTAGCGATCCCCATCGCAACCCAAAACGCGACAAGCGGACGCAAGAACAGCATTAGCGTGACAAGCACAAGAATGAGACCTGTCAAAAAGTTTACGCCGATCGTTCGTATCCGCCCCGAATAGTCCACCGCCGCATCATCCCACAGTGTCATCGCAATGCCTGCGGGCAGGTTCGTCAGCGCTTCATCGAGATAGGCATTTACATTGGCGGACATCTTCACAATATCCATTTGCGGACCGCTCATTACATTGACGAGCACGGTGCGTTCGCCATTCGCCGTTGCCAAAAGATCAACTTGTTCAAACCCATCCAGCACTGTGGCCACATCGCCAATACGGACCACCGCCCCGTTTGCTTGCTGACGTACAATGATGGCTTCAAAATCAACGCGCGTATCTGCTTGGGCTCTGGCCCGTAATTGCACATTGCCGCCATCACTGCGTACACTTCCCGCCGACACGTTAACAGACGAGCCGCGCACAGCGTTCGCGACATCATCAAGGGTAAGTCCATATTGACGAAGCGCTTCCTCCGACACCTCGATTGAAATTTCCTCACCGCGAACGCCAAACAGCTCAACCGCGGGAACAAAGCCAAGCAGTCCGATATCGCGCCGCGTCTTTTCCGCAAATCTTTTCAGGTCCCGTTCGCTCACGGTCTCATCGCCGGTCACGGCAATGCGCAAAATTTCGTTCCGGCTGCGGAAAAGTTGCAATTGCGGAGGCTCAGCAGCATCTGGAAATGTGCTGATTGAGTCGACTTGTCGTTTGATGTTCTGCAAGAAGGCAGCTTCATCCATATCAAGAGAGCCAAGCACGATGACTTGCCCTGCCCCTTCGGAGGCGACCGACCACATTTGAGTGATCCCCTCTATCGTGCTGATCGCTTCTTCGAGGCGCACGACAAGTTGCTCCTCTGCATCTTGAGGCGAAGCGCCCGGCCAGGTGACAGAAATTCGCGCTCCCGGAAACTCCACATAAGGCTCCAGCTCGCGCTCTATCTGGAAATATGAAACCAGACCTGCAAGCAGAATGGCAATCATCAACAAATTCGCAGCGACCTTATTATCGGCCCACCATCTCACAATCCCGATCATGGTCGCTCCTATTCGCTGATCAATTGGACGGCGCTATTGGCTAGCGCTTCACCGCTGCCCGCGCTCACGCTCGACTGATCAACCGGACGAATTTTCAAGCCATCAACCGCACCTCTTACAGGTGATGTAATGACCCGTTCGCCGACCGAAAGCCCACCAACGATCACTGCGCGGTCGCGGTCCGAAGACGCCAAGACAACGGGACGTATTTCCAAACTGTCATCGCTACGCGCAACATATACGCTGCTTTCACCTCGCAGCGCCGTCCGCGGCACAATCACACCTTCGACCAACTGCCGCCCTTCAATGTCAGCCGTGACGAACAGACCCGGCGCAAGCGGCGTCTCATCGTCGGCACCAGCACCATAAGGGTCGTTGACTGTGACATAAGCAAATAGCACACGCGTCGCTGCGTCAAAGCTGCTTTCGGTTCGGGTAATACGGCCAGCCCATGTGTGATGCTGATCCGCGATTGTTGCAGACAGGGTGACGGGGGGGCCGAGATTGTCGCTTGTTTCGATAAACCCGATACCAAGTCCAAGTGCCGCAAGGTCTTTGTTAGTGAGCGGAATGGGCACATCGACAACATCCGTCGCGAAAACACGCCCTAGCTGGCTTCCGGGTGCAATAAATGCCCCAACATCCGTAAGCTTGGTTTTGACACGCCCAGAAAACGGTGCGCGTATGCTTGTGCGTTCCAATTGCAACTCTACTTCTTCCATGGCCGCTTGCGCAGACGCCAGCTGCGCTTGCGCCTCGGCAATTTGCGGCCCACGCAGAGCAAAGTCCGACACATCTACACCTAAATTTTCAGCTTCGACTTTCGCAAGATCTGCTTCGGAGGCCTCACGCACAAAGCTGGTCCGCGCTTGGGCAACCATCGCATCAGCCTGCACCATCTGGAGTTTCATCTCACGATCATCAAGGCGAAACAGAACCTCTCCTTTCGAGAACTGCCCACCTGGCAAAAACCCGGGCGCAACATATGTCAGCCGACCACCAACTTCGGCAGCCAAATCTATCTCGACCCGCGCCTCGACCTCGCCATGACTGCTTACACGCAGTTGAACCGGTTCTGAAAAGCTAAGCGCCGTGACAACCGGTAGAGCCTCGACCGTGTCGGCCTTCTCCTCAGGTTCCGGCTTGAGCGCCCCCATCGCAACCGTCCCTCCGATCGCACCCACGATGATCACAATAGGCAAAACGAGGAAAAAAAAGCGTTTGATCGCCAATCCAAGCCGAAATTTGCGTTTTTCTGTCGCCGACATCTTCTTCAAACCCTCAATCATTGTAAGCGAGCCGGTTGTTTCCAGCTCTTTTAAGACTGAATATGAACATATATTATAAATTATTGTTTATCAATGCGCATTGAGCGAATATCATAATATTTAATCTGTTTATCAATATTTTCTACTCTCATATCAACGTCATCAACATGAATGCAAACAAATGAGAGCGCCTGTTAACGGCGCCGAAATGACCGCTCGCCTCGATCCCACTGTCCTCATTTCGGTGAACGCCGCTCAAATTTGCGCCACCTGAGCCTATTTTTATGACAAAAATGTCATACTGGCCGTGAATCCCATACGCAGCGCCCTGATTCCAATTGACTATCCCCCCACAAGTATATTTCTACTAGGTGCTGGCCTTATGACGTCCGAGCGGGATGAGCGGCAAAACAAAATTTAGGGAATCACTCATGAAAACGAAGAGTACTTTTTGGAAAACATCACTTTTGGCGACAGGCACGTCAATTTTGGCACTGGGCTATGCCCTGCCAGCGATGGCTCAAGACGCTGACGAGCCGATTGCGGTTTCTGATCAAGCCGATGACGGCGAGCTTGTTCAGCAGAGCATCGTGGTAACGGGTTCCCGCATCGCAACCGACTCTGCGCTGACAGCTGCAAGTCCGGTTCAAGCGATCACCATTGATCAATTCCGGAATTCTGGCGATATTGATATCGCAACAAGCCTTCGGAACATTCCTGCTTTGCAAGGGTCCGATCCAGCCTCTTTGGCGAGCGCCCAAGGCGCAGTGGCAACAGGCGCGAGTACGCTTGATTTACGCTCACTTGGCAGAGAGAGAACCTTGGTCTTGCAGGATGGCCGCCGGCATGTTGCAGGGATTTCCGGTGAGGCTAGCGTAGATATCAGTACAATACCGCAAGCGTTGATTGCCCGTACAGAAGTCCTGACAGGCGGCGCATCATCGGTATATGGTTCGGACGCTGTGTCTGGTGTTGTCAACTTCATCACCCGTACAGGGCGGGATTTTGACGGAGTTGAGTACCGCCTTCAGACTGGCATTAGCGATCAGGGAGACGCTGAAGATGTGTTTGCCTCTGTTGCTGCTGGCGGCACCTTCGCCGAAGATAAAGGTAGTGCCGTTTTCGCAGTGGAATTCGGCCATTCAACGGGTATTGTGAATCAGGATCGGCCTAACTTCGCCGGTACTGGCTTTTCAAGCTTGAACAATAGTAGCGAATTTCTAAACGGTGTCCTCGGGCTGGACCTAGATGCAGAGCAAGCTTTTGTTCCCAATCGCACCCTTCCAGTGTCGAGCGCCGGATCAACAATCGCCGTCGACCCTACGCCTTTTGCGTTCCCATTCGGAGCGCTTCTCGGCTTTGTGAATGACTTCGACCCAGCAACCGACACCGTCCCTAACATCGCTGGCACTGATATCCCGGTATTGCAGGTCATCGACCCAGTAACCGGCGAAGTAAGAGCCTTCAATCCAGGGATTTCGACAGGCGCGTTTAATGCTATTGGCGGCGACGGCATCCCGATTGGCAACACAGCCCAAGACCTGACGCTCATTCCTGAAATTACCAGGTTCACTTCGAGCGCCGCTGTCGACTATGAACTGCATGAACATGTGACTTTCTTTGCGGATGGTAAACTATCTTTCACAGAGACCGAATCAACGACTGGTATTCCGTTTTCGGATGACATCCCGATCGCGCTTGATAACCCGTTCTTGCCATTGACGATCCAGAACCAAATTCCGGTTCTTGACGCACTGATCCCTGGCACAACGCCGAGTATCTTTGTTGCCCGCGATAATCTAGGATCGGAAACCGATAGCGGGAACTCTACTGAGCGCTCGACCATCCGCGCATCGGGCGGTTTCCGCGGAACCGTTCCAACATTGGGCTTTGACTATGAAGCTTCATATACTTGGGGCAGAACCGAGATTGACTCAGTCAACAGAAACGCACGCCTAAATGACCGATACTTTACTGCAATTGACGCGGTTGCTCTGACAGCTGCTGATCTTGATGGGACCAACCCGAATGTTGCCTTTAATGGCGGGGTCGGCACATTGAATGCAATCCGTGACGGTCAGGACATTGTGATTGACGCGGGGTCTGCGCAAATTGGTGATATCGTCTGTCGGTCGGAATTGACTGGCCTACCATCACCGGCAGCCCTTTTTGTTGGCGGCCCACCATTATTTGCTGCTGGAACGACCATTAACGGAACTGATGTGAGTGATTTGACGCGCCCTGTCACATTCCAGATTGGTGACGGACAATGTGCACCAATCAACATTTTGGGAACAAACTCCATCCAGGGCGCAGGAGCAGACTTTGCTTTTGTTGATCTCGAAGATGACACGACAATTACGCAGCAGCAGGTGCTGATTAGTTTGTCAGGTGACTCGTCAGACTTTTTTGAACTTCCAGCAGGGCCTATCGGTTTTGCAGTCGGTTTCGAATATCGTGATGACGCGTCTCAGTTTATACCGAATGCCTTCTTCTCGATTGAAGGCAACGTTGTCACCAACAATGCAGTGCCGATCTTTGCGTCACCAACAGATGGGCAAGGCATCAATGCTGTTGAAGTCTTCGGCGAAGTTAAAGTTCCGCTGTTAAAGGATCTGCCGTTTGCCGAGTATCTTGAAGTTACAGCTGCGGGACGTATTTCTGACTATAATACGATTGGCAGCACGGAAACGTTCTCCTTTGGTGGACGTTATCAGCCCCACGACTGGCTGACACTACGTGGTACATTCTCACGCGCCATTCGTGCTCCAAATATTGGCGAGGCATTTGCTCCGCAAGCGGCTGCATTTATCGGCGTCGATGCGGACCCCTGTGATGATGGCAATATCAATAATGGTAGTGCGAACCGGGCTGCAAACTGTCTTGAATTTGTCGGAGCAGGCTTTGACTCCGCCGATTTCTTGACGGCATTCGTAACCGGAACAACAGGTGGCAATCCAAACCTGACAGAAGAAACGTCAGACAGCTTCACTGTTGGCGGCGTTTTCCAGCCAAGCGGTATCTTGAATGGCTGGCTTGATAATCTTGTTGTCGTTGTAGACTATTATGACATCGAGATTGAGGATGCTATCGGTAGCTTGACCGGCGCTGCAATTGCAGGAGCGTGTGTAGACCTTCCTTCGACTGATAACCAGTTCTGTGACGCCATCCAGCGTGATGCCAACAATGGCGGCGCAATCTCCGGATTTACATCGGGGAACATAAACCTCTCGGTCCTGGAAGCACGTGGTGTTGACTTTGATGTAAGATACGAGTTCGACGTACCATCTTATGGCGGGCGTGATCTTGGTAGCGTTCGGACATCTTTGGTTGGATCTCGGTTCATCGAACGCTTTACGGAAAGCGACCCCGTCATTGCACAGACCATTGCAGATGAGCCTGACCCGCTTCAACAGCAGCTTCTCATCACCGACCAAGCCACAGTAAGTGACCTGCTCGGCGTTATCGGTACACCGGAATGGATTTTCAATCTGGGTATCAACTGGGAATTCGGAAAATGGGACCTAGGCTGGACGGGTCGCTTTGAAGACTCGGCGGGACAGTTCTCGAATGCGGCTCTAACAGACGTCGAGATTATAGACGGCGCCGTGGTCGTCTCTGACAATGTTGGCTTGGCCGACCCTTCCCAACTGTTTACCGGCAGCGGCTTCGAGCAGGACTTCAACGTCAACTATGAGTTCTCCGAGAAGTTTGGCTTCTATGGCGGTGTCAGCAACTTCACTGACGAAGAGCCATTCCTGGGAAGCCTCGCTCGACCAGTTGGCCCGCGTGGACGGTTCTTCTTCATCGGCGTCCGGGGAACATTCTAGTCGGGTAACCGTTGATAAAATCGTGAAATGATCAAAGGCCGGCGCAAACTCTGCTCCGGCCTTTTTTATTTGCATAGATTCGCCTAAGCTTTCGTATTCCAATACAAGTTGATTTGGCAGGCACTAAAGTGGGGTGAGGCAAACAATGCCCGATCAAAGCAATGAATTTGCAACTGTCTCGATAAGCGATGACCAACTGGTCCCTTGGCCACGCGTTGCAGCTGTCGCAGCGATGGTCGGGTTCTCTCTCCCAACTTTCATAACCGGACTGGAAGTCTCTCAAGGGCTATCCCCTATTACCGCTTTGTGGGCGCTCGTTTTGGGGTCACTCATTATTCTCGCCATTGGCGCGATTATGGGCGCGATTGGCGCCGCAAGCCGGATGAGTTCCTATCTTCTCGTTCGCATTGCTTTCGGAGACAAAGGCGCAAGCATCGTAAATATCGCATTTGCGATCTCCCTGCTCGGTTGGTTCGGTGTCAATATCAACCTGTTCACGGACGCTATTTCCCAATTAACCCTCGAAGCATGGGGGCTTAGAATTCCGACATGGCTGCTTGCCATCTTCGCCAGCGCCTGCATGACGCTAACGACCATTTTTGGTTTCAAGGCCATAAACATGCTCGCCACACTTATGGTTCCCGTCCTCGCCATTGTGACCTTCTTGTTTGCGCAATCGGCGCTGGGCACACAAAGCCTGACCGAAATCCTCGCAACTGACCGTGTTGCCACAATCACCATGGGGCAAGGTATATCCGCCATTGTTGGTGCTATCATTATTGGCGCAATCATCCTTCCCGACATTACCAGATTCGTGCGCCACTGGAGCGGAGCAATCTATACCGCGCTTATCGCATATATGGTCGTACAACTCATTGTCATGGGGTCAGGCGCATTGGCAGGTATCTCAACCGGCAAAACTGATATTCTGCAAATCATGCTTGACCTCAACTTAGGTATTGGCGCTTTTCTGATCGTCATTGGAAGCAGCTGGGTACTTAACTCACTCAACCTCTACAGCGCGATCTTGGGAACGAAAGCCACTTTCCCTAAGTTGAATAGCACTTGGCTCGCCATTGGGCTTGGCGGTGCTGGCGTTATCGCTGCATTGCTAAACCTGCTCGATAACTTCATCCCATTTATGATCTTCTTGTCCGATATCTTTATTCCCGTTGCAGGGGTCATAATCATCGACGCGCTCTTTGTGCGTAGAAAAGACTACAAAATTGATACATTAGCGAACAATCATAGTTTCAATGTACCCGGCCTCACGGCATGGGCCATTGCAGCTGGCTTTGCACTTTTGGTCTCTAACGGTCACCTGACAAGCCCGTCCGGCATAGCGTCGGTTGATGCGATCGTATTGTCGGGCATCGTATACTTCACCTTGTTATGGCTCAGCCGGAAAATACAGATGACATGAGAATTGGCATAGATGTCGGAGGCACCCATACGGACGCCGTCATCCTAGATGGTGACCGTGTCGTCGCCGCAACCAAATCACTAACTTCTGCAGATGTCGTTAGCGGCATAACCAGCGCGCTCGATACGGTTCTGGAAGACGGCGCGGTCTCCCAAAAACAAATCAACACCGTTATGGTTGGTACAACCCAATTCACCAATGCCATCGTCCAACGCAAACAGCTTTCTCCGGTTGCAGCCATCAGGATTGCCCTCCCCTCCGGCAAAGGCATGCCCCCAATGGTCGACTGGCCAAGTGATATTAAGGATGCCATGGGCGATCATGTATATGAGTTACATGGCGGCTATCTTTATGACGGATTTCCGGTAGCTGACATTAGAGACGCTGAAGTCGACCACCTCATACATGACCTGATCGCCAAGGGGCTGAAGAACATCGCAATTGCTTCAGCTTTTGCGCCTATGAATGCCGAACCGGAAATACGGGTCAGCCAAAAAATCAAGGCAGCCATCCCGGACGCGCGCATTACATTGTCCCATAATTTCGGACGGCTAGGTCTGATGGAGCGCGAGAATGCCGCGATCATGAATACGTCTCTTTTGCCATTTGCTGAACAGGTGATTGGATCCTTTCTTGATGCTCTGAAACAGCGCGGCCTCGAATGCCCTGCATATGTTAGCCAAAATGATGGCACTCTAATGAACGCAGATTTTGTTCGCGCTTATCCGGCTCTAACTTTTGCCTCAGGTCCGACCAACTCGCTGCGTGGCGCATGTAAACTTACGGGACTACAAGATGCGGTCGTTGTTGATATTGGCGGAACAACCTCGGATGTAGGTGTCTTGCAGGGCGGTTTCCCAAGAGAGTCCAACACCGTGATTGAAGTCGGCGGTGTGCGCACCAATTTTCGCATGCCCGACATTATCGCTATTGGCCTTGGCGGCGGCTCTCTCGTGAAAGACAATGGCAAGCAGGTCGGACCGCAATCAGTGGGACACAAGCTCGTCTCGGAAGGGATCGTATTTGGCGGCGAAACCCTCACCGCGACAGATATCCTCGTCGCAAGCGGGCATGCCGATATCGGAGATAGCACAAAGGTCTCGTCAATATCTGAATCAACTATCAAGACCGCCACACGGACAATGCATGCAATGCTCGATCAGGCGATCGAAATGATGAAGCCGGGCGGCAAAGACATACCGGTTGTGCTCGTCGGTGGTGGCGCGGTTCTCGTAACCCAAGGACTGAATGCAGCATCTCAAATCCATCGTCCAACGAATGCAGGTGTCGCCAATGCAATCGGAGCGGCGATCGCGCAGATCGGTGGAGAAGCTGAGCGCATGGTTTCTTATCGCCAAGTCCCGCGCGAAGATGCGATCAAGCGCGTGACCAATGATGCACGCGCCAAGGCAACCGCCGCCGGAGCAGATCCTGCAACTCTAAAGGCCGTGGACATAGAAGAAACCGCGATCCCCTATATGGATGAAGGCGCAACTCGTTTGCGCGTGAAAGTTATTGGTGAATTGTCCACGGCAGGGAAGTCATGAAGACCATCGACATCAAGCATCTCGACGACCTCGCGCTGGGCTCTGTATTTCTCGCCACCGGCGGCGGAGGCGACCCGCACGTCCCCAAACTTATCGCTCACGAGGCCATCAAACAGTATGGCCCCGTCTCACTCACCAAACCGGAAGATGTACCCGACGACGCATTCATTGGGACAATTGGCAGCGTAGGTGCTCCGACCGTTAGCCTCGAACTCCTCCCCTCACTAGATGATGCGGCGAACACACTGGACGCTTTCGAGAAATATGTAGGCCGCAAGATCGATGCCGTGGCGTCTTTTGAAATCGGTGGTGGTAACTCGCTCATCCCCATCGTTGCGGCAGCAGGAAAAGGCATCCCCGTTATAGATGGAGACGGCATGGGGCGGGCTTTGCCTGAAGCACAAATGATGTCCTATGCGATTGCCGGTGTAAAACCCACGCCCGCAATCGCCTGCGACTATGCCGGTAACTCTGCTGCCTTCGACGTTTCCACAACCGAAATCTATGAACGCCATATCCGCAGCTACTCTATGGCTGCAGGCGGCATGATCACGGCTGCAGAACACCCCATGACCGGGATTGAGCTCAAACAATCAATCATTCCCGGCACGTTGAGTTTCTCGGTGAAGCTCGGTCAAATCTTGCGCAAGAACCGAGGCCAAGCAGACACATTGTTGAAACCTCTTCAGCAGGCGTTTTCCAGTTCCATCTACGGTGAATGCCGCCTTGTCTACACCGGAAAAGTTGTCGACAAAGCCACTCAGATTGTCGGAGGCTATGATATCGGCGAAGCCACGATAGAAGCGTTTGATGGATCTGGTGGCAAGCTCGTCATCAGCATCAAAAATGAATACTTATTGGCCAAATGCGATGATAGGCTTGTGGCGAGCGTCCCTGATCTCATAACAATTGTCGACTATGAAACGGGGACACCGATCAATGCCGAACGCTTGCGCTATGGTCAGCGCGTGTCCGTATTCGCGACAGGTTGTCCCGATTTCTATCGTTCAGACGCGGCGCTGAAAGTGGTTGCGCCGCGCTGTTTCGGATTTGACATCGACTACGTGCCGATTGAAGATTTATAGGTCACACGCCGCCCCCACGCCCAATCACGGCGTTGTTTGCGAAACCGGCACTTGGTTCAGAAGGCCAAGTCCGGCCTCTTCCACTGCAGTGCGGAACGACACCAGATCCGAATTCATGATCGCATTCAGATCGGATACGGCCCGCGCTAGTTCGGTGCGCGCTCGCGCGAATTCGGCCATGGCTGCATTCGATGGTGCACCATATGTGCTGCCAAGATAAAAGGCAGCTGATCCTATACGGCTGCCGACCTTATCCGCGCTATAGACAATTCCGGGTGTTTCCGGCGGCACTCTGAAGCGAGCTTCCGATGTGTCGAGCGCTTCCTTCAAAGCCTTGGCCTGCTTTTCAATACCCGCAAACGGATTGCTCGCCGCATCAGTGGAAATTCCACGCGCGGTTTTCTCAGCAGCCATGAGTGTCTCGACAGTTTGGATATCGCGGCGCGCATCGATAATGCTCCGCAACGCGGCATTCATCTGCGCCTGCAGACCTTCAACCTCATCGAGCGCTGCTGCATTTTCTGCACGCTCGGCCGCAGAATACGGACTGCGCGGATCAGAAAGCACACGTATAGTTTGCTCTGCTTGCACCCCGTCAAATTCAATATGGACGGTATATGCACCCGGCAAAACCTCGCGGCCCGGCGGTCGCGTTCCATCCTTCGGCCCATCTTCGGCAGAGACCGGAGCTAGGCCGTCACGGCGCAGATCCCAGACAGTCCGATTGATCCCTTGATGCACATCCGTCTTGAACCTGCGAATAGCGCTGCCTGCTTCATCTCGAATAGTTATGACAGCCTTGACCGGTTTTTGTTTATCTGCGGCACCTTCTTCTATAGTTGCCGCCCTACTCCGTTCACTTTCTGCACGGTCGCGCTCTTGCAATTGGTCAGGGTGTTTCAAATCATGTCCGCTCGCCATGAATGTGATCATCGCGCCATAGGCTGCATTGCTCGCACGGAACTCTCCGCTACCGGTAAAGCGCGTCGACGGGGTTTGCGAGGGAACATATTGTTGCCCATCGCTGACATTCAGCAGCGCAAACCGATCAGAGAAGTCTCGAGCTGACAGACCACGCAAAGCCTCGATGTCTTCGATAACAAATGCGGCGCGGCCATGGGTGCCAACCACCAAATCGCTTTCTCGCTCCTGAAGCGCAAGATCTGCGATCTGCACAGTCGGAAGGCCTTGGGTCCATTTGCTCCAACTGGTTCCCCCATTTAGACTGAAGTGGAGGCCGAACTCTGTCCCGAGGAATAGAAGGTCCGGATCAACAGAGTCTTGCAATATCGAGGCGGCGTATCCGCTGACATCGTCAGACGTGATCGACCGCCAAGTCCGGCCATAGTTTTCGACCCTATAGGCATATGTTGCCATATCGCCGCGCCGGTGATCATCGAGCACAATAAATGCGACGGATGCATCATGTGGCGACGGGTATATCATCGGCACCCATGCGCCGGTCGGGCCATTGCTGAGCCGCCCTTCGACACTGGTCCAAGTCTCGCCGCCATCACGCGATACATGTATACGGCCGTCATCGGTACCGACCCATAAGACGCCCTGGGCGACAGGGCTAGGAGCAATCATCGTGATCGCGGTATAGTTCTCCGCAGCCGTGACATCGGAGGTCAATCCGCCGCTTTCACGATAGGTTTGCACCTCGGGATTATTGGTCGACAAATCGCCGCTAATCACTTCCCAAGTCAGGCCCCGATCCGTCGATTTATGCACGAACTGGCTACCAAGATAGATGGTTGCTGCATCAAATGGATCCTGCGCAAAGCCTGAATTCCAGTTGAACCTCTGCTCGACACCAGGAATGAGGTCTGGCTTGATCAGACGTCGCTCGCCGCTTTCAAGATCCCAGCGATAGAGAACGCCGCCCTGACTCATCGCATAGCCGCGATTGGCATTCTCAGGATCAGCCCGCGTATCAAACCCGTCCCCGAATGCAACTTCTTGCCAATGAAAATTTCGGATGCCGCCATTTTCGAAAACTTCCGATGGGCCACGCCATGAACCATTGTCCTGCAAGCCGCCATAAATATTGTAAGGCACCTCATTGTCGACGGCGATATGATAGAATTGCGCGAGCGGTAGATTGCTTACAAAACGCCACGTCTCGCCCCGGTCATGTGTGATCGCGATACCGCCATCATTGCCGTCAATCATATGCCGCGGATCATTCGGATTGATCCACCATGCATGCGTATCGATATGAACCGTATTTGACGCCGCGCAACAGTCGATTGCCGGCATGTATTCGAACGTCTTCCCGCCATCTTCGGATACCTTCACACGGCTGCCAATGCGATAGACGAGATTGGGGTTTTGCGGATCAACCGCTAGATCACCATAGTAGAAGGGCCGGTCATTAATATCGAAATCGGTATTGACCAATGCCCAGCTTCGGCCGCCATCGTCAGACCTGGCCAATGCGCTCGTTTCAGCTTCGATCAGCGCGTATATCCGGTCGGGGTCGGCTGGTGATATTGCGAAAGACGTTCGACCAAGCTCGCCTTCAGGCAAGCCATCATCTTCGGTCAACTCGCTCCAGCTATCGCCGCCATTGTGCGACACGTAAATTCCCGAGCCTTCACCGCCCGATTTGAAGAAATATGGCCACCGCCGAAATTCCCACATGCTCGCAAACAGCTTTTGCGGATTGCCCGGCACCATCCGGATATCAGTCGCGCCTGTGCTATCATTTACATAGAGAACTTTGGTCCAATTCGCACCGCCATCTACGGTCTTGTAAAGACCACGGTCTTCGCCTGCACCCCAAAGCGGTCCAAGCGCAGCAATATATGCGATATCGGGATTGGTCGGGTGCAGTGCGATACGGTGTATACGCTCGGTCCCTTCAAGGCCCATATGCGTCCATGTCTCGCCGCCATCGAGTGATTTGAAAACACCCGCGCCGACAGATGTTGAATTGCGGACATTGCCCTCGCCTGTTCCGACCCAGATAATGTCCGGATTAGATTGGTTGATCGCCACGGCACCGATCGACGCCACCGGCTTGTCATCAAATACTGCGCGCCAGTTCAACCCGCCATTTGACGAGATCCAGACGCCACCAGTCGATGCTCCAGCAACAATATGATTAGGGTCATCGGCTACCGCATCCACCGCAGCAATCCGTCCGCTCATCCCGGCTGGCCCAACAAGCCTTGCTTCCAGTCCCGAGTATAGTGATGGATCAACATCCTGCGCATGCACGGCAAACAAGTTGGATACCAATAGGGTCAAAACCCCGGCGAACAAATTTTTCAACATTCGTAAATTCCTCAACCCTAGTTCTTTTCGCTGTCTTCATTCCGAGCAACGAACTGCCGCTTTGTACGGCGTTTTTGGTAGTTTTTCACGTGTGGCAAAAAGAACAAGTATAAACCCGTCCCCCAAAGTAAAAGCAGAACGATACCAGCTGGAAGAAACAGATAGAGCTTGCTCCACCCTGCAAAGAAACTTCCGTCATGAATACTCTCGATCAGGTCCGAACGCCGGTAAGCGACCTGCAACACATCCGCCGTCGCCGTATCAACCTGAACTTCCCACCTGTTTTCACCGACAAATTTGATCACACCTTTGTCCGGTTTCACATCAACGCGAGCAAGATCAGACCAACGCCCCAAACCGGCCTCCTCCACGCCTTGGGCCGCTGCGAACAATTCCTCAAACGACAAGATTGGAATTTCAGACGATATGCCATGCTCGGTCGGCGGCTGAATCCAGCTGACTTCTTTCTTGAGCATGAGTAGAAGCCCCGCCCCGATCATCACAAGCAAAGGCACTGCTATGACAATCGAGCCCCAATGATGCACTTTGCGAAGAAGAACGCGTAATTTCATATCAGCTGGCCCAAATGTCAGATCGCTTCGAACACATAATCAAAGACAAAACGACGACCTCTACAAGTACATTTAACCAGATACGCGTATTCTGAAGAAACAAATGCGGATCGACCCTCCCTCGTCCCCTGATTGGCCACTTTCCATCGCACGGGTTATAAACGATTTAGTCAGGGGCACAGCAGCATGGGACGCGGATCCGATGAAACGAGTTATTCAAACCGTAGGGGCCATCCTTATTGTGGTTCTGGCCGGACTTGCCTTGTGGCTAAAAACACCGGCTCCGCAGAAATTTGATCGCTCCGCAGCGCTTGAGACGGGGAGAACATATGACGCGCGCATCATACGCGATGCCTATGGTGTCCCTCATATATATGGGGCTCGAGACGCCGATGTTGCCTTTGGTCTCGCTTATGCCCATGCGGAGGATGACATCACAAATATTCAGGATTCCAGCCGGTTCGCACGCGGTCAAATGGGGCTGTCTACAGGGAGAGATGGAGCGATTACCGACTATCTCATGGCAACCATGGCAGCCTATACTGCCGCGGAAGAGAAATATGAAACCGATCTGTCGGCTGATACACGCGCACTGCTCGAAGGATATGCCGCGGGGGTAAATCTATATTGCGCAGAGAAAACTGGCCGGTGCGAGCAAGGCTTTGCGCCGATCACCGCGCTCGACCTTGTTGCGTCTTTCACGTCTCGTACGCCATTCTTCTATGGCCTAGATGCGCAATTAACCCGCTTATTTGACGGAGATATTGATCTCGCTAAATCGGCCGAAAATGCGCGAGAAGCCTATCTGAAAACGGATCACCGCATTACGCCCGGCTCAAACGCTATTGCTGTCGCGCCATCGCGCTCAACCGATGGGCACACGCGCCTGTTCGTAAACTCTCATCAGCCCTTTATTGGGCCGGTCGCTTGGTATGAAGCTCGCGTAAAATCCGAAGAAGGCTGGGATATGATTGGCGGCTTGTTTCCGGGGACGCCCTTTATTGCACTTGGAGCAACGCCGGATCTTGGCTGGGCGATCACAGTCAACAAACCGGATGTGG
The DNA here is from genome assembly GCA_039942135.1 of Hyphomonadaceae bacterium. Lineage (GTDB taxonomy): Bacteria > Pseudomonadota > Alphaproteobacteria > Caulobacterales > Hyphomonadaceae > CALLCD01. The sequence goes on from JBDVDE010000013.1 coordinate 67,144, forward strand.
CAGACTTTTACAAACTCACCGTCAATGACCAGAAGAACCCGACGCAATATATGATGGACGGCGAATGGCGCGATTTTGAAATCGAGACCGTTACCATCCGCGTAAAACTTTTCGGGCCGTTCAGCTTCCCGTCAAAGCAGACAATTCGGCGGTCGGTTCATGGTCCGGTCTTCGACACACCCAATGGCTTCTTCGCATTGGCATTTGCCGGAGACGGAAATATCCGCGCCGTGGAACAATGGTTCCGAATGAACAAGTCGACCAATTATGCCGAATGGCAAGCGGCTATGGCCGTGCAAGGCATCCCGAGCTTTAACTTTGTTTATGGCGATGCAGACGGCAATATTGGCTATTATTATAACGCGCTCGTCCCTATTCGCTCACCCGAGCAGGATTGGTCGCAGGCGGCCCCTGGTGACCGAAGCGATCTTGTTTGGCAAGGCACGCAAGGCTTTGGAACGTCGACACCGATCGTCAGCAATCCATCAACCGGATATGTCGTCAATTCGAACCATACCCCGTTCGAATCAACCGCCGATCCAGACAAACCCCAACGCGCAAACTTTCCGGCGCATTACGGCATCTCCGACATCATCACCAATCGCGGACTGCGCGCCCAAACGCTCTTCGGACGCGACACAGAGATCAGCGCCGAGGAGTTTGTTCGCTACAAAATGGATACGCGATACGATCCCGCATCTGCGATCATGACCCATCTTCGCGCCCTTGCGGCCAATCCGGAGATTGCCGAAGATGCCCGCTTTGAGGACGCCTTGGCATTGTTTGCGACATGGGATGGATTGGTCCATGCGGACGAACGCGCCGTTGGGCTTGCCATTCGCGCAACCCAGCTGGCCAATGGTCTCGAAATGCGCGGCGACGGCGCCGAGGTGCCTGACCATGTTGAGGCCCTTGATCAAGCGATCGCCGAATACACCGAAGGCTTTGGCCGGATTGACCCGAAATGGAGCGAGGTGAGCCGCCATAAACGCGGCGATGTCGATCTTGCCGTGCGCGGCGCGCCGGATGTCTTGCGAGCGATTTATTCGATCGACAATCCGAAAGACGGACCGCTCAGAGCGATCGCCGGCGACAGCTATATCCTCTATGCGGACTGGGACGAAAACGGCAATCCGACGATCCAGACAATCCATCAATACGGGGCAGCAACGCTTGACGAAACGTCCCCACATTATGCCGATCAGACACAACTCTTTGTCGACGAAAAGTTCAAGACACCGGCAATGACGCTCGACGGTGTTGCCGCCGAGGCCACGCGTGATTACCGAATTGGTGGCAATGCTCGCTAGATGTGGAGCGCGTGGCCAAGGCTACGCAAAGCTGCTTCTTGAAACGCTTCACCCTGCGTTGGGTGGGCATGGATCGTACCGGCGATATCTTCCAAACGAGCGCCCATTTCAAGCGCGAGTCCAAAGGCAGCTGCGAGTTCTGAAACGCCTTTGCCCACAGCCTGAATGCCCAGCACAACGTGATTATCGGCCCGCGCAACGATGCGAACAAATCCGTCTTCGGCTTCCATCGTCATTGCGCGGCCATTGGCTGCAAAGGGAAACTGCGAGGTCATCACATCATGGCCAGCTGCTTTGGCTTCGTCCGGTGACATACCGGCAACGAGTATCTCGGGATCAGTGAAGCAAACAGCGGGGATAGCGACTTTGTCCCAGACCCGCTCGTGCCCGGCAATAATCTCGGCAACCATTTCGCCCTGTGCCATCGCACGGTGCGCCAGCATAGGCTCACCCGTCACGTCGCCAATCGCATAAATTCCGCTCATGCTTGTCTGGCATTTATCATCAATTTTGACGAACGGGCCATCCATATCAACCACGACAGATTCACGTGCCCACCCCTCGACGGTGGGCTTGCGTCCAACCGTTACGAGTATTTTGTCGGCGGCCGTTTGCGCCCGCTTGCCCGCACTGGTTTCATAGACGAGCGCACTTTTATCAGTCGAAAGGCCTTTCGCGCGTGCGCCCGTATGCAAGGTAATTCCCAAAGCCTTGAGTTGCTTGACTACCGGACGGGTCAGCTCCGCATCATATGTTGGCAAGATACGGTCCATGGCTTCGATGATCGTCACTTTTGCACCAAGCTTGGCATAAGCAATGCCCAGCTCCAGCCCAATATATCCAGCGCCGATGACTGCCAGTTTTTCAGGCACTTTCTTCAATGCGAGGGCTTCCGTCGAGGAGATAACCTTACCGCCGAACGGCAAGAAAGGCAGCTCAACCGGCTGCGATCCCGTCGCGATGACAATGTTTTCAGCCTTGATCGTCGTCGTGCCATCTTCATGCGCTACCTCGACCGTTTTGCCATCCACAAAAGACGCGCGACCAGGAACCACGCGGACTTTCGCTTTGGATAATAAGCCACCTACCCCGCCAGTGAGCCGTTTAACGATGCCGTCTTTCCACTTCATCGTGGCAGCAAGGTTGAGGCTAGGCTTGGACACCGAGACACCGATTTGCGACTCTTTGCTCAAATGCTTGGCGAGTTGGAACTCGTCAGCCGCATGGATCAATGCTTTGGACGGAATACAGCCGACATTCAAACACGTCCCACCGAGCGCATCTGCGTCAACGATGATTGTATCAATATCCAACTGACCAGCCCGAATGGCCGTGACATATCCACCCGGGCCTGCGCCGATAACGAGCAGCTTACACTTCAAATCACTCATCTATTCTAGTCCTCGATAAAGATCATAGCCGGAGCTTCCAGCAATGACTTGATCTTTTGTATAAAGACGGCTGCATCCCAGCCATCAATGATGCGGTGGTCAAAACTTGACGACAGGTTCATCATCTGTCGCGGCTGAAAGGCCGTTCCATCCCATTGCGGCAAGGTACGCATTTTGTTGACACCGATGATCGCCACCTCCGGATGATTGATCACGGGCGTTGTTACCACGCCGCCCATCTTACCCAAAGATGTGATTGTGATCGTCGATCCAGATAGTTCTTCACGGCCTGCCGTGCCATTCTTTGCAGCCTCCGCAAGCCGGCCAACTTCGCCAGCGCAATCCCACAATCCGCGCGCTTCCACATGTTTGACAACCGGCACAACCAGACCATTTGCAGTTTGTGCAGCGACACCCATATGGATACCGCCATGCTGATGCACGACGCCTGCGTCATCATCATAGGTCGAATTCATCTGTGGCTGTTCGGCAATCGCCACCGCCATCGCGCGCATTAGAAACGGCAACAAGGTGAGCTTGGGTTGCTCCGGCTGACGGGCCGCATTCAGCGTGCCACGCAAGGTTTCAAGCGCCGTAACATCAATTTCGTCAACATAAGTGATATGCGGAATGCGCGATTTCGAAATCGCCATTTTTTGCGCAATCTTACGGCGCAGCCCAACCATCGGAATATCTTTGACCGAAGTATTGGCTGTGCGTGCCAGTCGCGTGGCGGCTGGATTGCCCCCAGCATTAAAATAGGCGTCGAGATCATCATGGCTGATGCGCCCCGCGGGGCCACTTCCTACAACTCGCCGCAGGTCAACCCCGCCCTCAAGCGCACGTTTGCGGATGGCTGGAGATGCAAGCGGCTTCTCCCCTTCTGCGCGCGGCGCTCCACTGCTCATCGGCATGGATGCAGCCTTCGCTGGAGCGGGCTTCGGCAGCTCTGCAGCAATCGCGGGTTTCACCGGTTCGGCCGCTTCGGGCTTCGGCGCAGGATCAGCCTTGGGGGCTTCAACCGGCGTCTGCGCGCCAGCCTCATCAGCGTTCCCTTCGCCCACAACTTCGAGCTTGATCAAAGGCGAGCCAACGGCCAATATTTCGCCAATCTTACCGCCGCGCCAAATGACAACACCGTCAGTCGGCGCCGGAATTTCCACGGTCGCCTTATCCGTCATCACCGCTGCAAGCACATCGTCTTCACGGACCGACTGCCCATCCTCAACCAGCCATTCGACGAGCTCGGCTTCAGCAACACCTTCTCCCACATCCGGAAGCTTGATTGTATATTCGCCCATAGCCTAACCCTCCATGACTTTTTTGAGTGCAGCACCCACGCGCTTTGGCCCGGGGAAATAATCCCATTCTTGCGCATGCGGATATGGCGTGTCCCAGCCCGTCACACGCGCGATCGGCGCCTCAAGATTGTAGAAACATGTCTCTTGCACGAGCGACATAAGCTCGGCACCGAATCCGCAAGTCTTCGTCGCTTCATGCAAAATCACGCAGCGGCCCGTCCGTTTGACCGACGTTTCAATCGTCTCGAGATCAAGCGGCAATATTGTACGCAAGTCGATGACTTCGCCATCAACACCAGTTTCCTCAACCGCAGTGAGCGCCACGTGAACCATCGTGCCATAGGCAAGAATGGTGACGTCTTCGCCAGGGCGGACAATCGCCGCCTTGCCCAAAGGAACAGTATAATGCTCTTCCGGAACTTCACCCAAACTATGCTTCGACCAAGACGTGATCGGTCTGTCATGGTGCCCGTCAAATGGTCCATTATACAATCGCTTTGGCTCAAGGAAGATCACCGGGTCATCATCCTCAATTGCAGCGGCAAGCAAACCTTTTGCATCATAGGGGTTTGACGGAATGACTGTCTTCAAACCGCAAACATGCGCGAACAGCGCTTCGGGACTTTGGGAGTGCGTCTGCCCCCCGTAAATGCCGCCACCTGTGGGCATACGAACCGTCATTTGTGTTGTAAAATCACCGTTTGAACGATAGCGGATCCGCGCTGCTTCCTGACTGAGTTGATCATATCCGGGGTACATATAGTCCGCGAATTGAATCTCGACACAGGGACGCAAACCATATGCAGCCATGCCAATCGCGGCCCCGATGATTCCGCTTTCATTGATCGGGCTATCAAAACAGCGCGACGCGCCGAACGTTTCTTGCAAGCCTTGCGTACAGCGGAACACACCGCCGAAATACCCGACATCTTCACCGAACACGACGACATTATCGTCCCGCTCCATCGCAACATGTTGGGCGCTACGGATCGCCTCGATCATTGTCATCCGTGCCATTTTATACGCCTGCCTCTTGTCTCTGTTTACGCAAATGCGCTGGTGTTTCTTTGAACACGTCTTCGAACATCTCGCGCGATGACGGGCTTAGTCCGGACGACAATGTACCGTTCTTTTCCGCCTCTTTTTGGAGCCGTACAATTTCAGCTTCAATCTCGGCTTCAGCTTGAGCGTGCCGCTCTTCAGACCATGCGCCCTTCTTGATTAGGTATAGCTTCAAGCGCTCTACCGGATCACCAAGCGGCCACTCTTCGGATTCTTTTCTGGGTCGGTAGACCGATGGATCGTCAGAGGTCGAGTGTGCACCTGCCCGATATGTGACATGCTCAATCAGAGTAGGACCGTGCCCCTTACGCGCCCGCTCGATTGCCCATTTGGACACCGCATGAACTGCAAGGAAATCATTTCCGTCGACACGCAAAGCCGGAATACCAAACCCGTGCCCACGCGCAGCAAATGTCGCGGCCCCGCCCCTCGCAATCCCTTGGAAGGTCGAGATCGCCCATTGGTTATTGACGATATTCAAGACCACAGGCGCACGATATGTAGAGGCAAACACCATCGCAGAATGGAAGTCCGACTCCGCAGTTGAACCATCCCCGATCCAACCGGCTGCAATTTTGGTATCGCCCTTGATTGCAGAGGCCATGGCCCAACCGACGGCTTGAACAAACTGTGTGGCCAGATTGCCCGAGATTGAGAAAAACCCATACTCCTTTGATGAGTACATGATCGGCAATTGCCGTCCGCGAAGCGGATCTTCGGAGTTGGAATAGACCTGATTCATCATGTCGGAAATTGGATATCCAGAAGACAGGAGCAGACCTTGTTGGCGATAGGTCGGAAAATTCATATCGCCTTTTTCCAGCGCCTGTTGAAACGCACATGCGATGGCTTCTTCGCCGAGACACTGAATATAGAAACTGGTTTTGCCCTGCCGCTGGGCCATTTGCATGCGTTTGTCATAAGCGCGCACGGTCAGCATATTTTTGAGGCCAGTCAGCGCTTCCTCATCGCTAAGTGTATCAGCCCATTCACCAACAGCCTCGCCTTCGCGCGTCATGACGCGGATAACCGTATAAGCGAGGTCGCGTATCGTCTCGGCTTTAACATTGACTTTCGGGCGTTTGACAGCGCCAGCCTTGGGTAATTTCAGACCGCTAAAATCCGGATGATCCCCTGGGCGAAATTCGGGCTCTGGAACGTGAAACTTAAGCGGCTTATTCATAATCCAATTCCCTTGATTCTTTTCGTTCTTGTCGCAATTTAAAATTCACCAAACTCACCGCGCCGGTAGACAGATCGTCTCTTCGTTCACCTCGGCTGGAAGCCAATTTGCGCTTGCCCAACGTCCTGAAAAACACGCTCAGATGACAATTGGGTATCAACGCTCCCGATCATGCCAAGTATAAGATATATATTGTGCCGTCAACGCAATTAGCGGGCCAATAATGCTGCACCGCAGTACAATTAGATTATTATTTCCATTATCTCGCGAAAATTAGAAAAGATTTCCTATCCAAATGCCGAACTAGGAATTGCGACAGGCCTCTAGTGCCTTCTGCGGGGGCGTTCGAAGATCTTGCGTGTAGGCTTCATACAGGCTGGGATCGAAAATTGAATTCGCCAATACGCTGTTTAGTTTGGATATATCGCAAGGAAAAACTTGTGCCGCCTCAAACACCGGAGCCGACATAGCCGCCAATCCTTCGGGAACGCGCTCCAGCGCCCCTCCCTCATTGGCAAAAGCCATATGATAGCCCCACACTCCGAATGACGGTATCGTGATCTGATAGCTTAGGACATCGGGGAAGATACTCTCCAGCGTTGCCCCGATTGACCAATAGGTTCGTCGGGCGAAGTATGGCGAGGAACTCTGCGTCACTACCACACCCCCGTCGCTTAGATGCGCACGGACCAGAGCATAGAACTCCTCGGAATAGAGTTTCGAGATGGCTTCATTGTGCGGGTCGGGAAAATCGATGATGACGCGGTCGTATTTTTCCTCACTGCGTTGGATGAAAACGAAGGCATCTTCATTATAGATCGTGACCTCAGGCGCGTTCAATGCATCCTGATTTAGCGCGACAACGGGCGCAAAAGACTGGCCCAGCCAAGTCATCTGGGGGTCGAGATCAACCAGATCAATCGTCTCTACGCCGTCATGCTTGAGAATTTCCCGCACAGCCATGCCATCGCCTCCCCCAAGCACAAGTACGCGCTTGGGAACCCCGCTCCAGCCAAGCGCAGGGTGCACCAGCGCCTCATGATAGCGATGCTCATCTTGCTGGGAAAACTGAAGGTGGCCATCGATAAACAGCCTTAGATCGCCGTTTGGCCACGCATTGGTAACGGTCAGGGATTGGTAGGGACTTTGCTTCTCCCAAACGACCTGGTCAAAATAGAGATGATGCTGGGCAAATGACGTGATCCGCGACGCAGACAGAGTGAGCACCACGAGGCCGACGAAAATTGCGACTGTCATCCAGATCATCCGTTTTGCCGACGCCAGATGCTCACGCAGCCAGACGGCATTTAGAAACGCCACGAACACATTGATCAGTCCGATCGCGAAAGACGACGCAATCAGACCAAGACTGGGAAGCAAGAGTAGCGGGAACGCGACCGAACCAAACAACGCCCCGATATAATCAAGCGAAAGGACATCCGCGATAGATTTACGCGTACCGTGATGTTCGGACAAAATTCGCATCAATAGCGGAATTTCGATCCCGACCAGCCCGCCAATGACGAAGATGAACCCGAACATTGCCGCCGTATAAAGCCACGGCGCAAAGGGAAAGAGCATAAACAATGATACACTGCACAGCCCGCCCACCAGCGCCAAAACCATTTCGACATAGATAAACGTTTCGAGCAGCCGGGTTTCGACATAGCGGGATAGATGTGAGCCAACCCCCATGGCGAACATGAAAAACCCGATTGTAAGCGAGAACTGATAGACTGAATTGCCGAGCAAATAGCTCGATACGGTGCCGATTATCAGCTCATAGACAATGCCGCATAGCGCGACAATCAGGATCGAAACCAGAAGGACAGACAATTTCGTTTTGCCGAGATCCGCAAGCTCGGAAGTCATGGGGGCTGGCGCATCAGCATTCACATTTTGAGACATCAATTATTCCATATGCCAATGAAAAGACCCGGAGCGCATACGCGATCCGGGTCCTCAAGTTAAACAGTCTTACATCCCAACATTGTGGGAATTACTTACCCGAGCGAGATCCACCCGAGCGTGATCGTGAGCGTGCAGCCGAGCTGCTGGAGCGCGCCGTCGTTTTGCGGTTATTGAATGCGCCGCTACGAATACCCGCCGCTCTCTGACGCCCCAATAGGCGACCAATCAGCAGGCCCGTAACAATCCCCGACCCTGAATATCTATGGTGGACCGCATTGCCTGAAACATCCGTTGCGATGAGCCGTTCATTGTCAATGTCAACTTCGACAGTGAATATGTTATCCTCTCCAGAATCCTGAATATTGTTGGTATTCGGGTCCTCGAACCCAGTAAACATTGCATCCGCACCCAAAGACACACCAATTGGCTTATCGTAAAAGGTCTCAGGCGCGTTCATGACGGCCGTAAGATAACTGGTGAACATGTCCATTTCAGCTTCGTCGACATCACCTTCCGCATTGCTAGTCTGGTAATTTGTGAGCGCATAATCTGTCCGGTCCAAAACACTGCCCAAATCCGCGGATTGCGGGCCAGCTCCTTTTAGCGACGTGTAGCCAAAATACGCCACAACCGCCAAGCCAATGAGTCCATATTTTATTACAGTACCGTTCATGATTATCCCTCTTATCCCAGCTGTTAATTATTTATAACCAAAAAGTTAACACTGTATTGCACAAGACATTAATTTAGCTCGATTGTCCACCAAACCTGCCCGAGATTGAGTGCATAAAAATCTGCGAGCATCCCTATACGGGTAAACCCTTTGGTTTCTAGCTGCGCGGTTGCAAAGTCCGAGATATCAGCCGGTATAGCGACAACCAATTGCCGGAACTGCCGCGAATTTGCGAGACCGAGGATCGTATCAATCCCCTCTACACCGCCCTCGTATTCCTCCCAAGCCACCGCTCCAATATCGTCGCTATCATCGTCGAGCGAGACATCGACAAAGCGCACACCCCGCTGCCCTAGATCATCGAGCGATTCTTCCTGGGCCTTGCCGGGGTTCACCAATCCATAGATCAGCTTGCTCTCATCGGCCGAATAAAAGGCCGGCACAGTCAGTTCCAAAGATGCGCCGAGCTTTTCGTAGAATGCGCGGGCATCGGCGTATACGTCGTGCCCGTCTTCCTTGTAATCACTTGTTGCAATGAAAATTTTTCGCACGTTCTGATGGTTCAGGATGCGCAATAATTCATCGACCATATATCGTCCAAGCGCCTGCTTGCGCGAGCGTTGATCAAGATAAGTCCATGACAGCCAGACCACATCCGTCCCCGCTTCCGAATGCGAAAACCCCGTGACACCAACGATCTGTCCGCGATGCCAAAGCGTATACATGCCCAAAACACCGCGCTCGGTCAGCGTCTCCTCGGCATCTGCGGCATCGTCATCATCGGTCTGGTTGATGATCGCGATCACAGCTGGAAGGTCGGCTTCCTGCATAGGTTTCAGCTCTGGCTGATCAGGATCAACCGCTTCAGGCGCTCCGGCCTGTTTCTTGCCAAACATTTTTCCGAACATGGCCATTCCCCCTCCAAATAACAGCCCGCCCAAATGGGCGAAGACCGCTATTGTGTCTGACATAAAAAAGATCTCACTACCAACCGTAATTAGACCGCCGACAATGTATAAGACGGATACGGACATGGACGACCGGTGGATAAGTGCAAAGATTACGACTCCATATGCAAGCCCCGACAGTCCGATAAACAGTCCATCAACGAGCAGGGTTTGGAGCAATGTCGCAGAAACTATGCACCCCAATGACAGCCACGCCATGCGCACGTTTCCAATGCGCGGCTCGATCACCAATCCGGCCCAGAAGATCAGAACAAGATTGCCAAACAAATGCCGGTCGGTGCCATGCCGGAACACATTCAGAAATGTTGTGAATAGATTATCCCACACGCTCGCACCTGATGGTGCCAACCCGCCCTCGCCAAACAGGGCAAAGTTCAGGATCGCCAGCGTACAAATGCCAAGCGTTACCTTATAGGTCTGCAGGACACGGGTAATTGCGTTCAATCGCTGGCCATCTGGGCTGGCATCAGGCCGCGTTGCAACCGATTGACGCTCTCGTTTTCGGGCCTAAAAAAGTCGCGCAAATGCTCAAGGCTCTTCTCCGGGGCAACACGATCACCGCACATAAAAATGTCGATCGCCGCATAGTTATGCTCGGGCCATGTATGGATCGAAATGTGCGACTCAGCGAGCAGCACAACGCCGGTGACGCCCTGCCCTTCGCCAAAATCATGGATATTTTCGTCGAGTACCACAGCGCCAGCCAGCTCGGCGGCGTCGCGCAAAGCAGTCTGAACAGGCGCACAATCCTCCAGATTCCGCGCGCCGAAAAACTCTATTATATAGTGCAGTCCCAACGCGCTCTCGGGCGCAACCGGTGCATCAAACATCGCGTCCCTTCCTCTCGGTCGCAAAAGCTAGGTAAGAGTAGTGCACGAAGCGTTAATATCTGCAATCCCTGCAAGCCATGGGAATTTAACGAGATAGGGCTTGGAAATCGTCAAGGCACCAAAACCGTCGCGCCGACCGTTTTGCGGCCCTCCAGCGCGCGGTGGGCATCTGCGACATCTGACAGGGCGAAGCGTTGGCCGATGTCAGCTTTGATGGTTCCGGTTTTAAGGGCGCCAAACAAGGCCGCCGCGCCGCGCTTCATTCGCTCTGGCGAATTGAAGTAATTGAACAGGGTTGGCCGCGTCATAAACAGCGATCCACCTTGAGCCAATCGCGTTGGCGCTATCGGATCTGCTGCGCCGGACGCATTGCCATACGAGACAAACAGGCCGCGCTCACGCAGGCTCGATAGAGAGCTTTCTGCGCTGGTTTTGCCAACACTGTCATAGGCGACATCGACGCCTTGCCCGCCGGTTATCTCACTCACGCGGGCAGGAATATCATCATCCGCCAAAAGCACATGCGCCGCGCCGTTTTTCCGGATGCGCTCGACCTTGGATTCGGTGCCCGTGATTGCGATTACTTCCATGCCAAGGCTTGTCGCCCACGGCACCAGCAATGAGCCGACCCCGCCTGCCGCTGCCCAGACCAGCGCTGTCTCGCCCGGGCTTGCTTGATGCACTTCACATAAGAGCATCCAGCAGGTCAGCCCCTTGAGCAACACAGCCGCAGCCGTTTCGTCGTCCACTTCATCTGGCAGAGGCACGAGCGCCGCCCCCGCAACCAAAGTATGGCCCGCATAGGCGCCGGCGCCAAAATAACCAACGCGTTGGCCGACCTGCACATTTGCAACGCCCTCGCCGATGGCGTCGACAATGCCAACGCCTTCGCTGCCAAGCGTGAACGGCAGCGGCACCGGATAAAGCCCAGAGCGGTGATAGGTGTCGATAAAGTTCAGCCCGATGGCCGTATTGCGCACAAGCACCTGCCCTGCTGCTGGCGCATTGAGCGTGATCTGTTCTTCCGTCAGCACGTCGGGGCCACCGATTTTGTGGATACGGATCGCTCGAGTCTGGGTCATTTGTCTTCCTTCGGGAATCTGCTGATTAGTCTCACATATGAGCATAGAGATAATTTGCGGAATAGACGAGGCTGGGCGCGGACCGTGGGCCGGACCTGTGACGGCGGGCGCGGTGATCCTTGATGCGGGGCAGCCGATTGCGGGGCTGACCGACTCCAAAAAGCTGAGCGAGAAGAAACGTCAGGCGCTAGAGCCGCTGATCAAAGCGAGCGCCGCCGCATGGGGACTTGGCTGGGCCAGCCCTGAAGAAATTGACGAGCTCAACATCCGCCAAGCCAATCATCTGGCTATGCGGCGCGCGGTGGAGGCTATGGGGATTGCGCCGACTGCGATTATCATCGACGGCAATGATGTGCCTGACGGGCTGCCCTGCCCTGCGCGCGCAATCATCAAAGGGGATTTGACCGAGCCTTGTATTTCGGCGGCGTCGATCTTGGCAAAGACCGCGCGAGACCGGGTGATGGTGGAGATGGATGATGCGTATCCGGGCTATGGCTTCGCCGCGCATAAGGGCTATGGCACCAAAGTGCATTCGGATGCGCTGACACGGCTTGGCCCGTGCGATATTCACCGGATGAGCTTTAAGCCCGTTATCCTTGCCGCTCGACCACGCCAAGCATAGCCAAACGGCCAACAACCGGCGCAATCATACGCGCAACTGCACGCTCGGTCGGCGCAAGATCACCATAGGCTGGCAATCCTTCATCGGCGATGACGAGATCAGCTTTGAATTTGGCCGGATAGGTATGCGCGTAATGAGATGGACGGACCGTCGACATATACTGACTCAACACGCTTTCAACACTGCGTTCGCGCTCAAGCACATCGCGGCGGATTCGACGGGCTAGCCGCAGATCATCCGGCGTATCGACGAAGACACGCAGATCGATCAGATGGTCTGCCTCGGGCAGGGACAATGTGTGGATGCCCTCGAATATGATGATGTCAGCCGGAGCCAGTTCATCACTGCCTTCAGCTCTCGCATGGGTCTCAAAATCATATTGGGGTTGAAAGATCGGCTTACCGGATTTCAACGCAGCAAGATCGCGGACGAGCGAGCCGATGTCTTTGGATGAGGGATCATCATAATTTATCGCAGACACTGGCACATCAGCCGGATAATGCGATCGCGGCCAATAATAGGCATCTTCGACAAACAGGCTGACTGTGCGCGGCGCCAGAGCGTTTACAAGCCCCGCAGCGAGTGTGGATTTTCCGGAACCGGATCCACCGGAAATGGCAATGATATAGGACATATTGGTTGCGCCCGCCCTCTGTGTGTTCTGCGTCATAAAGCTAACGCGTGCACACAAGTCAGGTCGGGCGCAACCGGAAAAACAGGTTTAGAACCTAAAAGCGACCCTAGTGGGTGGCGCGGCGTGCCCAACGTGCTGCACGGCGATTGATAATGTGCGCGCGCGGAGTGCGTTGGACCTGTGATTGACCGTTGGTTGCATTGTTAGCTGCATTAGCCGACTGGTCTTGAACGATGATCGTGCTTGTAACTGTGTCGATTGGGGTCTTCATGGGAGGTTTCTTTCTTTTATATCAGCACCTTTGCGACGCTGTTGAGCCTCATATAAGCCTTTAGCGTTGCATGAAAAGCGCCATTAGGGAAGTTTTGGCATGCACAAATGCATAGCTTATTTTAGGCTATCTCCAAAAGATTTTACCGCTTATTATCCTATCTATGAAACAGACCTTTGATATTCGCGGTGGCGCCGCTATGGGCCGCGCCAATCTGCCAACTCTTCGCCAAAAAATGTCCGATCTGAACTTGGATTTTTTGTATGTCCCACATGAGGACGAGTACAATAACGAGTACCTGCCGGAAGCCTATCAACGGCTGACCTGGCTGACCGGATTTACCGGCTCTGCCGGGTGCGCCGTCATCGGCATAGAGGCAGCCACGGTGTTCGTCGACGGGCGGTATACGCTCCAAGCTGCAGATCAGCTCGATGATGACCTGTTCGCAGTCAAAACCATCCAGCAACCAGCCAATCCGTTTGGCTGGCTCGCGGCCCAAAATTTAAGCGGTAAAACACTCGGCTATGACCCGAAACTCTCTAGCCCGAACGATGTTGCGGCGCTGGCAGCTTCCGTCGCCAAAGCGGGCGGCACGCTAAAAATGCTCGACGCCAACCCGATTGATGCAGCATGGGACGACCAGCCGCCCCCGCCCATCGCTCCGATTGTACCCCAACCGCTCGAATATACCGGCATGGCGGCAGCCGATAAACGCGTCCAGATTGCCGAGACGCTAAGCGCCGACAAAGCCGACGCCGCGATCATTACCGCACCGGCATCGCTTGCTTGGGCATTCAATATGCGTGGCGGCGATGTGATGTGCACGCCGTTGCCACTTGGCCGCGCGATCTTGCATAAGGATGCCACAGCCGATCTGTTTCTCGCTGAAGCCAAAGTCAGCGACGGGTTACGCGAACATTTGGGCAATGGGGTGCGCCTTCACAAGATCGAAGCGCTTGAAAGCGAGCTTGCCAAGCTTTCGGGCAAGACGATCAGCATAGACCCAAACATGGCTTCGGCATGGTTTTTCGAGACGCTGAAAAATGCGGGGGCCAGCATCCTCGCAGCGCAAGACCCCTGCGCTTTGCCCAAAGCGTGCAAGAACCCAGCCGAGATCGCTGGAACACAAACGGCACATATTCGCGATGGCGCAGCGCTCACCCGCTTCTTGCATTGGCTCGATACTCACGCACAATCTGGCGAGGTAACCGAAATTGAAGCGGTCACCAAACTCGAACACTTGCGTGACGCCACAGGCAAGCTCAACGATCTGTCGTTCGAGACAATTTCCGGCGCGGGGCCAAACGGGGCGATTGTGCATTACCGCGTTTCAACAGCAACCGACCGCAAGCTAGAACGTGGTAGCCTGTTTCTCGTAGACAGCGGCGGGCAGTACCTCGACGGCACAACTGATGTAACTCGAACAGTTGCAATTGGATCGCCTACTGATGAAATGCGCACGCGTTATACCCAAGTCCTCAAAGGCCATATCGCGCTGGCAGTTGTCCGGTTTCCTCCCGGCACCACAGGCACGCATCTTGATATTCTAGCGCGGCATGCCCTCTGGCAAGCTGGCGTTGATTATGGACATGGCACAGGCCACGGTGTCGGCGTATATCTCGGCGTCCATGAAGGACCGCAACGCATTGCCAAAGCATGGAATGCGGTTCCCCTCGCGCCCGGCATGATTATGTCAAATGAGCCGGGTTATTACAAAGCAGAAGCGTTCGGCATTCGCATCGAGAACTTACAATTCGTGACCGAACCAGAAGCGATTGCGGGCGGCGAAATTGATATGCTCGGTTTTGAAAACCTGACATGGGCACCGCTGGCACGCACATTGATTGACATCAGCTTACTGAGCGATACCGAGCTTAGTTGGGTAAATAATTATCATGCGACGGTTCTGGAAAAACTGACGCCGCATCTTAACAATGAGCCAGATGTTCTCACTTGGCTCGGCGAAGCTTGCGCACCGGTTTAATCCCCAGAGACGCCAGACCTGATACACAGTTATGCCCCTCCCTCCCCTTCGGACCGGGAGGGGCGTTTCCGAGGCGCAAGCGCTTTAGCTTGAGCTCATTGGCGCGGTTTTATGGGCTCTCGGGAGGTTCGCCGCCTTCGACGAGATACCACGGCGCTTCGCCATAAGGCTCGGGCGGGATACCGAATAACCATGTCAACGCATCGCGCGCGGCATGGTGGTAAATCGAGGCATGTGTGTCGCCCTCTGCGCGGTCAACGAATTTCACTGAAACGCTGTCTTCCTTACCAGAAAGCGCACCCAGCAGTTCGTCTAGCCCCAAACGCATTGTTCCGCCTTCGTCTGCCATTGTCAGATATAGACGGCGATCAGATGCGCCGTGCTCAGCCAGAAGCGCGGGAGCCTGTTTCGATAGCCTGCGGTCATCCCACCAAAGGCTCGGGCTGATCGAGATATAGTCGTCAAAACTTTCGGGCGCTTCCAAAAAGGTCTCGGCAATAAAAAGCCCTGCAAGCGACTCGCCGATAATAACATCGCGCCCTGTTTCATAGCGTGCCTCGACGAATGGTTTGACCTCTTCGATAAGGTGCCGCCGGAAATCGTGTGAGCCGCCCCAGCCTTCAAAGCCGCCCGTCTGGTAACGCGGGTCTGTCGGCTTGGGCGAAATCTCGGGCCGCCGGTTATGTGTGCGCACCCCCACCACAATCATCGGGTGACGTTCGGCATTGATCAAGGTCAGATTGGATAAGCCCGCAATATGGAAAAAATCCTGATCAAGCCCCCCGTCAACCACATAAAGGACATGCAATGGCGTGTCGAAATAGCCCTGCCCCCATTCGGGGATTTCGGGCACGTAGATATTTATCTCGCGATCCATTCCGTAAACGGCAGAGGGGAGTTTGTAGCTTGTACCAAATGAAGCGGGCGTTTCAGCGATGGTTTCTAGCGGTGTCGTTTCGGTCTGCGCTTTGGCATCCACATCCGCTTTCTGGCAAGCGTTGAGCATCAAAAGAGAGATACTGACTGCACCAAGCGCAGCCGACTTGAATATGGAAGATTTCACGATTTTTGTCCCGAACTTGCTATTTGATCGCCGCACTGATTCTATCTCTACCCCACAAGCTCCAGCCATTCGTCTTCGGTGAGCGTTTGGACGCCCAAACTTTCGGCTTTTTTGAGCTTCGAGCCTGCGCCCGGGCCAGCGACCAAAATATCTGTCTTGGCAGAGACCGAGCCTGAGACTTTCGCGCCGAGCATGGTCGCGCGGGCTTTGGCTTCGTCGCGGGTCATCTTTTCGAGCTTGCCGGTGAATACGATTGTCTTGCCGGAAACGGGACTATCATCCGTCGGCGCTTCGCCATCAAGCACATCGAGCTCTGCATTGAGGCGCGCCATCATCGCGCGGGAGGCGTCGTCGCGCTCGAACGCGATCAGGGCGTGCACGGCCGCGTCGCCTATGCCGTCAATGGCCGCAAGCTCAGCACGCGCGGCAAGAATAGTTTGGGTCGTTTCATCTTCAGGCAGCTCGCTTTCATACCCGGCAGCGGTTGCGACGGTTTCCCAAAACCGCGACCATGAGAGGAAGTTGCGTTCGTAAAGACCGGACACTGTGCGCCCGACATGGCGAATGCCCAAGCCTTTGAGCACGGCGGCGAACCCGACGCTGCGGCGCGCTTCGACGGCTGATAATAATTTGCTGGCAGATGTATCGCCAAAGCCTTCCCACTCAGACAGTGGCGGCAATCCAGCCTCGGCAATACGCGCCTCGATCTGGAAAATATCGGGGAAGCTCTCGACCACGCCGCGCTCGAAAAACATAGCAATCTGCTTGCTGCCCAACCCATCAATATCAAGCGCCTGGCGCGACACAAAATGTTTGAGCCGCTCGACGCTCTGGCCCTTGCAGCTTAGCCCGCCCGTGCAGCGGCGGCGAACATCCGCCACGCCCTTCTCGTCCAGCTCGCGTATAGCGGGCGACTGGCAGACTGGGCACTCAGTTGGCATGGTCCACGGCGCAGGCCGGTCTTTGCGGTCTGGATCGACGACGCCAGTAATCTGGGGGATAACATCGCCAGCGCGCTGCACGGTCACTGTGTCGCCAATGCGGACATCCTTGCGGGCAATCTCGTCCTCATTGTGCAAAGTCGCATTCGAGACAACAACGCCGCCGACCGTCACCGGAGCAAGGCGGGCGACCGGCGTCAGCGAGCCCGTGCGGCCGATCTGGATATCAATGCCTTCGAGCAAGGTGGTTGCGGTTTCGGCGGGAAATTTGTGGGCAATTGCCCAGCGCGGCGCACGCGAGGCGAAGCCAAGGCGTTCTTGCCAGTCGAGCCGGTCGGCCTTGTAAACAACGCCATCAATATCATAGCCGAGCTTGGCCCGTTGGCGCTCTATATCTACATAGGCAGCGAGCAAGCTCTCAACCGTTTCATGGCGCGAGAAAAGCGGGTTTACGGAAAACCCCCACTCCGAAAATTTGGCGACGACACCCGATTGCGTCTCGTCCACCGGCGCACTCATCGCGCCCCATGCATAAGCAAAGAAGCGCAGGGGCCGCGATTTGGTGACACTCACATCAAGCTGACGCAGACTGCCCGCAGCCGCATTGCGCGGATTGGCAAACCCTTTGCGCCCGGCCTCATGTTCGCGCGAGTTTAGCGCCGCGAACTCGGCATGGCTCATATACACTTCGCCGCGAATCTCGATCCGGTCCGGCCAGCCCTCGCCGGCCAGAGTTTCCGGAATATCCGCGATGGTCCGCGCATTCGCCGTAACATCTTCACCGACCGCGCCATCGCCGCGTGTGGCCCCGCGCACCAAAGTGCCGTTCTCGTATAACAGGTTCAAGGACAGGCCATCAATTTTAGGCTCGGCGGTCAAGGCAATCTCGACTCCCTCTTCCAAGCCGAGAAAGCGCGATATCTTGCCAACAAAATCGGCGACATCTTCATCGTTGAATGCATTGCCGAGCGATAGCATCGGAACCAAATGCTCGGCTTTCGAGAAGCCATCGCCGACGCGCGCACCGACTTTATCGGAGGGGCTATCTTTGCGTTTGAGATGCGGGAACTTTGCTTCAATCGCGAGATTGCGTTGGCGCAGTGCATCATATTCGGCGTCGGTGAGGTGGGGATCGTCGCGCTGGTAATAGGCGGCATCGGCGAGATTAATCTCGGTCGCAAGGCGCGCTAGCTCGGCGCGGGCTCCGGCCTCTGTCAGGGCCTCAACTGCCGCACCGTTTCCAGACATTATCCCTCCAATAAGCGCTCCGCTGCGGCTCGGGCTTCAGGCGTGACCTCGGCCCCCGACAACATGCGCGCAATCTCTTCTAATCGTGCATGAGCATCTAAAACACACGCGCGCGTAAGTCCAACAGCCTTGGCATTTTTTCGTGTCGCGCCTTTCTCGATGCGCCATTGGCTATCTGCAGCAGCGGCCACTTGCGGACTGTGGGTCACAGCGAAAACCTGCCGGTCACCCCCAAGCCGGATGAAGCGTTCCCCAATCGCCGCGGCCACAGCCCCGCCGACACCTTGGTCAGCTTCATCGAAGATCAGGGTTGGCACGGTTGACCCTGCCGAGGCACAGGCACAATTGAGCGCCAAAGAGAGCCGCGCCAGCTCCCCGCCGGACGCAACCTTCTGCAAGGACGCAAATCCCGCGCCCGGATTTGTCTCGACCAGAATACAGATTTTATCCGCCCCTTTTCGGTCGGCCTGCTCATCATCAAGCGGATCTACACTGATACGGAATTTGGCATTGCCCAGCTTTAGCGGGGTGAGTTCTTTGCTGACTTGTTTCTCAAGCCGCTTGGCCGCTGTCTTGCGTGCCCTATGCAAGCGATCTGCTGCCCCGCGCCATCTGGCCGCCATATCGGTTTCGCGTTGACGGGCGGCAGCCAAGCCGGCTTCTCCCGCCTCAACCAACGCAAGTTCGGAGGCCAGCTCCGCGCGCTTGTCGGCCAAGGCATCAGGATCAACCGCATATTTGCGGGCAGCAGCTTTGAGCGCGAACAAGCGTGCTTCAGTAGCCTCAAGCGCCTCGTCATCACTTTCAGCGAGCCACGCCAAGGACTGCAAAGCCGCGCCTGCTTCGATCACTTCGATATTGGCCCGCTCGAACGCCTCCGCCGCGCGGTTCACGGCCACGGGCAATTCACCTTCGGCCGTATTATGAAAACCCGGAAGGTTTGTAAGCTTTGTCATGCCCGCTGCAATTCCCGCAAGCACCATATCAAGTTCCGACCGTTCAAGAGACCTCGTCGCCTCGGCAACCGCCCCAGCAATTCGTCCCGCTTGCATCCGGCGGGTCCGCTCTGCGCCAAGTGTCTCGGTCTCTCCTGCCTGTGGATCGAGACCGGTGAGTTCCTCAACCGCCTGTGTAAGCGCTTCACGCGCCTCACTCGCCATTCTTTGCTGCGCAGCAAGGTCGGCATGGGCCGCACATGCAAGCTGAAATTCATCCCATGCTTTTGCATAGGCCGACAGGAGTTTGTCAGTGCCAGCGAAATTATCCAGAACATCGCGGTGATAGGCCGGTTTCAGGAGATTGGAGGCCGCATGCTGCCCCTGAATTTCCACCAGATACTGGCCCGTTTCCAAAAGCACAGAGGTG
Organism: Hyphomonadaceae bacterium; assembly: GCA_039942135.1. Taxonomy (GTDB): domain Bacteria; phylum Pseudomonadota; class Alphaproteobacteria; order Caulobacterales; family Hyphomonadaceae; genus CALLCD01. The sequence continues at coordinate 86,983 of JBDVDE010000013.1, forward strand.
CTGGCTTTCTGGTCATTGATAAACCCACACGCCTTGCCATTGGCGGGTATGGTGCGCCGCAAGATCAGGGGCTCGTCCGGAAAAGCTTCAAATCCGAGATCATCCAGATAAGGCCAAACCGGATGATCAGGCGGTAGGTCAAACTCAAGTGCAACAGACGCCATCTTGGCGCCAACACGGACGAAACGTTTTTCCGGCCGCATCCCGAGCGCGATGCCGAGCGCATCGAGAATGATGGACTTCCCCGCCCCCGTCTCGCCAGTCAATGCAGTAAATCCAGACCGCGTGCTGACGTCGAGACGGTCAATCAGGACGAAATTAGATATCGAAAGAGCTGTAATCATCTTTGTTCTATAGCAAAAGAACAAAGATGGAACAAGTGGGGAACGAAAACTCCTAGCAGCTGACCCTAGAAAAGTTTGGACAGCAAGCCGCGACGACGCTCTTCGGGGACCGCATCAGGATCAAGGCCCTCGTCCGACATCAACCGATAGGCGTCTTCATACCAGTCTGATTCCGGATGGTTGTATCCCAGCACCGACGCGGCCGCCAAAGCCTCGCCTTTCAAGCCGATCGAGAGATAAGCTTCAACCAAACGGTAGAGGGCTTCGGGCGCATGACTGGTCGTATCAAAATCGGTGATAACCGTCCGGTAGCGATTGATTGCTGGCAAATGTTCATTCCGCCGCATATACCAACGGCCGATTTCCATTTCTTTGCCAGCAAGCTGATCTTCAACCATATCCATTTTCAGTTGCGCGTCTTTTGCGTATTCCGACGTTGGAAAACGGCGCATTAGCTCATCGAGAGCCCCGGCGGCCAGCTCTGTTGTTCGCTGGTCACGGCCAATATCGACGATCTGCTCGAAATAGCTGGTTGCAACGAGATGATAGGCATAGGCGGCATTTTCGCTACCGGGATTAAGAGCAATATAGCGCTGCGCTGTGCCAATCGCATCGTCATAGCGACGTGATTGGTAGGCCGCAAAAGCGCTCATCAGCGTGGAACGTCTTGCCCATTCAGAATAAGGATGCTGGCGTTCAACCTCGTTAAACAGCTCAATCGCCTCAGCATAATCGCGCTTATCAAGCTCGGAAGCTGCAGAATTGTAAAGAATTTCAACCGGGCGTTCGACATATGCCCGTTGCGCTTTTCTCGAATTCGATTGACAGGCTGTCAGCGACAAACTGGCGACCGCAGCGCTTACCAAAAGGGCAGATTTGATTTTGCTCATAGCTCTTCTCTCCAGATTAGGTTGTTTATGCCCCATATCGGCGTCGTTATTCAAGGTAGCAACTGAAACAGTGACTACAATTTAACGTGTGGAGGTTAACCTGATGACAATCGGCTTATGGCCAAACCGGTCAAATTTGCGTTAGGCCCGCATCTCTTCGGCGAGATCAACAGCAGGTTGATCAGAGTGAAAAACATCCATATCTGCATCTTGTGTTTCCCAGCACCATGCGGTCGGCGTATCCAGCAAGGCTCGCACCAAACCCAAATTCAATGCGTGCCCGGGTCTAACCGCCTCATAGTGTCCTGCAATATTCGCCCCTGCGAGCGCCAGATCACCAATGGCATCGAGCAATTTGTGCCGGATAAATTCATCCGCAGACCGTAGTCCGCCCGGGTTGACGATCTTGTCGTCATCCACAAGGATCGCATTGTCGAGCGAGCCGCCTAAGGCCAAGCCTCTTGCTTGTAATCCGGCCAACTCGCTGGAGCGACCGAACGTGCGCGCATACGACAAATGTTCGCAGAATGCCCCATTTTCGAGCGCGAGAGATGCTTGCTGTGTACCAATCGCACGATCTTCGAACTCGATCCGCGCCGATAGGCTAAGCACATCGCTATCACTCGGGCGAAGGGATGCTGACGCGGATCCATTCTCAAATGAAACGGGTTCGAGAATGCGGATAATTCGGCGAGACATGGATTGACGCCTCACCCTTCCTTCATTGAAAATATTGCAAAAATCTAGCGAAGATCCATCCATAATCGGAACTTCGGGACCGTCGATCTCCACGAGCATATTATCAAGCCCCACGCCGGTACATGCAGCCATTAAATGCTCGATTGTAGATACCGAATGCCCCGCAGAGTTCGAGATCGTCGTTGCCCGGGCAAGCGATGTAACATTCTCGGCAATCGCGCGAATATCTTCTGTTGGGCCAATGATATCGGTACGACGGAACCGGATGCCATAATCGACACAAGCCGGCTTCAACGTCATGCTCATGTCCAGGCCGGAATGCAGCGCAACTCCAGACAGGGTGACTTCATCAGATAAAGTGCACTGATCGACCATCCACCTCTACTCCTCTACACAACACGTGAGAACCGTAAGAGAAACCACGGTACCCAAGTTCTTCCCACCCAATGTGTAACTAACCAATCAGAGGAAATGTCTCAACACACGGTATGTTACGCTATGTTGCGTGCAAACACCCCGAATCGACCGAATCCCCCCAGCCCTGCTGGTGATCAGCGGGGGCGAGGATACAGAATTTCAAGCGCTAATGGTTTGCAGAACGACGGAGAAAGGCCGGAATTTCGAGATCAGCGTCGTCAAAGGGTGCAGGTTCAGGATGCGCGTCGGCTTGTGCGTCTTCACGGTCTTGAACAGGCTCGTCATCATTAGACTTATCATCGGCATGATGCCCTTTACGCCACCCAAATAGGCCGGCAAATCCGGCTTGATGGCCATCTTGTTCACTCGATGGCTCCGGCGCGGCCCCAGCAGGTTCTGGATCGGCGGCTTGCACAGTCTCTTCTGGCGTTTCAACCGTCTCGGCCGTATGTGTCCCGAACACAGCATCGGCGCTGACATGGTCCGCACCATCGCCGCCATCGATATGTGCAGCCGGCAATTCGCGACCTTCGAAATCTGGTCTGCTATCGGCTTCGGCTTGCTGTTCAATGGATACATCTGTTTCCGCATCGGCATAGCGATTGACGACCACAGGCGCGACGAAATCGCTGGCCGGCACTTTATCTGCTTCCACAGCGACAGGTGCGACTGACTCAGCACCGATCTGCAGTCCGGCAGCGACAACCGAAATGCGCAGTTTGCCTTCCAGTGTCTCATCAAATGCAGACCCGAGAATGACATTGGCATCCGCGGCCACTTCGGCGCGAATCTCATTGGCCGCCTCGTCGAGCTCGAACAAGGTCATATCATAGCCGCCAGTGATATTGATCAGAACGCCTTTTGCGCCCTTGATCGACACATCATCCAGCAGCGGATTGTCGACAGCCATACGGGCCGCTTCAAGAGCACGCCCCTCGCCTTCGGCCTCGCCAATGCCCATCATAGCCGAACCCATGCCAGCCATAACGGCTTTCACATCGGCAAAATCGAGATTGATAAGCCCAGGCATCACCATCAGGTCTGTGATCCCGCGCACGCCCGAATACAGAACATCGTCGACCATGCGGAAGGCTTCGGAGAACGGCGTACGTTCATTGGCGATGCGGAACAGGTTCTGGTTCGGCACAACGATCAGAGTGTCAACATATTGGCGGATGTCTTCAACACCGGATTCGGCGAGCTTCATGCGGTGATGATGCTCGAAGCCAAACGGTTTGGTCACAACACCAACTGTGAGAATTCCCTTGTCGCGGGCGAGCCTAGCGATAACCGGCGCTGCACCCGTTCCGGTGCCTCCGCCCATGCCAGCAGCAATAAAGGCCATGTGAGCGCCATCAAGTGCGGCTTCAATCTGGTCTTTGGACTCTTCAGCAGCTTCTGCGCCGAGCTCTGGCCGCGCGCCTGCGCCTAGGCCTTGGGTCGTTTGAGGACCGAGCTGGATACGGGTTGGCGCTTTGGCACGTTCGAGAGCTTGAGAGTCAGTATTTGCAACGACAAATTCGACCCCCTGCAACTTTCGATCAATCATATTGTCAACCGCATTGCTACCTGCGCCGCCAACACCAAAAACAACTATTCGGGGTCTAAGATCTATCGTCATTTTATCCGCCTAATACTATACACACTACAAAAAAGGGTCCGAGACCCATAGTTTGCCTTGGCAGAGCTAAAAGACAGTTAAGCGTGTCTGATTTAATTCAGAAATTTTCACGCATCCAAAAAAACGTCTTCTTAACAATGCCAAACCGCCCATTATTGGACAAAAACTCTTGCCCTTCATGCGCCTGAAGCGCGTCTGGCAAGCCTGCAAGTACATATGTTAGCAGACCTGCGGCCGTTGAAAAAGCTGGATTAGCAAAGGTCTCGCCCAAGCGGTCCGCCGCAACTGGACGGGCAAGCCGGATCGGCATTGCGAGTTTCTGCTTGGCCGTCTCGCGAATGTTTCCGAGTTGGCTGGTGCCGCCAGTGAGCACGCCCCGACGCGGCAAGACTTTTTTCAGTGCCGACTGGTCCAACATTTTAGCCATGATCTCGAACACTTCTTCAACACGCGGGGCAACAATTTCAGCAAGCGTCACGCGTTTGATGCTACCCGCTTGAAGGCGACCATCATCGCCAAGTCTCGGGCATTCGATATCGTCCATACCGCTGGCGCTTTCGCGCTCTGTCGTTCCATGCAGCGTTTTCAACCGCTCGGCGGCAGCGAATGTCGTGCCAAGCCCCTGGGCAATATCGCGGGTGATGTGCAGTCCCGCTGCAGGTACGAGGCCTAGCCATGCCGGAACACCATTGCGGAAAATGGCGGCAGTGGTCACCCCTCCTCCAAGATCAATACAGATCGCGCCGTTCTCTAGCTCGTCCTCGATCAGTGCGCCCATGCCCGCCGCGACCGCCGAGGGGACAAGCTGGCGGACTTCAAGATGGGCACGTCCAACACATTCAAGCAAATTCAGCAACTGACCTTCAGGAACCGATACCGCATTTACGAGGACAGACAAGGATTGGCCGTGCATGCCGCGCGGGTCCCGAATGCCGTCCTGATCATCAATTCTGTATGCAACCGGATGGGCAGACAAAAGCGTCCGGTCTTTCACCCCTGCTTTGGCAAGGGCTGCGGCGTGGACCCGTTTGAGATCACGGGCACTGACGGGGCCACCCGTTGTGGGGATTTGCGCCGAGACGAGATTGGAGCGGAGTTTCGGTCCTGTAATTCCAAGCACGACATGTTCGATACGCTGGCCCGCCTGCCGTTCGGCATCTTCAACCGCGAGCCGGATCGCCCGCTCAAGCGCTTCCATATCGGTGATCGCGCCAGATTCAAAGCCGCGAGATTGTTGGCGCCCGCCGCCGAGCAAACGGAACCCTTGGGGTTGATCAACATCCCGCCGCGCAATCAGACAGGTGATCTTGGAACAGCCAATATCAAGCGACGCAAAGACGTCACCCGGACGCGGCCCATGCTGGCCTGAAAAGCGGTTCTGGTAGCGCGCCATCGCTATCCGGCATCCGCTTCGAGCGCCGCCGTAGCTGGACGCTCAGGCGACATAAAGACCTGTTCGGCATGACGCATATCGATCCGTCGCAGCGGACGATCGAGAATTTCTGTGTCGCGATCAAGAAAGGCCAATCGGCGAATGGCCGGCCCTTGGGATGCATCGCGCGGCAAATTGGCAACGATGCCAGAATCAAATTTGAGATCCCACCGTTCTTCGGACACGCGGCGGGCGTGGGAAACACGTGCGGCCAGATCGGGAAATTCGTGCAGAGCTATTGCGAGGTCTGGCGCAGCAGTGTCAGCACCGGCTCCGGCCACACGGACAAGCCCGCTCGTGTCTTCAGACGGATCGGCCATCACGCGGCCCAATCCATCAACCACAGCCCAAGTGCCGCGACCATCGCTATTCCACAAGGCAACCGGCTCAACAGCGTCTGCGAGCACTAGAATATGATCCGGCCAAAACCGGTGGACCTGAACATTGACCACGCGGCCCGTCGCTTCAATTCTCTCCCGCACAAGATAAGGGTCGGCCCGAAACATGTTTTCGCCCGGCTCGATCAAAGCCGCAAAGCGCAACTCGTCCGCGATCTCCTCGGTCACGCCTTCAACCGATACATATTGTACAGCCAAGCCTGTCGACCGCGCGGCGCTGTCGAGCATATGCCCTACCCTACGTTCAAGTTGACTGAGGGATCCGCCCATCCAAGCCGCAGCCGCCACAATCAGTGCAGTGAGAATGGCCAAGCCAAACAGAATGGACGAGGCCTGAACCTGTTCGCGGTCACCAATGACTTCACTGCGAGCGCCGCGCTTGCCTTTTGCGCCGCCGGATTTTGAATTCCTTACCTTTGACATGTCGCATCCTCAATCATCCAGCTGACGAGATCGGCAAAAGACATACCTAGAAACTGGGCCTGTTCTGGCACCAGAGATGTCGGCGTCATGCCCGGCTGGGTGTTCGTTTCCAAGATCACAAGTCTGTCTTTTGTCTCGTCATATCTAAAATCTGATCGCGACACGCCGCGGCAGCCAAGTGCCTGATGGGCCGTCAATGCATCCGCCATGGCGCGCTTGGTGACAGCTTCAGGCAGATCCGCTGGTACTGTGTGGCGCGATCCTCCAACCTCATATTTTGCGCTAAAATCGTAAAACTCTCTTAACGTTGTGATTTCAGTGACAGCTAAAGGCCGGTCTCCCATCACCGCGACGGTCAATTCTCGGCCCGGAATATACTCCTCGGCCATCAAATAATCGCTATAAGCCCAATCATCAGACAAGACCTCGCGCGCCGGGCCATTGGCACCTTCTCTAACAAAAACAACGCCAAAGCTTGATCCTTCGGCCACCGGCTTGATCACATATGGCAAAGGCAGTGGATGCGCTGCGGCGGCCTCAGCGCGGCTAACAGCCTTATCGGCGGCAATATCAAGGCCCGCTTGTTTATATGTTATTTTTGATTTTAATTTGTCCATGGCGAGCGCAGAGGCGAGCACACCGGAATGCGAATACGGGATTTTGAGCCATTCGAAGATACCCTGAACGCAGCCATCCTCCCCCCATGGGCCATGCAATGCGTTGACGATTGCATCCGGTTTTTCCGCTCGCAAAACTTGTGCAAGGTCCGGTCCGGCATCAACCATGACCACATCATATCCAGCCTCGCGCGCTGCGATCCCGACCGCTTCGCCAGACGACAGGGATACCGGGCGTTCGGATGAAAATCCGCCATACACAACTGCAACCCGCTTCATGTTATATTCCTTTATGCGATACGGCGACGTCACCGCTATTTGCTCTGGCTGTCACCCTCACCAAACAAAATGATCTTTCAATGTTATGAATATGGCATCCTTACAAAAACATAAGATTGCATCGCCGCTCGACTAGGCATAAACCACCATCTGAACACCGTAGGAGTAATTCTGTTGCGCAAAATTTGCATCTTGTCGGCGATTTTGCCTTTGCTTACTGCTAATGCGCATGCCCAAACTGATATTTCATCAGATCCCGACACGAATATTGCGTCAACGGGAACAGCGTCCCGGAGCTTTACGCCCGAAGATTTTGCACAATTTTCGCCGAAGACCGCGCTTGAGATGGTTGCGCAAATCCCCGGCTTCCAGATTGAAGCCCAAGACAATACCCAGCGTGGCTTTGGTCAGGCGACGGGCAATGTGCTGATCAATGGCCAACGCCTATCGGGCAAATCGAATGACGCGGTCGAAGCGCTTGGGCGCATCCCCGCTGCATCCGTGGTGCGGATCGAAGTGCAAGACGGTGCGCAACTCGATATTCCGGGCCTGTCTGGTCAAGTTGTGAACATTGTCACCTCCCAAACCGGCGGCATTTCCGGCGCATGGACGGCGGAGTCGGTTTTTCGGCGTAATCTCGATCCGTCGCTGCTCAATGGGACATTGTCGCTTTCGGGGAAATCAGGTGCATTGGATTGGACACTCAGTCTCGAGAATGAAAATCCGCGTCGCGGAAATGAAGGCCTTGAGAATGTGTTTGACGGGTTTGGCACACTCATCGAGACACGTGAGGAAGAAACACGGTTTGCAAGTGAGGACCCGTCAGGCTCGCTCGCGCTTGGCTGGCGGCCATCTAGCGGTCTGATCGCCAATCTGAACCTGTCCTATGACCAATCCAATTTTGCTGGCCGCGAGATCGGCACCCGCTCCCCTGTCGACCAGCCGCTGGAAGATACACTGCGGCTGTTCAATTTTGGCAATGACAGTGATGTTGCAGAAATTAGTGGCGACATCGAGTTCGGGTTTGGCCCGGGCCGGCTGAAACTGATCGGGCTTCAAACCATCCGTTCCAGTTTCCGCGCCACGCAGATTGTCACGACATTGCTCGATGACGGCAGCTCGGAGGGATCGCGATTTACCCAAGATGCGGATGAACTCGAATCGATCGCGCGGGTCGAATATTCGTTGAGTCCCAAAGCCGGTCGGGATTGGCAAATCTCGGTCGAAGGCGCGTTTAACAGTCTCGATAATACGTCGAACCTGTTCCTCGTCGATGCATTTGGAACTCTCACCCCCGACGAGATTATCGATGACAATACCCGTGTCGAAGAATTACGCGCGGAAGGGAATTTGACCCATAGCCGGAGGCTCGGCCCGACTTTGAACGCTCAAGCGTCGCTCGGGGTGGAATATTCCGAACTGACACAATCCGGCCCGACAGGACAAACCCGCCAATTCGTACGCCCGAAAGGGTTCGCTTCGCTAGCCTGGACTCCAACTCAGAACACAACCATCAGCACACGAATTGAACGCGAAGTCGGACAACTCGACTTTTTCGATTTCGTCTCGACGGTCAATCTCAATCAGGAAAACGAGCAAGCGGGCAATCCGGAAATTGTGCCGCAGCAAGCCTGGCTTGGCGAGATCGAGCTGGAGCAAAGACTTGGTGACTTGGGCGCATTCACGATCCGGACCTATGGCGAGATCATCACCGATATTGTTGATCAGGTCCCTATTAGCGATACCGATGAAGCACGTGGAAATCTCGATCGGGCCACGCGGATCGGTATCGAGCTGAACACAACGCTAAAATTCGATCGCTTCGGCGCGAAAGGCTTGCAGCTCGAATTTGATGGCGCGGCCCAAAACAGCAGCCTTGACGACCCCCTCACCGGCACCAGCCGCCGAATTAACCGCGATCTTGTGAGCCGCATCTTCACCGAACTCAGATATGATATTCCCTCAACGCCATATGCTTTGGGGCTAAATTATAATCGCGAGCGTACAGCGCGCGATTTCCGCCTCGATCAGTCTGTGATCCGGTCTACCGAGCGCGGCGATCTCGGAGTTTTCGCCGAACACAAGGATATATTCGGACTGACCGGCATTTTGAATATTAGCAATCTGATTGGACAGATTGATGTAGAAGAACGTGCTGTATCAATCGACCGCCGCAACAATAGTCCTGTTGATTTCTTCGAGACGCGCGACCGCACGTTCGGCATGATCGTGAGCGTACAATTGCGCGGCAGTTTTTAGTCTGCCCGAGACACGCGCCCAATCCGGCGAACTTCCCAACGTAACTGAACGCCGCTCATCTCGAACACACGCGCCCGGACCAGTTCCCCCAAAGCTTCAATATCGGCCGCTGTTGCTGCGCCTGTATTGATCAGAAAATTACAGTGTTTCTCGGACACTTGCGCGCCGCCAACTTGTAAGCCGCGGCACCCGGCCGCATCAATCAGCTTCCATGCCGAGCGCTGGTTTTCGGTGCCCGGCGGGTCAGGATTGGCAAAGGTCGATCCAGAGGTTTTGTCGCGGATCGGCTGGGTTTCGGCACGGCGGGCCTGATGCGCTTCGATCTCGCCAAGCAAATCTTCGGGCACGCCTCGACCTTCGGTTTTCAACAGAACTTCGGTGACGATCACATCGTCAGGAAAATCGGTATGCCGATAGGAAAACTCGGTCACGGGCAATCCAAAATCGGACAATCCGGTTTGATATGCAACGCGCTCCCCTGCCCGCGTTATCCCTTTTATCTTCAGCGCAACATCGCAAAGTTCGCGGCCATAACAGCCTGCATTGGTTCGCACCGCGCCGCCAATGGAACCTGGAATGCCGGACAGGAATGACAGACCCGTCAGCCCCGCTTTGGCCGCATATTTTGCAATCATCAGGTCCAGCGCGCCCGACCGCGCACGCACAAGATCGTCTTCCTCGCTCACCTCGCCCCAATATTTCCCCATCAACCGGACGACAATGCCGGCAATACCGCCATCGCGCACAATCACGTTCGAGCCGACACCAAGCACTGTGACCGGAACATCTTCAGGCACCGCAGCTAAAAGCATCGCCAAATCCTCGTCGTCCGCGGGCAAGAACAAAGCATCTGCCGGTCCGCCAACACGAAACCATGTGTATGGCGCAAGCGGTGCATTCTCGATCAATTTGCCACGTACGGGCGGTAATTTGGAAAAATCAAAAGCCATACAAACGGCATATATTGAACCGTTACGGTTTCAAAGTGGCAGAAACGGTGCGATTTTCCGGTGCCCCCACTGGAATTAGGTGAAATCGCTCTTATATATTGTTTATCAATAAAGACGGAGGGTTCGACATGACACATAAGCTCACACTGCCGCAGGCGCTCTTTCTGCTCGCGCGCGATGACGCGACGGGCAAACCTTTGGGCAATCATAATGCTTATATACAGCCCGCCGCCGCGCTCACTGAGTTGGTTATGATGGAGCGCGTGAGAATGGGCTCCGGACGCAAAGCCGTTTTGGAGGTGGTGAATACCGCACCGACAGGCAGCCTCTATCTGGATACGGTTTTGGCGCGCATTGCCGACAGCTCGAGTGCGAAAAGCATGCAATATTGGGTCGGTAAGCTGTGTCATATGCGTGGACGGATCGCGATGATAGGCGAAGAGCTTGCTACCAAAGGACTGGTTGAAAGTGTCTCGGCAAAGAAGTTTGGCATATTCCCGGTCACACGCTGGCCGCAACGCCGGGCGGGTCCAAAAATGGCGCTGTCATCGGATATGATGAAAGTTCTGTTTTATGATGGCGCGGTACCGGATGAGCGGACGGGGGCCATTATTGCTCTCGCCAATGCTGGTCATTTGCTAAAGCGGAACTTTGATCGGAGCCGATTACGCGGGCACCGGTCTCACATCAAACGCATTGTGAAAGCCGACTGGCCCGGAGCTGAGGCGGTCAGGCGGGCCATCAAAGCGTCGCAAGCCGTTACTGCCGCAAGTACGGGGGCTGGCTAAAGCTCTCCGCCGCGTACGAAGAAAATGCGTTTAATTTTTCTGTCGATGACTTCATACATCGCCAATATATCAACCGGCGCACTTCCATCCGTATGGACTGTTTCACGATCAATGGCGATATTGCCAATCTCGGAACGGTGATGAACCTCACAGCGCAACCCCGGCGTATCGAAACGAGCCGTATACATCTGCCGTATCGCCTCAAGGCCTTCAGCCACGACAGTCTGGTCAGGAAGATTGATCAACACCGCATCGGCGTGAAAGAGTGCTAGATAGGCTTCCATATCCTGCGCATTATAAGCAGCCAATTGAGCATCGGCGACGCGGCGGGCCTCGACGCTATCGGACATAGCTGGCTCCATTGATGTCGAAGGTTGCGCCAACGGCGGATGGACAGGCGTCTGACAATAAGAACGCGGCGAACTCGCCAACCTCTTCAGGCTGGGCAACGCGGCCAAGCGGGATGTCGGCCACCGCTTCTGCACGTTTTTTGATGTCTTCAGGGGCCATACGGGTTTCGACCCAGCCCGGCGCTATGGCGTAGAACCGCATGCCCTCGCCCGCGAGCGCCCGCGCCCATGTCTTGGTCATCGCCAGAACAGCGCCCTTGGAGGCCGCATAAGCTGCATGATCACCGCCATCGCCGCGATGTCCCGCACGGCTCGCAATATTCACGACTGCGCCGCCTCCGGACTCACGAAAATGGGTGATAGCCGCGCGGCAGATATCTGCTGGCGCTTGTACGTTCACGGCCATTGTGGTGGCCCAACCGATCTCCCAACCGTCACCACTGATCGGAGAGCCAAGATAGACACCCGCATTATTGACCACGCCATCAATGCGCCCTCCCGATGCCTCCAGTGCTTTGGCAAAAAGACGTTCGCCTGCGCCCGATGCGCTCAGGTCTTCAAACAGGAAATCAGTGTCCAATTCCGACGATAGGCCCGCCGCAGCATCGCTCATCCCCGACGCATGTGGAAGCAGGCGTGCGCCCGCAGCAGCACAAATTTTCGCCGTCGCTGCGCCTATGCCGCGTGATGCGCCGGTTACAAGTATGGTTTTGTCTGTGAGGTAGCTCATCGTTAGGGTCCGTTTTTAGCCTGCCCTCTTGTACCTCGTCTTGTCGGTGCTGCAATCAGCTTTTGCGAATACGCTATCGCCGCCGTTTGGACATGTCTCCGGCAGCCATCAACATAGCCCGACCGAACTGCCATACGGTTGGTCGCCGCTTATGGGTATGGCGGGTAAAATCGATACAGTTCGATCCGGTGAGGTCATAAGGACTGCCGAGGGCACGGCGGGCGCGCGCTTCAATTTTATAGGCCTGCCGCGCATCTGCGCCGCCATGTTCGCGTAGTCGATGACCATTCTTGAACTCGCCAAGGCTTTGCTCGATAACGCCGCCGCCCGCGCGCGAATTCGAGATCACCGTCCCGCGCGCCGTGACCACACCATAATGCCGGAGCACCTGCGCATAGGGAATGGAAACAATGGTTCCCGCGGGAATGTCTAGATCATCAGTGGCATATTTCACATTATCGATATACGATAATACTCAGTCTTTTGCAAGCCTCCCAGCCAGAGCATTTGCATGGCCGGATATATCGCCTGCTCCGAGACATACGACCATGCCACCCGGTTTGGCGAGGGTTCTGACGGCTTCGGGCAAATCTTCAAGCGAAGACAAGACAGCCGCGCCTTTATGGCCATGACTGCGGATGGAGTTGACCAGCGCCTCGTGATTGATGCCCTCGATCGGGCTTTCGCCTGCTTCATAGACGGGCGGGACCAGGACATGATCAGCCTTATCAAAACAGGTGGAGAATTCTTCGAACAGGTCTTCGAGGCGGGTATAGCGATGGGGCTGGGCGACAGCGATGAGCTGGCCGTCACCGAGCATATCGCGGGCAGCGCCAAGCACGGCTTCGATCTCGACAGGGTGGTGACCATAATCGTCGATAATTTTTACGGGCGGCTCTCCGGCAATCGGGGTCCACTCCCCTGCATGGGTGAAGCGGCGTTTGACCCCGCCAAATCCGGCAAGGCTGGCACGGAGCTGATCATCGCTGGCGCCAAGCTCGATCGCGACAGTAATTGCCGCCAAGGCGTTTTGGACATTATGTTCACCCGCCATTGGCAAAACGAGCCCTTCTATTGTGCGCGGCTCTCCGCCTTTGCCAGCGAGCACGACATCGAAATGCGCACCGTCAAGATCGGTGGTCATATTCACAGCGCGAACATCGGCTTGCAGATTGAAACCATAAGTAATCCGCCGACGGTCAATGATGCGTGCCGCAAGCGCTTGGACTTCGGGGTGGTCGGTACATAGGACTGCGAACCCGTAGAACGGCAAATTCTCGACGAAGGTGTCGAACGCCTCGCGCAAGTTTTCCATCGTACCGTAATGGTCCATGTGTTCAGCGTCGATATTGGTGACGATGGCGGCGGTCGGTGAGAGCTTGGCGAAGGTGCCGTCGCTCTCATCGCTCTCGACGACCATCCAGTCGCTTGCGCCTGCTTTATAGTTTGAGCCATAGGCCTGAATGATGCCGCCATTGATCACGGTCGGGTCGACATTGGCCCCGTCAAGCAAAGCGGCGACCATGCTGGTGGTTGTGGTTTTGCCATGGGTTCCGGCAACGCAGACCGTGTATTTCAAACGGGTGATCTCGGCGAGCATATTGGCGCGGCGGACGACGGGAATACCAGCGGCGCGGGCGGCGTCCACTTCAGGGTTTCCGGCTTTGATCGCGGTCGAGATGATGACGGTGCCAGCCCCTTCGACATTGGCACCATCATGGCCGATGAAGATCTTCGCGCCTCTGTCACGCAAGCGCTGGACAATCTCGCCATCGCGAATGTCCGAGCCTTGCACGGCATAGCCCATGGTCAGCATCACATCGGCAATCGCCGACATGCCAATGCCGCCAATGCCGACAATATGCGCAGGACCATGATCGAACGGGGTGGGTTTGGTTTGGGTCATGACGTATCTTCTTAGCTTGATTTTAGACGTGCAACGCGCTCGGCCACATCGGCGAGATCGCTTGCGGCGGTGATTGTCCCTGCCGCGCGTGCGGCGGCGGCGCGGGTGCGTAGATTTTCTCCGTCGCTCAGGCGAACCTCCAAAAGCTGCCCGATCAGTTTGGGATAGAGATTGTCTTCGACCATGAGGTCCGCCGCGCCCGCAGCGACGAGTGCATCGGCATTGGCGGTCTGATGGTCATCCATCGCGATTTTAAGCGGGATCAGAATGCTCGGCCTGCCAATGGCGGCGATCTCGGACACGGTGCCAGCGCCCGAGCGGGCGACGACAAGATGCGCATTGGCAAGCTGGTCGGGCATGTCATCAAAGAAGGATTTGAGCTCGGCTGCAACATTGGCCTTTTCATAGATGGCGCGGACGCTGTCTATCTGTTCTTCGCGGACTTGCTGGACGATTTTGACACGGGCACGCAGCTCTGGCGGCAAATGGTTGGCGATTGCGAGCGGCACGGCCTCGCCGAGAATGCGCGCGCCTTGCGAGCCGCCCGTGATGAAAATGCGCAAGTCACCATCAGTTGCCGGAAACGCCGTGTCGCGCTTGGCCGCAATCGGTGAGCGAACTGGATTGCCGAGCGGCAAATGTTTGCGACCAGCGGGCAACCGATCAAGCCGCTCGAACCCGCCAACGATTTCATCGGCGGTGCTGGCAAAGCGGCGATTGACGCGCCCGAGCACAGCGTTTTGTTCATGGATCAGCATTGGCAGGCCGAGGCGCTTGGCAGCGGCCAATGCCGGAAAAGCCGGATATCCGCCAAATCCTGCTACAAGGCTTGCGCCATGGGATTTGAGCAGGCGCGCAGCTTGCCCGACGCCTTTATTGAGCTTGAGTGCAGTGGCAGGCAGTGTCCAAGGTTTGCGTAGATTGGGGCTCGCCGCTTCGACTTTCTCTTTCCAGTCTGCTGGAAACTTTGACGCATATCGCAAGCCCCGCACATCGGAAACAAGGCCGACCCGCCAGCCGCGCGCGCGCATCTCTTCGGCAAATGCAGCTGCGGGGAACATGTGTCCCCCCGTGCCGCCTGCGCCAATAACCACGAGCGGTGCTTGCTCGGCGGGATCAGTCATATGATGTCCTTTTCCAACGGATCTTTGCGCCTCTGCGCCGGATAAGGGCCAAAGCAAATCCGAGTGTTAGCGCCGTGCCTAAAAGTGATGAACCGCCATAAGAGACCAGAGGCAGCGTCATACCCTTGGGCGGGATGAGAGAGATATTTACACTGATGTTTATGGCGGCCTGAAGGCCAAAAAGCGCAAACAATCCGATTGCCGACGCGCGCGGGCTGGCATCTTCTATCTGACGCGCTGCGAGCATGCCGCGTATAACAATGAAAACGTAAAGCAGAATGACCAGCAAAGATAAGACCAATCCAAATTCTTCGCTAAGGACCGCATACACGAAATCGGAATGGGCATCCGGCAAGACGCGCTTGATCGCGCCCTCCCCCGGACCGACGCCGAACAGTCCGCCATTCGCGATTGCCTCTGATGCTTTGTCGATTTGATATGTGTCATAGTCGGAGGGGAAGAAAAATCCGAGCAGCCGTTTGCGAAAGTGCGGCAAAGTAAGAAATAGAATTCCGGTTAGAACGATCCCGCCCGCGCCGAATGCAGCGGCCCAACGGAGCGTTAGACCCGCGATAAAAAAGGTGATCAGAAAGGCTGCCGTCAGCAGGGCCGACTGGCCAACATCTGGCTGCAATAACAATAATCCCACGGTACCCGCCCACAGGCTCGCAGCAATCGCCGCCCAAGGGACACTTGGATAAAACTCACGTTGGGCAAATAGCCAGCCCGCCAGAACGATCAAAGCCGGTTTGATCAGCTCGCTTGGCTGTAGCGAAAACCCAGCAAACCTTATCCAGCGCTGCGCGCCCTTGGCTTCATGCCCGAGGAAAAGAACGATCAGCATCAATCCCAAAGCACCGATAAAGACCGCCCCCGCCCAGCGCCGCGCCCACCGGACCGTGAGTAACGAGGTCGATAAGAGCAGTCCGGTCGCAATCACCACAAAACCAATCTGGCGATAGACAAAATGATAAGGGTCGGCATAGCCAATCCGGCTGGCGGCAGGCGGACCGGCAGACAGCGCCGCAAGCAGGCCAATCCCCATCAGCACGGCGCAAGCTATCAATATGGGCCAATCAATCGTGCGGCGCCACTCGGTCAGAAGAGACCGGTCGGTGCGGGCGGGCATATTCATGCCTGCTCCAACAAAGCATCCTTGCCAGACAAATCTACAAACACGGCCTTGAACGCATCACCACGCGCCTCAAAATCCTTGAACTGGTCAAAGCTCGCACAGGCAGGCGATAACAATATGATCGGCGACGGATCACCAGACTCGCGCGCATCCTTGAGCGCTTGTGTCATCGCGACCTCAAGCGTGCCGCATTTGGCCGCTGGCGCTTTGCCCTTGAGCGTGGCTTCGAACTTGTCCTGCGCATCCCCAATCAGATAGGCTTTGGCAACGTTCGGGAACAAAGGCTCCAAGGCGTCAATCCCGTCAAATTTCGCTTTGCCGCCGGCAATCCAATATACCCTTGAATAGGATTTCAGTGCCTGCTCGGTGGCCTGCGCATTGGTTGCTTTTGAATCATTGATGAACCGCACGCCGCCAATTTCGCCGACGGTTTCGAGGCGATGAGGCAGGCCAGGGAAACTGGCAATCGCTTCCATGATCGCATCTGCTGGCACCCCTAGCATCCGGCAGGTTGCAAATGCGGCCGCAGCGTTCTGATGATTATGTCTTCCGGGAAGCGAGGTCACATTCTGCAAATCGCCAACCGAAACCGCTTTGCCGCTCAGGCTGTCATAAAGTCTGCCATTGATCGCGCTAATCCCGCGTCCAAGTGCATATTCGGACGAAACCTGCACCACGCGAACTGGCGTATTATTGCTCAAGCTCATGGACAGAGATTCGGTCTGCAAACTGTCGACTCCGATCACTGCATAGTCTGACGAGGTCTGGTTTCGGAACAGGCGTTTCTTGGCCTCCATATAGCCATCAAGATCACCATGCCGATCGAGATGATCGGGCGTGAGATTGAGGAACACACCGACATCGCAATGTAGACTATCGATCAAATCGAGCTGATACGATGAGAGCTCGAGAACATAGATCGAATTGGCATTGAGCGGTTCCATATCCAGCACACCCTTGCCGATATTGCCGCCAACGCGCGCGTCCCGCCCCGCTTCTGAAAGGATGTGCCCGATCAGCGCTGTTGTGGTGGATTTGCCATTGGTGCCAGTGATCCCGACGACTTTTGGACGCGCTCTATCAGGTAGATTATTCACGGCGCGCGCGAACAGTTCCATATCGCCAACGATAGGAATTCCGCTCATCTCGGCCATGCGCACAATGCGATGGGGCTGAGGGAATTTGTAAGGCACACCCGGCGACAAGACCAAGGCGGCAAAATTCTGCCAGTCGCGCTTGTTGATATCTGACAGTGTGACGCCTGCAGCCTCGGCTTTGGCGCGCGTCTCCTCATTATCATCCCACGCATGCACCGTTGCCCCGCCTGCCGTTAAGGCACGCGCCGCACTTAGCCCTGTTCGGCCAAGTCCGAAAACGGCGACATCGCGCCCGGCATATTCGGTAATCGGGATCATATTGCGCGCGTCACCTCAGCTTCAATGTGGCAAGGCCCGCAAGGGCAAACAGGACGGAGAGAATCCAGAAGCGCACAACGACCCGTGTTTCAGGCCATCCCTTCTTCTGGAAATGGTGATGAAGCGGCGCCATCGCGAAGATACGCTTGCCCTCACCTGTCAGCTTACGCGTCAGTTTGAAATAGCTGACCTGCATAATCACCGACATGGCTTCCATAACGAACAAGCCGCCAATAATACCAAGGGCAAATTCATGCTTGACGGCCACAGCGACAATACCGAGCATTCCGCCAAGCCCGAGCGATCCGGTGTCGCCCATAAAGACACGAGCCGGATAGGTATTGTACCATAGGAACCCCATGCCAGCGCCCATCATCGCTCCGAGCAAGACGGCAAGCTCGCCCGTGCCCGGCGCAAACTGGATGCCGAGATAATCGGAGAACTGGAAGTTACCCGTTAGGTAGGCAATCAGGGCATATGCACCGGCTGCAAACATCATCGGCACAATAGCAAGTCCATCCAATCCGTCGGTGAAGTTGACGGCATTGGCCGCCCCAACAACAACGATCGTTCCGAACAGGATGAATAATCCACCAAGTGGAAGAAAATAATCATTGATGAACGGCACAGCGACGCCGCCCGAAAAGCTCTGATCGTTCGGAGCAATTGTGGTCTCGGGCGCGAGCGCTGCAATCTGCTGGGCAAGGCCATTCAAACTGCCCCATTCGGCATGGCCCAATGGCGTATGTGCGCCATGCAAGCCCATAATAAAGGCACACGCCACAGCAGCGACAGCAAATTCGACAAGCAAACGCACTTTGGCGGAGACTCCTGCATCCGTCTGTTTCGCAACCTTGGCATAATCGTCGAAAAAGCCGAGCACTGCGAAGATGATCGTCACGAACAGAACGGTCCAGATATAGGGATTGGACAGGTCGGCCCACAAGAAGGTCCCGGAGAACATACCGAACCAGATGATGAAGCCGCCCATGGTCGGGGTACCCTGTTTGGACAGTTGCGCTTCGAGTGACAGATCACGAATCGGTTGACCTTTGCCTTGGCGAGCGCGAAGCATGTTGATCAGCGGGCCACCGAAAATAGCGGCCAGCATAAATGCCGTCACAATTCCCGCACCTGTGCGGAAGGTGATATAGTTGAAGAGATTGAAAACCCCGTCATCGCGGGCGAATAGCAAGTATAGCATTATAGCCCCTCTGCGGCGTTTTCTGCGCCGCTTTCCATCACCTGTTCATCCGTGCCAGCACTCCATTGGCGCAAGGCATCTGCGAACTGAACCATTCCGGACGCATTCGAGCCTTTGATCAAGAGCACATCACCGTTACTCAGCGTGTTTTTTACGCCATTGAGCAATTCATTTGCCTTGACAGCCCAATCTTGCTGAATCGCTGAATCCAATTTCTCGGACAAAGCCCGCATATCTTCGCCCGAGAGCCAGACATGGCTCGCACCGGACGCCTCAACAGCTCCCGAAAGCGAGGCATGCAACTGCTCTGAGTCCGGTCCTAATTCCCCCATCGCACCGAGGGCGACAAGCCGCCGTGTCGCAGGCCGCACCGCAAGCGCCTCAAGCGCTGCCGACATGCTGGTCGGGTTGGCATTATAGCTGTCATCAACAAGCGTGAAGGTTCCTCCCGCAGGAAGCGCGAGATGTTCGACACCGCCGCGCCCTTGGGGCGGAGAAAATCCGCCAAGCGCCTCGGCCGCTTCTGATGCGGAGAGTCTGGCGCTTGCCACGGCGGCCAAAATAGCGGCCGCAGAATTGAGCGCCCAGTGTTCGCCGCCCGCTTGAAGTTTAACGTGCACTTTTGTCCCGAGAATATCGAGCTCGGCCATCGCGCCATGTCCATCGGGCATGTAAGACAGAACGCGGCCATGACTGTCTGCGCTGGTTCCGAATGTCAGGATTTCAGCATCAGATACAGCTTCGAGCGCCCGCGTGCGCAGCAGGTCGAGATGCGCATCCTCGGACGGCAATATAGCGACACCGCCCGCCTCAAGCCCTGCAAAAATACCGGCTTTCTCTTCAGCAACGCCCGTCACCGACCCTAGTCCTTCAAGATGGACACCGGCAATCTTGGTAATGATCGCGCAATGCGGGCGCACCATATCCGAGCGCGGTGCGATTTCGCCGGGCGTCGACATGCCAATCTCGAACACAGCCCGCTCGGTTGACTGCGGCAAACGTGCGAGCGTCAGCGGAACGCCCCAATGATTGTTGAAGCTTTTGACCGACCAATGCGCATTTCCGGCCGACCGGAAAATTTGCGCCAACATCTCTTTGACGCTGGTTTTACCGACCGACCCTGTCACCGCCATTCGTACCGCCTGACAGCGTGCTCTCGCGGCGATCCCCAGCGCTTCGAGCGCAGGTAACACATCATCGACCAAGAGCAGCGGTCCGCCTGCATCAGGCATCGGGCGCGACACCAGCGCAGCACTCGCGCCCGCCGCAAAGGCATTGGCGACGAAATCATGTCCGTCGCGCTGATCGGTGAGCGCAATAAACAGATCGCCCGCCTCCAAGGATCTCGTATCAATCGACAAGCCCGACGCCAACCAAGCGCCATCGGTTTGCCCGCCCGTTGCTCCAGCCGCATCAGAGGCCGTCCAGATATATTCTTTGTCAGTCTTCATGTTCATTCCGCCTCCCCTGCAAGGGCAGCAAGTGCCGTATCCTGATCCGAGAAAGGCAGCGTCTTATCGCCGACGGTCTGGCCAGTTTCATGGCCCTTGCCTGCGATCAGCAATGTGTCGCCCGCCTTCAATCTACGGACGCCTTCAAAGATTGCGCTCCGGCGATCGCCAATCTCTGCAGCGTCCGGAGCGGCAGCGAGAATTGCACTTCGGATTGTTTCGGGGACTTCGGAGCGTGGATTGTCATCGGTGACAATGACCTGATCGGCATGCTTGGCAGCGACACCGCCCATCAATGGACGCTTGGTTCTGTCCCTGTCGCCCCCGGCGCCAAAGACAAGGATCAACTGGCCAGCCGTGTGCGGCCGCGCTGCGCGTAATAATGTGTCGAGACCATCGGGCGTGTGCGCATAATCAACAAACACGCCTGCACCATTGGCCGTCTCGCCAACAAACTCCATGCGGCCTTTGACCGGCCGAAGCGCCGCCATGCCGGCAAGTACAGCATCGAACGGGTCGCCAAGCGCCAAGGCGAGGCCAGCAGCGGTGAGCGCATTGAGCGCCTGAAACTCGCCAATCAGTGGCAAATCAAGCTCGGCCTCTTCTCCGCGCCAATTCAAGAACAGCTTCTGGCCATGCGCCCGAGGCATCAGTTCGGAAATTTTCAAATCCGCGCCGCGCCAGCCAACCGATATAACAGGGCACTCTTTTGTCGCCCCGGCCTGTTTAAAGCTCTCGCGCTCGTCACTGTCGGCGTTGATAATCACCGGGCATTTGGCTGGAAGCAGTTCTTTGACAAGCCGCAGTTTTGCATCACGGTATTCTTCGAAACTCGGGTGATAGTCGAGATGGTCTTGGGTCAGATTGGTAAAGGCTGCGGCCACAAGCTTCACAGCATCCAGCCGATATTGGGCCAAGCCATGCGAGGACGCTTCCATTGCCGCATGGGTCACCCCGTCCGCCGCAAGGCTTTGCAAAGTCTGATGAATGGCGACGGGGTCGGGCGTTGTGTGACCAAGATCTATAGCACCCGATGGGCCGACAGCTCCGAGCGTACCAAGACTGGCCGCGCGCTTCCCCATATGTTCCCAGATCTGGCGGAGGAAATCGACAGTCGAACTTTTGCCATTGGTTCCCGTCACCGCAATCATTGTTTCGGGTTGCTCGGGATATAGCTGCGCACTGATCTGCGCGAGCGCCAATCTCGGCTCCTCCACATCAATTGCCGGCACAGGCAAATCGGACGGCAGATCATGGCCAAGCACAGCAATCGCGCCATTGGCAATGGCTTGCGGGATATAGTCCCGCCCGTCAGCCTGCACGCCGCGCAAAGCCGCAAATATGCTTCCCGCTGACACTTTGCGGCTGTCAGCCGTTATGCCGCTGACACCCAGATCAGGTGACTTCAAATTGATATCAGGGAAAAGGTCTCTCAAGGTCATCGCGCACTCCGCTCTTGGGAAGCGCGTTCGGAGGGAGCAGCCTGATCAAACACGGGCGCAACACTCAAAAGCGGGGCAATTCGTTCGATCACGCGGCCCGCCACCGGCGCAGCGTTGAGTGCTGCCGTGCCGCCCGGTCCGCCCCCGAGCCGTGGATCATCTAGCACGACCAATACGACATATTCTGGGCGATCAGATGGAAAGATCGCCGCGAAACTGTTGACATTGTGGTCTTCGGAATACCCGCCCGCGATCGGTTTTTCGGCTGTACCTGTTTTGCCGGCCACGCGATAACCTGGAACATTGGCCCGCTTGCCCGTCCCATCAGTCACAGCACCGCGCATCATGCTGACAAGTCGGGTCGCGATTTCCTCAGACACAAACGAAACCTGCTCGCCGTTCGCGGTGTTTTGCGGCACATCTGCTTCGCCCGCGAGCAAAGTAAGCTCAGGCAGACGGCCGTCATTCGCCAAGGCAGATAAGGCCCGAGCGAAGGCAAGCGGGCTAACCGCAATGCCATGACCATAACTCGCTGTCGCATTCGAAAGCTCGGTCCATGCCGAAGGCAAAATCGGAGATGCGCTGCCGGGAAGCTCAATAGGCGCCCGTCCCAGCAATCCGAACTCTCCAAATGCCTGCGCCAGACCATCGTCGCCAAGCCGCTCCGCAATCCGTACCGTGCCGATATTCGAACTTTCAGCCAGTACTACGGCTGCAGACATTTGCGGTGCACCCCGATGCGTATCGGTAATCTCGAACCCGTTGATCACAAGCTCGGAACGAACATCGAAAACGTCGCCTTCGGAAACCCGACCATTTCCCAGCGCGGCCGCAATAGTCAATGGCTTGAACACCGACCCAAGCTCGTAGACAGCGCCCGACGCCCGGTTGAGCCGCGCATCATCATTCGCCTGCGTCGGTCGGTTCGGATCAAATTGGGGCCAACTCGCAAGCGCCCGGACCTCGCCGGTGCGCGCATGCAAGACAACACCAGCCCCTCCCGATATATCATATTCCTTAGCGGCCCTATTCAACTCGGCCTCAAGCGCGAATTGCGCACCTGAATCCAAGCTAAGCCGCACCGGATCATCTCGTTCGCGCAGACGATCATCGAGCGCCAACTCAACGCCCATTTGCCCGCGACCATCAACATTCGTATGTCCGAGAACATGGCCAGCCTGAGCACCACGCGGATAGGCACGCTGACGTTCCGCCCTGAAGCCGAGCCCCTCTACGCCCAAATCAAACACAGCCTGACGCTGGCGTGGCGTGAGTCCCCGCTTGATCCAGACGAATGCACGTTCACGGTTTTCCAACCGCGCAGTCACCGTTTCCGTATCAAGATCAGGGAACACCCCCGTTAAAGCAGACACGACATCTGCCGCGTCCCAGATCGCCCGGGGATCAGCAAACAGAGAATAGACCGTCACCGACGTGGCGAGCAGTTCTCCATTTCGGTCATAAATGTCCGCGCGGCCAAGCGCATCAAGATGCTCGGCTCTCTGGGTCTCGGCCGCTCCCGTGTCGCTCATAGCAACGGACACGCTGCGCAAGCCTATCCCAACGAACAGGGCCGCAAACACCGACACAGTGATCAGTGAACGGGACATCTGCCCCGCCTTCAACATGCCTGCAAGGCTGGTCATTACGGCTCTTGTGCCCCCACCTGATCAATTAGGTTCGCCTCATCCAACTCTACAGCATCATCCAATTCTGAAATTGGGATAATTTCGTTACCCGCACTGACCGGCCCGACCAAGAGATCGAGATTAAACTCAGTGGCAAACTGGTTCGCGCGCGCTGGCTGCATGCCCAACTCATTGCGCGCGTATTCCTCAATCCATTCACGGCGGCCCATATGGGCTAGCTCCGCTTCAAGCAGTCGCTTCTGTTGATACGCAGAGGCAATCTCCTGCTCGAGCCGCACGATGTCTGCGCTCGAATCGCGCGCGCCATCTTTGGCCCTATACAAACCAATCACCAGAATAACGGCGACCAATAATCCAAACAAAAAAGTATTACGACTCATTCTGAGCCCTCCACAATTTCGACCGGAGGCAAGCCAAAGCCAGCCCAGCCCTCTCCACCCCAACCAGGCGCATCCGTCCGTATAGCGCCGCGCAATTTGGCCGACCGCGCGCGCGGATTATCCTGCGCCTCATCAAGCGAGACAGCCAGCGCCTTGCGCGACATCGCCTGAAAGCTTGGCCTCGCCCCTTGCGCTTTTTCCGGCGCATGGCGTGACCCGCCAGAGAGCTGCCCACAACGCTCGCGCAAAAAAGTTTTGACCAGACGATCTTCAAGCGAATGGAAGGTCACGACCACAAGCCGGCCGCCAGCACGCAGAATGCGCTCTGCCGCCACCAAGGCGCGCCCAAGCTCGCCGAGCTCGTCATTAAGATACATCCGCAAAGCCTGAAATGTCTTGGTTGCCGGATGCGTGCGCGCGCCGCGCCGTCCACCGAGCGCCGCTTCAACCAGTTCAGCCAAGTCAGACGTTGTCTCGAATGGGCGCTGAGCACGGCGATCGACGATTTGCCGCGCGACACGCCGCGCTTTACGCTCTTCACCCAGCCGGAAGATCACATCTGCCAGCACGCGCTCATCAAGATGGTTCACAAGATCGGCCGCGCGCGGCCCCGCACTCCCCATACGCATATCGAGCGGCCCGTCGCGCATAAACGAAAACCCGCGCTCGGCCTGATCAATCTGGAATGATGACACGCCAAGATCGAGCATGATCCCGTCAATGGCCGGAAAGCCTGCAGCCTCGACCAGCTCGTCCATCACACCAAAGCGTCCGAGCGCCGGAACCAGTCGCGGCTCTTCCTCGGCCAAGCGTTCGGCCCGCTCAATCGCCGTCACATCGCGGTCGATACCCACGAGCTGGCAATCGGCCGACCCGAGAACCGCCATGGCATAGCCCCCGCCGCCAAATGTTCCGTCAGCATAGACTTCGCCGTCAGCAGGCGCCAACGCCTCGATCACTTCATTCAGCATAACAGGGATATGGCCAGACATTAGCTATCCCCCTCCCCGATACCCGCCTTGGCACCCGATATCGCACCCGCAGCAAGCGCCTCGCGGAACGGAGCATCAATCTGCCCGCGGCTCGCCCGCGTCTTGGCCACCATTTCAGCGTCATAACTGAGAAACTCTTCAGGATTCCAAATCCGAAACCGGTCGAACGCACCAGAGAAGACGATCTTGTCTTTGATGCCCGCATAGGACAGGAGCAAATCCGGAAGCTTGATCCGCCCCGGCTCATCCATTTTCAAATCAGCGCTCCGGCCGAAAATCGAATGCACGACAGCCTCTCGCGCCGGATCGTCGGGCGACATCCGCGCGAGAATTTGCCTGTAGTCAGACATCAACTGTTCGCCGCCCGCCTCAAGACAGGCACGGCCATCAAGCGCAGGCCAGACATAAATGCGAGAAGCTCCACCCAGCGCAGCACGAAACGACGCCGGCACGGAAACCCGTCCCTTCGCATCAATTGCGCTCTCATAGGTGGATGAAAACACCTGTTTACCCCGCTCGCTCCAGCCAAATTATGGGCCTAGTATGCAATATAATGGGCTAACATAGGAAGGCTTGGGATGCTATGGGCCGCAGGGATTCATTCAGTTATCCACAATTTAGCGTTAACAGAACATTAATCGAACATAGCAAGAATACGACGGAACATACATCTGCGCCACAGATTGGTCATTCATTATAACTTTGTTTTTATTCACTAATAACTACACTCCTCAGCACCAAGAGTTCTCCACAACTGCCCGCTTGTGAGAACCTTGAGCATGTTCGCTCGAAGCCCAACATTCGAAATATCCCGCTTAATCGACAAAAATGGGCCTCTCATGATCCTTTGCTTTGCAAAACCACCAATTTGACAGATAGAGTCGGGCAAAGCTCAATTTTATGGAGATTTCCCATGCGCTCACTCTTAGTTACACTCCTGGCTAGCACCGCCCTCGTGGCCTGCTCCCCTGCTGGACAGACCAATACCGACACACCGGAGGCGGCATCTAGCGTGGCCGAAGCCAGTGTCAACGAGCGGTTAAACGCCTGGTTTGAAGTCAAATATGAAGAGCAGATCGCGCGCAGCCCCGAAAGCCAGACATTTCTCGGGCGCGACACCAATCAAGATAAATTCGACGACTACACGGCCGCCTCCGACCAAGACGATCTGAGATGGTTTCAAGAGGCAGCTGCCGAGATGCAAGCCGAGTTTGATTATGAGGCGCTCGATGACGAGGCCAAAACCTCATATGATGTGTTTCTGTTTATGCTCGCCCAAAGCGAAGCGGCCGAACCCTTCTCGCAAAATGGTTATGTCTTCGAACAAATGGGCGCCATTCAAGGCTCCTTCCCCCAGCTCTTGATTGCTTTTCATGTCACGGAAACAGACCAGGACATGCAAAACTATATTGCCCGGATCCATGATGCTGGTCGCGCCATCCGCGAACTCATCACACGCTCGAAAACAAATGCCGCTGCTGGCAATCGTCCGCCCCGCTTTGCCTTTGAAGCTGTGATTGCAGAATCGTCGAAAATTATCACTGGAGCGCCCTTTGACGATAGCGGCTCCGACAGCGATATCTGGGCCGACGTGCACGCCAAGCTTGCCGCCCTTGTCGACAGCGGCGCAATTGATGAGGCGCGCGCCGACAGTCTACGCGAAGAGGCTCGTACAACCCTAACAGGAGACTGGCAGAGCGCCTATCAGGAGCTGATCGCATGGCAGCGCGAAGACATGCCCAATGCCGCCGAAACCGGACGCGGTGTCGGCTCACTACAGTCAAACGGCGCAGCGTATTACAATCAACGTCTCGCCAATCAGACAACGACATCTCTCACCGCAGACGAGATTCACGAGATTGGCCTGTCCGAGGTTGCGAGGCTACGGGCGGAGATGGAAGCGATCAAAGAAGAGGTCGGCTTCGACGGTGACCTCCGAGCCTTCTTCGACTATTTGCGTGACAGCAAAGATGATGAGCGCCTCTATTTCCCTAACACAGATGAAGGACGCCAAGGCTATATTGATGATGCCACAAGCGTCATCGAAAAGATGGAAGCGCAACTGCCCAACTATTTCGGGCATCTTCCTAAAGCGGGCCTTGTGGTCAAACGGGTCGAACCCTTCCGCGAACAAGACGGAGCCGCCCAGCACTATTTCCCGTCAACACCTGACGGATCGCGGCCCGGGACATATTACGCGCACCTGTCTGACATGACCGCAATGCCGAAACGCGAGCTGGAAGTGATCGCCTATCATGAAGGCTTGCCCGGCCACCATATGCAGATTGCGATCGCTCAGGAACTCGAAGGCCTCCCAACATTCCGCACACAGACAGGGTTTACCGCCTATGTCGAAGGCTGGGCTTTGTACTCGGAATTATTGGCAACCGAGATACCGGGGACATATCCTGACCCTTATTCAAGGTTTGGGCGGCTTGGCTCCGAAATCTGGCGCGCCATCCGGCTCGTTGTAGATACCGGACTTCACGCTAAAGGCTGGACCGAACAAGAAGCGGTCGAGTACTTTCTCGCCAATGCCGCGATCACCGAGCCGCAAGCTCTGTCGGAAACTCGCCGCTATATCGTCTGGCCCGGTCAAGCTACGAGCTATAAAATCGGTATGCTCAAAATTATCGAACTACGCGCCAAGGCCGAAGCCGAGCTTGGCGACAATTTCGACATTCGCGGATTCCACGACACGGTTCTAGGCGGCGGCGCCCTACCCCTTGCCGTTCTGGAAACACGTGTCGAGCGCTGGATCGCCAATATGAAGGCGGGATAAGCGCGACTAATCTACCGCCAGATCATTTTTCAAAGCCCGAGCTTAACCCGCTCGGGCTTTGTCGATTCTGAGACATAAAAGCCGTTGACGAACACGGCTTGCGGCCACAGGCTGCAGACTTATGTCTGAATCGAAACCACTTTCTTCGACCCGAATAGCCGCTTACACGCTTCCGGCGTTCCCCCTCTCTGCGCTCAGTCTGCCTCTTGGAGTCTACATTCCGCCGCTCTATGCGGAACATACAACGCTCGCGCTCGGACTGGTTGGCACCTTGCTATTTACCTCGCGCATCATTGACGTTTTCACCGATCCGACCTTCGGTCTGCTTGCCGACCGGATGCGCCCGCGCCTCGGCCGGCGACGCTTCTGGATGCTGATCGCAATCCCTATTTTATCGCTAGCGACATGGAAACTGTTTCACCCGCCATCGGACGCTGGCGCGATCTATCTGATCGGCTGGCTGTCGCTTGTTTATCTTGGGTATACGATGGCATTTCTATCGCATCTGGCCTGGGGCGCAGAATTATCGGGATTGTATGATGACCGGTCACGCGTCCTTGGATGGCGCGAAGTGACGGTTACAGCCGGTATGCTGACCGTGCTTATATTGCCAACACTCGTGGAAAGCACGGCGGGCGCAGAAGCTGCATTGGCGCGCGCACATATCATGGCGCTTTTCATCGTAATCTTGTTGCCCATCTGCATTGGGCTGACATGCATACTCGTGCCTGATCCCTTGCCACCCGAAGACGCCATGGATGCCGACCGAAGCCTGATGGCAGACCTCAAAGCAATTGCAAAAAACGCGCATATGCCAAAACTGCTGAGCGCCGATCTTGCCACCGCAACCGGTATTGGCATCACCTCAAGTCTCTATGTCTGGATCAGCGTGCATGTCCTAAATCTCGCAAGCGCAACAAGTTTAATTCTGGTCGGCTATTTTGCCGCCGCCGTGGTCAGCGTCCCGATATGGATGTTTGTCGCGCTGCGTGCAGAAAAGCACACGACTTATGCCATCTCGATGCTCTACGGCGTGCTGACGCTTAGTCTGTATTTCCTGATACCGGGCCAAGGCTTGTTCTGGGCGGTGGCAATCTCTGCACTTTATGGGTGCGCCTACGGGGCCGGCTTCTTTCTGGCTCGCTCGATCGTCGCCGATATTGCCGATGCAGATGAGTTGGAAACTGGCCAGAAGCGAATGGGGGTCTTCTTCAGCGGGCTAACATTGACAAGCAAGATCGGCTTCGCCTTCGGGCTGCTCTTGTCCTACAATATTCTCGATCTTGTAGGCTTTGATCCCAATGGCACGGTAACGCAGTCCCAAGCAGACTGGTTGCTTCGGGTCTTTGTGACGCTGCCCATTTCCCTATTCTGCCTTGCGGGCGTACTGATCCGGCGACACACGCTCACCCGGGCCGAGCATGCCAATATAAGACAACAACTCGACGCCAAGTCAGAGACGGCTTCGCCGGACCTATAGCCTTAAGTGTCTAAGCAGGTTTTTTGATCATACCGACGCGCATATCCTCGGCCACGTAAACACGCTTGTCATCGGCGAACACACGTCCATCCGCAATGCCCAGCACCAAGCCGCCGCGCTTTACTTTTTTCATGTCGATCTCGTAGCGCACCATCTTAACGTCAGGTGTGATCTCGCCCGTAAACTTTACCCGACCGACACCGAGCGCCCGGCCTTTACCAGGCGAACCGGACCAGCCGAGCCAGTAACCAACAGCTTGCCACATGGCGTCGAGACCAAGGCAGCCCGGCATGACCGGATCACCCGGGAAATGGCATTGGAAGAACCAGAGCTCAGGATTGATATCAAGCTCGCACCGCACATGGCCTTTGCCAAACTCACCGCCATCAAGCGACATTTCGGTCACCCGGTCCATCATCAACATAGGCGGCGCAGGCAATTGAGCATTGCCAGGCCCGAACAAATCCCCCTGACTGGAGACGATCAGATCGTCATATGTATAAGAAGATTTCGGGGTGTGAAAATCGTGTGGTCCGGCGCTGGTCAAAACAGTCTCCTTGCATGAATTAGCGGTATCCAAACCGCCACGCTCGCGAAGTCAACCGCCAATTCCAATTCGAGCCCTAATGATGCTGTAGCCCGAGCGCGTACACATCACACAATCGCCTGTATTTACGGGGTTTGAGCGCCCCAAATGGCACTTTGCATAGCCCAACCGCGATGCCCGTCGACGCTGACCCTGATCCAGTCTCCCGACCTGTCAATCACCGAAACCATGACTCCCGCCTCAAGTCTGGCGATTGGCTGGCTGGTCGCACTTGCGGTCTGATACAGTTTCAATTCCGTCCTGCTCATAGCCGTTTTGCCTGCGCGTAACATTCTCGCATGCATCCAGACTTCTTCACCATCGGGGTCCTGCACTCGCCGCCAATCCTGACTTTCCTTGACGATCAAAACGGGAAGGCCCTCACGCTCATAGCGCCAGCGAACAGGATATTCCAAGCTCGGTCCGGCGCGTCCGTTGACCTCTGAATAGCGAAGCGTTTCAAATCGCGGGACAGGTTTTCCTGAAAACTGGCTAAGGCGCTGAGGCTGCGGCTCGACAATGTCTTGCGCGCTGGCAACCGGCTCGAACGCGCTCCCCGCCAGTCCAAACGAAACCCCAAGCACAGCTATTCTGACAGCCATCCACCGCATACATCACCTCGAACTCTACAAACTCAACACAACTTCAGTGGATCAAATCTATCACAGGTCTGTGAATCGGATGTAAAAGCCCGCTTGCCCCAAGGTGAGGACCTGACTTTTGGTGCAAAAGATGCATGAGACATTTGTCTGGAGCATTTGCATAGGGACGTGTAGGCCTTTAGGATGGGCCATCCTTGGATAGAGCTGCAAGCTCTGCTATGCGAGGACGTTCGGCCTTAGGAGGGCCAAAAATATGCATTCTGGCAAACTGAAAATAGTTGTCACACGGAAGTTACCTGCCGCAGTCGAGTTGCGCATGAAGGAACTGTTTGATGCGCGGCTCAATGATGATGATCATGTGTTTAGCCAAGAAGAACTTGCCGACGCTGTAGCGACGGCGGATGTCCTCGTCCCCACGGTGACAGACCAGATTGATGCGCGGCTAGTCGCACGCGCTGGCGAGCAATTGAAGCTGATCGCACAATTTGGCGCAGGCACCGACAATATTGATGTCGATAGTGCCGCCCAACGCGGTATTGCCGTCACCAATACGCCCGGTGTTCTCACTGATGACACAGCCGACATTGCTATGGCGCTTATCCTTGCGGTGCCGCGCCGTCTCGTTGAAGGGCGCAAAGCCATGGAAGCCGGACAATTTACCGGATGGAGCCCAACCTGGATGATGGGGCACCGGATTGCCGGAAAGCGCCTTGGTATTATCGGCATGGGCCGGATCGGCCAAGCCGTTGCACGTAGGGCCAAAGCGTTCGGCCTGCAAGTGCACTACCACAATCGTTCCCAGGTCAGTCCCAAAATTGAAGAAGCGCTTGAGGCAACCTATTGGGAAAGTCTCGATCAAATGCTCTCGCGCATGGACATCGTATCGATCAATTGCCCGCACACGCCCGCGACATTCCATCTTATGAATGCGCGACGGCTCGATCTCATGCAGCCCTCAAGCTACATCATTAATACAGCGCGCGGCGAAGTGATCGATGAAGCCGCCCTCGCCCGCGCCCTTGAAGCCGGAAAAATTGCCGGCGCAGGTCTCGACGTGTTTGAACGCGAACCGAACGTCAACGAGAAACTGATGGCGCACCCGAATACGGTGCTCTTACCGCATATGGGATCGGCAACGGTTGAAGGCCGGGTTGAGATGGGCGAGAAAGTTATCATCAACATCAAGACATTTGCCGACGGACACTTGCCGCCAGACCGCGTTATTCCGGGTGGGGCTTAAACGTCGAAGCCGTGGCCCTCTAATCGCTACGAGTGTGAACGTACACACCAACCATCTGCCGCTCCTCTCAATCGACAGCCACGGGAGACGGAAGGGAAACATGCGCAACCCGTATCTTTATGATCTTTGTTAAGAACGCGCCCAACCTTTGCAGTCCGTCCCGCCCCCGCAAATTGGACGCGGGCGCAGAACGGACTGACTGTTGTCAGGTTTTTGAAGCTATGAAGACGGCTGGACGTCGATTTAGAAGCGGAAGGTCAGCTGTGCACCCGCGCCTTGATCAGGTGCACCATCAGTGAATCCGACCGAGCCATAAAGTGTCCAGCGAATAGTATCATTGAACTTGCCCGTCACAGCGCCGAACACTTCATTGCTATTCTCTGATGTATCGGTTGTGCGCTCACGAAAATCATATGAGCCTAACAAGGCATATCCGCCACCAAGATTGTAGCTCGCTCCGGCGCTAACACTGAACGTATTATTCAAGTCAGCCCCCTCGGGGTCCCCTCGCAGACGATAGCCAACCGTTACAAATGGGGTTAACTTTCCAAGATCATACGCAATATCAACCGCGCCGCCGCCATCAAACTCACCGGTACCAAGGCTATCTGCCGTGCTAGCGACAGGTAGTTTCAAACGCCCCTGCAACTGAATGATAAATTTACCTGTGTTTTCGGTCGGAATATTGTAGTTCACACCAAGCGTAACATCGCCAATTCCGTTATTGGTTTCGAGCAGGCCAGTAGGACCATCGCCAATGACAACACCATCAGCTACGACACCGCCCGGCCCTTCGATTTGCAACCAGCTTGTGCTGACCGAAAAACGAAAATCTCCGACATCGACACGCGCTGACACAGGTACGGATAGAGTTGTCGTGTCGAGATCGGCACCAAAATCCCCTTGGCTATAGTCAAATCCGATCGTGAAACTTGGTGTGAAGTTTAACGATGAACCGCTCGGAGATGACACAGATTCTGTTGCGCGATCAGCCTTGTCCTCATCCGAGGTTTGGGCAATCGCAGCGGGTGAGATCAGGATTAACAAGAACCCAGCCGCAATAGTTTGCAGTATACGCATGATTTGAACGCCTATTCTGATAGCGTAGTGAAATTTGTGGTTTGGTCTTGAGACGCTCTAACTGCCACCCCCGACAGACGGCCGCTCGACACGTTCGACGCGTTCGACCCGCTCAACCCTTTCAACGCGCTCAACACGTTCTACTCTCTCAACCCGCTCTGGACGTTCGATACGTGCATCGCGAAGTTCCTGCTGAGCATCCGCTCTGGCATCTCGCGCTGACGCGGGCGCCTCAATTTCAACTTCAACTGCTGCTTTTTCGATATCGATATCGGCTTTTGCAGGTACCTCAACACGCGTCTGGGCTGTGGCCGACAGGCCAAAAGCTGCAAGACCAGAAAACAATACAATCGATTTAAGCATTGGGAATTCCTTCTAAGATCAGACTTTTTATTGCCAATCCCCCGGCGCATTTCAATTCACCCTTGTTCAAGTTCACTAACGATATTGTTATGTCGGTACAGATATCAAAATGTATGGATGATCATAAAAAAGGGCGACGACCCGTTCAAGGTCGTCGCCTATTTCAAAAATAGCAGGAAAAACTTCCCGATTTATTTTCCAGCAAGCCGCAGGAAGCGATCGCGCATATCTTTGTCAGTTTTGAAAACGCCCGTGAACTGGGTCGTAATCGTTGAGACATTCGGATGGTGAACGCCGCGTGTGGTCATACATTGATGAACCGCATCAATTAGAACCGCGCAGCCCGCTGGTGCCAGACTATCGGTAATCGCATCGCAGATTTGCGATGTCATCGTCTCTTGTGTTTGCAAGCGTTTGGCGAAAATCTCGACGACGCGCGCCAGTTTTGAAATACCAACGACAGCCTGTGTCGGCATGTAAGCGACATAAGCCTTGCCGAGAAATGGCGCCATATGGTGTTCGCAATGGCTCTCGACATCAATCTCGCGCAGCATGACGATATCATCATAGCCCTGCACATCATCAAATGTACGAGAGAGATATTTCACAGGGTCCTCATTGTACCCGTTGAACCATTCTTCATAGGCCTTGACCACGCGCTTTGGTGTATCGAGCAAGCCTTCTCTGGCTGGATCGTCACCTGCCCACGCCAAAAGCGTACGCACAGCGTCTTCGGCTTCCTCGCGTGTTGGCTTCTTCACTTTATCGGCGCGCAGGATTTCCGCCTTTTTATTTGTAATAGCATCCATGTCGGGAGGCTTTCTATTGCTGAGGGACGAGGGTCGAGCCGAGGCGCAGGGATCGAGTTCCCCCGATATGTGCCGCCCGGACTTAACGCCCGCCCGAGTTAATACCCTCAGGGCGATGAGTTCATTATATAGGAAGTGGGCTACCCGCGTCCAACTTTTTCCATGACAAATTTGCGCAACTGGTTCAAAAGTCACGCAAATCACCCGAAAGGCTAGGTTAATTGCCCCTACGTTTATACAACACACTCGCCCGCGAAAAGCAGGATTTCGCCCCTGCCGACCCCAAACGCGTGACGCTGTATGTATGTGGCCCCACCGTCTATAATCATGCCCATATCGGTAATTTCAGGCCGGTTATCGTATTTGACACCTTGTTCCGGCTGTTGCGCGCGACTTATGGCGAAGCGCATGTCCTCTATGCTCGCAATATCACCGATATCGAGGACAAGATCATTGCAACCGCTTTGGCCGACGGCATCACGATCAACGCATTAACGCGCAAATATGCCGATATCTACAATGCTGAAAGCCGTGCGATAAATGCCCTGCCGCCGACAATCGAACCGTGGGCAACCGCGCACATATCCGAGATGCTCGACATCATCACCGCCTTGATTGAAAAAGGTAACGCTTACGTCGCTCAATCCGGCGTTTGGTTTCATGTGCCGAGCATGGCCGACTATGGCAAACTGTCCGGGCGCAAGCCGGAAGACAATGAAGCTGGTGCGCGTGTGGAAGTGTCTGACGAAAAACGTGATCCAGCGGATTTCGCGCTGTGGAAATTTGCCAAACCTGACGAACCCGAAGACGCCATTTGGGACAGCCCTTGGGGCAAAGGCCGACCGGGCTGGCATATTGAATGCTCCGCTATGGCCGCAGCGCAGCTTGGGACCACCATCGATATTCATGGTGGCGGCGTGGACTTGCAATTCCCCCATCATGAAAACGAGATCGCTCAAAGCCAATGCGCTCATGGCGCGCCGATGGCGACCTATTGGATGCACAATGGCTTCCTCGATATGTCTGGCGAGAAGATGTCGAAATCGCTCGGCAATGTGGTCTTGCTGAAAGATTTGCTTGAGGACTGGGATGGCGAGGTGATCCGCTTTGCCATGCTGTCAGGCCATTACCGGATGCCGCTCGACTGGACACCGGATTTGCTGGCACAGGCGAAGACGACGCTCGACCGGATCTATGGTGCGCTTGGACGAGTTTGGAATGCCAATGACACCCGGACAACCGATCAGACCGTGCTCGAAGCCCTCAAAGATGACCTGAATACACCGCTTGCACTGTCTGCGCTCTCGGCTCTTTCGGGTGCAGCCAATATGGCAGCTGATGCTGGCGACCAAGCGGGCATGGCGCAAGCGAAAGCCGATTTGCTCGCTGCAGGTGAAGTGCTCGGTATCTTGCAAGTCTCCCCTGCCGACTGGGCAAAGGGAACGGATGGCGACGACAATGCCCGTATTGACGCCTTGGTCACAGCACGCAATGACGCGCGCGCCGCCAAAGACTGGGCCGAAAGTGACCGCATTCGCGATGAGCTAAAGGCCGAGGGTATCGAGATTATGGACGGTGCGGACGGGGCAAGCTGGCGGCGGGTATAAGCTGTTCGCTCACTTACACGTGCTGCCGGACCCGAAATCCAAATGGAAGTGATCCGCATGGGCGGCATTATAGTCCGGCCCGAGCGTGACTGAAAACAATCTGCACGCCTCTTTATGGACCCGTTTCAGATAGCGGCCTTCCGGTGTGGCTTTGCCCCAGTCATTCAACACCGAAACAAGGCGACCATCAGCGAGACGAAAGGCGGCAATGTCTATCGCATTTGCCGTGGCATGTTCGGAGCGTTGCCGACTGCCCGCAATATTACGGCACGAATAGGTGCCATAGGTTTCGAGGCGTGCAAGCGGGCTTCCGAAATATTCTTCTGCCAGTGGCCGCGCTGCACTTTGCTCCCAAATATAGAGCGATGCAGCGAGCGGGCATGACATCTTCAACTCGTCATTCAGAGGCGTCAGCACCGCACGCGTCGTCAGCGAATTTTCAAGACCGCAGCCCTGCCCCGTCACCACATCTTCAAGCTGGGTATAGGGCACCGACGCCGCCTCGAGCGCTGCGAAACACGTGCTCGGTTCATGCTTCAGGTCGGTCAGTTTATCATAGGTCGCCAAACCGATCGGATCATCGAGCGACAAAGGCCGCAAGCGGTTGTGCTGGGCGGGCGCATATAGATGAAAGGCAAGACCGGTGGCAACGAGCAGGCTGAATGTAAGCACCGATCGCCAACGATAGCGCAAGACATTCAGCATGTTCCCCTCCCCCTAGGACCTTGCTAGTTCCGATAATCGAGTGGTGGTTCGCGGTCTCCAAGCAAAGAGCGATACTCGTAGTTTTCCCCACGTGCGGCTTCGAACTCGGCCCGTGCGGCCTCTCTCAGGTCAGCATCAAGATACAATTCCAATGCAGTCAAAGTGAGTGCTTTGGACGCCACTTGCGCACCTTTGAAACCAATCGACATGCCGCTTGCAGCAACGGCTTGCCATGAATGCGCGGACGTACCCGGAACCCATGCGGCTGTGCGCACACCAACCGTTGGCACAGCCCGCGAGACGTCGCCAACATCGGTGGAGCCATATCCAAGCGATGTCTCATAAGGTTGGATTTGGGTTTCCGAACCGAGCCCCAGCGCTGGCTGCTCAAAGGACGCATAGATTTCTTCGGCAAACGCCTGCTCCTCGGGCGTGTACTCGACACCACCAACGCGGCGCAGCTTGGCGTCCATTAGCGTCGCGAGCGTCTGGTTTACAAGCAATGGATTATTGCCATGAATAATCTCCCATTCGACATCTGTGTCGGTACCGAGCGCCGCGCCGCGTGCGGCATTCTCCAGCCGTGACCAGATCGCTTCAACGCCGTCGGCTTCAGGATGGCGGACATAATAGAAAACTTCGGCAAAATCGGGCACCACATTCGGCGCGTTGCCGCCGGACGTGATGACATAATGCATGCGGGCATCCTGCGGAATGTGCTCGTGCATCATATTCGCCATGATGTTCATAGCCTCGACCCCATCAAGGGCTGACCGGCCACGCTCCGGCGCACCGGCAGCGTGAGCCGAGACACCGGCAAACCGAAACTTGGCCGAGCGGTTCGCCAGCGATGTCTGCGCCGCTGCAGAGTTTTCATCATCAGCGTGCCAGTGCAGCGCAATGTCGACATCATCGAATAATCCAGCACGGACCATATAGACTTTGCCGCTGCCGCCTTCTTCGGCTGGCGTGCCGTAAAGCCTGACCGTGCCTGGCGTGCCCGTTTCCTCGAGCCAATCGCGGATAGCTATGGCTGCGCCAAGCGAACCGGCCGCGAACAAATTGTGGCCGCACGCGTGGCCCGCATGCTTACCTTCAATCGGATCACGTGTGCCGGATTGGGATTGATTGATGCCGGGCAAAGCGTCGAGTTCGGCCAATATCGCAATGACCGGGCCGCCCTCTCCCCAACTCGCTGTAAATGCTGTTGGTATATCGGCAACACCTGCTTCAATCTTGAACCCGTTCTCTGCCAGCGTATCTCGCAAAAGTTGCGACGACCGCGTTTCCTGATAACCAAGCTCGGCCCATTCCCATAATTGCTGAGCCACCGACGCATTGGTGTCATAGTTCGCGTCAATGCCGGATAAAACCGCATCGACCTGTGCATCGGGCAGTGGATCGGCCAATGCTACGCAAGCGCTGAGATTTACGGCGGCGAGAAATGAAGCAAATAGGCGCATCGTGGTACGGTCCTTTTCCAATTGCAGAGATTAACACCCTCAAAACCTATGCCAGAACGAGACGCTCGCCAACTACGGTCATCCAGAATCCCATAGCAAGCGTGTGCGAAC
Source organism: Hyphomonadaceae bacterium (assembly GCA_039942135.1). Classification (GTDB taxonomy): domain Bacteria; phylum Pseudomonadota; class Alphaproteobacteria; order Caulobacterales; family Hyphomonadaceae; genus CALLCD01. The sequence goes on from JBDVDE010000013.1 coordinate 124,706, forward strand.
CTCGTTTGACGAACGCGATGAGTTCTGCAAGGGCTAGAGCATAAATTCGGACCTATTGGAGACATAGCCTCGTGCTTTCGCCCCCCAAAATACTCATCGGCACCTGCGCTTTGATTATCCTTGTTGCCATTTCGGCTGCGCCCTCGGCCATATCCGATGCGCCGCCAGCAGTTTGCGACTCAGATGCTCTAAATGTCTCCCGCACGATCGAGGTCTCCGCTGGGCAAGGCAATGTATCTGACCAATTGGTTGAGGGTGAAGTCATCCTGACATTTGATGATGGCCCGAACCGGCGACGGACACGGGCTGTGCTTGATGTCCTCGACAGCGAATGCGTCCGTGCAGCTTTTTTTCTGCGCGGTGATCAAGCCCGGCGCAATGGCAAAATCACCCGCGAGATCATTGAGCGCAGGCATACGCTTGGCGGTCATGGCTGGGCGCATGCGGATCTGACCAAACTGTCTCTACCGGCTGCACGAGCCGACATCTCGCGCGGCATTCGCGGTATCGATCGCGCCTTCAGGAACGTCGATACACCGCCAAAAATCGGACTTTTCAGATTTCCCTTTATTGCCCGCAATGACGCATTGTCCGCGGAGGTTGCAGAGTTGGGCTTAGCCGAAGTTTCTGTTGACGTTGATGGACAAGACTGGACGGGTAATAGCGCCGAAGAGATTGTCGATATCATCATGACGCGACTCGAAGCGCGTGGACGAAAAGGCATTGTATTGCTGCATGATCCGTTCGCCAATTCGGTTGATGCAACCCAATTACTGCTCACACGTCTCAAGGCTGAGAATTACGCGGTGGTGGAGATTATCCCCGCGCCATAGCCGAAGCGCTTTGGCTGGCACAGCGTTTGCTTTCTAAATCAGTTAACCCCACCGGTCCTGCCGCCCCTCGGGAAAGCAATAGGCCCGCATTTGAATGATACGAGAGACTAAATGCGCATTTCGCTCGGAAAAGTCAGCCTTTGGGCACATATCCGCCTGCTCACTCTATTTGCGTTAGTATTCGCAATGGTCGCTGCAGGGTTATCGCTGTATATGCGCGTCACCTCACCGATGCCCGATATGGTTGTGCTGAGCCCAAAACTCGAAATCTACCGCGCTGATGCTGCCAAATATGACACCGTCTTCATCGGTACGTCGCGCACGCTCTATCACATCATTCCTGAAACCATCGCGACCACTGCGGAAGCAGCTGGCTGCCAAGCCCCGTCAGTGTTCAACTTTGGTGTTCATGGCCTGACTGGCGCCGAGCAAGACTGGTTGATCGCCGAAGTGCTCAAAGCTGGCAAAGGCCATTTGAGCCGGATTATTCTCGAAGACCCCCTCCCCGAAGCGCGTTCGACAGCAGATGTAAGCTCAACACGGGCCCGCTTCTTTCATGGACCTGCACTCTACAAAGCTAACCTCGACAGCATTTTGTCCTTTCCCGAAAGTACGGCTAAGCGGCTCTTCCGGACGGGGATCTTTGCCTATGGTATCGGGTATGATCTTTCAGGCGTTGGCCGCGCTGCCGAACGCGCATTCCCGGAAGCCGCCATCGAGGGCGAAAGCGATATTCCGAAATTTCGCCGCGAACACGGATTTGAGGCGCTTGATGAAATTGCGAATGCAGACATCGAGGCGCGCCGTGAGGATTTTCTAAGACAGCCTCAACAGTTTGCTGACGCTTTGGACAAATACAGCTGGGGCGACAGTCCCAATCTTAATGCCAGAGCCAATTACATGATCGACAAACTCACCGCCTTGAGAGATCAAGGGCTCGATGTTGCGCTATATGTTTCCCCTGATCCGCTCGAGCTTGACCGGACCCCGCAAGTTGGAAAGAAAGTCGCCGAGTTGGCACCAGACCTCCACGTGCTCAATTACAATCGTCCCGACGCATATCCTGAATTTTTCAGCCGCGACCTCTGGCATGATTTCAGTCATGTTACCCGCCAAGGCGCGACGCTTCTAAGCGCACAAATCGGCGCAGACTTCTGCCAAACCTTCATGCTTGAGGAGCTTTCCGATGCTGTTCGTTGAGCTGAGATTCTTCCTATTCTTCGCAATTGTCTTTGGCCTTGTCTGGACCTTGCGCAAAAATGGTCAGCGCAAAGCTGTCCTGACCGCCGCCTCTTATGTTTTCTATGGCGTTTGGGATTGGCGCTTTCTCGGCTTGATCCTGTTCGTCACCGCCGTCAGTTATCTTGTTGGCACGCGGTTCCAATCTGACAAGATCAGCAAGCAGGTCCAAAAACGCTGGCTAACGCTGGGCGTTGTCACGGTGCTTGGTGTCCTCGGCGTATTTAAATATTTCAATTTCTTTGCCGAGAGTTTTGCAGACTTTGCCGGCCTGATCGGTTTGCCAGTTGGCCAGATCACGCTGAGCCTTGTGCTTCCGGTCGGCATCAGCTTCTTTACCTTCCAGGCCATCTCTTACATGGTCGACGCGTATCGCGGGGATATACCGGCCAAGCGGTCTTTTCTCGACATTGCGTTCTATATCGCCTTCTTTCCGCAGCTCGTTGCTGGTCCGATTGTTCGCGCATCCGATTTCATCCCACAGATGGAAACAGCACGACGCTGGGCCGATGTTGGCATACGCGCAGCGCTGATCCTGTTCCTCATCGGCTTTATCAAAAAGGCCTGCATCTCGGATAATATCGCGCCCTATGTCGATATGGTCTTTGCCAATCCCGAGAGCTTTACCGCGCCAGCGCTTGTCGGCGGCGTCCTATTATATGCCGTACAGATCTATTGTGATTTCTCGGGTTATTCGGATATGGCCATCGCGCTTGCAGCTTTGCTTGGATACAAGTTCCCGCAAAACTTCGACTCGCCATACCTCTCCCCTGACATTCAGGACTTCTGGCGACGCTGGCATATCAGCCTTTCCTCTTGGCTGCGCGACTATCTCTATATCCCGCTCGGCGGCAACCGGAACGGCAATATGCGCCGGAACGTCAATCTCATGACCACCATGTTGCTCGGCGGCTTATGGCATGGCGCGTCCTTCAACTTTGTGATCTGGGGCGGCCTGCATGGCGGCGCGCTGATCATCGAGCGGCAGTGGAACAAACATATTGCCAGCCGCATGCCGAACATCGGATTCCTTGGCGCACTGATCGGTACGATTGTCACCTTCTACTGGGTCAATCTCGCCTGGATATTCTTCCGCGCAGGCACGCTCGGGGAATCGCTTAATATGGCGTGGACCTATGTGACATGGCAATCGGCAGGTACACAGTCTTTGCCGATACCGGTCTGGCCAATCCTTGCTGGTCTGGGACTGTTCCACTGGCTGTCCAATCGGGTCGATGCCAATGAAGAGTTCACCAAGCTCGGCACGCACACATTCGCACTCGCCTATGGAGCAATGGCTGCCATCGCACTTGCCTTTGTCCCGCTTGGCTATCGTCCCTTCATCTATTTCCAGTTCTAGGGCGCAGCCTCTCCCCTCGCCTTACTCGTTTGATGCGTCGTCGATATTGCAGACGCCTGCCTGATAATTACCAACCGTCCTGACGACAATATCGGCGGACGGTTCAACCCGTCGGCCAAGCACAAGGCTTTCGAGCACCCGTTGCACCAGACTGTTTAGGGGCGTGACGATATAGCAATCGACAGTTGGTTCGGCATGCGGATTCCCGACGCCGCTATCATCGGTAAGGAAAAGATACCGGCCACCTGTGACCTGTCCCATTGCCCGCATCAAGAACTCTGCTTTGGGGTCAACGCCGCTAGCGGCAATCGGCACCGTATGGATACCGCGCACGCGCGCATGAAGGGCCGTTTCCCAAGTCGCGGTAATATCAGCATCATGCGGGGGTGCATCGGCGACCAGGAGATTGACCTTGATTGCATCATCCCGCCAACTCAGCCCAAGTCCACGCTCCTGAGCGGTATGCATGGCTTCAGGGAAATCTCCGCCACCGTTCGCCTCCTGCTGGGCCAGCGTGTTCTTGAATGCATCTAGATCTCCGGTGAAATCGAAATCACGAATGACATACTCGTCACCCTTATCGCGATAGACGATCAAGCCAGCGCGAATATCAAGTTCGGGGTTGGCACGCTCCATTCGCGTCATGATCGAGGTCAGTTCGGTCTGTAGATATGCCATCTCGTCAGACATCGAGCCTGTCGCATCCAAAGTCAGCAACACATCGAGTTTCTGGACCTTCGCGGCGTCGGCAGAGATGATCACCGGCAGCGTGCCGCCCGTATCAAGCAGGTTCTGTGACAGAGTGCGGGTCTGTTCATTCCCGCCATCAACAGACACGCTTATTTGGGTCCCGGCTGAAAGTGCATCAAAGGCGGGATAAAGATAAACGGTGCCATTGGCGCCCGTTCGCAAAGGAAACATCTCTTCCCCTTGCGCAGTGGTCAGCGCGACATCTGCAAATGGCAGGGGTTTGCCCAAGCGATCTGTCACCCGTACGGCAATCCGGTCGGCCGCATCAACATAGGGTAGCCGCGCATCACCGCCCGCCTGCAGGGTTTTGTCGAGATAGGCTTTGTATAGATCGGGATTGAGAACGTCATCATAATCACCGGCTGTCAAAAGCCCTGATTGCGGCGCGGGTTGGGGCCGTGGTCCATCTAGCGGAGGAACGGGCACAGGCTTATATGTGATGTCCGAAGAGCTCCTCGCTTCACTTAATCCTTCTCCCAAAACCGCTCTAGATCGTGCAGCAGCTACCGGAGATGGTGGTGGCGGCGGCGGTGCAGCCTCTTCGTCCCCCTCCACTCTCTTCGATCCAGTGACAATTATTGTATCGGCTTCGGCAGTATCAGTGGCAGCTTCAGGCACTGTTGCCGCATCTGGCGGGCTTGTCTCGCACGCGGCCACCAACAGGGCCAAACTCGCCGCCCCATATACAAGTCCTGACTTCATCCATGTCCGTCTATGCATCTCGTCCTCCATGTTTCTTTGTAACATAAAGGATGCAGACCAAGGCGAGATCATGACGCCTCTTGGTTTGTTCAAAGGCAGAGACTTCTAGTTCGCAATCGCGGCTAGAAGATTCCAAACCGCTTTTTACGCCCCTGTTTTGGAGGAGTTTCAGCAATCTGTTCTTGATGGGTCAAAGGTGCATCCAGCGCACCGCCCATCAATCTCCCGCGGATCACTTCAGACACACGCAGCGCATTGGCGACCAGTGTCAGTGTCGGATTGACCGCAGCGGACGAGCAGAACACGCTGGTATCTGTGATAAAGAGGTTCGACACTTCATGTGCGCGGCAATCTTTGTTGACGACGCTCGTTGCCGGATCATTCCCCATGCGCGCAGTACCGCATTGATGCGCAGTGCCATAGATCGGCAAGAGCGAGCTGACCTGATAATGGTGATCCCAAATTTTGTGTTTCTCGTCGGCAAAATTATCCAGTGCATTATCCATTTTCGCGACGAGGCGTTTATGCCCTTCGAGATTGTTATAGGTATATTCGAGATGGATTTGCTTGCCGTCCCAACGAATACGGTTCTCCTGCAATGGCAAATCCTCTGACAGAACCAGAAAGCTCAACATGCGTTTGGCGATATTGCGCGACAGGAAATTCGGTATCAGCCCCGACGGCACCATCTCCTTGATCTGGCCTTCAATCGTTTCGCCCTTCATATATTCAAGCGTTTGGACATGGCCCATCGGATACTCATAGCTGCCATCAGGGTCTCCCCAATAGAAATCATTGATGCCCAGCGTTTTGGGAAAATCCGCATCCACCGTATGCGCCGTCATCGAGACAATCGCGGTCATCGTGTGGAACATATAATTGCGGCCCACTTGATCGGAGCCATTGGCCAAGCCGTTCGGGTGCCCCTCACAGGTCGAGCGCAACAAGATAGCCGCCGTGTTCGCCGCCCCTGCCGCGAGTACAACCAAATCAGCCGAATAGGCTTCTTCTTCTCCGTCCGCATTGGTGCAGATCACTTCCTTGATCATATCGCCGCAATCTTCAACCTCAAGCCGCTCAACGAAGCGCCCCGTCAGTATTGTGACGTTTTCTTGTTCCATCAAAGGATCAATCGCAATCGTGCGCGCATCGGATTTGGCCTTCACCAGACACGGATACCCGCCGCAAAACTGGCAGCGCACACAGGCTGAACGCACAGGGTCTGCGTCATCGCGCATAACACCGAGCGGTAGTGGAAACGGCTTCCAGCCCAAATTCTCTTTGAGGTGTTCATCAAGGCGCGCCACTTCAGGCTCATGGCCAACGGGGGCATGATCATAGGGCTTGTTACGCGGCGGTTCGCAAGGGTCAGTGCCTGCTTCACCGCGCACCCGCCAGAGCGTTTCGGCCTTGTCATACCATGAAGACAGCTCGTCATAGGAAATCGGCCATGCCGGAGAGACCCCGTCCGAATGCTTGCGCTCTTCAAAGTCGCCCTCGCGGAAGCGCATCAACACACCGCCATAAAAGGTCGTGTTCCCGCCGACCCAATAATGCGTGTTTGGTGTAAATTCCTTATTGTCCTTATCGAGCCATTTCTCGTCAGTGCGATATTTGCCATCGATGAAGACTGCCGACGGGTTCCAATTATCGGCCTCGCGTGGAAGGTGCTCGCCGCGCTCCAGAATAAGGATGCGCTTGCCGGTATCAGCCAAGGCTTGCGCAACGGTTGCCCCGCCTGCGCCAGATCCAATCACGATCAAATCATAATGCGTGTTGTCGCTCATCATCAGTACCCCTTAGCCAGTTCCATCGCCAAGACTGTACCCACGCAATGGCATGCTGTCATGTCCGATACGCACTCAATTTTCCGTGTCGGCGCGGCTTATTTGTCCAGTTTGGCGCGCCGAATGAGGTCGCCCGGCTCGCAATCGAGCAATTCGCACAGCCGGTCGAGCGTATCAAACTTGATACCTTTCATATGCCCATTGCGGATTTTGGAGAGCTGGGCTTCGGTCAGCCCCATCTCCTCGGCCAGATCCTTGGCCTTCATTTTCCGCTCGGCGAGCATCACATCTATGCGCAGGACAATTGCCATTAGAAGTAATTTTCCAGCTCATCCATATTCTTGCGTGCCTCGTTCAAGATGTGCGCAACGATCAAAAAGGTCAGGCTTAGGATAAGCCCAAAAATACCGTCACCGGAAAGCTTAGTGAACGTATTAAGGCCATCATGCCCATACCCTTGCCACTTCGCACTAGTAAAACCGATGAGGTTCAGCAGGAGGTATATCCAAGCGATGTAACGCATATGCCCGACGGCTTTTTGGGTGAAGTAGTGCCGTTTCAAAAACAAGCCCATCAGCCCCCCCAAGCGGTACAAAATGGACACAAAGAAAAACCCGTAAACCGCCGCAGCAACGTTAGTCCAAAAGTTTGAATCCCCCTCCCAGCCCGTCGTCTTAACTGAAATCAAGTCACCATCACTCACCGGGCTGGCAATAACCACATCGCCTTGAAAGGCAAGCACCAGCACGATGACGATGACACCGACACCCGCACAGAAATAACTGATAATCTGCAAAGCTCGCATCGCAAATCGCATATTCGTGAACTCCAACTTGTCATTTTTTGGCAATTTAGTATTGATAAAATGTCATTTGTTGGCATTATCAGAAAACATCCTTCTTGTCACCAATGGAGCTTTCCTCATGCACCCCCTTCCCAAATCCCTGATAATGAGCATTTTATTCGCGGCCACGCTTCCAAACGCCGTCGCTCATAAACCCCAAGCCAAATATGAGAACACACCCACTTCGGGCGATACTTATCAAACCGCTTCTGGTGATACGATGATCTACACCCAGATCGGAAACCAGATCTATGCCTGCCAAATCGCCCCCGATGAGGAACGCAGCATAATTGCAACGCCAATCTATCGCGATCAAAGGCGGACGTTGCACCTCGATCGCTTGAACTGGAAGGAACGCAAACAGCGCAGCCTATCAAAACGCCTGTTTGAACGCTATCTCGACGTACTCCCAATTCGCATAGGCACCGAAGCGATCAGCATCGAAAATCCTGTCGTATCAGACCACACTGACGGACGCGGGCCCTGCATTGGCATTGGCGCAAGCTCGAACTATGGCGGGCGTCGCAGAACCAGTTGCGGCTTTGGACTGGGTGCAAAGATCCTCTTAAAAGGCTCTCAAAGGGATTGGTGTGTGCTCGGCGAAGACGTGCTGTCCCAGCTTCCGCCCAGCCTCTAATCCTTCGTCGCAGCGATCCTTGCAAAGGGGGCAAACCATTCGTCTGGTAAGAACTGCATAGCGCTGACCGCGATCTTATTGTGCCAGCCAGACACGTGCACAGCTTTGTTGCGGGTATTCGCCCGCATCGCGCCGCGCACGACTTTGTCGACGCTTTCAACGAACAGGCTCGGGTGCACCTCCCCGCCGTCTCCAATACCGCTAGCACGTTTGAAATCCGTGGCAGTCGAGCCCGGGCAAGTTGCTGTGCAATGCACGCCTGACCCACGGAGTTCGTGATGCAAACTCTGGGAGAACCGCAACACGAACGCCTTCGCGGCAGGATAAAGCGTATGCCCCACACCGCCGGGCGCATAGGCCAGCATTGACGACACATTGATGATCCGCCCCCACCCCTGCTCGAGCATATGCGGCAAAGCCGTATGGGTGAATGATGCTACCGAGTTTGCGAGCGTGCCGATAAATGCCTCCTGACGGCTCCACTCGGTATCTGCAAATTTCTGCGGGATTGAAAAGCCGGCATTATTGATCAGAATATCGACAGGCTTGCCCAAGGCCGCAACCTGTTCGAACACCAGCTTGTGCGCATCGCGAACCGACAAGTCCTGAGCAATCACATAAGCTCGTACACCCGTCTTGGCCTCGATCTCGCTGGCAACGGTTTGCAATTTTTCGAGCCGCCGCGCGACCAAAACCACATCTGCCCCGCCCTCGGCATAATGGTCAGCAAAGCAACGCCCTAGCCCAGCCGACGCCCCGGTGATCAGTGCCAGTCGGCCCGCATACATTCCTTGTGCCATGAGCTCTCCCGTTCAACAAAGACGCGCGCAGCGATCTTCTTCGACATAAAGCCTAGTCGTGTTTGACCACAGGACAAAGAAAAATGGCGGCCCCGAAGGCCCGCCATCTCAGATTTAAGTTGCATTCATACCGAATGTGCAAGTCCGATCAGACATGTAAACGGCAGTCGCACCAAAATAACGCCTCGGAGCTACAAATGTCGGTCATCATAACCGACATCCGTATCCACCGTTAAAGTTAGAATGAGACCGAAACACCCCCGCCATAGGTGCGCGGCAAGCCGAAGACATTGGTCGAACCGATAACTGCTTGAAATCCATCGAACGCGTCGATCGTGAATTCGTCATCGGTTAGGTTTTGGCCATAAGCGAATACGGTAATAGCGCGACCACTATCCCCGCCAAACGTATATGCCAGTCGTGCGTCAAGCAGATTTGAGTTTGTCCGCGGTACGCCGACAACAGTTGTGGCATCTTTATGATTGAACCCGAGATGAGCCTGGAACTCACCAAAGCTCACGGGACGGATATAGTCCAAGCTGACATTGTATGAGTTACGCGGTGCATTATCGACGCCGCCAACGATCTCGCCGGTGAACGGGTTGAGAAAGTCATCTGCTTCCGCATCGAGGAACGCATAAGAGAAGCTGGCGGTGAGATAATCACCAACGACAACCTGTCCATCCAGTTCGAAGCCGATAAATTCGGCATCATTGTTCGCAACGAATCGCGCAACCGGAACCGCAGGATTGATAAAGGTGATCTGTTGATCATCGACAAAGCTTGCGAACACGTTGGCATTGAACCGGACGCGATTGTTAAACCAGTCAGATTTCAAGCCGATCTCACCGGAGCGAATACGCTCTTTATCAAACACGAAGCTATCGATATCGACGGCCGCCTGATTGAACCCGCCAGACCGGAAGGCCTGCGAATAGCTGGCATATAGCAAAATATCATCGGTAGGCGTGTACTCGACCACAACTTTAGGATCGAGACTGTCAAACACCTCATCCCCGATCAATGGCGCAATCGGATTGCCAAGCAAGTCGGTCGTGTCATTGAAGAACGGGCTGATGCCTTGCTGGAAGGCTTCTTTGTCATCGCGCGAATAACGCAGTCCGCCTGTAATTGCGATCTGGTCCGTCACGTCAACTGTCACTTCGCCATATGCGGCGAACGCCTGGGTATCAAGCTCCAGCCGCGAGCCAGCCGAGCGGGCATCAGTCAGAATTTCGACTAGAACCGAATCAGGCCCAGCTAACGCGTTGAGTTGACCGGTGAGATCTCCAAGCTGAGCCTGCAATGCCCCCAATTGCGCCTGCAAGCCCGGAAGAGCTGCTACAGGCGTTAGCGGGTTCGCCAAGGCAGCGCCAATGCCCTCAAGCTGCGCACCTGTGCCAATCAAACCATTTGCAGGATCACCTGCTGGGCCCTGCAAAATAGCGCCGATAGGAGCAAGAGCCTCCAGTGTTGGCAACAATTGCAGCAAACTCAGAGCATCCCCAGACCGGTCGGCAAAGCTGCCCGCTGCCGAATCTTCGTCGAAGTAGAACAGACCGCCAGTAAAGTTGATTCGGTCACCAAAAGAGCCCGTATGTGTCAGCTCGATCGAAAATTGCTCATGATTGTCGAGTGATGGAAAACCGCCCTCGGATGAGACCCCAAAGGTTGTAAACGGTCCCGGGAATAGAGGTAGCTCGGCGGGGGTCGTAAACGGAACGGCGAAATCGGGCCGTACACTCAGATCATTCGCAAGCAACGGATCGATGTTTGTCAGAAGCCCCGGCAAAGCTCCGCTCAAAAGATCAAGCAAGGACGGGTTTGTCAGCGCATCTGCAGGTAAAGTCGGTGTGACTGTACCAGCTGCAAACGTGCCCTGCAGGACGAACGGGCTTAATTCAGGGAAAAAGCTGGTAAACGCGTCAACATCAGCGCGGCGGAACGCGCCGAGGATTTTGGTGCTGTGGTTTTCGTTCCAGTCATATTCGGCAGATAGTCTGTGTCCGATAACTTCACTTCGGGTTTCTTCGATCGGGACCGTCGAAACAGCTTCGTCCTGACGGCCTTCGGTTACCGGAACCAGAGGGAACCCTGAAGCCAATGAGCCTTCTTGGAACGTTCCAAATCCACCCGACTCATTCTCGACGAATTGCTGGAAGAACGGTTCATTTTCCGAATCTGATGTATCCAAGCCATATTCGACCAAGAGCTGCGGGGTCACCTGCCAGCCAAAGTCGAGATTAAAGCCGGTCCGGTCTACGCCGCCAAAATCAGAGCCCTGCCCTTGTGGTAATGAGCCAGCAAGAGGGTTTCCAGAAAGCGCAACCAAATCGAGTTGGGTTCCGACGTTTTCGACATTTCCGTCACGCTCAAACACCAAGCCGGAGAATTTAATCGCAGCCGTATCACCAAGCGGGACATTCACTGCACCTTTGAAACCGAACTGGCCGAAATTGCCTGCTTCCAATGTCGCATTGCCGGAAAAATCTCCGCCGATTTCTGCGCCCTTGGTGATGATGTTGATGGCACCGGCCACAGCGTTACGGCCATAAAGCGTGCCTTGTGGGCCTTTCAACACCTCGATGCGCTCAAGATCCGGCGTATCGAAGGAGAGACCGGGCGTTTTACCAATATAGACGCCGTTGACATAAAGGCCGACGGTCGCGTCGAGGCCGATTTGCGGGTCATCTTGCCCGATGCCGCGAATAGAGAGACGAAGACCGGAACTATCCGCCGGATTGGGTGATGCTGTCAGGCCGGGTGTAAAGGTCTGTAGATCGTCAAACCCATCAATTCTCAGCGTCTCAAGCCGCTCGGCATCGAAGGTCTGGATGGCAATCGGGACGTCTTGGAGGTTCTGGGTGCGTTTCTGCGCTGTAACTTCCACAGTGTTCAAAACGCGGTCGGTGTTGATGCGTTCCTGAATGCGCTCTTGGGCGCTCGCCGTTGCCGAGACAGCGACTCCTGCAACCAAAGCAGTTGAAGCCAAAAGGGCGATTTTTCTGTTATTTCGTGAAGCCAAGGGTCAATCTCCGACACAATCGCGCGCGTTAAATGCGCAACATAAGGTTTACCAAGCAGTGCCAAAACGGCACGGTTTCCAACTCGCACACTACCTGTAAAGCGCTCAAAAAGCTTACACTTTAGGTAAAAAGTGATAGGCATTTTTTTCTTTAAAAACAGACAATTACATCGCATCAAGAATTTAATCAAAATGCTGTGCCACAATGGCAACACTCATTCGCATCCCCAACGCGTTTGATACCGCAATTCTTGCCCTAGTTGCCGCGCTCGGACTGCAACCCGCGAATCAGGGCGATATGGTCGAAATAGGTCAGCGCCTCTTGTTCGGGTACGGCGGGATCAAGCAGGCGGATACGGTAGACGTCCACAGCGAAATCCTGAGCCTCCCGATTGTCCGGTTCGGCATAAAATGCCCAGTCGGCCATGTGGGATGCAAGCACGATATCAGACTCCATAACTTGCCGCCCCGACTCCAGAAATGACTCCATTCCTCCGGCCAATTTGACGATATGACGCGACTGCGCCTCGAGCGTTGCCGGCGTCCAGTGAGCTGGCTGGTCATCCCACCATCCGGTCCATTGTTTGATATACATCTTCGCGATGTCTTGCGGGCTGACATAATAGTTTTCGAGATACGGATTCTGCGCAAACCGTTCTGGCCAAGTGATATTATCGATCACTTCATCCTTGCGCAGGCCAGCATTCAGCCCGTTGCGTGTCTCGGTTTGAATATGTTCGAGCGCATCGGCCGTCTCGGTCAATTGCGACATGATCTCGGCCAGACCCACCACTTCAGGTCCGTGCATAGGCAACATCATCTCTGGCTCCAGATCGGCCATTTCGCGCAATGCATCGATCCAGTCTGCACCAAAGCGTTGCACCCGTTTTCCATTGCCAAGATTGGGCACAAAAGCCTGATAATAGTCGGCCGTCACCACCGCCTTGCGTGATGGCACCCAGACAAAAAGCTGGTCATCGGTTTCGCCCAGCCGATGTTGCAAGACGAACGTCTCACCGCCAATTTCCAGCTCCATCCGATCCGAGAATGTCTCGTTCGGCAAGATCAGCGCATCGAGCCCCGACGGCACTTCGTCAAAGGGTTGGCTCATATATTTGGCAATCGAGCCGCGCAATTCGCCATAGCGTTCGATGCGGGCGGGAATGTTCTCGTGCCCGATAATACGAGCAGGCAGCTCCCCTGCCGCCTCGAAAGCCCAAAGCCCGGTCAGATGATCGACATGGCCATGCGTAATGATGATGGCTGCGATCGGTGCATCTGTCACCTCACGGATATGCTCGATCAAAACGGGTCCGGCAGCGGCCATGCCCGTATCCACAACGACAACGCCTTCGCTCGTCTCGAAAAAGGCGGCATTTACAATCGGGAAACGGACGAGCCAGGTTCCGGGCGCCACCTCGACCCGTTCGGTCTTGGCGCGAATGTCTTGCGTGACGGCTTCATCGCGCGAGAACATGTGCAGCCCAGCAATCCGCGACGCCTTATTGCCGAAAATGCCGCCGGTTACAAAACGCTGGATCACGCGCGGATCTTCGAGCGCAATCTGCACCCGCCCTGACGCGATACGCTCTGGTGTGTACAGGCCGCTAAATTCAGCTCGCTCAAGGCTTGCCGCCTCACCCACGCTGCCATCTACCCCGCGCGAGAGGAACACCATTGCCGCAATCGCCACAATCGCAATCAGTCCAATCGCGCCGGTTAGTGCGCCGAGAAAGAAGCTACGTCCCATGCCGATCTACCAAGTCTGATAGCGGCGGCGCGCATGCTCTTGGCGTTTGCGCAATTGGTCGGCACGCGCATCGCCATCAAAACGCGGCATATCGGCGGGCACGGCTTCAGTGATCTCGTCAATTTTCACAACACGTGTGGCGGGCTTGGGCGAATCTGAAAGCGATAGGCCCGGGCTTTGAATACGCGCATAGAGCAAGCCTTGGGTATTGCCGGATGTATCAATCCAGTTTTGCACGCCTGGGTCTTGCGGCGAGACGACAAACACATAATCGCCATTGGGCGACTGATGGGCTTGCGCGCCATCATTGCACCACGACAGTGAGGTTTGCCGGTTCACCCAATCAGGACTGGCGGCCCAGAAATTCGCCAATTGCAAACCACAATAGCCCGCCTCGACATCTGGGATCGTCACGATCAGGGCTTCGTCTTCGGCAAGCGAATAAAACCCCGGCGCAAAATATTGCGAGATGATCCCGAGATTGCCGCTGACACGGAACGGGAAGAAATTATTGTCACCGACGGCGCGCAAATTGCTCGAAAAGCTCGGCCAGAACTGGCCTTGGCGCAGAAGAATTTGCGTCGCGTCTTTGATCTGTTGGACGAGCGCAGCTTCGGTGAGGTCCGGCGACGGGACACCTGCCTCCCCTAGCCGCTCAATGTTCAGCGTCGCGGCCGTCTCGGTTTCCCAATTGGTGAAGCTGTCACGGATCAGCAGCAGCAGGTTCCGGTCATCATGGGCAAGCTCCATCCAGTTGTCAGCGCCTTCGGGCCGCGTCGCACTTAAGAAGATTTCAAAATTGCCTTCAGCATCCATGATCAGGTCTTCGTCTTCAAACACGCTGATCGCACCTTGCGGGTCTGGCCCGTAAAACAGTTCGAACAAGAAGTCCGACGCCGTGCCGCGATTGCCCCAGACGCGATAAACATTCTCGCCACTGCCATTGGAAACGGTTGCGCCGCGATAGAACGTGTCCGGATTATCTACGCCCAATTTCATGCTTGGCGATAGGGTAAGCCTGATATGCGGATAGGTGCCGTCTCCTCCGCCCATCACGCCGTTGAGGTTACCGGCCATGATCGCTTGCAGGAGTTGATAGGTGCCCGCGCGATGGGCTTCGTCGATGGCAAAGCTGGGAGACGCTTCGAAATTTGCGCGGACCTCATCCACGGCGGCGTAGTATTCTGCCCATGCCGTTTGCAGGTCTTCGGTCTGCGAGCTTGGCACGCTGACATTGAGCGTGGCCGGACGCAGCGATACGCCTTTTGACCCGAGAAACCCGACAACACCGGCAGCGCCTAACCCTGCGCCGATGATGAGTCCTGCGAGCCCTTTTCCCCAACCTGCCATATTCGATCCGCCTTACATGATTACAGTTTGGCGTAAACTATCAGCAAGCTACCCGCGCGCAACCCCTCATTCAGCGTCAGGGTCCTCGGGGTCGAAAGCGAGCGTCTTGTAGACCAGTCTATGGTCTCCAGTCTGGATGGTCATGGCGCTGTCTGGTCTCGATGCGACGAGCGCGGCGCTTTGCGGGCCAAGCCCGAAGCGGGTGGCATATATTTCGAGCTTGGGCGCCGGGCTGGCTGAGGCAAAGCGCATTTCGAACGAGACGGTGCGGCAGCTCCGGCCTGCGCAGGTAAAAAATCTCCGCGACCTGTCTTCGAAATCGATCACTGCGCCATTGAGATTGGCGGCGCTTAATTCCGTAGCGCCATCAAGGCGCAGATTAATCCGGTCAGCATCGGGCGTATTGATCTGTAGCGAGATGATTCGCTCTTCCCCGACGATCACATCATCAAACTGGCTGATCGTGATACCCGCACTGTCAAAGGCGGGGGCTGGCGCGATTTGGTTTGTACCGCCATAGATCGGGAAGGCACCCCTTTCGAATTTGGTCACGGCTTGCATTTGCGCGGGCAACGGATCTGCCCCGCGTACCACCCAGTATGCGCTGTCAATATCGTCGCCCATGACATGCACCACTGGCAAAGCGCGCGGCGCATGGGACGCATAGGCGGGGACGATCAGGCTTGCGACCAGAAAGGCAATCGCCGCGCCGCCCATGCCGAGCCCGCTCAGCCAGAATTTGCGCAGATAGTTTTCTTCGTCCGGCAAGACCAAAGGCACGGCGCATGTGAAGATGAAAATCGCAATCGCGGCGAACGGGGCGGAGGCTTCAATGAACAGGCCTGTCTCGCCCAAAGCGGTGAGTGGCAATGCAAACAGCACAAAGACCAAAACGCCCAAACCGCCAAGAATTCGTCCCAGCGTCTCGCGGCCCAATAGCAAAGCCAATGCGGCGAAGACAAAGACGAATGCGGCAGGGACAAATAAAATGGATGCGCCCGGCACCAGCATGAAGGCGACGCCGCCAAGCAAAGCGAACCAGCCCCAAGCAGCGCCGAACAGGCTGCCTGCATCATCGGCGCGGGCAAAGAATGTATAAGGGATAATCGCGCCCGCCAGCGCTGCGGCGACGTGTAGCCCTCTAAGCGCTATCGGATAGGCAGCCCCGAACAGGCGCTCGGCGCGGACGGCATCCACTAGCATGGTCGCAACAATGGCGAGCAATAGCCCTGCTACCAACGCAACAGCGGGCACAATGAACAGTTTGGCTCTGCCGCCAAGCCGCTCGCCGCGTCGCCAGACCAAGGCAAATGACAAGAACCCTGACAGCAACAAGATCGCCCCGCCAAGCCAGACCGACAATTGCAAAACCCCCTGCCCGAGCACATCGACATAGAGCCATTGCGTCTCGGCCTCGTCTCCGCTCTGGCCCATAAAGGCCAGCGTCGCCGCGAGCGCACTTGCGCCGATATTGAACAAAGAGCGCTGGTCGAGATTAGCGAGATTGTCACCGGGCGTATGGTAGAAAGTTGGCTGCCCCGCAAAAGCGAGATTGGCGGCGTCTATGTCGAGCGCCAGAAATTCGGTCATGTCCGTATCATTGGGCAAGAGATCGTAAATATCGGCATTGAGCGAACTTGCCGCCGGAAGCCGTGTTGTGCTTTTGAGCGTGGCCAGATCGCGGCCATTGGGACGGCTGGTCTGGATCAGGGCAGCAAGTCCGCCGACGCCGCGCGCTTCCATATTCACCACGGCACCGACCATTTGCGCGAGCGGATCATGCTTGACGAACTGGCTTGCCCCGAGCAGGCCGATCTCTTCGCCATCGGTAATCAATACCAAGACGGGGCGCGTCGGCTCGCGGGTTTTCAAGATGGCGGCGATCTCAAGGCTCGCGGCCACACCTGCACCATCATCGGATGCGCCCGGACCAGCGGGCACGCTGTCATAATGGGAGCCAATCAGCACGGCATTGGGCGCAGGATCGGTGACCCAGAAGGCGATATTGCGCAGCCGCGCACAGGCCACCCGTGTCCCCCGCTCCCTGCAATGGAAATCGTCACTGATAATCGGCGTGAAACCGAGCGCTTCAATTTCGGCGAGCAGCCGTTCGCGCACGAGATCATTGGCGTCAGTATCAACCGGATGCGGACGTTCATCACCAAGGATGCGCTCCAGACGGGCAAAGGCGCGGTCGGTGTTGAAGGCATGCGCCGTGTCGACTTTAGGCGGCTCGACCAAGACACCGCGAAACAGATAGGCGAGCACAATCGCCACCAGCAGCAAAGGCAGCGCAAAGCGCGAACTAATCGTGTGTTGCATGTGTCATGCTCCCCTGCGAGATGAAGACGCGATGCTGGCCCACAACACCGACTGGATCATCTCTCTACACCAATTATGAAGCTTACTCATCAATATCTACAAAGGAGATTTTCCACCCATCCGGACAAGAAGTTCTCTCTGCCAAAAAATTCCTTTGCAGCGCCAATAGAAATTTCAGCCCTGCATTTTCCTCGAATACATGGCTCGAATGTATTGGCCAAGCTTCCGCAACGGTGTGATCTTCTCTTCCGCACATAAACTGATAAAGCCCATCAACTTCTGTGAAGCAAACCTCCTTTATTGGCTCTTTACCATCTTCACAATGTGAACAAATTATCGCGTCCGGTTCACTCATCATACTCTCTCTAAAAATCAGGGGTCAAATCAATATCTGGGATAAGGTCACTAGCCCTTGCTTCAAATTGCACTTTGCACAAAGCGGTTGTCCGCTACCGAAAAATGACAGAGTTTGTTTATAATCTGGAAGCAGGCCTCACGTATAGTGACTTTGCACTGGATATTGGGAACATAAGAAATGAACACACCAAGCACGAATGAAGTCTGGGTCTTTAACGGCAGACACGGTTATTTTCCGTCAGGTGTCTTCGCTGACCGGAACACCGCAGAGCAGTGGATAAGCGAGTATGATCTTTCAGGAACATTGACCAAATATCCTGTTGGCATTCCTGTTTACGATTGGGCGCTATCCAATGCATATTTTGAACCAAGCAAGGCCGAACATACGACGGCGCGGTTTATCGGCAAGTTCTCTTGCGCACAATTGGAGCACTATCATTATGGCGAAGAAGACTGACGAAAATTTCGGAGTTATCAAAGATCATATCTCTCCCGAACTTTTGGAAGAGCTGAAATCCTGCGCACGCAATGATGAGAGGGCAGCGTTATGCGACCTGCTGGTAGGTATCTTGCTCGATATCGGCAGGAATGACGACGATTCGATCAATCATATCGGGCTTCAAGCTGAACGCCTGATCGACAAGTTCAATCCATATAACCAAACTACAGACGAATAGACCGGCCCGGGCTAAGGAAGTTTGCGGCCGAGACGATGGCGTCGGCGTCGATCTGGAAGTGTTTGTAGAGGTCGGCGATGGTTCCGGTCTGGCCGAAATGTTCGACGCCTAATGGCGCGACGCGGTGGCCCATGACGCCGCCAATCCATGCCAGCGTGGCCGGATGTCCATCGGTGACAGTGATCAAAGTGGCATTGCGCGGCACATCGGCCATCAAGCGTTCGATCTGGCTGGTGGCATCGCTATGGCCACGCGCCCTCGCCCGTCTGGCGGCGGTCCAGCCGGAATTGAGCCGGTCGGACGAGGTGACGGACAGGACGCCGATATCGCGCCTGTCATTGCCGATGCGTCCAGCCGCTTCGATGACTTCGGGCGCGACACAGCCTTGATAAGCGATAATGATCTCGGCATTAGGACCGGGTTTGCGGAGCCAATAGGCGCCGTCGATCACGCCTTGGCGGAACTCGTCATCGTCACGCGCTTTGAGGCCGAGCTGTTCGATCGGGCGGGTGGTCAGGCGCAGATAGACCGAGCCGCCTGTCTCGTCGCGTAGCCATGTGCGCTCGTCAGGGTCGCCATCGGCATCGCGCTGGAGATAGTCGAACGACCAATCCATGATGATGGAGAGCTCATCAAGATAGGCAGGCTCGAACGAGACCAAGCCGTCTTGGCTCATGCCGATCAATTGCGCGCCGATGGATTGGTGCGCGCCGCCTTCGGGCGCAAGCGTGACGCCGCTTGGCGTGCCTGCGATCATGAAGCGGGCGTCCTGATAACAGGCATAGTTGAGCGCATCCAAACCGCGCGCAACGAAGGGGTCGTAGACGGTGCCGATGGGAATGAGCCGCTCACCGAACAGGCTGTGCGATAGCCCCGCCGCGCCGAGCGCGAGGAACAGGTTCATCTCGGCAATGCCAAGCTCGATATGTTGGCCTTGGGGCGAGAACTGCCATTTCTGGGTCGATGGGATTTTCTGCTCGCGGAAGGTGTCGGCTTTGCTGGTGCGCGCGAACAGGCCCCGCCGATTGACCCATGAGCCGATATTGGTCGAGACGGTCACATCCGGCGACGTGGTGACGATACGGTCGGCTATGGGCGCGTCAGATTTGGCCAGCGTGTCGAGGATTTTTCCGAAGCCGGCTTGGGTGGACTGCATCTTGTCATCAAGGAAGACGGGCCCCGGGCTTGGAAGTTTGGCGGCTGTGAAGCGGCGCGGACCTTTGGCAAAGAAAGGTGTCCGGTCGAGATAGGTTTGCATGGCGGCGGGATCGTCGATGCCTGCAAGCTTGTCCCATTCCTGCCCTTCGGGCACGCCCATTCCGGCTTGGAACTCGGCCATCTGGGCTTTGTTCATCAGGCCCGCATGATTGTCCTTATGGCCCGCAAGCGGCGTGCCCCAGCCTTTAATTGTGTAGGCGAGGAAGACAGTGGGCTGATCATCTGTGACAGCATCGAACGCGTCGGTCAGAGATTGCAG
>JBDVDE010000014.1:0-24733 GCA_039942135.1 Hyphomonadaceae bacterium
GAAGGCTCCGCTCAGCCCGCGCTACCAGCGGGAGTTACACCAACTGTTGGGACACTGCTTGCCATAGGTAAGGCGCGGGTTTGGGTACCCACAGCGTGGGCTTCGTCTAATGCGGCCAAATGCTGCCCTATAAAAAAAATAAACAGCGCCAGAGGGGCGCCTAATATGGTCTCTCGGAGCGCTATGCTACGCGCGCCCCGGTTCAACCTTCCGAATATGCTCATTATTCCTACTCCCTAGAATTCCCTTAATGAGGGAATATGAGAAAAGTAAGGCTTTTTGTTCGCAGTCGGAGAGACGTCTGAGTTTTCCAAGGTTTGGCGGGGAGAAGGCGCTTCGCGGTTTCTCACATCTGGCTGCCTTAAAGCATTTTGCGTTTAATGCCGATGCATATCCGGCAGCTGTCATGAAGTTCTAACATTCTTCTGGGTCGAAGAGGCCACAGATGTCGGCGAGCGCCCCGAATAGGGCGTCGAAGCCGCTGGCCTCAATCTGTCAGAGGTGTGCCTTGAGTTTGGTGAATGCTTTCGGCCTTTGTTTGCAAAACGCCGTCAGCGGTGCGGAAGGTCGTGAGGTAATGCTGATGCAGCGAGCTATTGGTTAAAACTTGCATAGCGATTTTGCTCAGTAATGAAATCGCAGTTGTGCAATCTCTAAGCTCTGGCTGTTGCCAGTACCCCTAACCCGGTAGACCATCCGGTCTTCCTGAGAAATTCGCCGGGACCACCAGCCGGTCAAATCGCCCTTCAAAGGTTCCGGCTTGCCGGTTCCTTTGAAGGGAGTGCGCTTGCATTGCTTGATCAGCTCGTTGATCCGGTCACGTACCTTGTCGTTGGTGCTGACCCAGTATTGATAATCTTCCCAAGCTTGATCGGAAAAAATCAGCTTCACTCGGTCAGCTCACGCTCTTCGCCAGTTCCGGCGTCGAGTTGCGCAATTGAGGCGCGCAATCGGGATGCGTTCTTCGGTGTGGACAAAAGGTGCAGTGTCTCGTTGATGGCGTTCCAGGTTTCCAAGGATACAACCACAACGGACTCGCCTTTTTTGCGCGTCACAACAACTTCTTGCTTGTCGTGAATCGCTTGATCCATAACGGCCTTCAGCTGAGCGCGCGCGTCTGAATAGGTCATAACATCCATGGCGACTCTCCTTTGTCTCTTAATATATGTACAACATTAAGTACAAGTAAAGGGGCGCAACGAAAGCAGCAATCGCAGGCGCGAATGGCATACGCAATGCTTGGCTCGGATGGCACTCCGGTCGCTAACTGGGAATACGTCTACATCTTGTGCAAGGCGCTTCGCGGTATCTCACAACTGGCTGCCTGAGACGGCGAGCGCATTATATTTATCGGGGATAATGGGTATCATCGATGGCTGTTGCCCATGTTACTGAACTTCATTTGAGAAGATGAGTGCCAAGGATGGCGTCTCTACAGTCGAGCCGCGCACCGGCGAATTGTTTGTATTTTTTATGTCGACATAGTGAGTTGGGTTTGTATTACTATGACTCGCAAAGCCGCAGCTAAAGACTGCAGCACTCAACAGAGGAGACAAAACATGTCATATTCCCCAAGCTGGCTCGCTTTCGCAGGTGCGCTGACGTTTCTCGCAGCGCCTGTTGCAGCACAGGACGTAACCTGGCGCGTCCCAACGTCTGTGCCTGAAGGATCGCCTTTCTATGTGAACTTCCTTGAGCGTTTCGCTGGGAACGTTGACATGCTTACGGATGGTAAGGTTGAAGTGCAGCCTTTTGGAGCTGGGATCTTAGTTCCGGCTTTGCAGGTATACGATGGGGTGCGCGATGGTATCGTCGAAGCGGGCCATTCGACGCCGAGCTACCTGGTCAATCAAGACCCTATTAATGCGATCTTCTCAGGCTTCCCTGGTGGTATGGGCCCCGAGGCCTACGCAACATGGATCTATGAGGGTGGAGGCAAAGAAAAGCTTCAAGAAATCCGAGACGAGGACGGCTTTAAATCACTGGTCGTTGGGATTGGGTCTTCCGAAGTCATGGCGCACTCAAACATGCCAATTGAGACTGCTGAAGACCTGAAAGGGCTAAAGTACCGTACCTCCGGCCCATGGGCTGAGGTTATGCGCGACTATTTTGGTGCGGTGCCTACAGTCGTACCGCCGGGTGAGATTTATACCTTGCTAGAGCGTAAGGGCGTCGATGCGATCGAATGGGGCCCGCCCTCTGGCAACTTGCCCGAAGGTTTCCATGAAGCCGCCCCTTATATCATTACGCCAGGCGTTCATCAGCCAACCTTTCTGTGGGAAGTCGTGCTCAAGCAAGAGACATGGGATGCGCTGGACGAAGCGCTGAAGCCCAAAATTGAAGCGGCCGCCGAGCTTACAACGCTTCAATCGCTGATCAATTTCTATGATCAGGACATGAAAGCGATGGAGACGTTTCGAGGTTCTAACGCTGAGGTGATCGAGCTCGATCCTGCCTTTGCTGAAGAGCTCTCTGCCGCAGGTCTTGATTGGATCAAGAAAAAAGCCGCTGCAGAGAAGGAGGAAGGCAATGCCAAGATGTCCAGCATCCTCGATGACTACATCAACTATATGGATCGTTGGACGTCTCAAAGTGGCTACCTGATCCGTAACGGCGAATAAACAGAGTAGGGGCGATCATGAAAAACGCATTTCTGACGCTAGCAGACGGTATCTCAAAGGTGTTGGGGTATGCTGCACAGGGGATGGTTCTGATCCTGATCGCCTCTATGCTATATGAAGTGGTGGCGCGCTACGGGTTCGGCGCGCCGACCGAGTGGGCTTTCGATATTGCCTATATGAGTACAGGTGTTTTGTTCGTTTTGGGGGCCGCGCAAGCGCTTCGTGAAGATGCACATGTGCGCATTGATTTCCTATCATCAAAGATGCCGGCCCGGCTTCGAGGCGGCATTGAGGGCTGTGTCTATCTCTTCATCCTTTGCCCGGTGTTTTTGAAACTGACGTCAATCGCCGGCCACCGCGCTTGGCGTGCATATCTCAATGGCGAGGTGGAGCATGTCAGCCCATGGGCGCCGTTGATGTGGCCGTTCTACACGGCTCTCGCCGTGGGATTGGGAGCGCTTGCATTGCAGCTAGCAGCTGAAGGGCTGCGCGCACTGCTAAGCCCGAAAGCAGAAGACACTTTCAAGATCGAGACCTAAATATGATCACTGCCGCCCTAATGTTCCCTGCGCTTTTCGCGCTGATCCTGCTTGGTTTGCCTGTAGCCTTCTCACTCGTTCTGGTTTCGGTCGGGGCCGGATTGGTCGCATTCGGCATGATCGGGTTTAACCAGCTTTACGGATCGTTCTACTCCGCTTCGACCAATTTCATCCTTTCGGCAATTCCAATGTTTATCCTTATGGGGGCCTTGCTTGAGCGCTCGGGCATCGCAGAGCGACTGTTTTGCGTGATGAATATGTGGCTGGGCCGGTTGCCGGGGGGATTGGCGCTGGCGACCATTGCGATGGGAGCGGTCTTTGCTGCAGCTGCGGGTGTGGTCGGGGCCGTCGAAGTCATGATCGGTATGATGGCCATCCCTGCGATGCAGCGCGCGCGCTATAGCAATACGCTGATTGCTGGGACGATTTGCGCTGGTGGCTCGTTGGGAACGATGATTCCACCCTCTGTCATTGCCGTGATGTATGCCTCTCTCGCTCAGATGTCGGTGGGTAAATTGTTGGCGGGTATGATGCTGCCCGGCTTGATGATGGTAGTGCTGTTTCTCGCATATATCGTCATTCATGGTTGGCTGTTTCCCCCGGAAGCGCAGCCGAATGACCCGCCAGAAGAACAGTTTGCGTTGAGTGAAAAGCTGTGGATGACATTCACCACTTTGGTGCCTGTATTTCTCCTGATTTTTGCAGTGCTTGGGTCAATTCTGGGCGGCATTGCTTCGCCGACTGAAGCTGCGGCAGTAGGTGCCGCGGGCGCTTTGGTGCTATGCATTGTAAACCGACGCTTTAACGGTGCGGTGCTTAAGGAATCCCTTGCGATCACAGTGCGTATTTCTGCGATGATCCTGCTGATTGTTGCTGCAGGCACTATGTTTATGGGGGCTTTTGCAGCCAACGGCGGCGCCCGGCTAATCCGTGAGTTCATTGATGGAACTGGGCTTGGGGCTACCGGGATGATCGTGTTTTTCTTATTGGTCGTTTTTGTGCTGGGCTTTGTACTGGATTGGACGGCCAATGTGCTCATCTGTGTCCCGCTCTTCATGCCTTTCATTCGCTCTTCCGGGATCGACCCTATATGGTTTGCGACCTTGGTGCTGATCGTTATCCAAACCGGATACCTGACACCCCCGATGGCATCTTCGATCTTCTATCTAAAATCTATTGCTCCACCTGATATGACCTACGGTGAGATGTGCCGTGGCGTGCTACCCTTTATTGCTTTGCAGGTGCTAACGCTTTTGCTGATCGTGATGTTTCCTGAGCTTGCGACTTGGTTGCCTGAGAAGCTCGTTCAGTAGCCTGTAACGGGAGAGACTGAAGATCCTTGAAGGTGGTAGGGGCCCCTCCAGTGGCAGCTGAAAGTTGTCCTTCAGCAATCTACGCGGTTCCGGCGGGCCAAGTAGACGGGTTTGTTCTTCACCATGCGGCTATCCACTGCCCGGCAGGGCATTGCGAAGCAATGTCCCAAGAGGGGCGTCGCGGATCTTGAGCCATAGAGCGACAAAAATGACGATGGGAGGCATCCGGTCCAGCGCCCGGGATTGCCACTTCCGAACCTCATCCGACACCGCATCGGTCCGCGGCTGATCAAGCCTGGCGAGACTTGTAGGCCATAGACGTCCTCAAGATGAGCACGGATGTCGCGGACCGTCAGGCCCGTGGCGTAAAGCCCGATAATCTTGTCATCCATCCCATCAATGCGGGTCTGCCCGTTCAATCTCTTGGGAGATGACCCGTTGCGACGGTTGGTCTGATCAGGCGGGGCATCCTTGCCGCCTTCATAGCTCAGATATGAGGTCACGGTGAGCGTCTGTGGCAAGCATGACGCACAGCCGAACCCCTTGATCAGGAGGGTTGGCGCACAACCACACGACCGGTTCGGGGCACTTCGACCCTGAAGTGTTTCGCCTGCGTCACATTCTGGATGAGGGGCGGGCGAAAGCAGACCCAGTTTTCATGTCCGGCGTGACGCACGCTTTCATAGCGGATACCGGCCCGCGTGCCATCATGCCGGACGCGTCGTCCGAAAGCCTGCGCCACAGGATAACTCGCATCGTCGGGATCATAATATTCCGGATGCGCTCCGAAAATATCGACGTAGTCTCCATTAAGGTCCGCCCTATATTGGCGATATGTCTCGGATTTCTGCGTCAAGGCGCTCAGCGCGATTTCCTTGCGCAGCCCATTGGCAACCTCCAGCAGCGCGGTGTTGGGATGGGTCGAGCCATACCACGCCCCGAGGCTCGGATCGGAAAACCGCAGACCGCCGGGAGAACCGTGCAGAAACGCCGCCATGACGACGCTGGCATTTGGGACGCCATACACCCATTCCGCGCGGGGTAGGCGCGCGAGCCGTGGGCTTACGAGGCGGTCGTTTGTCCAGCCTTGCAGTTCCATGACGACCTCAAGATCGTCGGGGGTGGTGACCGCGTCAAAGGCCGGGATCGGCGGAAACCGTGAGGGGATAAGGCGTATTGTGCCCGCAGGTGCGGGCGAGATCGCGTAGTCTGTAATCCTCATGCAAAGACAAGATCGTCTTCGGTGACCGCCTCAAAGCTGCCCTCCGGTGCCCCTAGCCCCATATTGCCGCCGCGCCATGCGTCAAGATACCGGCGCACGGACATGAGACCGTCATGACCGCCTTCGAGCATATAGACCATAGGCGAAGCGCCGGCGAAGAGCGTGCCCTGGTGGGGGCCTTTTAGCCAGACCAGCGCCTGACGCTCATCTTCAAACAGAATGGTCAGCGCCTTGTAGATACCAAGTATAGCCGAAATCCGCAGTAGCGTATCAAGAGGCAGGGTCAGCGGCTGCTGCTCACGCGCCTTCTTCATCCATTGATGATAGGTGGAGCGGCCCGGATCGCCCAGGATGGCGATACGATCCGCTTCGCTTAGGTCGAACCGATCAGCGATTTCCCGGAAGGCGCGCAAGCCCGGCGCGCTTGTCCGCTCGTGATCTTCTCGGGAAACGGTATGAAATTGCACAACCTCGGTGGAAACCGAAGTGTTTGAAAAACTTGCAATCTGCATATCGCGCCTCCGTTATCCACTTATGGACGTATAGTCTATATGTGGACAATTCAACAACAGGGAGGTCTTTCATCCTTCGTGATCATCGTCGTCTCGGGAGACGAGCCGAAGTCCGGCTCGACTTACCACTTTTAGGCACATCCTTGAGGGACGCATGAATGTGTGACCTACCGTGGTCCTTGGCGCATTCTTCAAGGCTACGTGTCGTAAACTTGTGCTGGAACCAGCTTAGCGGACACTCGCTTTACGCGGCAAAGATCGGTTCCAAGCTGTACGGTCCTTCAGCCGTAAATAGGCTCCGCTGGGCGTGATCGGCGAACATCCCCCGCAGTGGAGAAGGGACTGCCCATGTAGATGGAGCGATCTGACGCCAAAAGGCCATAGTAGCCGGTCCAGCCTGCCGCCGGTATGGGCCGGAGGGGAGTGATAAGAGTGGGGATCGTGGTCATCTGCAAGCCTTTTTCTCCTGCCTACAGAATCCTCATTACGAACCAATGCCAGCTCGTTGCAGCTAACGGCAGCTTTGAATGGCGGCTTCGATGAAGTTGACAATCGGAACCTGATCGACTATCTACCCCTATGAGGCGCAGACTTGTGTTGCCCTCATTCCGAGGCCCGCGCGTAAGCGCGGGTTTTCGTGTTTTTTGGGGCGTGCTTTGACCTATATTGCTTATTTGGATGAGTTTGGCCACATCGGTCCTTACATTGGCCGCGATGATCCCCAGCACAACGATAGCCCAGTCTTCGGCCTCGCCGGGCTTGTGATTCCCGTAGATGAAGTCCGCAACTTTGGAACTTGGTTTTATCAGCGCAAATGTGAGCTACTGAAATTCGAGATCGACCGCTCGGATAAGCATCCATCCGTCTGGGAGAAAAAGGGCTCGGCGCTTTACACGGTCCGGAACGTCGAGACCTATCGAGAACTGCGCAACTTCACCAACCGGCTCTTCAATAAGATTAAAACGCTCGGCGGCTTTGCCTTCTATGTCGGTCAGGGCAAGCACGACACCCCCGACGTACACGATGCAAACGCGCTCTATAGGTATATTCTGCGTGAGGCGATCAAGCGCATTGACCAGCATTGTGCAGAGGATTGCACGCCCTCTGATCAGTTCCTCCTCGCCCTCGACGAACACGACCAGCGGTCGGCCCTCGTTACACAAGCGGCGATCGCCATGTATGGAACCGATCGACGACGCTGTCTCGTTGAGCCGCCATTTCAACTAGAAAGCCATCGCTACCAGACCATGCAGGCCGCCGATTGGATTGCCGGCCTTACAGGTCGCCTCGGTGCCTATTGGAAGGCCCCTGATGAGTATTCTGAAAACGAGATCTTTGAGACCTACTTCGCCGCGCGGCTGCACCGATGCGCGGTTAGAAGTGGTATCAGAGATTAGGCCTTGATAGGTGCCCGCCGAATTTCGCGTGAGGCAGTCCGGTCAGGGGTGGGTGGCGGCTAAAGCCCATACGTTTCTGACATCGGCGAAATCCACCGTTTTTGGCCATACTGCTAGATGTTTTTGGAAGACGAACTTAGTTAGACACGGTCAAAAGTGCCATATGATGCAATAGAGGCTTTGTCGGTGACGTCATTGCTTTTTCTATTGCTCATTCCGTGCCCGTAGGTCGTTGATGATTTTGTAGCCTCTAGGCGTGTGCTGAGTGAAATACAGTCTCATCACTTTGGCAGCAAGCACGTCGAGTTCATCGCGTTTGGACCCCAACATGCCGCTGAGCCGCAATCCCCAACTTAGATTGTGACGGTGAGATGCGCCGTGGCGTGCGCCCCTTTATTGCTTTTCAGGTGCCAACGCTTTTGCTGATCGTGATGTTTCCTGAGCTTGCGACTTGGTTGCCTGAGAAGCTCGTTCAATAATTTGTAACGGGAGAGGCTTAAGATCACTGAAGGTGGTGGGGGCCCCTCCAGTGGCAGCTGCGAGTTGCCCTTCAGGCGATCGACTGCGGTTTGCCGTCTGAAGGCCGTCTCGGATTTTTCAGCAGTGTCCCAACAGTTGGTGTAACTCCCGCTGGTAGTGCGGGCTGAGCGGTGCCTTCGCAAGCCTGAAATTGAATTCTTGCCTCATGCCGGGTCTTTCGTTCAGTATCCCCAAAATCATTGCGACCTGGCGGGTTAGCTGAAGAGCGGGCTTTTGGTCAAATTGTGTATATTTAACAGTTTATTAACATGCCGCGTCCGCGCGTTTTTGCAAGAAGGTTTGAGCCTATGACTGAAAAGATTGCCCCGTGAGTGGTTCTGCTCGTCGCTATGCTTTGATTTCTCCGTGCCGCAACGAAGCCCGGTTTATTAAAACGACTCTCGACAGCGTGATCTCACAAAGTGAGCTCCCGGCGCTTTGGGTTATTGTCGATGACGGCTCTACAGATGAGACCATGGATATTCTCACGCTGTATAGCGCGCAATATCCTTGGATTAAGGTCGTTGCGAAGCCAGATCGAGGACACCGGGCTGTTGGTCCGGGCGTCATTGAGGCCTTTTATGTAGGGCTCGAGGCTCTGTGTCTGAGTGAGTTCGACTTCATTTGTAAGCTCGAGGTCGATCTTGATCTGCCTCCGCGATACTTTGAAATCTTAATGGACCGGATGCAGGCGGAACCCCGATTGGGAAGCGCTAGTGGGAAACCTTACTACCGCAGCGCCACGGGGGCTTGGGTGAGTGAGAAATGCGGTGATGAGATGTCTGTCGGCATGACGAAATTTTACCGCACAAGCTGCTTTCAGGATATTGGCGGTTTTGTGCGGGAGGTCATGTGGGATGGGATTGATTGTCATAAAGCCCGACAGCGCGGTTGGGTCGTGCGCAGTTGGGATGAACCGGATTTGCAGTTTCATCATCTGCGTCCAATGGGGGCGAGTGACAATAATATCCTGACGGGACGGGCCCGACACGGGTTCGGCCAGTACTTCATGCGATCTGACCCGTTATATTTCTCTGCTACTGCAGTTTTTCGCATGACGCGGCCGCCTTATGTCATCGGCGGTCTTGCCATGCTTTATGGGTATGCCCGCGCATGGTGGAGCGGCGCACGCCAGCTTGATGATCCGGAGCTTTGTAATTTCATCCGTGCCTATCAGCGCCAAGCTTTGCTCGGAGGCAAGGCGAGAACGATTGCTGCGATAGAGGAACGTCAAGAAGTCCACTGGGCATTCAAAGAGCAGCTGACTGTAGAAAAATAGCGGAATAAAGCGGGGCGCACGCGCAGCTATGTGTGGATTTGCAGGCTTTCTAAGCCCAAGCGGTGCGGGCGATGAGCGTCTGATTGGAGCGATGACCGGTTGCCTTCGGCATAGAGGTCCTGACGCGAGCGGTGCATGGGTGGATGCGGAAGCTGGGGTTGGCTTAGGCCATCGCAGATTGTCCATCGTGGATACGTCCTCTGCAGGACATCAGCCCATGAAAGCGGGTTCGGGACGCTATGTGCTGGTCTTCAACGGAGAGATCTACAACCACTTAGATTTACGGGCTGAGTTGGAAGGAGAAGGGCGCGCGCCAGACTGGCGGGGGCATTCTGATACTGAAACGTTGGTTGCGGGGTTTGACGCTTGGGGCATCGTAAAAACAGTCTCACGCGCCATTGGCATGTTCGCTTTCGCTGTGTGGGACCGACAAGAGCGCAAGCTTACCCTAGCGCGAGATCGTATGGGAGAAAAGCCACTGTACTATGGGTGGCAGGGCCAAGGGGTAGATCGCACGTTTCTCTTCGGGTCCGAGTTGCGCGCGTTGCAAGCACACCCCTCTTGCGAGGCTGCGATTGATCGCGGCGCCGTTGTCCAGTTTATGCGGTACGGCCATGTTAGTGGAGAGCAGGCAATCTATTGCGGTTTGCAACGTCTGGCGCCGGGTTGTTTGGCTGAAATATCTCTGAGCCACCCAAACGCTGTCGTGATGCCTTATTGGTCCGCTGTCGAGGCTGCTCAGCAACCCAAAACAGAAACCTCTTTAAAAGAGACAGTGGATGCTTTGGACACGCTTTTGCAAGACGCTGTGGCGAAACAGATGCTAGCGGATGTACCGCTCGGCGCGTTTTTGTCGGGGGGTATCGATTCATCTCTCGTCGTGGCGCTTATGGCGGCCCAATCCAAGCAACCTGTGCAAACCTTTGCGATCGGCTTTCGCGAACCTCGGTATAACGAAGCTCAGTTTGCAGCGCGGGTCGCCGCGCATCTGGGGACTCAACATACCGAGCTTTATGTTGAGGATGCGGACCTGCGTGATGTGGTGCCAATGCTGCCAGATATTTATGACGAACCTTTCGCTGACGCTTCGCAGATACCGACCTTTTTGGTCTCCAAGCTGGCCAAGGCGAACGTAGGGGCCGCGCTTTCGGGCGATGGCGGGGATGAGCTCTTTTGCGGTTACGATCGCTACCGGCAAGGTGCGGCATTGATGCGGCGCCTTGAGGCTGTGCCCGGAGCCTTGCGCGGCACCATGGCGGCTATGATCCAAGCGCTCCCGGCGCGGGTCTGGGATCAAGCCCTTGCGCCGCTGCGTAAGGTGCAAACTGGAAAAGAACCAAATGGGCAGTGGATGCATCGGATGGCGGATTATGGCGCCAGCGCTTCGACTGACGTTTTGCATCAAAAGCTGGTGTCACGTTGGCGATCCCCTGAGGGCTTAGTGCCTGAAGAGCGAGAACCTCAATGCCTTTTGAGCGGCCAAGCGCCACAAAGAAGAGGGGAGAGCGATGCAGAGCGCATGATGCTTTTGGATCAAATCACGTATTTGCCCGATGGCATTTTAACGAAGGTTGATCGTGCGGCGATGCATGTTTCTTTGGAGACAAGGGCACCGCTGCTGGATCACAGGGTGGTGGAGTTTGCTGGACGCCTTCCTATGTCTATGAAGCTGCATAACAATAAGTCGAAATGGGCGCTGCGGCGGGTACTTTACCGCTACGTCCCTGTCGAATTGATTGAGCGCCCTAAGATGGGGTTTGAAGTACCGGTGGGCATATGGTTGCGCGGCCCGCTACGAGACTGGGCGGAAGACTTACTGCAGCCACATCGTTTGAAGGATAGCGACTTATTGAATGTTGAGCTGGTGCGCCGGACGTGGCGTGAACATCTTTCAGGCCGGTTTAACTGGGGCCTGCCATTGTGGACTGTTCTTATGTTCCTGTCTTGGCAGAGAGCTGCAATGCGCTCTTAGACAGATGCCATCAGTCTTAAGGCGTTTTTGACAAAGCGGGCCTTACCTTGCTCGCTCAAAGCTCAATGCTTCATGTCCGTGCGGCCGCCCCCCCCCCTCGAGGCAAGGCCGCGCGAGAGGCGGAGTATATGTTCGCAGCTTAGCGCCTGACGGCAGAACAGATCAGTGAAAACCCTTCATTAGGTGTGATCCGGCATGCGAAATTGACTCACCTGCTGTGTTAACATCCGCAGCGGCTAACGCAGAGGAACCTGCAGGCGACCTTAGGCAGGCTACTCTCTGAAAAGTTCGGAATGGGTGCCTGCCCGGACAAAGACGACAGTGCCGGATTTCCCTACATTATCATCTACTTGATACATTGGCAGGAAGTCTCCGCCCACGTGACATTCCCTGTGCTTCGACCATTTTCCAGTCAAAGCGTGATCTAGCCATTCAGCGCCAAGAGGTTCGTCATTGGCGACTAAAAGCATCATGACCTGCTCTAGGCAGCCCATG
Source organism: Hyphomonadaceae bacterium (assembly GCA_039942135.1). Lineage (GTDB taxonomy): Bacteria > Pseudomonadota > Alphaproteobacteria > Caulobacterales > Hyphomonadaceae > CALLCD01. The sequence goes on from JBDVDE010000014.1 coordinate 11,870, forward strand.
TCAAAGCGGTTGGTTCGCGCCAGCCGCTTCCAGTCTTCGTGGAACTGTTTGGTGTAGTCGCAAGCTCCTGAAATAGATGCGTGCTTTGGCCTTTAACCTTCAAGGCTGTCGATCAGCGCATCAGAGGTATCAAAGCGGGCTTTACGCCTTGTCATGATTGCATCAGCTTCACTGATGGCAGACTGAGTGGTTTTGTTCGGAACTTTGAGTTCGAGAGGGAAGCTCTGATCGGACACAATGCGGTGGTACAGGAGACGAACGGCCTCTGCCGCAGTCAAGCCCATCTCAGCCAGAGCTTTATTGCCCTGAGTCTTAAGAGTCTTGTCTAGACGCACATGTAGCATAGAGCTCATAGCGGCTTTCCCGTATCTCACGTAAGATACATATATGAGCAATTTGTGTGCGGTTAACCAGTAGTAACCTATCAAATGGTTGTCTGAATTTCACCGGAGGGGGGCTTTCTGATTTCTCGAAGCCTTATTGCTGCGCGGAGTTTTCACTTGGGCGCGCTATCTACCAAGGATGTGGGATAGATGTTCGCAGCTTGGCGCCTGACGGCAGAACATGTCAGTGAAAGCCCCCTTAACAAGGGGATGCATCCGCAGATTTACAATGCAGGCTTATAGCGCTTTTGTGAGGGGTTCACCTCCAGCAGGGTAGGTGACGAAGTCAAAGAATGCGGCTGTGGGGTGGGCGGAGCGTAAGATTTCAACTAACTCTTGTGCTTCAGAAAGGTGGTCGAAGATTTGTTCTGCAAGTGAGATGTACACGCTTTCCTGAGGTTCCCCTTGGGCCACGCAAACCACGAAACCGCCTCTTTCTGCTGCAAGGCAGTAGGTTTTATTCTGAGGGCTGAGATTAGCTAGAATGCTGGCAGGTGCAAGATCGATCCGAAGCCTCTGCGAGTAGAAATCTGCGATTTTCTCAATCATTGGTCCGGTCACCTTTTTGCACAGCATTACGTTACGCATTGGGTGGTTTGGCCGCAACGCGTTTTAAAAAGGGCGGTCTGCGGTCTTTTGCGGCCACACCGCCCAAGAACTGTTTTAGGTTGCTTTACTTACCAGTCCGGCGTTCCTTTTTTCGGAGGGGTACCACGGCTTTTCAGTTCATCAAAAAGAAGTGCGCCAATTGCCGCAGGCAGGTTTGCTATGAACGCGTCATCAAGCGGAAACTGCGGCAACTTCTGCAACATCAGATCTATCACCGCCAAGGCCTGCAACCGGTCTCGTAGCGCCTTTCCGGCCTCGCGATCGGGTAGTGACGCGACCCAGAGCTTGTGTGCGGCAAAGTGCCGGGGGTCAGGGCATATGAGAGGCGCTGGAAAGCCCCTTGCGTCAATCACGATGGTGTCGACCTCCGGGGCGTTCACAAGCCACTGTAGCCCGTCCAGCGGCACCGCTGTGATGTCGTCACTCTCAAGCGGCGCCGCACCTGGCATCTGTCGGTTGAACGGCCTTGGCAGCGGCCTAATGAACTCCACCATGTAACCGCTGTCATTTGTAAGCCTGTAACCATTGGGGCCATGGGGCCGGAACGTTTTGTCGACTTTTTCCTGAATGAGGCGGGTGATCCCCAGTGCCTCTTTTGTGTCAGCGATCAGTCGCATCCGGTTGCGGTCATCGAGCAAGATGTCGATGTCTCCGGTCGCGGTCATGCCCTCTTCAAATATCACACCGGCGAGTGCCTCGTAGGCATAGAGCGCATTGGTGCCAACCACACGTGCGCCGTGGTTGCGACCATGAATACGCATTTCGCGCAACACCCGTGCCGCTGTCTCTGGCAGACGTGTGTGCCGAAGGCCGCGCAAAATGGCCGCCTGAGTGTTTATTTGGTCACCGAGCCGGGCCAGCCTTTGTTCAATCCGCTGCTTGCCCTCACTAAACGCTGCTAAGATGGCTTCTGTCTCGGGCGTGCGTGGCCCCAATGACTTTCCGATCTTACCGATGCGACGATAGAGGTAGGCTTTGCCGTTCCGGGTCTCCCAGTTCATACCGCCCATATAGCTGTGGCGCCTCGTATCCTCGGCGTCTATCCAAGCTTCCCAGTTTTGCGACTGGTTGATCCTCTCACGCACAGTGCGTTCATCTAGATCATTGAAATTGCTCATTTTGTTGTCGATTCCAGATGTTTTCAAGTGCGCGACAACAAACGTATTACTTTCAAGATGTTAGTGGAAGATAATTCTAGGAGCTCGGACCAACCCGGTTGCGATATACCGAACGACTGATCTATGTGGCTCATGCAAAGGTGACCTCGCCAGACGGCAGTAATAGGCCGGTCTTTCATTCCAGCCTCCAACGGCGGGTGTTGATACACTCGCTGTTTGCTCGCCTGGGTTTTGCCGATTTCGGGGCTTTACGTGTCGAGGGCATCTTCAAGTGCGTTCTTCGCCCCTGCTCGATGTTGTAATACATTGTATTTCAACATTGGCGAAAGGACTACTCTTGGGCACCTCACCTTACTCAATCCGTCTTGACGATACGTTAAGGCAATCGCTGGAGCGAGAGGCAGAGATCGAAGATCGACCGCCCACCCAGCTTGCGGTGCGCGCCATTCGTGCGATGCTGGAAAGCAAGGCTGCAAAGCGCGCAGCTATTGAGATCGCTTTCGAACGGGCTGACCAGGGGGAGTTCATTTCGGCCGAGGCGATGAACGACTGGATTGATTCCTGGGACACTGAGGATGAGGACTCCGCTCCGGAAGCGGACATTGCGCCCAACCGCGTATGAAGATCGTCGGCCTCTTGAGAGCTATCCAGAAGACACTGGCGGCCAATCCTTATGCCGGTTGGCCCAAGCGATGCGCGAAAGGGCGTGCGCGAACTGTCGATCCCTCGGACACCGTTCGCGCTCATTTACCGGGCGGCACCGACCCAAATCGAAGTCCTGCGCTTTTGGGGTGCCAGGCAAGACACTGGTAATTGATAGAGCAAAAGCAGCGCAAAAATGAGCTCCGGTTTCAGCATTTACCGTTAAGGGGGTGGGTCTTTCATCCCCCCTTGCTTTGACTGCTTTTTCTGGGCGTCAAACTTCTTCCAAACATCCATGCGGCCTTTCTGGCGTGCATCGGCAAGCCAAAGTTTCTTGCGAATGCCTGCGATCTCATGGTGGCCATATTTACCACCTGAGAACTTTGGCCAGTCGATAGCGAGCCCGAGCTTAACCATTTCCTCGGATAGGTCACGACCATCAGGAAGGAAGCACTTTGCGACTGTGCGGCCATAGTCATCTTCATCAGTGACTTCGGCGCGTATACTATGCCCCTTACACAGACGAACCATCGCCCACTTGGCCTTTTTGCCGTATGGATGATGTAGTTCAGGCGCGTCTATTCCGAAAAGGCGCACTTGGGTCTTTTGAATGGTAATTGTGTCACCGTCTGTAATGTAAGCAGGCCCTTCCAACACGCGCGGTAGCGTGACCGAGTGAGCGGTCGCTGCATCGAATACTTCGCGCCTTATGGGTGTATTAGGCTGCGGCGCTTTTGTCTGCTCAGAAGAAGCAGAGGTGCTTTGAACTGACTTATAAGCAGATGTCTCTTTAACGGGGTGAGTGTTTGACTTGACCTTATGCCGGGAGGACGGTTTGAACAGCGCTCTAAAAAGAAATTTCAACATGGCTTAACTGTACGAGGCAGTGCTGCTGAGAGCAATTGAATTGAAAGTGGAGTAATAGCCAGCATCATCAGTCTTACATTGTTCTGCGCATCCAACGATGGGATGGTTCGCCTTCAGTCAAAGTCCGGAATGACTGGCAGCATCGCCCTGCCTGCTTGCCGACCGAGAGGTCGGCAAGCTTTTGTTTTCCGAAATGATTTTGTCTGGATCCTCCATCAGGGGCAAACTAGTGGGAAGCTCTAGCTTCCCCGGATGGCTTCGTCATTGGCCCGGCGGATAAAATGAACCCTCGCAGCCCATTAGTCTTAAAATGGATAGCGCAACGGGTTGCGGGCACTTATTTCGATTAAGATTATCATAGTCAGATCGCCTTAAGCCTGCGCCCATGGTTGGGCGCCAAGACGAGCAGAGGAACGGGTATGGATAGTTTTAATGCTCCCCGCGGTTCGGAGACGGCAGATACGAAAGCAATGCGTGATAAGGCCAGGCACACATTGATACATCTGGTCGCTGTGATGGAGGCGGAGTTCTCAGCGCCAAAACGGCTGCAGCATCTGCCCGAACATGCGCGCCCTGAGCAGGCTTTTAGGGATATCCCGCCAAACTGGTTCTCCCAACCTGTAGCCGGGGTGGACTGGCGCGCTTTGGCGATAGAAGCGCGCTGCGAGATCGAAAACTATGATGAGTTGCTCTTTTGCTTGCATGCCGTGCGGGAGTTCAAATCCCAAGTAGCCGCACTGAACCCGTGGTCGAGCGCAGGTAAGGATGGGGTGCTTTCATCTGTGAATTTCAGCGAGCAAATGCGAAGCGAGATACAAAGGTTGCAGGCAACTATTGCGATGATCGCATTGGGATGTGACGCTTTGCCAGTCGCGGCGCCTCTTCTAAGAAGAGAGCAGGATGAGCCTATGCTGTCGGGTCTGCGGGGGCCTTATGCTTATCAGTTTAGGGGCTCTGTGACGGAAACGTTTATCAAGAGTTGGAGGTGGGAGGATGCTCTGCTCGCGGCATCTGAAAGCTACGGCTCAGGCTATATCCCGCAGTTGTTGGTTTTTGAAGATGTCGGCTCCTCAGTGGTTGCATGCTTAGAGAAGTCTTACGCAAAGTTTGGCGGTAGTGTTTTTTATGGTGAGGCGGCGTGGGGGCATGTCGCTGCAGGGGCAGGTGAGAATATACAGCGTTTCATAGCTCGTTACTGTCGCGATCCGTTTGCGCAGGTGCCTGCTATACGCCCTGCACCCCTCTGGGAAGGAAAGCCGGAGGTTGGGCCTTATTCTGAGCGCCCATCTTGGACAAAATCAGCCATCCAAGGCCGCTGCTGAATGTGTCGAGCTTGTTTGACCTGCTCTGAAGATTGCCACGATGATTTTGGATCGTGCGGATGGGCGGGAATGCCAGAGCTATGACCCGGGGCGGTTTTTTCGCCAGTCTCGCGTTGCGCGCTGTGGTGGTACAGAACGTACAGTAGGGATGGTTACGCTGCGCGATATGCTTGGCACTGCCCCGCAAGGGCGTAAACGCTTGAACGTGCCATGAAGCCTCTGGTTCCTCAGCGATGCCGTGCTCTGCTCCGCTGGCACCAGCGGCGACAAGAACGTCGCAGCGGCGGGCGGTACGAGCACTTCGTGGCCGGCAGCAAGGCAGGCAGGCGGGTGGTCTCAGGCTGCTACCACATCCAGAATGTGAACTCGCTCCATGCACGCTACAAGAGGTTCATGAAGCCCTTGGGCGGACCGGTGACTAAGGACCTCAGCGGCTAGAACCGCTGGTCGGAGTGCGGCTGGCGGGTAGGCGCCCGGCGGAGATCGTCCGCGCTTCGTAGGTCAGATGTCGCGCAGAAGTCTGCTTCGAGCTCAAGTTCGGCCGGGAAGGCAGGTAGCCACTTCGTGGGCGCATCATGGGCTGCGCCTGCAAACTGGTCCAGTACGAACCTTTGTCCACAGTTCAAGATGCTGCAGCCCGGCCCGTCGAAGCCGCTATTCGTCGTATCACAGCCCTCGGTACCAAGACGGCTGGGGCGCATGTAGTCGTTTGTTGAGCGTTCCTATATATAAGGGTCTGCGTGTTAATCGCCGCAAGTTTTTTATTCGCCAGCCACAATGTTGAGCATAGGCATAGGCTCTTGTCGTGGTCCTTACGCTCGGAGAAACTTTGCAACTTCCGTAAAGTTACCTATATTTAGTGAGTATGGGTGATCGTGAACCACTCGAGGATGCTATGAACGTCAGATTGAGCACATACCCGCAGCTCCGCCAGCTATGCTGGAATCGTCCCAACGACGCAGTTGTGGACGGCGAAACTGCGCTGGCGCTCTATGAGCGCAATTGGCGTTTTGTCGATCAAGATGCAATCATACCACTCGAGCAGAAGCTTCTGGATCGCCTTGTTGCTAAGTACGGCAACGGGCACTTTTTGGCCGCTTGAGCACTGAGCTGCAGGGCGCGGACTTGTTCCAGCGTAAACACCATAACGATATCCTTAACGCTCTCCGGTGCCTCGATGGCGATTTGCTACTCGATGCCGAATGTTATTTCGGCGGTGGCACGGCGATTGTCCTTAATCTTGGTGAGTATCGTGAGAGCGTGGACATCGATTTCCTCTGCGCCTCTAAGGAGGGATATCGCAAGCTGCGCAAGCTCTCTGGGGCACGTCTGACATAACCGGCCTCCTGCTCCCAGATGCAGAATTACAAACATTGCGTGATGTTAGAGTTGATCAATACGGCATCCGCACTCTGATCGGCACGGCTGATGTATCAATCAAATTTGAGATCGTCCGCGAGGCGCGGATCCAGCTTGCCGGTGAAATGGATGAGCGCTTGGGCGTCCCTGTCTTGACGCGGGACTGTATGTACGCAGAGAAACTGCTCGCGAATGCTGATCGCTGGGCAGACAAGGCGGTTCTCAACCGTGACATTCTCAATCTGTCGATGATGATCTCGCGTTGGGGGGCGATCCCTGGCGAAGCGTGGGATATCGCCGAAGGCGCCTACGGCGACACCGCGCGCAAAGCCTACGATAAAGCAATCACACGCATCCGCGACACTGTTTGGCTAAATAAGTGCATGGCCGACATGGGTATGGAGCCTGATCTTGAAGGCGAAATACTTGCCCTTCATGGCGGCCCCCTAGATAAGGATGCGTGATGAATTCGTGAGAGCGCCATTGCACTCGTGGTTGAGTTCGTCCCTTCGTGTATGATCAGGCCAATTTTAGTCCGCTTTGAGAGAGCGTGAAAGGTAGTTTCGCGCCCGCGGCGGCATTGACCGACGCCGAAATGGCGCGGATCGAACAGGTTTTTTGCAGAGGCGATGATTCAGATCGAGATGCCTTTGTACGCGCTTGTCATTAGATCGCGTAGAAGACCCTGGATCACACTGGAAGTGTGACGGTGACAGAACTATGGTCGGTGAGCGCTAACTAGAATGCCATCCATTTTTGACCTGCAAGGATATTTCTATGCCTCATGTTGTTCACCCGATCCTCTTGGCTGGCGGCTCGGGAACGCGGCTTTGGCCACTATCGCGTAAGAGTTACCCAAAGCAGTTCGCGAAGCTGATGGGCGAGAGTAGCCTGTTCCAAGCATCGGCGCAGCGGTTGAGCGGAGAGGGGTTTGCACCCCCCGTCATCCTGACGGGAGCTGACTTTCGTTTCGTTGTGACTGAGCAGTTGGCGGCAGTTGAGATTGCCCCTGCGGGTATTCTGATCGAGCCTGAGGGGCGCAATACGGCACCAGCAATCTTGGCTGCGGCCTTAAGCCTGGAGACCCGAGCCCCTGAGGCTTTGATGTTGGTTGCGCCGTCGGATCATGTGATCCCTGATGCGGCAGCCTTCCGGGCGGCAGTACAGGCCGCAACTTCTGCGGCGCAGGACGGTCAGCTTGTCACATTTGGTATCCGCCCTGACCGCGCAGAAACCGGCTATGGGTGGCTTGAAATGAGCCAGCCGAGCGCAGATTTCGAGGCCGTGCCGCAGCCTCTCAAAGGCTTTGTCGAGAAGCCTGATCTTGCCACGGCGGAAGCCATGTTGAAGGGAGGGCAGCACCTGTGGAATGCTGGCATTTTCCTGTTTTCTGTCAAAGCGATCATTTCAGCTTTCGAGGCGCATGCCCCTGAAATGCTGGCGCAGGTGCGTCTCTCAGTGGAGCAGGCTGAGCAGGATCTTGGGTTCACGCGACTGGCACCAGAGGCTTGGGCGCAAGTTGGCGAGGATTCAATTGACTATGCGATCATGGAGAGAGCTGAGAACCTGACCGTGGTTCCCTACAGCGGCGCTTGGTCTGATTTGGGGGGCTGGGATGCCGTTTGGCGTGAGGCTGGTCCAGATGAGACGGGGGTGGTGGCATCGCAGTCGGCGACGGCGATCGATTGTCATGATACATTGCTGCGGGCGGAGGATCCCCAACAACAGCTCGTTGGTATTGGGCTGAAGGACATTATTGCGGTGGCGATGCCCGATGCGGTGCTCGTGGCGCATAAAGATCGCGCTCAGGATGTTAAGAAAGCAGTGGCTGCATTGAAGGCCAAAGGGGCCGCTCAGGCTGAAACGCTGCCGCGGGACTACCGGCCGTGGGGCTGGTTTCAGAGCCTTGTGGTGGGCGGGCGTTTCCAGGTTAAAAAGATTTCGGTTCACCCAGGTGCTGCTCTAAGCCTGCAAAGCCACCATCATCGCTCAGAGCATTGGATCGTGGTGGAGGGCACAGCCAAGGTAACCATTGAGGATGAGGTTAAGCTCGTAAGCGAAAACCAATCTGTTTACATCCCGTTGGGCGCCAAGCATCGCATGGAAAACCCCGGTAAAGTGCCGATGGTTCTGATCGAAGTGCAAACCGGCAGCTACCTAGGTGAGGATGACATCATTCGCTATGAGGATGTCTATGCGCGCGGCCAGGGGGCAAAAGGCTGACGCGGATTGATCGATAGAGCTTGCTAAATAATGTTGGCGAGGAGTGTCGATGAGGGCCGCCTCTAAGTTTTTGAGGCTGGGTTTTAAAGGGGGGTCTCTCCTTGTCCAACCAAGTGGCTTTACTGAAACCGGACTGGGGGCTATAGGTTAAACTCCTTTACCTTGGAGGGGTTCCCGTGGTCCGAACAATTTTAGTTAGCAAGTACATCCAAGTGCAGGGCGCCTTCGTCCAAGCCTTGAAAAATGGCAACATTATTGTGTGTACCGGAAACGGTCAGTTCGAAGGTCGACCCATCTGACCTGACACTTCTGGCATCACATGTAGTGTTTGCAATCACCAAGTATACCGATGTGGCCGCAAGGCCGCATCTCATCGGTCTCGGGGTCATACATCATTGGAATTTCGCCTTTTTTGTAGGAAGTGCAGGCTGAAAGTAAGAGTATGGCTGCAAGAGCAATATACTTCATTTTTTCATTTCTTTAAAGGTTGCTAGGAAGGGCTCATTTTACATGAGCCTAGTATACAGGCTTATTTTTCAGGGAGCCAAGGGGCAACCGAACACCGGTGTTGAAAGTGTGCGAGCATAGGCTTGCAGCTTGTCAGAGAAACACTTTGCCATGTTTTTCTCAGCCCTTCGGTCATCTCGAAGAACTTAGGAACGATAGAGTGCCAAAGCATAAAGAGATGACACTTGGAGAGACGCCGTTGGATCCGGAAGTGCTCACTGAGGTGCTGGGCTCTTTGGAAGATATGAGGATAAGGGATATCTCCCGCGCTCCGCGTTTGACTGGCTGTATTATGTCCGATGCAGCACTCGTAATACGGGCGCTTGCAGATAAGGCGGATGTCCGCATCGAATAAGGGCGCGAAGGAGGAGGCGTTCGGACGTCGAGGAGCCGGCTGTTCTCGCGAAGGTGGCTTTTAAAGCTGGTTGTGGGTAAGTATCCTATATTATGCTTTCCATTACTCTTTTTTAACAATTGCCTAGCTTTGGGGAAGAAGGTGGCCCGGCTAACTTGGAAAGAAACTGATCGAACTCGGGGGGCAAAGTTCTGGCTGTTGAGGCCCCTTTGCTGGATTTTGGGACATGGCTTTTATCAGGCGGATGGCGAAAGCTGGGTGGATGCCACGCTAATTTGCCCAAGATGTGGGCAGAAGCATTCCCGGTAAGGAGGCCTTGTGCGAGTATACCTCGCTTCTCTTCAGCAGTGTATAGACGCCAAGATTTGGCCGGCTGCTATGTGCCTTGCCCTTACTCTTCCTGAGATGGCTGGAGCGGTTGAAAGCCCCGAACTCGAGGTGCGACAAAGATATGCCAAGTGGTTTGACCAATGGGTTGGTGAGAAGTACCGCACGAGCCTTTTGTCGGGGACGCGTAGGTTTTTTTCGGGGCCTGACTGCTATGCGCTAAAATGCGCTGTGCTCTATCAAGATGTTGACGCTCGGTCTTTCTCGTCGGATGCCCGTGGCTACATCCTTAATAGGTATTGCTTTACATCAAAGCTGGAGGACCATTGTATTCATAAGGGTGGGGTGCTTCAGCTGGCTATGAGCAGCTTTTGCCAAGATATTCTGACAGGGTGCGAAGCGTGGCTCAACGCAGCTGAAAATGATCCGCGTAAAGTGATGCGGCTGAAGGCGCGGCTCGGCAGTATAGGCTAGCCTCAAGACTGCTTTCCCGGCACATGGCTCTGTGAGCGGGCGTTCAATCCTACTCGCCCCTCCACCTAGAGGGGTAATCGGCGTCCACCAATCCTTCTTAATGCTTATAAGGTGCCGCAGTTATCGGGAGTTGAAGTGGGGTCCAGCTCACCCCACGGACATGAGTGCTTAGCACCCGTGAAATAAATCATGCTTGTTCATCAACTGTTTGGTAAAGCAGATCATAGGGCAGGGAGTTTTCGATGAGCATTTTGGTGGCGCTTTCGGTCGTTCTGACAGGGATCAATGGCCTATTCGGCGCAGCAACTCCTTTCCCGTCTGTCACTCAGCATGCGATGGTTTTGCAATCCTCGGAGACCAAGCCGTTGCTACGGAACGCGCCTCAAGAACCGCGCGTCTTTCTGGCTGCAAGTGAAGATGAAGCCGTCGCACGGGGCGCCTTTAAAATGGGCATTGGTCTGGCATCGGTCGCTGATTGGAGTGCTCAGCAACCCTTTCTCGACGTTATGAAAACAGCGCGTCCTTGGCTGGGTCACTTGCCGGGCCAATTTGGTGGCATGGAGTACGAAGAGCTGCTCGAAAAGGGTGTGCTTGATGGCGATGGCTGGCCTCTTTGGGTTCCCTCTGAATTGGGCAGCATTGGCACCGTCATCCTGACGGACATGCCTGCAGGGGCCAAATCTCTTAGCGGTAGGTATCGTTTGGCGTTTGATGGAGCGGGCCTCATCGAGGTCAGGGGCCGCGCCGAGCGCGTTCACTATAAAAAGGACGTCATCACATTCGACTACGAGCCGGGCCCCGGCCTGGTGGATATTCGCATAAAGCAGACCGATCCAGCTGACCCGGTACGCAACATTACGGTGATTAAGGAAGAACAACTTGCCGATTATGCGGCTGGCAGCCGCTTTAACCCCTATTGGATAGATCGCATCCGCGGTTTCAAGGGGCTGCGGTTTATGGATTGGATGGAAACGAACCACGCGACGCTATCTGAGTGGCACGCACGCCCAAAGCCGGATGATTTCACCTATGCCCAGAAGGGTGTTCCGGTCGAAATTCAGGTCGCTTTGGCCAATGAGCTGTCAATTGACCCTTGGTTTAATGTCCCGCATTTGGCTGACGATGCTTTTGTGCGTGCCTTTGCCGAATATGTAAAAGATAATCTTGATCCCAATCTCAAGGCTTATGTCGAGTTTTCCAATGAGGTTTGGAACTGGCAGTTTTCCCAAGCCCGATGGGCTGATGAGCAAGCCTTAGCGCGGTGGGGTCAGAAAGACGCTTGGGTGCAATATTACGCACTACGTGCCACTCAAGTGGCTCAAATCTGGTCCGAGGTATTTGCAAATGAGGCAGCGGAGCGGCTCGTTAATGTGATTTCAACCCAAACGGGGTGGACCGGCCCCCGTTTCACCGGACACCTAAGCGGTTTCGGTTGTGGCCTTGATGAACTCGCGAGGCGAGCGCCATCTTAGACCGCTGTGGGGGTGGTTGTTGTTATAGTCCTCGATCCATTCTCCTATCAAATTCAAAACGGTTTCGGCATTGGGTAGTGGATTGACGCGCACGTAATCGCGTTTGAGCGTCTTTACGAAGGCTTCGGACATGCCGTTGGATTGCGGGCTGGCGACTGGGGTGAAGCATGACTTCAGGCCGAGCTGACGAGCGAAGATGCGGGTTTCCTTTGCTGTGTAAGCGCTTCCATTGTCGGATAAGACCTCGACCACCTCTGGCGCGTGATAGCTACCGAAGCGTTTCTCGACCGCCTCCAGAAGCATGTCACGCACGTCCGAGCTGCTAATCCCGGCATTGGCGACGGCCCGCCAGGCAATGATCTCACGATCATGAGCATCGAGCAGAAACGCCGCGCGGATAATGTCGCCATTCCAACAGGTGAACTCCAGCCCGTCAGAGCACCAGCGCAAGTTCGACCGCATCATGATGACCTTGCCATCGTGGGCGCGTTCGGGCCGGTCGAAGCCGGATCGCTCCAGCAGCAGGTGATTGGCCTTCATAATGCGATAGACGCGTTTATGATTTGCCGGGGCAAGGCCTTCTGCCTTGAGCTCCCGGTTCAGCACTGCACAGATCCGGCGATAGCCATAGGTTGGGCGCTCCGCCACCAAACGCTCGATACGTGGCAAGAGCGCCGCGTCTTGAGCTTTATAATAGCTCCGACGCGGCTCCGTGTTTCCCCTTTGCCGTTCATGCAAGTTCGAGCGGGATACGCCTAACGTCTGCGCCACCGCCTTCACCGGGAACCGCCCGGTTTGAGCGACTGCGCAAGCAAGGTCGGTTTTTTTGAGCGGGACTTTTCGAGCGCTTCCTTCAAAATCTCCACTTCCAGCGTTTTGCGTCCCAGCTGGCGCTCAAGCTCCCGGACGCGGGCTTCCATCTCTCGGACAGCCTTATTACTGGTCACGCTGTCATCCCCTGTCACGGCGATACTCCCTCCCTCGAGCATCAATCTCCGCCAACGATACAACAGATTTGGGGCCACGCCATTACGGCGAGCAACAGCGGAAACGCTGTCCCCGTCATAGAGGGTCTCTTCAACGATCCGCAGCTTTTCAGCCGCAGACCAGCGTCGACGGCGCCCACCATCAGTAATGATTTCCATCTCAGACATAAGCACGTGCTTAAGGCTATCCTTAAGCCTCCTTGGTCAGTCCAAGGTGTCC
>JBDVDE010000015.1:0-95060 GCA_039942135.1 Hyphomonadaceae bacterium
GAGAAAGGATCAAGGAAAAGACTATCGAACACCGACGCTTGCAATACCGCAAAGCTGTCGCATAATATCAATCAACAAAGATGAGTGAAGTCTCTCATGCAGCCAGAAGAAATCTGAGCCACTTCATATGACGACGGACACACAAGGCATAACAGGAAGCGTCCGCCATCTATGCCCGAGTTAAACAGCGCGATTGGCGCGTCCCCCTGACAAAAGCGGTCGAACGCCAAAATTCCAACGACAGCTTTCGGCGTCAGAGGGGGCGTTAGCTCGGAGGCTTAAAGCTCTACAACTTTATACGGTGTAGCTTCCAGTCTTGAAAAAGCAGCCAAGCCATGAGTTTTCAAAGTGGCAATGACGCTCTTAGGTAATTCTCCCTCAACCGTTACGGTTATGTCGAGACTGTTTTCCTCATATCTCACAATGACGCCCTCAATACTGATTTTATAACATCTGTTTATATCATTTTGCACGACATCGTGGTCTATGGGCGGAGCATAGCGAGATTGGTATGCGGCAGCATCATGGAGGCAGTCTTTCTGTATTAGCTCTGCCTTGTATGCCTCGGAGTATTTGTCTTTTCGGCCACTTCGTTCAGAACTAACGACTCGCCCTATCGCATACAGATTATTGGTTTGCCCGTCTTCCCGGATGAGCCGCCAGCGTGACCATGGCTTTTTTTCTACTGCGGTCCAAACGCCAGAGGTAAGGCACAAGCGCCACGTTGTTATGTTTTCAACAAGCTCAGAGATTTCAATATTTTCTATTTTGCCGCCTTCGCAATAAATCGCATTTTCTTCCCGAACAAACCTCGCACTATGCTTGTAAAGCCAATTAGGCGGTGTTCCTGATGCTTCGAAACGACTAATCGAGTAGTCATCTAAGCTCAGAACATAGACGGGAGTGTCCTCAAAGTTTCGTTGTTCTGGATAACCTATGCATCCGATTATGTATATTTTTCCATCAATCAGAGTGGCGCTGTGCGAGTCCGTAGGAGGAAATACCTCCTTGGGATATCCATAGATCGACGTGTGGCCATCAGGCGACTTAACAATCACATCATTATAGATATAGAAGTCCTCATCATAATGATCTTCGTGTTCACCACCAATGAAGATAGCCGACCCATCCGATAATCTTGTTTCGGATTGACCAAATCTACCAAAACACCAGCCAGGGCTTTGTTTGTCCCCAACTCCGTAGATTTTGTGTGCTCGGTGTGGGCTGTAGCCATTTTCGACTAGATCGGCCCAAACAATGTTTGTCATTATTTCTGGATTCAACGTTCCGCGTTTCGGCTTGCACCATTGTGAAAATTGCTCGCGGATTAGCTTAGAGCGATCATTCGTATTTGTCATAATTGGAACAGCATGTTGCTGAAGAATTTCACTTTTGAGCTGCTTTACTAAGTTAGCACGTTAGCGAACTCATTATCAAGATGGCGTCTCCCACTGACCAAAAGCATGCGTAATCGGGCTCACTGACGAGAGTTGAGTTCCCAGTATAATGCAGTTTTCAACTGCACGAGATGGGAGAAGATTATGAATTACTTTGCAGGATTAGATGTGTCGCTGCGTTCTGTAGCGGTCTGCGTGATTAATGAGAACGGCAAGATCATCATTGAGCGAACTGTGCCGTTTGAGATCGAAGACTTGGTGACGTGTCTACAGTCCGTCGATGGCTACATTGAGCAAGTTGGCTTTGAAGCTGGTGTGATGAGCCAACACCTTTATCAGGGATTGGTCGCTGCTGGCTTCGAGACTGTGTGCATGGAAGCTCGCCAAGTCGCAGCCGCACTGTCGGCAATGCGGAACAAGACTGACAAGAACGACGCTCGCGGAATTGCCCAAGTGTTGCGCTCAGGCTGGTTCAGCGAGGTTCACATCAAGAGCCGCGCAAGCCACTATGACCGAGCGCTGCTGACATCCAGGAAGACAGTCTTGCGCAAATGCATCGATCTGGAGCAAGAAGTGCGGGGCCTTCTCCGAGCCTTTGGGGTTCGCTTGCCAGCCACGCTCGCACATCGCAAGTTCGAAGAGACAGTGCTGCCAATCATAGAGGCTGATGATCAGATCGCCTCTGCGCTGATACCGATGCTGGAGGCATGGAGGTCACTCCACGCGGCCTTTCTCGAACTCGATCGACGCGTAAAGGCAGCGGCTCGCAACGACACTGTCTGCTTGCTGTTGATGACAACGCCGGGTGTCGGCCCCATCACTGCACTGACCTTTAAGGCGGCCGTCGATGATCCGGCTCGGTTTACGTCATCTCGTATCGTCGGTGCTCACTTTGGCTTGACGCCGAGAAGATTCCAATCAGGCGAGAAGGATCAGACTGGGCACATATCGCGTGCAGGTGACGCCGATGTTCGTGCCGCGCTCTATTCGGCTGCCAGCTCACTACTGATGAGAACAAAGACTCCATCGCACTTGAAGACTTGGGGTATGCGACTGGTGAAGAAAAGAGGTCGACGCCGCGCAACAGTCGCTCTCGCTCGCAAACTTGCCGTCATCCTGCACCGTATGTGGGTTGATGGCACCGAGTTCCGCCTGACTGGAATGGAGGTCAACACATGAGATAAGACCTCCACCCGATCAAGCGGGATCGTCCAGCTTGGACGAGGTTCGTGGATGACGCCGATTATGTCTCCTGTGCGCAAGTAAGAGCACGTCCAAAAGCAAGGCGCTCCACAACCAATCCGACACATGCATGCAGCGGATCAGGCGTTCATTATGCCCGAAGCCGACTGCGAAGAGAAGCGTGACCCAAGCAATGACGGCAAACCCGCCAGAAAATTAAAATCAGGAGCTTGACTGAAACACCCGATTAGAGAAGCAGACATTCCCCCTAGCCTTCAGACGCGCCTGCCAGCCGCTTGATTTCGCCTTCAAGCTCGCCATCGCTCATCGCCATCAATCGGCCAAGCGCGGCTTCTGCGCTTGATGTGTCCGGCTCGCTGCCCAGCCGCCGCTTGATCCTTAGCAATCTGTCCGCCGCTTTGAGCGCGGCATCCGCGCCCTTGCCGTCGCCCGCCGCCACACGCGCCAAGGCGCGGCGGGCCAGCTCCGCCGCATCCTGCTCCAGCGTGTCCTCCCTGAGCGCCAACCCGCCCAGCACGCCGCCTTGATCTGCTCCGGTGCGCGGCGTCTCCCCTTCCTCGGCTTCAGACGCCAGCTCAGCTTGCGCGGCCATCTGCTTTTGCTGCCAGCCGCCAGCTTTCGCATGCGCATAAAATGTTGATGCCGAGAAACCAAAGCGCCGACAGAGCTCCGCCCCCGTAGCGCCAGCCTTGAAAGCACGCGCCACCTCGGCCCAGATCAGCGCTTCCAAAACCTTCGGGTCAGTTTTTGACGGGGTCCATTTCATGCCAAAGATATTAGCCAAGCCATCGAACGGGTCGGATAGATTTTGCGCTCTGCTTGTCCCCTGCAAAACGATGGGAGGTCGCGCGCCAATTCAAGGCCAGACGGGATACCCTTCATGGCTCGGCCAAGCGGTCAACTCCGCCGCCGGCGACGGCCTGAGCAACGGCGCATAGTCGCGCGGGCGATCGCCCAGCCATGCGGAATAATCCTTCGGCGCAATAATCACCGGCATATGGCCAGACAGCCCCGCCACCATGTCATTGGGCTGCGTGATCAGCATCGCCAGCCCGTCATAGACCGAGCCATCAATCAGCGCGCGCTCCCAAACACCGGCAAAGCACAGCCAGTCGCCGTCGCGCCGCGCCACCGCATAGCGTGTCTTGCGGCCGGCTTGGCCCTCCCAGACATAAAACCCGTGCGCCGGAATAAGGCAGCGCCGATGCCGGTAAGCGCCTTTGAACACGTTCGAAAATGCCACATCATCGCTATGCGCATTGATCGCAGGGCTGCGCCATTCTTCAAACCGTCCGCGAAACCAGTCAGGGATCAGCCCCCACATGGTCGGCCCCAATTGCAAGGCCTCACGGTCAGGACCATCGCCTTCGGGCGTGTGGCGAATGACCGGCACCAGTGTACGCGGGGCAATATTCGGGTCGAGTTCGGGCGGATCAAAGCCCGTCGGCGGAACCACGGGCAAGCGTTTTTGATAATCGTCCCAGCCGATCTCGCCTCTGAAAAACCGCGCCGTCACGCTTTGAGCTTGTATCCAGACCGGAACATCCACCACACGCCCGCGCTGCACAGGAAGGCCAGAACGCCGGTGACGATTGCCCCGATCATCAAATTGGAATTGGCCGCATCAAGAAAGCCGAAGCGGAACCCGTCAATTATGTAGAAGAAAGGGTCAAACAGCGAGATCGAGTAAAACGGCTCGGAGAGCACATTGATGTCGTAGAATGTGCCCGACAGAAATGTCAGCGGCACGATCACGAAATTCGAGATGGTGGCGAGATTGTCGAACTTGTCAGCCCAGATGCCGCCCATCGCGCCACATGCGCCCAGAATAATCGCGGCGCAAAATCCGAACCACAGCACAGCAAGCGGATGCTTGAGCGGCAGATCTGCGAGCGGCGACAGGTGAATGGCCACACCCGCAATCACGGCAACCATCAGGCCGCGTGTCGCTGCACCGGCGATAAAGCCCACGGTCAGCTCAAGCGGTGACAGCGGCGGCATGAGAAAATCGACATAGCTGCCCTGAACCTTCGAGATCACGAGAGACGACGACGAATTTGCAAAGGCGTTTTGCAAAATTGCCATGATCAGAAGTCCGGGTGCGAGAAAGTCGCCATAGGCCAGTCCTTCGAAATCGCCCGACAAATTCCCCCGATTGCCAAAAGCAAGCTGGAACACCGTCATAAACAATAAAGTCTGCACAATCGGCGCCACCAAAGTCTGCTTCCATACGGTAAGGAATCGCGCCACTTCTCTTTTATACAATGTCCAGAGCCCGAGCAGGTTCACGCGTCCATATGATCGGACTGCCGGCGGGATAGAGGCCGCACTCTTCGCCGCTCTTTGCGCGGCACTGTCTGTCTCGGGCTGTGTGGTTTGGTCGGTCATATCTGCGGTCTAGTCCGCTTTTCATGGTTTGACGAGGCTTGGATGCGGCTTTTTTAGCCACAACATGTAGATTCTCCTGTGGACAACCAAAACCTTATATTGTGTTGGAGCCCCCGATGCGTACAATATGTTGAGAGTAAAACCCGTGTTGGGAAAGCGCCAACACAACATATAGGGCTACGGAAAACCGTAAGGGAGCTAAAATTATGGCATGGACTGAAGATCGCATCGACGTCTTGAAAAAATTATGGGCCGAGGGCCACAGCGCGAGCCAAATCGCCAAGCAATTAGGCGGCGTGACCCGCAATGCTGTGATTGGAAAAGTCCATCGGTTGGGACTGTCCGGACGCGCGACACCATCACGCCCCGTCAAACGTCCACCGCCTCTGGCGAGACCAAAGCCGCAAGTATTGGCCGATGGGACCGTCAGGAAACCGGCCGCAGCTCCGGTTCAACGTCCCGCCGCAGCGCGACCTGCAGGTGACACGGTTCGGGCCGTCGAAAAGGCTGCCATGGCGGCACTTCCGCCGATGCCACTCAATGATGGCGAGGCAGCAACCATCCTCACTTTGCGTGACTCCATGTGCAAATGGCCAATCGGCGACCCTGCCGACCCGGCCTTCGCATTTTGTGGGCGCAAGTCAGATTGCGGCCCGTACTGCAAAGACCATGCGCAAGTGGCGTTCCAACCCGCCCGCAAGCGCGGCGAACGCAAGAAGCCAACGCACTTCGTACGGCGCATTGCTGGCTAAACAGCCCACTTGAAACAAGGCTGAACGCCTGTTTTTATACTTTGACGATACAATTTGGAACCGGCTCATCAGAATAGGTGAGCCGGTTTTATCAATTTAATCAAACACATGACGCCATAATTTTAACCTCTCTGTACGAATATTATTCAATTGACCTTGAATCGCAAAAAATCATACCGATATTCGATATATGGGAGGCGTTATGTTAGGTTCATTTAAAGATCGGTTGACGGACATGGTGAAAGCCAATGTCTACGATCTTCTGGAATTGGCCGAGCTGATGCCAGCCCAATCCGCAAGCGAACTTGACAGTTCGGAACGCTTTGCACTCGATCAATTGGGGGCCCAGATCGCCAGGCGTCACACCTTGGCCGCTAAGATACCCGTCATGGAAGCCGCGCTGACAGATGCAAGCGCAGAAGCCGAACGGGCCGTCGAAAACGGCAATGATAGTTTGGCACGGATGGCAATTTCTAAACGGCTAGACCTGCAAAACAGGCTAGATGGATCGCTCGGGGAGCTTACAAGCCTCCGCCAATCGATCGCAGCTTTGGAAACACTGACGCGCAAACTGGCAGCGGCACGCAACCGCTAACCGACACACGCAACTAGCACACATAGTCAATAATAAACGAACCTTAGAGCAAGACAGCGAGACCGATATGATATTCTTCGAGCCGGCAATGACGCCGTTTACCTGCGCATTAGGCCTGATGCTCTTCATCGCAGCACTTGAACTGATCGGTATGATGGCCGGTATGGGGCTCTCTGATATGCTTGATAGTATACTGCCTGATATCGAGGTCGATGCCGAGTTTGAAGGCCCTGATGCCCCCGACAGTATTGGCTCTGGCGGCGCAATCGAGACCGTTTTGGCCTGGCTTGCGATCGGCAAAGTCCCATTGCTCGTCATTATCGTCGCGTTTCTGACCGCTTACGGCCTCACAGGCTTTATCGGCCAAAGTATCTTCCATGCCGTGACAGGTATCTACGTTCACGCAGCAATTGCGGGAATAGCCGCCCTTTTTGTGGCGCTCCCGCTGACTGGAAAGATCGGTCACGCGATAGCCCGCATAATGCCCAAGGAAGAAACCGATGCGGTCTCACGAGACACTTTTATCGGAAAAGTTGTTGAAATTATAAGAGGCGAAGCAAAATTTGGCCAACCAGCCGAGGCTAAATTTAAAGATTATGCGGGTACGGTACATTATGTACTGGTCGAACCGGATGATGAAGCAACTGTGTTCTCACAAGGAGACGAAGTGCTTTTGGTCCGCAAGAAGGGCGCACACTTTGCAGGGATAGTTAACACCTCACCTGCTCTCTCGAATAAATAAAAAATACATAATGAGTACAATTAGCAAGGACGGATGATAAAATGGAACAACAGGTTATATTTTTTGGTACGATAGCGCTCGTAATTTTGGTCGCATTTTCGACGATCATGCTGATTTTCGCGCGTCTTTATAAACGATCGTCCAAGGAAGTTTCTTTCGTTCGGACCGGTTTCGGTGGCCAGAAAGTCATCATGAATGGCGGCGCGATTGTCCTGCCTGTTCTGCATGAAGTTATTCCAGTCAATATGAACACGTTGCGCCTTGAAGTGCGCCGTCATGCCGACCAAGCGCTCATCACCCATGACCGCATGCGGGTCGACGTACAGGCGGAATTCTATGTCAGAGTACAACCGACCTCCGAGTCCATCGCCAACGCAGCTCAGACACTGGGCCGACGGACCATGACCCCGCAACACCTCAAGGAATTGGTCGAGGGTAAATTCGTTGATGCATTACGCGCTGTTGCTGCAGAAATGACGATGGAAAACCTGCATGAGCAACGCGTAGATTTTGTCCAAAAAGTGCAAGCCGCGGTGTCCGAAGACATTCTGAAAAATGGTCTGGAATTGGAGTCTGTGTCACTCACAGGTCTCGACCAGACATCAAAAGAGTTCTTCAACCCGGACAATGCTTTTGACGCTCAAGGTCTAACCAAGCTAACCGAAGAGATTGAAGCACGGCGTAAGACCCGCAACGACATCGAGCAGGAAACCGAAGTTCAAATCCAGCGCAAAAACCTCGAAGCCGAACAACAACAATTGCAAATCTCGCGCGACAAAGAATATGCGCGCCTGGAGCAAGAGCGGGAAGTTCAAATCCGTCTGGCAGAACAAAGTGCGCAGATCGCCGCTCAACAAGCTGCTCGCGAACGCGAAGCCCAAGAAGCGAAAATCGATTCTGACCGGAAGGTCCAAGAAGCAGCGATCGCCTCGAACCAAGCCATTGCCGAGCGCGGCATCGAAAAGGCCAAGCAAGTGGAACTTGCAGAGCAAGAACGCGATATTGCAATTGCCGAACAGTCACGCGCGAAATCCGAAGCAGATGCCTTGGCTGACGAAGCCCGCGCTGTTGCAGCACGCGCGTCAGAGCAAGTCGTCACGATGCGCCAGACCGAAATTGCCGAACGTGACAAAGCGATTGAGTTGATTGAAGCTCGCAAAGCTGCCGAACAGTCTGCGATTTCCATTCAAGTGGCTGCAGAAACTGAGAAGAAGGCTGCCGCTGACAGAGCTGAAGCAGTTCGCATCGAAGCTGATGCTGCGTCCGCCAAAGTCCGGATAATCGCCGAAGGTAATGCCGATGCCGAGAAAGCACGGGCGGAAGCCGTTCGTGCAATTTATGATGCTGAAGCCGAAGGCCAACTCAAGGTCAATGAAGCGGCAAACGCCCTGTCGGCCGAACAAATAGCAATGCAGATCAAGCAAGTCCTGATCGAAACATTGCCAAAAATCATCGAGCAGTCGGTCAAGCCGATGGAGCAAATCGACGGGATCAAAATCCTGCACGTTGATGGCTTGGGCGCTGGCGGTGCTGGAGCGGTTGGCGGCGAAGGCGCGGCAAATGGCAATGTAGCCGATCAGGCAGTTAACGCTGCACTTCGTTATCGCTCGCAAGCTCCGCTCCTAGACTCGCTAATGGCTGAGCTCGGCATTGATGGCAACACATTGACCGGCTTAACAGGGGCTGTCTCGGACGCGCCTGCCAAAGCAACTCCCAAGAAAGCTGGCAACGCCTCCTAGCCGGCATTAAAAACCGTAAGCTCGGCCTGTCTGTGAAGATAGGTCGGGCTTTTCGTTTTGGGCCTACTTTACGTCTTGAGTGCATAGCCGGCCGAACGCACGGTCCGGATCGGGTCTTCGCCGACACTTTTGAGAATCTTGCGCAACCGGCCAACATGAACGTCTACCGTGCGCAGCTCGACATAGACATCTGATCCCCACACAGCATCGAGCAATTGTTCGCGAGAAAACACACGGCCGGGATGCTGCATAAAATGATCGAGCAAACGGTACTCGGTTGGCCCGAAATGAAGCTCCTCGCCGCCACGTTTCACACTATGGGACACGCGGTCCATGACAATATCGCCGACGCTCAGAAAATCGTCTGCAAGGGCGGGCCGGATACGCCGCATCACGGCGCGGACACGGGCCATCAGCTCTGTCGTGGAAAATGGTTTCGTGACGTAATCATCAGCGCCCGTATCCAGCCCTCTGACACGGTCTGACTCTTCTGATCTGGCCGTCAGCATAATGATCGGCATGTTCTTTGTGGCCGTTTTTGCGCGCAGTCTGCGGCACACTTCAATACCTGCAACCTTGGGGAGCATCCAGTCGAGCAGACACAGATCCGGCACCCGCTCTTCGATCAATAGCAATGCCTCTTCGCCATCAGCAGCAATCGCGGTTTCATAGCCCTCGCGCTCAAGATTGTATTTGAGCAATTCACCGAGCGAGGGCTCATCTTCTGCGATAACCACATATGGCTTCATGCATCACCATTATTTTCTGAACTTTTTGCGCTCACCTGATCGAGCTTCGGGCGCTCGCGGGCATTGAGATAGTCGCCCGTGACGCCAAAATAGACAAGTTCGGCAATATTGGTCGCATGATCCCCGATACGTTCGAGGTTTTTCGCCATAAACAATATGTGTGCGCCGGCGCTGATCGTGCGCGGGTCTTCAATCATATAGGAGAGAACTTCGCGGAAATAACTATTGTAATAATGGTCTATATCCTCGTCATTTTCCCAAACCTTGAGCGCGAGTTCCGGGTCGTGGTTTCCATAAGAATCCAGCACGCTTGCCAATTGGGCCGCAACGAGCTTACCCATTCTCGGCAATCCCTTGAGGACGCTTTGGGTTTTAATATCCTGCATAACGTCAGCCCGCTTGGCGATACTCTTGGACAAATCGCCAATGCGCTCAAGCTCGTTCGATATTTTCAGCGCCGCGAGCACTTCGCGTAAATCCCGCGCCATTGGCTGGCGACGCGCCAGAATTTCGGCAATCCGGCGCTCGATATCAGCTTCGAGAACATCCACCTGCTTGTCACTATCGATGATCTCTTTTGCCCGATTTATGTCTGCTGACACGGTAGCATTGCAGGCATCCATAATCATAGCCTCGACAAGGCCGCCCATACGCAGAATATCGGCTGATAGACTTTTCAGCTCGTCGGTAAAAGCGGTGACGATATGCTCATTCATCTTGTAGCTCCCATAAATCAATAAAGGCCTTAGTTCGCCATGGTATCAATGGACGTCACTGATATCCAATTCGAGGCCCCTGTTTTAATCCATCCGAACCGGCTCGCGGCAATCGGTAGGTCCCGCATAGCCGCCGATAATGAACCTATTGTGACAATGACAGCGGCGACCGTACATCACCGCCTTCTGGTCGTTTGAACCAAACCGTAAATTGGGTGCCCTCGCCCACCACGCTCTCGACTGCCAGTCCGCCGCGATGATGGGCCATTATGTGCTTGACGATTGCCAGCCCAAGTCCAGTCCCTTCAACGGGACCACCACGACTGGCATCAACACGGAAAAACCGCTCGCCAAGTCTGGGTAAGAATTCAGGCTCGATCCCCTCGCCATCATCGCGCACGCTAAGCCAGATCGTATCTGTTTCGGCCGCCTCGAATGTCGATGACAAGAGCGCAACCCGATTTGCTCCTTGCCATGTTCGACCAAGTTTCTGAGCACTTGCACCGCCCCGTCCAACCCGCACCATGACCGTGCCGCCAGCGGGTGAATATTTCAGTGCATTCCCGACAAGGTTCTGGATCACTTGCTTCACTTCGATCTCGGAGGCCATAATGCTAAGGTCGCCACCATCTTCAGAAACAGTTTCGGGCGGCTCAAGCACGATATTCAAGCCCTGCCCAGTCGCAGCATGGTTCATCGCCTCAACGCTTTCGGACAAAATTTGCAGCAAATCGACGCGTGTGTCGGGCTCCTCATGTTCTCCCAGTTCAATTCTGGACAGAGAGAGAAGATCGGTAATCAGCCCGCGCATATGGCTGGCCTGCCCGGCGATGATATCTATAAATCTCGGCCATGCGTCTTTGTCATCCTTGGCGGCCCCTTGCATCGTTTCCACGAAACCGGAAATGCTGGTAAGCGGCGTCCGCAATTCGTGGCTGGCATTGGCCAGAAAATCCGCTCGCGCGCGCTCGGCTTTTCGCACGGGTGCTTGATCACTGAGAACGACCAGAATGTCCTGCTGAGGGTGGGCGATATCAAGTCCGATGACTTCCACCAGCCAATGTTGCTCAGGAAAACGCGCAGGAATGATCTCGCACGCCCGTGCCTCGCGCCCCGCCTGTACCTCTGCAACTGCCGCTAAGATATCCGGGTTTCGTAGTCCTGCAACCGGAGGAGGCACCCCCTCGGCAAGGCTGAAAAGCTGGCCCGCACTCTCATTGAACGCGCGTATGTGTTGATCACGTATGATCAAAGCCGGTTGCGGCAGCGCATATATAAGCGCTTGTTGCGGGTCAGGTCGCGTTTCAACCGAAGGCGCAGGTTTTTGCTCGGCAGGAAGGTCTGGAAGGCTGCCATTGCGAGCATTGAGAATATAAGCCAGAAATACGGTCAGAAGCCCGGCTCCGGCAGCCGCGCGGAAGTCCAACAGACCTGTCAGCCAAAGTCCGGCCAAAATAGCTAAAAAGCCGCCCGTAAGTCGCCTGAGGTCACGCCGTGGCAAATCTATTGTCCTTACGCTCTTTTAGTCCATGTCTCTGCGATATGAATTAAGCCAAAACCATATCTACACACCTTGGCAATGACCTATTATCTATTATGGGTCTACAATAGGTCTCAAAACAAAAAATGAATTACCGATTTTCGATAAATATTAATTGATATTCATTTGAATTATGTGTTAAGCCTCAGTACCCGAATGATTGAATGCCCAAGATATAGGACTTCACGTGAAAACAACACAATCAGTATTTTTAGCTGCAGTATTGCTTGGCGGCTGTGCCAGCGTTGAAGGCCCTGTCATAGGGGCCAAGGTCGATGTGAACCCACAATTGCCGGAAATTCCGTCGGAATGGGCGCAAGCCGGGATTGTCGGCGAACTTCCGCAAGGCGATTGGCTATCCCAATTTGACGACCCGACGATGGTCGCTTTGGTAGACGAAGCAATGGCCGGAAACCCGAACCTGCAGGCAGCGGAAGCACGGGTGCGCGTCGCCCGCGAAACGGCGAGGTCTATATTTGGACGATCTTTGCCATCCGTAAATTACAGCTTTACCAATGGCTATAGTTCGAACTTCTCGTCCCAGGCCCTTGGCGGCGGTGTTGTGGTGGACGGACGGTTCGCACAGCCTCAATATAACCAAGGACTGCAGTTTTCTTGGGAACTCGACCTTTGGGGACGCGTAAGAGCGTCCAATCGCGCCGCGCAACAGGATCATCAAGCGTCCGAAGCCGATTATGCTGCCGCTCAGCTGGCATTGGCCGGTCAAACAGCGATTGCATGGATCAATCTCAACTCGGCCCTCCAACTACAAGAAGTGACCCGCCGCACCTATGAAGCGCGGCAACGCATCGTCGAACTGACCGATCGGCGGTTTGCGCGTGGACTGAACACCGCACTTGACGTGCGCACAGCCCGCACACAACTTGCCACATCCGAGGCAGCAATTGCCGGCCAGCAACAGGCCACTGAAAACGCGGCAAGACAACTCGAAACCCTGTTGGGGCGGTATCCAGCAGCCGAAATCGAAGCTTCAGGCACCCTTCCGACGCTTTCAGGCATCACAAGCTTGAGCAATCCGACGCTACTTCTGGCGCGGCGGCCGGATATTGCAGCCGCAGAAGCGCGCCTAGAAGCGGCCGGCTTACGCGCCGAACAGGCACGCCTCGCATTGCTACCCGCCTTCAGGTTGAACTCCGGCATCTCCAATTCATCAAGTATCGAGTTTGCCGATATCCTCGATCCACAACGCTTGAGTGCCAACATCATCGGCGCACTCACCCAGACCATATGGGCTGGCGGTTCTTTGCGTGCCGATAAAAAATCATCACTTGCCAATGCCGAAGCATTTGCAGCGACGTATACAAATACCGTTTTGACAGCATGGCGGGAAGTAGAGGATGCTTTGGCGGCAGACCGCTTCTTAAATCTGCAACTTGATGCCCAACTTCGAGCCCTTGAAGAAGCGACCCAAGCCGAGGAGCTAGCGACACGTCAGTACCAAAACGGTCTTGTCTCAATCTTTAATCTTTTGCAATCTCAAACAACGCGCTTGACCTCGGAAGCAAGTGTGGTTCAAGCAACGGCAACCCGTGCAGTTAATAGGGTCAATTACCA
Source organism: Hyphomonadaceae bacterium (assembly GCA_039942135.1). Taxonomy (GTDB): domain Bacteria; phylum Pseudomonadota; class Alphaproteobacteria; order Caulobacterales; family Hyphomonadaceae; genus CALLCD01. Next base: position 13,397 of record JBDVDE010000015.1, read on the forward strand.
TATGGCTCTAGGCGGAGCGTCCGATCCCTCTGAAGCCCCCGATGCCGCACCCGCGGATGGAGCAACACCATGAAACGCGTTTTAGTCTTCTTTCTCCCGATCGTTCTGATCATATTGGCAGGGTTCGCGCTCTTCCAGGTCCTGAAAAGCAACAAGCCTGAAACCGAGACATCTAACGCCCTACCCCAAGCCTTGGCGGTCTTCGGCGAAGCCGTCGAGCGGCGCGACTTCAAACTGGAAATCAGCGCGCAGGGCGAGGTCAGACCCCGCAGCGAAATCAATGTGACGCCCCAAGTCGGCGGCCGTATTTCATATATTTCTGATAGTTTCGTTGACGGTGGCTACATTCCCAAAGGTCAGGTCATCGCACGCATAGACGTTGCTGATTACGAACTTGCCGTCGTCCGAGCGAAATCTGGCGTAGCGTCGGCCCAGCAAAGATTGGTACGCGAACAGGCTGAAGCCGAGCTGGCTATTCGTGATATTGAAGAGCTAGGCTTGGCCAATTCGAGCCCACTTGCCCGACGCGAACCGCAACTGGCCGAAGCCCAAGCTGCATTGGACTCCGCCTATGCCCAGCTGAGCGAAGCCAATTTGGCGCTGGAACGCACAGCCATTCGCTCGCCGTTTAACGGACGCGTCCGTGAGAAAACGGTCGATATTGGCCAGTTCGTTACCCCCGGTCAGTCCTTTGGCCGTATTTTCTCTACCGAAAGCGTCGAAGTATCATTGCCGCTAACCGATGCACAAATGGGACGGCTTGGCCTTCCCCTCGCATTTATTGAAACCGATGATGCGCCAGGCCCGGAAGTACAATTCACAGCAACCGTTGGCGGCAATCTACGCACATGGACAGGCCGGATTACACGCACATCGGCTGCGCTCAATACCCAATCGAGGTTGATCAATGTATTCGGCGAAGTGGTCGACCCTTATGGTGCAGGTGCGTCCGATGGTGCCCCTATGGCACCAGGACTATTTGTGACGGCTACGATTGGCGGCGAGACATTGGAAAATGTCATCTGGGCACCGAGAGCCGCTCTGAGAGGCAATAACGACTTATATCTCGCCTCGGAAGACAAAAAGCAGCTGAGCATTCGCCCGGTCAACGTCCTCTACAGTGATGAAAGCGGCGCTTATATTAGTGATGACATCCCGCTTGGTACCTTGGCCATCGTCTCCCCCATACCAGCTGCAACAGACGGTATGAGACTGCGAATTCGTGAACGGTTGCCAGATGGTACCATTCTGAAAGGTGAGGATGATCAACCGACCCCGGTCGCCGAAGATGCGTCGGGAGCCGAAGGTGGACGCCGTGGAAGAGGCAGACGACGCGGTGGCCGCAGAGGAGCGAGACAATGAAGGGTATCGTTTCCTGGTTTGCTGCCAATACAGTCGCCGCAAACCTCTTGATGGTCGTCGCATTTATTGGCGGAACAATCAGCTTCAATTCTATGGAGCGCGAACTTTTCCCGATGATACAAATCAACGGTGCATCTGTGTCGATCACTTGGCAAGGAGCATCGCCTGAAGATGTAGAAGATCAATTGATCGCCCGCGTCGAGGAAGCGATCGCCGATATCGACGGCATAAAGCGCATTACCAGCACCGCACGCGAAGGCGTAGGCAGTATCAATATCCAAGGCGAAACCGATATTGATATGGATGAGTTGATCGACGAGGTCGAACGCCGCGTTACCCAAATCAACAATTTCCCAACCGCAGCCTTCCAACCTCAAATCCAGAGATGGGAACGACGGCAAGCTTTCTTCGGACTAACTGTTCATGGCGATGTAGATGCGCGCACATTAAAACGCGCCGCAGAGAAAGTCCGTGACGATATTGCCGCCCTTCCTGGCGGCCAATTGGCTGAAGTGGACGCCATTCTCGACGAAGAAGTATCGATCGAAGTCACCGAAGAGAGCCTCAGGCGCTATGGGATGACATTCTCGCAGATTGCAGCTGCAATCCGCCAGTCATCGATCAATTCTTCCGGCGGCCAAGTGCGTACCGATGTCGGCACCGTCGGCATTCAGACCCGTCAGCAGGCAGACACGGCGAACGAGTTTGGCCGTATTATCATCTCGCAAAGTGTCGACGGCGGCATTATCCGGGTCTCCGATGTGGCAAATGTGATTGATGGCTTCGTCGATGAAGACCTCTCGGCGACCTATAATGGCGAACGAACCGCGTTTGTAATGATCAACCCTCCGGACGAGATGGATATTGCAAACTTCGCCAACGGCTTCAAAAAATATATGGAAGAAAGCGCAGACACCCTCCCTAATGGCGTCTCTATGGATCTTCTGTTCGACGATTCAGAAGCCTTTGCTGACCGCATGAATACCATAACCAAATCTGCGATGATGGGGGCCGCATTGGTGCTTGTGATCCTGCTGCTATTTCTCCGGCCTGCAGTAGCCTTTTGGGTGACAGTCGGCATTATCACCGCATTTGCTGGCGGCACGCTGCTCCTGCCATTCTTTGGTGTCTCGTTTAACTTCCTATCCTTGTTTGCCGTCTTGCTCGTGATCGGGGTGATTGTTGACGATGCCATTGTTGTTGGCGAGAACATTCACAAAGAAGTCGAGTCTGGCCGACATACAGGTTTAGAAGCTGCAAAAGTCGGGACACATGCGGTCATGAAACCCGTGATTTTTGGCGTTCTGACGACCATTATCGCATTCGTGCCTTGGGCGCTTATTTCCGGACCGACACGATCGTTTTCAGAACAGATCAGCTTTGTGGTTATGGCTGCCCTTCTGTTCTCGTTGATTGAATCGCTCCTCATACTTCCCGCTCACCTCTCGCACATGAAACCGCAAAATCATGACGGAATAATGGGCGGTATCACACGGGCACAAAGGCGCATTGCTGACAGCTTGATCTGGTTTGCCAATAATATTTACAAGCCGGTTCTCGAACTTGCGATCCGCGCGCGCTATGCCACGGTGGTTCTGTTCTTTGTTCTGTTCGCACTGGCAATGCAACTCGTCAGCCTCGGCTTCGTGCCGCAGAGATTTTTCCCTGAAATTGAAAGCGACCTCGTTCGGGTTACGATCGAGCTTCCCGAGGGGACTCCCTTTTCGAGAACCGAACAAGTTCGCGATCAGCTCGAAGAAGGCATCAAAGCGGCAGGGGTTGAACTTGACGATCGTTTCCCGCAGCTTGAAGAAGGATTTATCCGTGGCAGGACCATCGTCGCGTCTGACCGGCGCGTTCGGGGCTGGATCAATCTGGTTCCTCCGGAACAACGTCCAGATAATGCATCCACCAAAATGGCTGGTGAACTCATGCGCGAACAGGTTGGTCCCATACCCGATGCCGAAGATATCAATTTCAGTGTCACCTTCAACGATAATGACACACGCATATCATTTGCGCTGAACCATACCGACCTTGACGTATTGCAGGCCGCGACGCTCGATGTCCGGACCCAGCTCGCCAAATACGATACGCTGTTCGATATTGGAGACAATCTATCTGCATCGGCCGAGGAAATCAGAATTGAACTCAGTCCCGGCGCAGCAGCGCTTGGCCTGACTTTGGCTGATGTCAGCAATCAAGTCAGGCAAGCCTATTTCGGTGAGGAAGCCCAAAGGCTCGCCCGTAACGGAGAAGATGCACGGGTTATGGTCAGGCTCAGCCGCGCTGACCGCGAAAATCTCGACAGCCTGCAAAACCTACGCATTCGTACGCAGGACGGCCGCGAAATTCCACTGGCACAAGTCGCCCAGCTGTCCTTTGCGCCTGGCATTAATCGTATCCAGCGACAAGATCGTACCCGCTCCGCACGCGTGTTCGCAGAAGTGGTTGGTGATACGCGCGGCCAGATCATGGACGACATGCGCCAGAATTACTGGCCAGGTTTTGCGGATCGTTTCCCAACCATCTCTCGGCAGCGCGCAGGCGGCTTTGAGGAAGAGCAAGAGTTCTTCCAGGAACTGGCTCTCCTCGCTGCTGGTGCATTGCTTGGCATGTATATTCTCCTCGCCATCGCATTCAAATCCTACTTCCAGCCACTCTTGCTCATGACTGCCATTCCATTCGCTTATGCAGGGGCGGTGTTTGGACACCTCGCATTCGATGTGCCGATGGCCATGTTCTCGATTTTCGGGATTGGTGCCGCAGCCGGTGTTGTCATCAACGACAATCTGGTTCTCGTGGATTACGTCAACAAACGGCGTGAAGAAGGCGCAGGCGCCGTGCAGGCTCTAGTTGATGCCGGCGTGTCGCGGTTCCGACCGATCTTGTTGACCTCGGTTACGACATTTGTGGGTATTCTACCACTTCTCGCCGAACGCTCGATCAATGCGCAATTCTTGCGTCCGATGGTTGTCTCTCTTGGGTGTGCAGTGCTCTTCGCCCTGTTCGTATCGCTGATCATGGTGCCTGCGCTTTATGCCGTAGGAACGGAGATTGGGCGCCTCTTCCGTCGTATATTCCTCGGTCGCCCATATCGGTCGATCGGCGAAACCTATGAAGGCGTCGTGTATGATGACAATGACGAGGTCGCACCATCACCCGCCCCGCATCAAGCTCCCGCCGAGTAAACACTTGCGCGTAATCTGCAATTGACGCAAAATTAGACCAATTATCAACCATTGTGAGGAATCCTATGAAACAGCTATTGCTTGCGACATCCGCACTGGCCCTACTCGTGGCCTGTTCACCGTCGACGCCATCAGAGCCAAGCGCATCGGCTGAAGCGACCGCGGCAGCGTCTGACTTTGTGCCCCGTCCCGTTGAGGTCCGTGGCCGCGATGAATGGGGTGAGTTCGGAATTGATCTGGAATCTGTCAAAGCATCGGTAGCCCCCGGCACGAATTTCTTCGAGCATGTAAACGGTGTCTGGCTTGATGAATTTGTGATGCCAGATGACGCGTCGCGCTATGGCGGATTTACAATCCTACGGGAAAAATCTGAAGGCCGCGTCCGGAACATCATTGAAGAATTGGCGTCTGCGTCTCCAAGCGTTGACACACTCAATGGCAAAATTGCTGCCCTTTACAATGCCTATATGGATGTCGATGCAATCGAAGCAACTGGCCTCTCGAATGCCCAACCTTTCCTCGACGAAATCGCCGCAATCTCTTCATATGAAGATCTGGCACACGCCTTTGGATCAAGCGGCTACAGTTCGCCAGTCGGCGGCTTCGTCGATCTAGATTCCAAGCAGCCTGACACTTACGTGTTCCAAATCACCCAATCAGGGCTCGGCCTGCCGGATCGCAATTATTACCTTGAAGACAATGAGCGCAATGAAGCCATTCGTGCTGCGTATCGTAACTATTTGACGATCTTGCTACATGAAGCGGGCTATGAAGATGTTGGCGCCACAGCAGATGCCGTGCTGGCACTTGAAACAAGAATAGCCGCCGAACACTGGGACCGCACGGTTAGCCGCGACCGCAACCTCACCTATAACAAGCTCACACGTGACGACCTGTTGAAACTTGGCGCAGGCTTCCCAGTTGCCGAGATGCTCGCAAAAATTGGCACCGATAACCAAGAGCATTTCCTGGTTCGGCAAGTGCTTCCAACCGAGGCCGAGGTCACCGAACTCGGTTTGAGCCAAGAACAGCTTTCGAAACTTGGCGGCGGTATTGGCGGCCTGTTCCGTGTTGCCGCCGAAACAGATCTGGACACTTGGAAAGCCTATCTAACTGCGCAGTTCTTATCGGACTATTCGGCTGTACTTCCTGCCACCATCGACAATGCCTCGTTCGAAATGTACGGCAAGACATTGCGCGGGCAAGAAGTTCAGCGTGACCGTTGGAAGCGTGCCGTGGGTGCCGTTGAAGGTGCTCTGGGCGAAGGCGTCGGCCAAATCTATGCCGAGCGTCATTTCCCTGCCGAAAACAAGACCGCAATGGATGAACTTGTCGAAAACCTAAGACGCGCCATGGCCGTTAATCTCGACGACATTACCTGGATGGGTGAGGCCACCAAGGTTGAAGCCCGCGACAAGCTGGCAAAGTTCGCGCCGAAAATCGGGTTCACCGAACGGTTCGAAACCTATGACACGCTTTCGCTATCCACCGATAATGCCCTCGGCAATTCGGTTGCTTCTGGGGACTGGGCGTTCCGTGAAAATCTGGCGAAACTTGGCAAGCCGGTCGATAAGACCGAATGGTTCATGTTCCCGCAAACCGTCAATGCCTACTACTCCCCGGTTCGCAACGAGATCGTGTTCCCTGCTGGAATTTTGCAGCCGCCATTCTTCAATCTCGCAGCTGATCCAGCGGTCAATTATGGCGCCATTGGCGGCGTGATCGGACACGAAATGGGTCACGGGTTTGACGACCAAGGCGCTAAGTCTGATGGTGACGGCTTCTTGCGCAACTGGTGGACCGACGAAGACGGTGACGCCTTCAAGGCCCTCACCGATGCCCTCGTCGCTCAATTTGATAGCTTCTGCCCGCTTGATAATGGCGAGACGTGTGTGAATGGACGCCTGACCCTCGGCGAGAACATTGGCGACCTTGGCGGTCTTTCAATGGCCTACCGCGCTTATCAGATTAGTCTGAACGGTGAAGAGGCTCCGATCATTGAAGGCCTTACAGGCGATCAGCGCTTCTTCATGGCCTGGGCGCAAGTCTGGCGGAACAAGATCCGCGACGAAGCCTTGGCTCAGCAGATGATTGGTGATCCACACGCGCCAGCCCGCTATCGGGTCAACGGCGTGGTCCGAAATTTTGACGAGTGGTACGAAGCCTTCGGGATCACTGAGGATGATCCACTCTATCTGCCACCGGAACAACGCATCCGCATCTGGTAGGCGAAGACCAATATCTCGACATCAAGGGCGATGCTGTTTTCCAGCGTCGCCCTTTTTTCTTGATCATTACCCAAACTATATTGAAGACAACTCCCTATCACAGCGCGAATATTCAAACAGAATGGTTATCAAAAGAATTCAGCAGATTTGCGAATTCGGTTTGTATTGTCGGTAGACTTGCGATCATATAGCGCTCCATTTGTTAACTTGGAAGGATAAGTAAAATGGCTATTATGAAATCAGAACAAATCATGTCGGAATCTAAGAAGAGCTTTGAAGACGCGATTCAAGTCGCTGTCACGCGCTTTTCAAAAACCGTCCGCAATCTGCGGTCCGCCAATGTAAACAATATGTCCACTGTCGTTTCGAACGGCAAAATCGTGATGTATCGCGTGAACCTGCAAATGACTTTCGAAGTCGGTGCGCCACGCAAGAAGGCAGCAGCCAAGAAATAAGCTTAGCCCGCTAAGCTAAAAATGGCCCGCAAGAAGCGTTCACTCGCTCCTTGCGGGTTTTTTGTACCTGTCGGTGACCGGATATATTTCGTCATTTCATCAATAAGGCGGCACTAGGCACTTGACCAAAGCCCGCTTGAGAGGTTCTTTCTTCGCAAGCGCAACATTTATGCAAGGACACTTTATTCATGTCACAATCGGATCCCGTCGTAATCGTTGGAATGGCCCGCACACCTATGGGCGGCCTCCTCGGCGAACTGTCATCATTCTCCGCAAATGAGCTGGGGGCATTCGCCGTGAAAGCCGCAGTGGATGAAGCGAAACTCAATGCAGACGAAGCTGACGAGATCATTATGGGCAATTGCCTGCCCGCCGGTCAGGGACAGGCTCCAGCTCGCCAGTCAGGTTTCAAAGCTGGCATGGACAAGGGGCTCGAAGCGACGACCATCAACAAGATGTGTGGTTCCGGCCTGCAAGCGGCTGTCATGGGCCGCAACGCGATCCTCGCTGGTGAAGCCAATATCGTGATTGCTGGCGGCATGGAGAGCATGACCAATGCGCCTCACCTCCTCGATGTCCGCTCCGGTCACAAATATGGCGACATGGGCGCAAAAGATCACATGGCGCTTGATGGCCTGACCGACGCCTATGCTGGCGGCCCAATGGGGAATTTCGCCGACATGATCGCAACCGAGTACCAATTCACCCGCGAGCAACAAGACGCCTATGCACTCGAAACCCTCGCCCGCGCACAAAAAGCCACCGAAGACGGCAAGTTCAAGCGCGAGATTGCTCCGGTCACCGTAAAGACTCGCAAAGGCGAGCATGTCGTTGAAACAGACGAGCTTCCCCGCACGGCCCGCCCGGAAAAGATCCCGAGCCTGCGCCCCGCTTTCTCGAAAGACGGAACCGTGACCGCCGCCAATGCGTCAGCCATTTCAGACGGCGCTGCTGCCATCGTCCTGATGCGCCAGTCCGAAGCTGACAAGCGCGGCCTCACCCCGATCGCGAAAATCGTATCAACCGCTAGCCACGCACATGAGCCGGAATACTTCACCACCGCGCCTGTGCCTGCCATGAACAAGGCACTAGAAAAAGCCGGCTGGAGCAAGGACGATGTTGATCTTTGGGAAGTCAACGAAGCCTTTGCCGTGGTACCGATGATCGCGATGAAAGAACTAGGCATCACCCACGACAAGCTCAACGTAAACGGCGGCGCCTGCGCGATGGGTCACCCGATCGGTGCATCAGGCGCGCGGGTTCTCATCACCCTTCTCGCCGCAATGGAAGATCGCGACGCCAAAAAGGGCATGGCCAGCCTCTGCATCGGCGGCGGCGAAGGCATCGCAATGGCGGTTGAGCGGGTTTAGTCCTGAAGGTTTGAGGGCAAAGCTCAATCGCCGCTTTGCCCTCACCCTAACCGCTCATCCAGTTTGATCAGCCGCAACTCTATCCGCTTCAGTTCGCGCATCATCGCCAGCATATGCATGCGGCTGGTCAAAAACAGACGCAAAATGCCCTGTCCTGTGATGCCTAGAATTGCACCACCCATCCACAGAACACTATGTTTGACATTCTCGGTGTGAAACGCCTCCCAGACAAACCAGACCGAAAGAGCCACTAGCGCAAAGGCCACCGCCAGTATCATAATACCGATCCACCCTTGAGGACCTTTAAAAGTTGCAAAGAGCTGGCTGAAAAACCCTTGCCCCGACTCCAAATCGGCAAGGAATTCCTCGTCCGCCGTGCTGAGGCGTGCACGTAAATCATCATCAAGTTTGGTCATTGTCTTCTCCTGATAAAGCCGCCTTCAATTTCCGGCGGGCATGGTAAATGCGGGACTGGATTGTGCCCAATGGACGGTCCAGCGCCGCGGCGATGTCTGCGAGGGTCAGCTCCTCGGCAAAATACAATATGGCAACCGTGCGGTGTTCAGCCGAGAGCACATCAAATGCCTGACTAAGCTCCATCCGCAATTCCCCGAGCGCAGGCTGCGCCGTCTCAAATGCTTCTGCCCCGGCTTGACTGCGGTCCCTATTGCGCGCCTTTTGGCGTACGGCATCAAAACATTTGCGGCGCAATATCCCGAAGGCCCAAGGCGAGAACTTCGCCGGCTCCTTCAACTTGCGCCAATTGCGGCAAATCCCGACCCACGCCTCCTGCGCCGCCATCTCGGCCAGTTCGCGGTCGCCAGTTAGGTGCATGGCCACGCGCATTAACCGCATTTGCCAACGCGCGCCAAGCCGGTCCACAGCCCGTTGCTCGCCCGCAAGGATACCGAGCACCAGCATCTCGTCGATGACGCGGTCACGGGCGCTATAGCGCTGCAAGGCTTTGTCTTTGCTCATTTGCTTGATAGTCTCGCTGCAAGAGCGTTTTGTTCAATAGCAGATCCCGATTTTCTGCTGATGCCGCCGGACACCCATCCGAAGCGCGAGCAACGCCCAGCCAGATTGCAGAAAAGAAAGCACTTCATGAGCACACCCGATCACGCCCCTGCCATCCTCGCCCATTTCACGGAACAAGGTCGCTGGTGCCGCCAATTGGGGTCTGATTTTACCGCTGACATGATCGATCAGTTCGCCGCAGACTATCAGGCAAATGGGCCGATCGCGCAGCTACTCGCAGACTGGCCCAGCGATCCACGCGCGGACGCCCTCGCCTTGCGGATCTGCGCAGCACTAAACGGGGCCGGAATTATGGGACAGTCTCCCGAATTGGCCGCAGTATATCCGCAAGCAAATCCGGAAGCCTCGGCCGCTGATATCTGGCCTATCGCGCACGACTTTCTCATCAGCAATATGGACTGGGTACGCGCCTATCTACACTACGCGCCGCAGACCAATGAGACAGCGCGATCAATAGCGCTTCTCCCCGGATTTCTAGATCTCGCCGCGCGCTATGACTTGCCAATGAACTTGCTCGAACTGGGGGCCAGCGCCGGACTAAACCAGAACTGGGACAAGTTCGGCTACAAGACAGAAAGCTGGTCGCGCGATGGGACAAGCCAAGTGTGCATATCTACAGATTGGAAAGGACCGCCGCCCGCCAATCTCGATGCCACATTCAACATCTCCAGCCGCGCAGGATGCGATCTAAACCCCTTGGATATCCACGACCCTCATGAAGCTTTACGCCTACGCAGTTATATCTGGCCCGATCAAAGCGCGCGGCTAAACCGCTTCGACGGAGCTTTAAAACTTGCCCGGCAAATGAATACACGGATCGACACCGCCGATGCCTTGGAATGGCTAGCCGCAAAACTCGCCGCGCGGCCGAGCAACGCGCTCACGATTGTCTATCACTCGGTCTTTTTACAATATCCGCCGATCGCCGTGATCCGCAAAATCATGGCCCAGATCCGCGCTGCGGGCGAACAGGCCGACAAGAATGCGCCGCTCGCTTGGCTATGCTTCGAGCCTGAAGCCCTGTTCGCGGGAGCGCAAAATTCACCCAAAGTCATCACCCGTCTGCAAACATGGCCCGGCGGCGATGTTAAAGTCTGTGGCTCGTCGAATGGCCATGTAACTAGGTTTGAGGCTTAACGCGGACCACGGCGTGTCATAATTATACCGTGCCCCTAAAAAGGTCGCGGCCCTCCGTTTCCGGAAGGCCGCGCAGACACCCATTCCCCTTAAAGAGCGCCTATTTCGACAAGATGGCCGCTAATTGCCAAGCTTCGATACCCTGTTAAATCCCATGCCGAATGAACATTATCTGAACGCTAGGACGCCGAAAAATCATCTGTAGTTCGCAAGGCGACCCAACTCTGAATTGACGCAAATTTATAGCGGGCTACATCCCGCTAGCTCTTGGAGAAGCCCCCAAAGCAATGGTAAACTGACGAAGAACAGTCAAAGGCAACACTATGAGCAATGCTAATGGATATAATGATGGCGGCCGCCGCCGCTGGAGCATTCTTCTGATTTTCTTGCTGCTCGTCGGCTTTGGTGCCGTTGCAGTCTGGTTCTGGATGAATCAGGAAACCGCAAGCAACGCCATTGAAACCGTGGAGGTCAGTCATCCATCCCTAGAAGCCATTCCTGCCCCGACGCAGCTTACGCGTGAGCCTGTTTCAGATGAGCAAGCCGTCGAAGACGGAACCCTGAGCCGCTTCAATAACGAATTGTGGCTCGAGTCCCGAACATTTATCGGCACAGACAAAAATGGACGCACCGCGAACCTGCGAATCTATATCCTGAGCCAGGACTATGCTTGGGCCTTTGGCGCGGGAAACGACATTGTTAAAGATGGACAGAGTGTTCCAATAGCCAGCATGTTTAGTGGCGACGATTTCCAAGAACGGTTTTGCGCCTCCGACAATCTAATGGCAATCGGCACATCCTCTTTCGAAGGTCCTCAAGAGCTTAATCACCGCCTTGCCCGAACACGCGGACAGGCCCTCGTTGCTTCATTGACAAACCTGAAGGCAAGCTGTGATACCGCTGGGCCGTCTCTGCTGGCGGCGAGCTTGGGTGAACATGCCGAGACATCACCATGTCCGGGCCGTGTGCGCTGCCCCGAGGCAACGCAATCACAAAGGCGCATATTGCTGGTTGGCGTCAATGGCAGCGAGGACGGCATCAATTATGACGAAGCATTATGGAGCGGTATGCGCCGCTTCGATGCTGGAGAAGATGGCTTCTTTCGCGACTTCAGACTCGCAGATTACGACCAGTTCGAAGTGTTGAACTAGACAAACGCACCCCGCGATACACCAATCAAATAGTGTCGGTTGGTGGCGATTGCTCAAGTAGCTCCAAAGGCAAACTCGTACTCCGTTTTGCAACGCGCACGACGATGCGGGACTGAACGTCTGACACCAATGCAGAGCCTAGCAATTTGTCACGCAAAAAGTCGTCATAGGCATGCATATCGGTTGTAACCACACGGATCACATAGTCGACCGCGCCGGTTACCGTCATGCACTCGGACACTTCCGACCACTCTTGAACCATAGATTCAAATGCATTGAGGTTGTCCCGATTGGGCAAGGCCAATTTAACGCTCGCCACAACTTCGAAATCAAGTCCCAACAGGTTCCGGTCCAGCAATGTGACCCGTTTCTGAATGACACCTTGCTCTTCCATTCGCTTAATGCGCCGCCAGCATGGTGACGAAGACAAGCCTACTTTTTCAGCAATTTCCGCAACGGATAAGCCTGCATTCGATTGCAACAAATCGAGAATTTTTGCATCTACACTATCAATTGAATTTGGCACACAGCCCCCTTAGTCATCCGTATTTCGGTATATTTTGCCGATACTAACGGATAATTTGGGATATGGAAGCAATACTTGCCTAAAATATGCAAAATGAAAGAGCTAATCCGCAACGGTAAATCGCATTGCATGCATTAGCAGACATACGTATCATTCTGTTCGCAAATCGCCATCGTCCTATCGATCCAGGCGCGAACAGATTTCGCACGCACATAAACGGCTGTATTGTCTTCGACCTGACCGGCTATGGTGATCTGCGACAGAACCCCGACAATGATCGGTCCGCTACCAAAATCCACATATAGTGGCGATCCACTATCGCCAATATCGGGGCCCCTCTCACCAATCCGTTTACTTACCAGCACCGCCTCGCCGATCTCCGACATGCGTACCGGCCCGCCTTGGAAAAACCGTGACTGTCCATTGCGTCCCCATGCGGAAAGATAGGCGTGGGCAAAGTCGGGCGTCGCCAACTGCAAGCCTTGATCCTCAATCCGCGCAATTGGCACATCCGAAAAAGCAGAGACATCCTCAAGATAAAACAAGGCAATATCGTTGGGATAGCGATATCTGCTCGTTCCATGTGCGCCATGGCACAGCGCCTTCTTGATCGGAAACAGCTTCGTTTCGAGCGACCGGACATCAAGTGACGGGGTCAACGCCATGGCGGCATAGACGGGAAGCGCACGGCCCTTGTCTTCATTTTCGAAACAATGGGCGGCAGTCATAAACCAATGTTCGGCTATGCGCGCGCCGCCGCAATGTGACCGGTCCGAACCGCCCGGCGAATGGATCATTTCGAGTTTGATTATCCCCGGATAGTTCTCAAGTTCGGGAAACGTGTCCGGTCTGTCGTCAATGTCTGCCGACGTATCACTCTGATATTGCTCTAGCCATCCCGCTTGAACTTCCGGATCGCTCACTTCTAGGGCAAGGCAGTTTCGTACAGAATAAGCATTGAGCGCCTCTTCCTTTATCGGACTATTGCCCCAATGCTCCAAAGGCGTCTCATACGGGAACCCCGGATCGGCTGATATTGGTGTCGGAGACCAACGCTCATAAGCCGAATCAATCAATGTTCGCGTCGGCACCCAACGATCGACGATAACACCGAGCACAAGCGCCAACAGTATCAAGGGCAAGAACACAAACAGAAACCGCATTCAGATTCTCCATATCGGACCATCTCGAATAGTAGCATGGGTCATTGTTAGCGGGGGATAGAATATATCGTATTGCTCAAGCCAATTGCAGCTAGGCCTCGTCGCGCGCCAAGGCCGTCCGGATCAATTCAGCCGTTTCAGCGACGCCGTAAAGCGCAGCGAAACCGCCAAAGCGCGGGCCTTGTGACTGCCCGAGCAACACCTCGTAAAGCGCCTTGAACCAGTCACGCAAATTCTCGAACTCATGGGTCTTACCGACAGAGAAGGTCAGCGTTTGCAGCGCCTCGCCGGTTGCCTCGCCAGAATAAGCTTCAAGCCGCCCAGCAAGGTCCTCCATCGCCGCGCGCTCTTTCGCATCCGGCGCACGGTAGACCTTCGCGGGCTTCACAAAGTCCTCATAATAGGCAATCGCGTAGCCTGCGAGCTGATCAAGCAAAGGATGGCTCTCTGCGCTCGCTTCAGGGGCGTAGCGGCTGATAAAGCCCCAAAGCTGTTCCTTGGTTTCTGCATTCGCAGCGCTCACCAAATTCAGCAACAATGCAAAGCTCACCGGCGACGACCATTGCGGCGGACGACCATTGTGAATGTGCCAGACCGGATTGGCGAGCTGCTTGTCCGCTTCTTCGCCATGATACTTGCCAAGGAACGCGATATACTCATCAACCGCTTTCGGGATCACATCGAAATAGAGCTTCTTGGCCACGCGCGGCTTCTGGAACTGGTAGAGCGACAGGCTCTCGGGCGGGGCATATTTCAACCATTCCTCAACCGAGATGCCATTGCCCTTAGTTTTCGAAATTTTCTGCCCGTTCTCGTCAAGGAACAGCTCGTACACATATTGCTGCGGTGGCCGCATGCCGAGGATCGAGCAGATTTTCGAATAGATCGGCGCATTGTCCTGATGGTCCTTGCCGAACATCTCGAAGTCCACATCGAGGGCTGCCCAGCGCATCCCGAAATCAGGCTTCCATTGCAGTTTCACAGCGCCGCCCGTAACAGGCAGCGTCACGTCCTGTCCGTCCTCATCCTCAAACGTCACAGTGCCAGCCTCCGCATCCACCGACTTCATCGGCACATAGAGCACGCGGCCTGTGCTCGGGCTAATCGGCAGGAAAGGCGAATAGGTCGCGCGGCGCTCTTCACCGAGCGTCGGCAACATGACATCCATAATTGCCTGATATTTCTCCGCTGCCCGCCGAAGCATCGGATCATAGGTGCCGTTCTTGTAAAGCTCCGTGGCGGAGGCAAATTCGTAGTCAAACCCGAAACTATCAAGGAAGGCACGCAGCCGCGCATTCATATGATGCCCGAAGCTCTCATGCGTACCAAACGGGTCCGGCACCTTGGTCAGCGGCATCTGCAAAAACGGCTCAAGGCTCTCCGGATTTGGCACGGTCGGCGGCACTTTGCGCATTCCGTCCATATCATCGGACACACAGATCATCCGCGTCTCGATCTTGCCTTCGGTCAGCGCGATAAAAGCTTGGCGGACCATCGTCGTGCGCACCACTTCGCCAAAGGTGCCAATATGTGGCAGGCCAGAAGGGCCATAGCCGGTTTCAAACACAACCGGTCCGGTACCGCCGCGGCCAGCTTTCGCCATTTGCTCGCGTCGTTTAAGGATCGCGCGCGCTTGTTCGAATGGCCAAGCTTTGGCTTTTTGCGCATGGGTCGCTGTATCGGTCATATTTGGCTCTGAATGAAGGATCGGGGAAATCGGGCTACGCGAAAATCAGTCGCGTTTCAATTCCGCAATTTCTGCCTCGAGGATTTCGATCCGTTCGAGCGCGCCTTGTAGCATTTGCTTGAGCACGTCAAACTCTTCTCGACTGGCCAGATCCATATCAGCAACCAGCCGTGCAGCTTGGCTTTGCATCATCGTGCGGGCTTCTTCGCCAACAGAACGCGCAGCGCCCATTGCACCGGTCATTAGACCGGCAACGTCATCAAGCAGTGGATTTTGCTTAGCCATAAGGGTACTCCTTTAAAAGCGGTTCAAACTCACCTACCAGATGGTGCGCCGCCACCGAAGAGAAAAGACCGAATCTGTCATGTTTGCCGCACTAAAGTTTCCAGAGTTTAGCCCGTTCGTATTCACCATCCCGAAGATTGATCTCGGAATATTTGCGATCGGCCCACTGCCGCTGCGCTGGTATGCGGTGTCCTACATCCTCGGACTGATCCTCTCGTTCAGTTATGCCAACCAGCTCGTCAAGCGCCCACATCTCTATGGTCTGCCCAAAAGCCCCGTCAGCAAAGAGGATATGGACGATATTTTCACATGGTCGCTGATCGGGATCATTCTTGGTGGGCGCATCGGTTATCTTCTATTCTACACACTATCGACAGGGGATGGACGCGCAGCCATCGCCGCAGACCCAATGAGCCTCATTCGCATCTGGGACGGCGGTTTGTCGTTTCATGGCGGCTTTCTCGGTGTTTGCGTCGTGATTCTCCTCGTGTCGAGAATTCGCAAAGTCCCGCTTCTCTCGTTCGCGGATATGGGCGCCATGATTGCCCCGATTTCGATATTCATGGTCCGAGTCTTCGGAAACTTCATGAATGCCGAGCTTTATGGCCGCCACACCGACAGCTCCGTCGGCATGATTTTCCCCGAAGGTATTGCGCCGAATTACACAGGGCCACCTGCCGCATGGGATGCTGTCGAAAAGGTCTGGGTCTATGCCGGAAACGAGATGGCGCGCCATCCCAGCCAAATTTACGAAGGTGTTCTCGAAGGTTTGCTGCCAACGGCTGTGCTCGCGGTTCTGGCCTTCAAGTTCGGTATGCTCAAAAAGCCGGGACTCGCGGCCGGTCTGTTCTTTATCATGTACGGACTGGGGCGTTCGATATCCGAATTTTTCCGCGAGCCTGATGCCCATATCGGATTTTTGCCGGGCGGCGCGACCATGGGCATGTTGCTCTCGACACCCATGTGGCTCGCAGGTGCGTTCCTGATTTGGCATGCGCTCAAGGAAAAACCGCTTAGCGCACCGAACTAACAGGCGCTCGCAATGTCACTCAAAGACAGGCTCATCCGGCAAATCCGCATGGACGGCCCCATGCCGGTGTCTTCATATATGCAGACCTGCCTGCACGACCCCAAAGACGGCTATTATGCCAATGGTGCAGGCTTAGGGCGCGACTTTATAACCGCGCCAGAAACGAGCCAGATGTTCGGCGAACTCATTGGTCTGTGGCTCGTCAACGCATGGCAGGCGACGGGTGCTTCTACCACATTCAATATCGTCGAAATGGGCGGCGGTCGCGGCACACTGATGGCTGACGCGATGCGTGCAGCTCATGCCGCAGCCGATACCAATTTTGCAAACGGACTATTCCTTGAGCTCATCGAGGCCAGTCCTGCATTGCGCGACCTACAAGCCAAAAAGCTTGAACCCTTTGCCCCCAGTTTCAAAGATAGATTGGAACATGTGAACCCGCACCTCACATTTATCATCGCAAACGAATTCCTCGATTGCTTGCCCGCACGCCAATTTGTCCGCGAAGACGAGGTGTGGCGCGAGCGCGTTGTCGGGCTTGACGAAGATGGAGAATTGGCCTTCGGGATTGATCGGTCGGATTTACGCGCGGAAGCTGCCGCAGATATGCCGCCAGTTTCTCTAAACGGCGAAACCGAAGTTCAGCCCGGCCTTGATGGCCTGATAGAAACCCTCAGCGACCGCGTTGAAAATGGCGATCGCTTCCATGCACTGTTCATCGATTACGGCCCCGACAATCACGCTCCCACTGACACCTTGCGCGCCTACAAAAACGGCGAACAGGTCGATCCGCTTGCTTGTCCCGGCGAAGCAGATCTAACCGTAGATGTCGATTTCGGGCGGCTTGCCAAGCTCGCCAAGGGTGCTGGCCTATCAGTCTCGGGCCCTATCACTCAGGGAGAATTCCTCGGTAAGCTCGGCCTACAAGAGCGGCTCGATACGCTCATCAAAGCCAATCCCGAGCGTGCAGAGGCATTGTTCCAAGGCGCACAAAAGCTCGTCGATCCAGCCGAAATGGGAACACGGTTCAAAGTGATCTGTATCTCTACGCCGAGCTTGCCAAAACCTGCCGGATTTGAGTAGCCTAGCTTTATGAAAACCACCGCCCAT
Organism: Hyphomonadaceae bacterium; assembly: GCA_039942135.1. Taxonomy (GTDB): domain Bacteria; phylum Pseudomonadota; class Alphaproteobacteria; order Caulobacterales; family Hyphomonadaceae; genus CALLCD01. The sequence continues at coordinate 31,130 of JBDVDE010000015.1, forward strand.
CCGCCAGCGACCACTGCGCCGAGCCTTGCCCATATGCCCTCTGTCTCGCACGGGTTTTTCGGCGCACAGGGCGGCGTATCCACAGGGTTATACACAAGCTTGAATGCAGGCGCGGGATCAAACGATACCCCAGAAGCCGTCGCAGAAAACCGCGCACGCATCGCCGCAGCGATTGGCGCGGACGAACCAGACCATCTCCTGTCGTGCCATCAACACCATTCAGCAGACGTCGTTCACATCACGGCTCCCTTTACCGACCGGCCAAAAGCCGATGCAATGGTGACGAAATCTTCCGGCTTGGCGCTAGCAATCATGACCGCAGATTGCGTTCCGGTCCTGTTTGCAGATGCAGCCGCAGGGGTCATCGGTGCGGCCCATTCTGGCTGGAAGGGGGCCATCGCCGACATTTGCGAGGCAACGCTAGAAGCGATGGAAGCACTTGGCGCAGACCGATCCTCCATCGCGGCCGGAATAGGCCCTTGCATAGGGCAAGCCTCCTATGAAGTCGGACCAGAATTCCGCGAAACATTCTTAACCCATAGGGCCGCATCCGAGAGATTTTTTGTTCAAGGCAATGCTGATCGCTTCCAGTTCGACATTCAAAGCTTTGTTCGCGCGCAACTCGTACGCGCCGGCGTATCGCGCATAGATGTCGTCGCCCACGACACCTGCGCTTTGGAAGACCGGTATTTTTCCAATAGACGCCGCAATCGCCAAGGATTGCCCGACTATGGCAGAAATGCCTCAGTCATCATGTTGAAATCGAAATAGCTGCCGGAAACGCACGTCAAACCGTTGCACCCGCGCCCGCTTTGATACAAAAGCGTCCCAGATGATTGAAAATAGCCAGGACCCGTCAAAATGAAACTGCTATCATGCAATGCCAATCGCCCACTTGCCTCAAACATAGCCGACTATCTCGATGTCCCACTGACCGAGGCCGAGGTGAAAAACTTCGCCGACAATGAGGTCTTCGTCCGGATCAACGAGAATGTGCGCGGCGAAGATGTCTTCGTCATCCAGTCCACAAGTTTCCCGGCCAATGACAATCTCATGGAGCTTCTGATCTGCATGGATGCCCTGCGACGCGCCTCGGCCCGCCGGATTACGGCTGTGATCCCTTATTATGGTTATGCGAGACAAGACCGCAAAACCGACGGACGCACACCAATTTCCGCAAAACTGGTCGCAAACCTCATTTCGACAGCGGGCGCCGATCGCGTCCTCACCATGGATCTGCATGCCGGACAAATTCAGGGCTTCTTCGACATCCCGACCGATAATATGGTCGCCGGCCCCGTCATTCTGCGCGACATTCGTGATCGCTATGATCCGGCAAAACTGAAAATTGTCTCTCCCGATGTTGGCGGTGTGGTACGGGCCCGCGGATTGGCAAAACGTCTTGGCTGCGATCTTGCCATTGTCGACAAGCGCCGCCCCGAAGCCGGTCAGTCCGAAGTGATGAACATTATTGGCGACGTAAAGGGACATCGCTGCATCATGGTCGATGATATGTGCGATAGCGGCGGAACACTCTGCAATGCGGCCGCCGCGCTAAAGGATGCGGGCGCGACAGGCGTTTCGGCCTATGTCACCCATGGCGTGCTCTCGAACAATGCCGTTAAGCGCGTTGAAAAATCCGTCCTCGACGAGATCGTTATCTGCGACACCATTCAGCCAAATGAGGAAGACTTGAAGTCCAAGTCCCTCCGCGTGCTCCCCGTCGCTCCGCTGCTCGGCGAAGCTATTCGCCGGATTGCCAACGAAGAGAGTGTATCCAAACTGTTCGACTAGATGAGGGACACCGGATTTCCGGCTCGGAAACTTCGGCATCAGGGACTTAGATTATAATGCAAAACATCAAGACGACGATCATACCACGTATTCATCTTTCGCGCAGTGCCGCCTGCCTCATCCTCGCTCTGACATGTCTTGTCACCATTCCCGCCATTGCAAGTGCACAGAATGTTGGCGGCGTGTTTGGTCCAGAGGTCACCCCCGGCAGCCGCGCGCTCGAGTTCCGCACAGCGTTCGCTCCGTCCTCGGATGGGCGTCCGGAACGGATCACCTCCCGCCTCCACTATCAGCAGAGCGTAACCGACAATCTGCGCCTACGTGCCGTGGTGCAAGGCGCCGACACGAATGTCAGCGGGTTTGATTTCGACCTTGTGCAGTTCGAGGCCCAGTATCAGTTTCTCGAAGACGAAAAGTCAGGCATTGATTCCGCCGTGCGCCTCGATGTGCTGATCAATGATGATGTCGGGGCGAACTTGGTGAGCTTTAACTCGACCACAGATGTGCCCCTCGGCGAGCGATGGGTCTGGCGCGGCGCAGTGCTGGCGCAAGTTCAGTTTGGCGATGACCGCAGCGATGGCCTGTTCCTGCAGACCCGCTCCAGCCTGCGCTACCAACTCAACAAGACTGTTAGCCTTCAGGCCCAAGCCTTCAATTTTTATGGCTCGACTGATGATTTTCCAGACCTGCGCGATCAGGTCCACAGCATTGGTCCAGCCATTGCCGCCAAGCTCGGACAAGGCTGGTCAGTCGAAGCCAGCACACTCTTCGGCCTGACCAATGCGTCCTCGGATGTAGACTTTCGCATATTTCTCGCGAAGTCGTTTTAGGGCGAGTGTAGGCCGCTAGATCTACAGCCAAGATGCGCGCAAAGCTGCCACGAGACCTCGAAGCTAAGGTCCGCTTTTTTGGTCATCTGCTGCCGATAACCAAGAGTGCGACTTGGGGCGAGAATAGCCGCTCACCGACGTCCCTCAATAGCATCAACGGGCCCGAAGGATACCAGCCCTTGATTCAGGCTAAGCGTCGCCCCGCCAGATTGTATAACCGCGTCAAGCCCAATAAAGCATTGGGAGTTCGCTCGCCCACGAACTTCGACATTCTTCAATTGAATAGGTTCATCAGCGAGTGTGCCGAGAAGCTGATCGATTGCTTTATCAACTTTATAGTCAAAGCGTTTGCGGCGCTCACGCCGGTTTAGCAATTGTAAGTCAAGTTCGTTTTTATGGCGTTCGAACATCCTTTGGGAGATAAATGAGTGGGGAGCCCCGACATCGAAGAGGCATGAATAGACCTCGTCCCCCAAGACTAGTTTGACGATAGGTTTTTGTCCTACGAGCAATAGGTTTATGTCAGATCCGCGTGTGGTTGGAGCTGGATTTTCTGGTAATACAAGCAGCTCACTTATCCGCTTTCCATCTGTCGAGAAAACAATCGTTTCGCCGAGGTGTCGGATTTCACTTATACCCAGAATTGCTTCTGGGAGGACATCATTGAAACCCCAGATTTTATCGAGTTCCAAATTGGATCTGTTTACAGGGTGATTATAAAAACGTGTTAAACCAATCTGAGCAGAGTCTATATGACCCACCGTGTTAGAGAAGCTACTATTTGTTGTTTGCAGAGCCGAAGTGATTGATGATGTCTTAACGCCTACGATATCAGACATTTCAGGCCCGATAGTTAAACCATCTCCGCCAGTGTCAAATAAAAAGCTTGTTTCAGTATCGTTTATACGCCCTGTAATTTTTATTCGGTCGTTATTTCCAACAATATTCGTGAGGGTGTAAGGCGCGTTTGCCATTTCAATTTTCGAATCTAAATTGGCTAAATACTGAAATTCGGATGATTCTTCGGGCAATAGAGTTGACTCGAATTCTTCGACGTTCGCAATAATGTCCGAATACCGTTTCGACGAGATCAGCATCTCAATTTTGACGTTTGTGAGCGTGCGTAAAAACTGAGCCTCGCCTACCTCCTCAGCATGCGAACGGGCGGCCTCAATGCGCTGAAACGCTAAATCGAAATCCTGTTTGTTCCTCGCATCGAATATGCCGGCAAAGTGATGAGCTAGCGGGTCCGTAATCTCACCAGCCTCATACTGCGCCGACATGCTGAAAGGGTTAAACACATCCAGTTTCTGCCATGCGGGTCGTTCATCCTGCCCCCAAGCTGTTGCAGAGACGCTCATAATGCTCAAGATGAAGATCAATTTTTTCAATATTTCAATTCCTTTTTCCCGCTATATTTGTCTACTGATTGACCGTATGACACTTCAACTTCTGACTTAAATAAAACTTTACGTGATGCCTTTTCTGTAATTGCCCTATTTTGGGTGTTTTAAGACTCCGACTTTATGACCGCTATGACGCCGAGAGCGGACATAAGCCCCCATCCAAAAAATCTATCCTCCGCGCACGTCCCCCATCCCATACTCCCCTTGTTCTTCATCGCCATAAGCGGTGTCCGGTCCGGCCGGTCATGATGGAGAGTTCGGGTTTCTGCGAGGCTGACCGGTCGTAACGTGTCCGGCGGTTCTCAAGGCGGGGGTCATGGTGCAACCTATACCGAGAGCGGCCTGAAGACCTGCGACAGGACAAGGCTCGGGGAGCGACCCGATAAGCCAGCATCGTCCCGACAAAAGACCTGAGGACGGCGCATAGGTCGCGCCATACAGCCTCGGCGAAAGTCAGGCATTTACATCGGTGTGTCTTGCGCGCCGTCCGAGCTTTGTATCGCCAGCGGGGCCGCGCATGGTGCGCTTTGGCGTGCGCGGGCTATACCCGCCAAGCTCTCCGTTTCCCTATCTTCAATGTCGCAATAAATGGGAGCGAGCATAGGTAGGCAACCCGAAACTGTTTCCCTTGCAAGGCGGCCTGCTCTAAACAGCGCCAATGAGCACCCTCGCCCCTCTTACGCGTCGACGCGTTTTGTCATTGGTTTGGCCGGTTGTACTCGCCCAAGCGGCGACGGCGCTGACCGGCATTGTCGATACGGCGGCGATGGGCAAGTTTGGCGACAAGTATGATCTGGCGGGCGTGGCGATTGCGGCGGTGGCGTGTAGCTTCATCTATTGGGGCTTTGGCTTTTTGCGCATGTCGACAACGGGCCTCACCGCGCAAGCGATTGGCCGCGAAGACACAGGCGAAGCGCGCGCGGTCTTGCTGCGTTCGCTGGTGCTTGGCGGCGGCTTGGGGCTCATCCTGCTCGTGCTTGGGCCGCTGCTGAAATATACAGCTTTCGCGATCTTCACCGCGGAGCAGCAAGTCGAAACCCTCGCCGCAGCCTATTTCGATGCGCGCATCTGGGGCGCGCCCGCATTGCTGATGGGATACGGCATTACCGGCTGGCTACTCGGCACAGGGCGCACGCGAGAGCTGCTGCTGTTCCAGATCATCATGAACGGGGTAAACGCAGGTCTCGACCTCTACTTTGTCGCCGTGCTCGATCTTGGTCCGGCAGGCATCGGCGCAGGCACAGCGATTGCCGAATGGGTCGCGCTCGGCTTTGGCTTGCTGATTGTGCGCAGCGCGTTTACCGGCAATGCCAAGCTCTGGGACCGCGACAAGCTTGTCTCGCTGTTCACCGCCAATCGCGACATCATGATCCGCACTATGGCGCTCTTGTTCTCGTTCGCTTGGTTCGTAAACGCAGGCGCGCGGATTGGTACAGCAGAGCTTGCGGGCAATGAAGTGCTTTTGCAATTTGTCACGGTCGCCGCCTTCGTGCTCGACGGGTTTGCCTTTATTGCCGAGAAAGAAGCGGGCGAAGCAGTGGGCGCGCGCGATGCAGGGCGGCTGAAACAGGCTGTGCGCGTAACGACAGAATTGGCACTCATGTCCGGCGCAGTGATCGCGCTTTTGTTCTATATCGGCGGCGGGCTAATTATCGAGACCTTCATTGCCGATGATGAAGCCCGTGCAGCCGCGCTTGCCTATCTTCCCTATTGCGCGCTGATGCCGCTGATTGGCGTTCTACCGTTCCAACTTGACGGAGTTTTCATTGGCGCCACGCAAGGCCGAGCACTGCGCACGGCTGGTGTCCTCGCCTCTGCGGGTTATGTCGCCACCGACTATGCGTTTCGGCCATATGGAAACACAGGCGTGTGGCTCGCCTTCCTGACGATGTATCTCTGGCGCGCAGGAATGCTTGGGCTGTTTTGGAAAGGATTATTGCAGGATGTAGGAAAGGCTGGGCGTTAGTTTGGGCGCGGGCTCAAAGCCCTGCCCCAACCGCCTCGGAGATATTCGAAAACCCGTCTTCTGCCATCAGCTCCAGCAGATCGGTTTTAATTTTTTTTGCCAAGCCCGGCCCCTCGTAGACAAGCGCGGAATAAAGCTGAATGGCGTGGGCGCCGGCTTTGATCTTAGCATAGGCGTCCGCTCCGCTGGCAATGCCGCCGGCTCCGATAAGGTCAAACGCACCATTCAGGCCGCGCGCGAATTCAGCAAGGACTTGGGTTGAGGCGTCCATCAGCGGCGCGCCGGACAAGCCGCCCCCCTCGCCTGCGTGTTTGCTTTGCAGGCTGTCCGGGCGTGCAATGGTCGTGTTGGAAATGATTAGCCCCGTAAGGAAACCGGTCATGCCTTTTACCACGGAAATGATGTCGGCAATGGCCTCGCTATCGAGGTCCGGGGCTACCTTCAAAAACACAGGCCGCTCACCTTCTTGCGTGTCGGCGGTCAGGCGGCAGAGCTTTAATAAGTCATTCAGCTCGTCTTTATTTTGCAGCCCGCGTAGGCCCGGCGTGTTGGGCGAGGAAATATTGATCGTCACATAATCGCAATGCGGCCAGACGGCAGACAATCCAAGCGCGTAGTCTTTGATCCGGTCTTGCCCCTCGCTGATTTTGTTGGCTCCGACATTTGCACCAAGCGCACCCGTACGGGCTCCAGCTTTTTGCAAGCGGCGCACATAGGCAGCCAGCCCTTCATTGTTAAAGCCCATGCGGTTGATCACAGCGCGGTCCTCGGTGAGGCGGAACAGGCGCGGCTGGGGATTGCCCGCTTGGGGCTTCGGCGTGACCGTGCCGCACTCGACCATGCCAAAGCCAAATTTGAACATAGGTCCAAAAACTTCTGCGTTCTTGTCAAACCCCGCTGCAAGTCCAACAGGGTTGGGAAGCTGCAAGCCGGACACAGGTAAGGTCACATGCAAGCTGTCAGGGTCGATTGGTGTTGATAAAGGCACGCCAAGGCCGAGCTTCAATGATTTGATGGTTGCTTTATGTGCGCGCTCGGCTGGCAGTAATTTCACCAGCGCAACGCCTAGGGCTGTCATCGCCATCTTATAAATCTCCGGGCAAAACGGGAATACCGTCTTTGTTCGTGTCCAACTCCCAGACCCGCAATGCAGTCGCAAGCGGCAAGGTTCCATACAAATGCGGGAACAAATCACCGCCGCGTGAGGGCTCCCATTTAAGGTCCCCCGAATTTTCAAGATCATCCAGACCATATTCAAGCAAGCGGACACCGCTTGCTTGTTTGTAATGCAATGCCAGAGTCTCCCCGACTTGCGCTCGCGTCGAAAGATGGACATAGCCATCGCCGACATCCAGCTTGGTTTCAGGATAGCCTATTTGCTTTGCTGCGTCCCAGTCGTCGGACGCCAAAATCTTGTAAACATGAGTGTGTGTCATCTAGCGGGTTCAAACAGTCTTCGCCGAATTATGCAATCCAGCAGTGTGAAAATCAACAAATGAATAGGAATTTACACCTTGTGATAGGTTGAAATTCCTATTCACTTGCTGCATAAGATATACACAGACTTATCCACAGGGGTGCTTGCGCCTATGCGACATAAAGATATTTGGACCGGCCTCGACAAATTAGCCAGTCATAACGGACTGAGTGTATCAGGATTGGCAAAATTGGCTGGCCTTGATCCCACGTCTTTCAATCCCTCAAAAAGGACTGCAAAAGATGGTCGGCCGCGTTGGCCTTCAACCGAAAGTGTTGCACGTGCTTTGACCGCTGTTGGTGCAGGTTTTGACGATTTTGCTTCACTGATCGAAGGCAAACGAGGGGCAAGTGCGCCCCTCATAGGATTTGCCCAAGCCGGCAATGACGGGTTCTTCGATGATGCAGGGTTTCCTGCAGGGTCCGGCTGGGACGAGGTCCGGTTCCCCGGACTTGGCGCCGAACAAGTCTACGCTCTCGAAATCAGCGGGGACAGTATGGAGCCCGTCTACCGCGCCGGTGACCGGATTGTTGTCTCCCCCGATACGCAAGTGCGACGGGGAGATCGCGTGGTAGCGAAGACGATCGACGGGGAAGTGCTCGCTAAATTACTCGGTCAACAAACCGACAAGACTGTAGAATTGGTCTCCTTCAATCCAAACTATCCTCCCCGTAAATTTGCGCGGCACGAAATCGCATGGATTGCGCGAATATTATGGGCCAGCCAATAATACGTCGTTTGAGGCGAACAATTGGTTCATCCATATCGGGAAGTTGATGCCGCATCACATTTGCGGGACACCAAGACATAATAACTGGAAAATTCGAATGATTTCTGCTAGTTTTGAGCTTCGAAGGATCATGCCCATTTAACTTTAGGATATCCACAATGACCTCACTCATCAAACGTGCTCTCGCGTTCACGGCAGCCACCACGATGGTTGCTGCTGCCGCTCAAGCCGCTCCGTTCGATGCAATAGATCGAGCAACAGATGCTCCACTTTACAGCTATGAGAAAGTCTACATCGCTCCGGTCGAAACTGATTTCAGCGAACATCCTGTTCGCCGCTCCACTCGAGATTTACGAGGGTTTCGTCCGATCAGTGAGCGTGACCAAGCACGCAAAGCAAGTGATTTTGCAGAGGAACTGCAAAGCGCTTTTGGGAAAAAGTATCTTCTCGTAGATGCGCCAGGTGACGGCATCCTGACGATCGAAGCTACACTCACCAAGCTGGTTTCAACACGGCCCACGATAGCTGACGCGCGCTCCCGAACAGGACTGAGCTTTAGCTCACTCTATGTTGGCGGTGCGGATTATCAAATCAACCTCATCGAGGGATCAACCCTTCTGACGCGAATTGAGGAGAAGCAAAGCAACAACTCAAACCTCAATGATGGTCTACCGCGCGTCGGAATATGGGCGGATGCGGATCGGTCATTCGATCGGTTTGCTCGGCAGCTCGCCCGTTATGTTGAGAACAACTAAAATCAGGCTTTGAAAGAGCCTGAATTTCAAAAATACAGGGGTCATATGCACTCGGTGAATATGGCCCCCATTCTTAGAAAAGTTGTTTCAACGAAGCCAGATCAATCAGACCGCCCAACCGCGTCCAGCATTGCATCGACATTGGATCGTCCAAGATTCCTGCAGCGGTCGGGTGACCAACCCGAAACGGGGTCGGGCAAATCAGCATTGTCTTTGAACGGCATCTCCAATGTCATAGCCAATCCTCCGAAAGCGGCGAACAGGGCGTTTCCGGCAATAGATAGGTTCGCCTTGCCCGGAGCATTGCGGGGATAACCGAAGCGGGTCTGAAAATCGGGACTAGCCGTGACAAGCGCTAATTTATATGCCTGCAATCTAGCATCATCGGTGTCGGAAAAGCCTGCAACTCCTTCCGAACCTGCTATGAAATTATACGGCAGCGCCTCGTCACCATGGACATCAAGCACCAAAAACACACCGGTCTCACGCATTGACGACAAGACGTGGAAAACTTCAGGGCTTTTTTCGAGGCTGGCTTTATCCCATTCCCGATTGAGGTTTATACCCGCAGCATTGGTCCTTAAATGTCCGCGTTTCGAACCATCGGGATTCATATTTGGAACGATACTGATGCTAGAGCGCTCGCGCAGCTTACGGCTGACCGGATCATCCATATCCAGCAATCGTTCGATAAATCCTTCCATCCACCATTCAGCCATTGTCTCACCAGGATGTTGGCGTGCAATTACCCAGATAGGCTTCTTGTCTTTGGTGGGCTCTCCAACGCGAATACAATCAATGCTTTGTCCGTCTAGCGTCGTGCCCAACATATCAACCCTGACGTCATCATAATCTTGAACCGCGGCAATCATCTCATGATGCCGTTCCATAGAAAACGGAGCGAAATAGGCGTAATAGACTGCATCGGCTTCTGGTGTGTGGTTGATCACAAGCTCACCATTCTCGTATTTTGTCGGAACGCGTGTCCAAGTTTCGCGATCAGCCGACATACACGCCTGATAATCCTCCCAACCTTTGGGATAGGCCGATCCACCAGCATTTCCGATGATCAGTCTACACGGCAAATCACGCGCGCCCGACAGCCTGAAATAGAACCACTGATAAAAATCGCTATCTTTGTCCTTACGGATTTCCAACTGGATATTGTCTGCATCAATACACGACTTACAGACAATGTTACCGCCGTCAAAAGCAGCATTAATTGACAGACCCATGGGCGCTCTCACCTTTCATTATAAAGGAAGCTACTTACGCTGCTTTGGGACAACGCTCAACGACTATGGCTCTATGATATTGTTACTATTCGCGGAAGGTCAGTGACACCGCATCGCCAAGCGGCTTGAGCAGATAGGAGATCACTGTTCGGCTCTCCGTTTTGACGCTCGCATCCACCGGCATACCGGGCAAAAGCTTGAACTCACTATTGTTCAACCGCACATCTGGAATTTCCACGATGCCTTCATAATAGAAAGCCCCTGAGGCCGGGTCTTGAAGCGCATCTGCCGACACTTTGCGGATGACACCGTAAACTTCTGGCGTGACATTGGCGCTAAATGCCGGAAAACGTAACGTTGCCTCGTTCCCTTCAGTTACTTTGTCGATGTCCTGAGGCGCGATGCGGACCAGAGCAACCAACGGGTCCCCCTCGGGCACGATAAACATTATTGGATTGCGCGGTTCAATAACACCGCCAACCGTATGCGTTTGTATGCCGATGACACGGCCAGCGCGTGGCGCCTTAATCTCCAAACGCCTAAGCTGATCGCGCGCTGCAATTCGCTCTTCCGACAGTTCCGCAACACGCGTTTGCACGGAACGAAATTCAGTTAAAACCTCTTCCCTAAACCCATCAGTCAGCTGATTAATCTCGAGGCGTGCCTCGCCAATTTGAATCAGTGTGGTCGCAACCTCGGCCGAGAGAGACTCGCGCACTCCCGTAAGTCGCGCCTGTTCTCTCTTCAACGTCAATATTCGAGATTTGGGGCTAAGTCCTTTTTCCAGCAGCACCTCTAATCCCGCAACTTCTTCTCCAATCAGTTCACTCTGTTGAAGATTTGCTGTTATCTCATTTTCCAATCCTGTAGCACGCCGTTCAAATTGCAAGATCGACTGACGTAGCAAAGACACTTGAGTAGAGCGCGAGGCCGCGCGCGCCGCCAATAGGTCACGTTGGGAAACCAGAATATCGATAATTTCAGGACGGTCAGCAAGATCATAAAACTCAGTGCGCAACTCAACACTACGACGATTGTCACGTTCGGCGACTAGACGCGCCTCCTCGCCAATCGCTTCAAACAATCGGGCTTCGACACTCGAAAGGCGTGCCTGTATAGAGGTTTCATCTAGTACAATTACGGTTTGTCCGCTTTCAACCCGATCGCCCTCTTACACATTGATCTGACCAACGATCCCGCCTTCCAAATGTTGGACTGCTTGTTGATTGCTCTCAACAGAAATCAGACCGCTCGCAAGTACGGCGCCCTCAAACGGCGCGACAACGGACCAAAGGAATAAGCCGCCGAACAAGCAAATCACCAGTGCCCATCCAACGCGAGACATCGATTTTGTATTGGATGCAGGTCGCGCTGAAAAAACTTCTGACTCAGACATCGCTCCCTCCTTTTGGCGCCGACTTAAGCTGGCGCTTTGTTGGCGAAATATTGGACGGGGCAACTTCGCTCAAAACCTCGTCTCGAGGGCCATAAATCCGCATTCGGCCGCCTTCGAGCATCAAAAGCTTATTACACTGACCTATAGATTGAGGACGATGCGCAATCATAACCACTGTTGCCCCGCGTGACTTCAATCCTTTAATCTGCATTCTGCAGAGCTATTTCACCGACATTGTCAAGATTGGAGTTTGGTTCGTCCAAAACCACAATCGCAGGATCGCCGTAAAGCGCACGCGCCAAACCAATACGCTGACGCTGCCCAGCGGATAGATAAGCGCCCCGCATTCCAATTTCGGTGTCATAGCCCTCGGGCAACCTCAAGATCATATCATGGCAACCGGCCGCTTGCGCCGCGGAGATAACAGCTTCCGAATTACCTTCAGGATCAAAACGGCTTATATTCTCATGGATACGCCCAGAGAAGAGATCAACCTGTTGGGGTAGATACCCTAATTGCGGCCCCAAAACTTCACGCGACCACGTTGAAATTTCAGCCCCGTCGATGCGGACCGTGCCGATTTGCGCGCCCCATATTCCCATCAGAATTCGAACCAAAGACGATTTTTCCAACCGCGCTCGGTCCTATTAAACCAACGATATCCCCAACAGCAATCTTGAAACTGAGTTGCAACAAGAACGGCTTTTGGGCGCCAGGAGGCCCCGCGGATACGCCTTCAAATTCGATTTCACCACGCACGGCAGGTAAGGCCATTGAATTGCCAGAAGACGGTCTGCCAAGCAAAGCTTCACGCAAGGAGTTCCACGCTGCACGAGCAGATGATACGGAACGCCATTGGCCGACCAATTGCTCGACTGGACCAATCGCGCGGCCAGTCAAAATCGATGCAGCGATCATTTCCCCCGGAGTCGAAATACCAAGGATCGATAGATAAGCTCCAACCCCCAACACGGATGATTGCAGGAATAATCTGAAAGCCTTCGTTCCTGATGCGAACCGAGAAAGTAACGAGCTCGAGGCAACAAGAGCGGCATCCGACCGGTCAAATTCATCGCGCCACTTCTTTCGGACACGATCTCCAAGACCAAGAGCTTCGATTATTTCTGCGTTTTGGGAAATTTCGCTGACTCTAGCCTGCGCCGCCATTTCAAGCACTTCGGAATCGCGGACGCTTTTGTGCGAAACACTCTGATTGAGGAAAGCAATTCCAACAAGTACAAACCCACCGCCTAAAGCCAAGACCCCATACCACCAGTGGATCATAAAAATAACGAGCAAAAACATAATGGAAAATGGCGCGTCAAACATCGCTGTGACTGCAGGGCTTCCAAAAAATTTTCGTAGGGTTCTCAAATCACGGATCGGCTTATCCGAACCACGACCTGGATCGTGTAGTTTATCTTTTATGGTTGCAATGAGTGTCCGGTCACCAAGCACATCTTCAAACCGAGACCCCACGCGCGACAAAATGCTATTTCGCACCCAATCCAAAACCGCAAACCCTGCATAGAGCACGAGGATTAGTATGGTCAGCGCTACCAATGTATGCACGGATGCGCTGGCCAATACGCGATCATAGACCTGCAACATGTAGAGCGGCCCCGTCAGCATCAACATGCTGGTAAACAGGCTAAACCCAGCCACGCCAATGAAGACACGATGCATGTCGCGAAATGAATCGCGAACAGGGTCTTCCTGACTGTTTGTCGTGTTTGTCATCCTACATCCTCAGGGTGAAACTTATAGGCTAGAACTGGGCGATTGAACACGATCCTGTTCAAAATCCCCTTAAGGTAAGCGTTCACCAAATTAGGCCGCTAACTCAAGGGCACGTACAATAGCGGGTAAAATTAGCACCCCTAATAGGGTTGGGAATACGAAAAGTATGAGTGGCAATGACAGTTTAGCCGACAATGCCATCGCCTGCTCTTCGGCTGCTAGCATCCGCTTTTTACGCATGTCCTTGGAAAAAACGCGAAGTGTGTCTCCAATGCTCGATCCCATCTCTTCAGCTTGCCGCAACATAGTTGTTAGCGACGAAGCTTCCTCGATACCAAGTCGTCTAGCGAAATTTTTCCAAGCGTCCTGACGTGCTCTACCTGCACGAAGTTCGAGAGCATTTATCTTCAGATGCAAGGCAAGACTAGGATATCGCCCTGCCAGCTCTTCAGCCACACGCGCGACAGCCGCATCAATACTCATCCCTGCTTCAACACACGCCACGAGGAGGTCCATCATATCTGGAAACCCCTCCTTGTATTCACGTTCAAGTCGCTTCGTTCGCTTACCAATGTAAATCCCTGGAACGGTAAGGCCAAAAATTGCTAGAAACAAACTCGCCGACAACGGTAAGATCGGATCAATGAGCGACAATTGTGGGACGAGGTACAAAAGAAGAATTTGCGGCAGAACGACCATAAGAAGCCGTGCTGCAAAATATACGGACACAGCTTTTTGTCCAAGCAGGCCCGCACGCATCAGCGTAAAGCGTAATTGCGAAATTTGTTCTGGATTCCCCGGCGTTGATCGGCGGCCAAGATCCGTGACGATGTCGCCAATCGATTTTGTACGCTTATCTTCAGCCGAACTTCCAGCCGTAGCTTTCGCGCGCTCCAACCGAGAGATCATTTGGCCTGAACGCCGCATAGACCTGACAGAAAATAGTACGCCCGGCACCACAAATAGCGTCAACACCATGGCGACACCGAATATGACAAAATCCGCTTGAGTTACCATTTTGCCATACCCCTATATTTTAAACGCAATCATTTTGCGCATGATGAGGTTGCCAATCATCATCCATCCAGCGAAACCGGCTAGCCAGTATTGGACAACCGGTTTGTCAATTATCTCCCCGTAAAAGTTGGGATTAAGCAAGTGCACCGCTCCTGCGACAACAAATGGTGCAGCAGATAAGATCAATGCGGACATACGTCCTTCAGCCGATGCGGCTTTGACGCGCAACCTAAGCATTTGTCTATCACGGATCGCATCACCATTGAGCTTTAAAAGTTCGGAAAGATTACCGCCGGTCTTCGCCTGCAAGCGGATCGTCGCGGCAAACAAATCGACATCCTCATTGAACGAGCGTTGTGATAATCGCCTTACCGCATCTTTCATTGATGAGCCGAAAGACATCTCGTCTGCTACCATCCCAAATTCGCTGCCAACAGGGTCCGGCATCTCTTGCCCAACCAACGCAATAGCCGTCGGAACCGGATGACCCGCCTCCAGAGATCTTACAATGACGGCGAGGCTATCGGGCAATTGCTGTCCGAGCTTATTGCTCCGTTCAGTTCCAGCTTTTGACAGAACCAAAACGGGTATTGCGAAAAACAAAACAATCGAAGCAATCGCCGCATACCCCAAATTACCGGCGAAGTGGTAAATCACGAACCCAAGAGAAATCGCAACGACGGCAGACAGCATGGCCCATTTCCCAGGTTCAAATCGGATACCCGAACGGGTGACCAACCGATTGAACCACCTTGATGACCAAGCCAGTTCTCCATCATCGCCGAGCGCTCTTTGCTGACGCAACTCGCTCAACAATTCCTGTACAGAGCCAGCGCGTTCGCGTGCTTTTAGACGGGAGTTGAGCTGCTTATTCATCTTGGCATTGCCAAACACGCCAAAAGCAGTCTGGACAAGCAAGAACCCCACAGCAAAGAACAGGAGGTAGGCCACAACAGGCCCTTCAAACACAGTGTCGAAAGCACCGTCAAACATGATTAGAACTCGCGTTGCGGATCAAAGAGATCGCTTGAAATAGTCACACCGCGGCGGTTCATCTCTTCGAGGAACTGGGGCCGGATTCCAGTTGCTACAAATTTTCCGTGTACTTTTCCGTTTTCGTCCGTATGACTACGCGCGAATTTGAAAATCTCCTGCATCTGCACAACATTGCCTTCCATGCCGGTAATCTCCGCCACACTCACAACGCGGCGTGATCCGTCAGACAAACGTGCCGCCTGAACAACAAGATTCACAGCCGAAGCTATTTGCCCACGTATCGCATCTGCCGATATTCGTAGACCGCCCATAAGAACCATTTGTTCCAATCGGGTAATTGCATCGCGCGGGTTGTTCGCGTGGATCGTGGCCATTGATCCTTCATGACCGGTATTCATAGCTTGCAACATATCAAACGCTTCTTCGCCACGAACCTCGCCCAGAAAGACCCGATCAGGGCGCATCCGCAGCGCGTTTTTCACGAGTTCGCGTTGGCGGATTTCGCCTTTGCCTTCGAGGTTCGGGGGACGTGTTTCCATCCGAGCGACATGGGGCTGCTGCAATTGCAGCTCGGCTGCGTCTTCAATCGTGATGATCCGCTCTTTGTGGCTAATTGCCGAAGAGAGCGCATTCAAGAGTGTTGTCTTACCCGAACCGGTACCGCCCGAGATAACCGTAGACGCCCGGCACTTTACTGCCCCGACAACGAACTCAAGCATTGGAGCGGGCAGCGCGCCAAATTCAGCAAGCTTTTCCAATGTTAGCGGGCTCTTTGAGAACTTACGGATAGAGACGAGTGGTCCGTCAACGCCAATCGGACTGATTGCAGCATTGACCCGCGATCCATCGAGCAAACGTGCATCAACAAGAGGTTGCCCTTCATCGACCCGCCGACCAACCGCTGACACGATCCTGTTCAAAATCCGTAGCAGATGGTCGTTGTCCGAAAAACGAACAGAAGAGAGCTCGAGTTCCCCCTTACGCTCGATATATACTTGGTGGCAGCCATTAATGAGAATGTCAGATACTTCGTCATCGGCCAGCAGGGGTTCGATTGGCCCGAGTCCCGTCATCTCATCGAACACCGCGTCGGCAAACTGCGCAATCTCATTGGACGACATCGCCAAGCCTTCTTCACGCACCATGTCCATAACAATGGTACGGACTTGCCGCTTGAGATCAACATCATCAAGCTTCTCCAGTGAAGAAAGATCAAGCTCGTCAATTAGCCGGTTGTGGACGCGGATTTTGGCGTCAAGCAGGCCCATAGTCCGCTTTGCATCAATGCCACTCTGCCGACCGGATTCTTCCTGTTCTTGCTCTGCTTCAGTATTTGAAAGACTTGTTTCTGCAATCGCCGTATTCGAAGTAAACCGTCCCATTAGCGCCACATCCGTTTCTTGCCTGTTTCTGTTAGTGCAGGATCAAGCTTTTTCAAGACGGTTGCGATGTCTTTCACAAGCGCGCTTTTCGGTTTCACACGGGCAATGGGTAGACCTAGATTTACAGCCGCCCGCGCCGATTTCCAGTCCGAGCGGACAACGGCTTCAATGTCTCGGCTAATCGCTTTGCTGGCACGTGAAACAGAAAACTCCAGCTTTCCGTCGGACATGCGATTCAAGACCAATCTTGCCGGTGTCGCATCTACGCGCAATTCATCTACTTCACGCGCCATATCAGCGGCGGCATGAAGGCTAGGCACAGTAAATTCACTTACGACGAGAACCTCATCGACCCCAGCCAACAAAGGTTTTGACCAACTCCGGCGCTCACGCGGCATGTCGACAATAACATGGGTAAACCCTGCACAAACCGTATCGAGAAGTCGTAACACCATGTCTGGATTTACAATGTCATGCACATCTGGATTACGCGGCGCACAAATTACGGTAACACCGGTTTCATGCAAGGATGAGTAGGCATCGAGCATGGTAGCATCCAATCGGTCGCGCGCTTCTGCGACGCCAAACAGGTCCAACTTTGTCGGGGTATCCAGATAGGCGGAGATCATGCCGTCAGCCAAGTTCATATCAACTAGGCAAACTTTGTTTTCCGGATCACGCATCGCTGTCGCACACGCCATCTCTATGGCAATCGTCGTTGCGCCAGCTCCACCGACGGCACCGGAAACAACCCAACACTGATTCCTCCGCGTCGGTCCTTCTGGCGCCATATCCATCAAGCGTCCCGTCGCTCTAACAACCAATTCGGATTCCGCTTTAGAGCCGACCAAGTCCGACGCTTTCAGTCCAAGCATGGACTTCACTGCTTGGGACGGCAGCGCATCACCGATCACCAAGACTTTCGTCATTGGTGCCAGACGTGCCACACCATCAAGTAATGTAATGGCACCACCAGCTTCTAGATCGATAATCAGAACATTTGCCCCGGTCTGACCGATAGCCTCTTCGGAAGTCAGGTCCGAAACGTCTGTGACATCGGAAAATATCGCTTTGAACCGAGCAAGCTGTTCAGGTACCGCATAGACAGCGGGGCAAAGTTTCGATGCCATTGTCGGTATGTTTTTTTCCAGTGCGGTCATTGCAAAATCCCGATAATATTAAACCTGTATCTACCTATTCGCTAGCGGTACTACCTATACCGCTTGCTGAAGCATCGCTCAGTTCCGCTCGCTCACCAGCGTTAAGTCGCGCAATTGCCGCAGCAGCGCGCTCGCCAGACTGGCCGGTCAAGCCTCTCTTGTTCGGCACATCAGTTGCTCGAATGGACTGCAATGCGATGTTCTGATCGGTAGCGCTTCCAAGAATAAATTGCTTTTGCAGATCATGATCATAGGCCGGTCCCGGTTGGCTCGCGCATGCACAAACTCCAATACTAACCAAGGCGGCTCCAAAGGATTTAACAAGTATCTTCATGACGGGTGCTCCTATTGGGTCGTTACTTGGGCTTGGGATGTTTCATGAACTGAAACGGTTTGGTCGAGCAGGAAGAATGCACTTTCAGATGGCTCATCGAACGCATCCAATGGTGTCGCTAAACTGTCGGCTGACGGTGCAGGCTGAACAAGTCTCGGCGTGATGATAATAACTAGCTCTGTTTCGCTTCGTGCAAACCGTTTGGAGCTGAACAAGCTTCCAAGGACCGGAACACTCGACAGCCATGGCGTTTGGCGAACATCGCTCGTATAGCTATTTTGCAGAAGTCCTGCGATTGCAAAGGCTTGCCCATCACGAAGTTCGACTGTCGTGTCAGCGCGGCGAACACTCAGCCCGGGGACAGCGACGCCGCCCAATTGAACCGAGTTCAGTGTATCCAAAGATGACACTTCCGGCCGGACCCGTAGATTGATCATATCTTCGCCTAACACCGTGGGAGAAAATGCGAGTGATACGCCAAACTCTCGAAACTCAATCGTTACGACGTCATTGGCTTGACCAACTGGAACAGGAAACTCTCCACCGGCCAGAAAGCTCGCCGTATCACCCGAAAGCGCCACAAGATTTGGTCGAGCCAGAGTCCGCAGCACGCCTTTTTCTTCCAACGCATTTAGAGCCACATCAACATTCACTGGCCCAAATGCTTGTGAGCCAATTGCCGCGGCTTGTGCAAGCACACCGGATATCAGATCGCCATTTGACAAGAATGAAAAATCACCTGCTTGCGACGCTTGGGTTCCGATGCCGAACTCCCGCACAACATCACGTGATGCTTCGACAAAGCGTACTTCGAGCAGAACCTGTTGAGCCTGACTGACAGCGAGACCATTGGCAACGCCGCCTGGCACATGTCGTTCAGCCAGCTGAACTGCGGTTGCTGCCGCACCGGCTGTCGAGATGTCGCCGCCGATGAAGATGCCATCATAAACCGGCAATACCTGCACATCTTCTCCTGGTAAAAGTGTGTTCAAATCCCGCCGCAACGCATCAAGTCCGAGAGCAACATTCACTTGGATGAGGTCGATAACACTACCGGCCTCGTCATAGATCAGCACAGTCGTCCAACCGGGCGCCTTACCTCGGACAAAGAAGGAACGGTTACTCGTTGCCGTTACGCTCGCGATCTCCGGATCGGCGACTGCCAAGGTTGCGAACGGTCTTTCAATCTCGACAACCGCCGAGCGGCCACGGTCAACATTGAGAACCGGAGCATCTTCGTCAGCGGCAAGCTGGGTCCAAGCAAAAGCGGGGGCCTCTAGGGTTGGCAACGTCATGCCGGATAGAGCCAAACCAAGAACAACAAAAAGCGCGCGTGATATCGAGGTCATCTCTAGTTTCCTGCTTGCGGGTGAGACTGAGAAACCGGAGCAGACACTGTCTCCTCGGCCTCTCCGGCAATAACGCGGATACTGGCAAATTCAGGCTTGATCGGAGCAACAGTACGGTGCGGAGCTGGTATTGCGCGTCTCCGAACTGTCTGAGTCGGCGGTGTGTCATCATCAACACGACGCAATGCAAGACCAATCGCTCCGGATTGAATGGCGACGCCAAGCTTGTTGGCTTCACCAGAGGTCACTTGCAAAGTTACTGTCCGGGCCAATCTCGCTCCGTCCAATCCCTCAGCATAGCTTTGGTCGACTGCAAGCACCCGAACATTGCTAAGCAATAACTCGCCACGTTGCACCCGTTCACCGTTGGAGTTGAAGCTCTCCTTGAAGCTGTTTACATCAACCCGATGGTCGGGAAGAATAAATCCGGCAACGCCGCTCGCATCATCCACTTCCACCGAAACAGCACGAAAGCCCGGATCGATCAGGTGGGCGAGTGAATCACGAACAGTCTGGGAGCTCAGTTTTTCCAAGAGTACAGGCTCGCCAGGAACGATAACACCGAGCGAAAAAGGCATGCTGCCATCTGGATTGATGACATCAGAAATGTCGGTAATAGCCCCGCGCGGAATATGGTCAGAAGGCCATTCAGTAAGGCTTAGGCTTTCGATCGAGATCACATCACCGCGTGCAATGCTCGCATTAGCGACGTAAATATCGGTCAGTTGAACCTCGGGGGCAGTCTCTGTCACCACTGTCGTAACAGGCCGAGCCGCCTCGGCTTCGCTGTTAAGCCAGCCGCGGCCGAACACAACGGCTGCAATCCCTACAAGGATAGACAAGACTAAAGTAACAACTGGCCCGGCACTCATAGATCACCCCTGAATAATCCGCATTGATTGCGGCAATCTCCAAAAATGCTTCTAATTGACAGGCAATAAGGTCTGCTAAACCTTCAATCCAAAAATGGATGTGCTTTGGTTAGATTCTCTTAGGGAATACAAACAGCTGTATCGGCCGAACTAAAAGGCAATCAGGGTTCCGAGCCGCTCGAATGTCCAAAAAACACCTGCAATACCGACCGTATAAGCGGTTGTCCGCTTGATCGTCTCAAGTTTCGTTATTGCCAATCGTCCGAGAAGCCAGACAAGCACGAGCAATCCGCAGATAAAGGCAAGTTGCCCGATCTCGACACCGACATTGAAGAAGAACAGGGCTGCGAGCTCCGCATTTTCCGGCAATCCGATCTCTCCCAATGCTCCGGCAAAACCAAATCCATGAAGCAAACCAAAACAGAAACTGATTAGCCATGGCCAACGGCTCGCAAAACTCTCACGTCCATCCATTGCATTCACGGCTTCTATTGCAATAAGCACAATGCTAATAGCGATGAGCGTTTCGACTGGAGCAGGTGAAAGCTCGACCCATCCGAGCATAGTCAAAGCCAGCGTCAAGGAGTGTGCCAGAGTGAAGGCGGTAACTACGATAAATAGTTTTCGCAAACGAACGAGCACAAGCAACCCCGCAACGAATAGCAAATGATCGGGACCAGACAGAATATGTTCAAACCCGAGCCGAACATATGCTGGCGCAGCCGATGCCTCAGCCACGGATAAATCCAGCGTCGGGGCAGAAGGTTTGAGTACGGCTGTCCGGTTGCTGCCATCAATATAGGAAATTTTGACAAAGACGTCGGTGAGCGTTCGGTCCAAACCTGCTATTGTCAGATGGCCCGATTGCATATCACATCGAACCGACCAACGACTGACCACTGCACCTTCAAGTAAACCAATTTCCGGCTCGGTCGCACTCATACAGCCTGACGGTAGGACTGGGTCCACGACCAATCGGCGGCCATCCGTAATGGGCTGCTTCCAAGCGACCTCGAATTGGTCTTCATTTGTCTCAACCAATTGAAGATAGGCGGGGCGGATCTCATGCGCTGAAGCTGTCACACCAATGCACAACCACAACAGAATCCAAATCGCGGTGCTCCGCACCATTACCGCGCTCCATCATCGATTATGATACTATATCTTTGCATAATTTCATCTAGCGCGGCCGCCTCGCTTTCACGTTTGAGTCGCTCGGTTTCGCGTCGCGCGACTTCATTCGCAACATCTTCATAGGGCGGGGTACCGCCTTCAGTACGCGCCTCGATTCGAACCAGATGATCGGCAAGCCGCGATCTTATAGGGGGCGACCATTGGCCGACAGGCATAGCGAATATTGACGCCGCAAAGTCACGTCCAAACAAACGACCAAGTCCGTCCTCATCTATATCATTATGCGACCTCGCCAGCATAAAGGGGTCCCCCAAACTTGCCGGGTCTGGCGGGGTCTCACTGCTCAATATCCGAGCAGCGTTATCGATCTCGTCTTGTCTGCTCGCACCGTCGGGCGCAAAATTGAAGGGTACATGAGTAACACTTATGCGCGTTGGCTCTCTATATTCCGCTGGATTTGCGTCATACCTTGCTCTCAAATCGCTTTCGCCAATCGAAAGCGCTAAAGTCTCATTCGATAGGAGAAAGCCCATCTTCTGTGCCAAACGTCGACGAATGATCGTATCGTCTTCGTCAAGCCCAAGCCGTTGCGCCTCGCGGTAAAGCACTTCTTCGCGAACATATTCCGCCAAAAGTCCGCGCACATCATCGGCATTTGGTTCGCGCCCCGCTTCGCCCGCCCAAATTGCAGACAGTCGTTGTAAAGCCTCTTGCGAAATAATTATGGTTCGCGCGGCACTTTCCTGTCTGGCTTGCCACAGTCCATGTACAGCGAATATCAAAGCGCCAATCAATATAAAATGTATGAGAGGCTCTTTCAGGAGCGCTTTCGTTTTGGACATAGACTGCACGCCTTATTCATTGGAAAGGGTCGGTCTATACCGGATACCAAGCTTGTTCAATTCCTGCCAGTATCGAGCCGATATGAGCCTCACCCAATTTGCGTAGTCTGTGGTTCTGCCTCGCCCCGCGAGTTATGTCGCAGAACATGCCCCTTGTTTGCCAACGCCGTCATAATAAAGCGCGGCCGCTCCAATCAGCGGAATGAAGTCTCCACGCATCAGACCTACTGGAATTTTCGACATATAAGCACTACGAGGGCCACGATCCATAAAGCACTCCATTGCTTCATCTTGCTTCAACCATGGCAACAACCTTGTCGCTACGCCGCCCGCTAATGTCACGCCGCCGCGTGCCCCAATGGCTAACGCCATATCTCCAGCAAAGCTCATGACTGCGCGCGCGCGCAACATACAAATTCGTTCGCAAATTTCGTCGCCGCTATTTGCGGCTTTGACAACCTCATTGGCAGTCATCGGTATGTAGTCGTTTTTGTAAAGTTGGCACATGGCACGGTGGACAGGTTCCAGCCCCATTCCCGATGTCACAAGTTCATAAGATACGAAGCCATGCTGCGAATGTAAGATCTCGCCAATCCCGACATCTTCTTTCGTTCGGGGGGAAAAGGCAGCGTGACCACCCTCGCCGCCCAATACGCGCCATCCTCCTTGAGCGCCCGGCAACAGCGTTGCCATCCCTAAACCGGTGCCCGGACCTGCGATGAGAACAGGTGCGGAGCCGTCCTTTTCTCCCGCCTTAACCTCATCAAATCTATCGCCATCAAGCTCGGGAACAGCGCGGGCCATTGCGGCAAAATCATTCACCAAACTTACGGACTTGAATCCAAACTCATCCTTGAGCACCCGCTCCGAAATAGACCAATCACGATTGGTAAGCTTGACGGTACCGTCTTTTATCGGCCCTGCAACCGCCAACAAAATATGTGCAGGAACAGCAGTAATTGTTTTCAAGAACGCGCCCAACGCATCCGTAAAATTGTTGAATTTATCGTTCGGCAACTTCGCTGCATCGATTATATCGATGGTCTCGCTATTAGGAGCAAGCAATCCAAAACGGGCACTCGTCCCGCCAATGTCTCCCAGTAGAACCCAATCACTCACGACTACTCACTCCCACCAGTAAAATTAAAAAAGCTCGCCCCTTCATCAGCACGAGATGCGTCCGAGCGGAACTGGCCAAACATCTCTTGCCCCAGTCCCGCAGATCCCTGATTGGGAAGGAAGGGTTTTGGCTCCCGCGTTTGGAAAATGTTCTCGGCATCTTCAAGGCCTAAAACTCCGGTGCCCGCATCAAGGCTGATAATGTCACCGTCGCGTATATAAGCGAGTGGGCCGCCCCGCGCAGCTTCCGGCGATACATGGATAGCGGCTGGAACTTTCCCAGATGCTCCAGACATACGGCCGTCGGTAACAAGGGCCACCTTGTGTCCAGCATCTTGGAGCGCCCCCAGCACAGGCGATAGAGCGTGCAGTTCGGGCATTCCATTGGCCGCCGGTCCTTGGAACCGAACCACAACCACGACATCTGTTTCCAACTCACCATTCTCAAAGGCCCGACGTACAGCAGCCTGGGTATCGAATACCCGAGCTGGCGCCTTGAGTTTTTGGTGTTCAGGCTTAACCGCCGACACTTTGATCATGCCGCGCCCTAGCGGTCCTTGCAGTAAAGCCAATCCGCCTTCTGGGCTAAACGGGTCAGAAGCTGGCCTCAAAATATCTGTATCTCGGCTTTCTTTTGGTGCGGCCCTAAATGCCAATTCACCATCTTCCAGCCAAGGCTCCAAAGATTGATCTTCAAGCGTTCCATAGACGGTTGATGCCGTACCATCCAACAGTCCGGCATCAATAAGCTCTCGGATAAGGAAACCCATACCGCCGGCTGCGTGGAAATGGTTTACATCCGCTGGCCCATTTGGATAGACGCGGCAAAGAAGCGGCGTCACAGCAGATAGGTCAGCCATATCTTCGAGCGTAATACGATATCCCGCCGCTGCGGCCATAGCTGGCAAATGCAAAGCGTGATTGGTGGAACCTCCGGTGGCCATCAATCCGACAATCGCGTTGACTACAGACCGTGCATCTATCATTTCCCCAACCGGCAGATAGCTCCCAGAATTTGCGATCAACTCCGTCGAGCGCTTTACCGCTGCTGTCGTCAATGCCGCACGCAACGGGGTGCCTGGATTAATAAAGGCTGCGCCCGGTAAATGCAGCCCCATACATTCCATCAACATCTGGTTGGAATTTGCGGTGCCATAAAATGTGCAAGTACCAGCGGAATGGTAGCTTTCCGCTTCGGCTTTAAGCAGTTCATCGCGTCCAACTTCACCTCGCGCAAAGGCTTGGCGAACCCGAACTTTCTCAGGATTGGGCAAGCCAGAGGTCATTGGCCCCGCCGGAATAAATATTGCGGGCAACCACCCAAAGCGCAATGCTCCAATAAACAGTCCCGGCACGATCTTGTCACAGACACCCATAAAAAGAGCTGCATCAAACACATTGTGGCTCAGCCCCACTGCCGCCGAAAGGGCGATGACATCACGAGAAAACAGGGACAGTTCCATCCCCCCTTGGCCTTGTGTCACGCCATCGCACATTGCTGGCACGCCGCCAGCAACTTGCGCAGTCGCACCTGCATCCCGCGCGGCTTGCCGGATAAATTCTGGATACGCCTCATACGGTTGGTGTGCCGAGAGCATATCATTATAGGCGGTGATCATCCCAAGGTTTGGCCACCCACCACCGAGCAGTTCGACCTTATCAAGCGCGCTACAGGCCGCAGCCGCATGCGCTAAATTCCCCTCAGTCAAACGTTGGCGGGCAAAGCCGGTGGGACGGTTATTCCGAACCATATCGAGATATGCCGCTCGGGTATCCGAAGAACGGGCAATAATCCTATCAGTGACCTCGCGAACTTTTGGATGCATGCCAGTCACGTGACGGCCTCCCACCAAGATCTGTCATCTTTTCGTAACAGGAAGTCTGCGGCGGCAGGGCCATTGCTACCAGCTGGATAGGTCTCTAGTGGCTCATCTAGCTTGGTCCACGCGTCGAGCAAGCCATCTACCCAGCTCCAAGCCGCTTCAACTTCGTCACGTCGCATAAACAGCGAGAGATTACCGCGCACAACATCCATCAGGAGGCGTTCATAGGCGTCTGGATAGCGGGTCGTAAAATTCTCTGCATAAGACAGATCAAGTGGTAGTGACTTGATCCGCAGACCACCAGGACCCGGTTCCTTTATCTGCACGAACAATCTCACCGCCTCATCAGGCTGGAGCCTTATGACCAACCGGTTCGCCACAGAACTCGTCTCTCCGAAAATCGAATGCGGCGTTGGCTTGAACTGGACGATAATTTCAGACCGCCGTTCAGCCATACGCTTGCCTGTCCGCAGATAGAACGGCACCCCAGCCCAGCGCCAATTGTCAATCTCGGCATGGATCGCAACAAAGGTCTCGGTACGACTCGGTTCCTCAGATGAAAGTTCTTCGAGATACCCTCGAACAGCCTTTCCTCCAGCAACGCCGGCTGTGTATTGGGCGCGAACCGTTTTGTCTTTCGCCTCTTCAGGGCTTAGCCGCCGCAATGCCCGCAATACTTTTATCTTTTCAGTGCGGACATCGCCTGCATCCATCGATCCTGGCGGCTCCATTGCGGTCAGGCAAAGCAGTTGCAGTATGTGATTTTGCACCATGTCGCGCAGAGCACCAGACCCATCATAATAATCAGCGCGATCTTCAACTCCCAGTCCTTCTGCAACTGTGATCTGCACATGGTCGACTTCGGCCCGCGACCAAACCGGTTCGAACAGAGCATTGCCAAACCGCAAGACCATCAGGTTCTGGACAGTTTCCTTTCCCAGATAGTGATCAATCCGGTAAACAGCATCCTCGGCAAATATGGCACCGACACCATCATTGATTGCCTTTGCCGATGCGAGATCAGTCCCGATCGGTTTCTCCAACACGACACGGGCATCAACCGTGTTCAGCTTCGCTGCGCCCAATGCTTCACATATCGCAACATATAGGCGCGGAGCAGTAGCCAGATAAAAGACGCATGGGCGTCCTCGTTCACCGGAGAGTTTCCCCCTCAGTTCTTCCCAGGGCGCATCTTGCTGGGTTGCATCCATCGCAACGTAATCAAGACGCTCGGCAAACCGGGCCCAGTCGTTTTCATCCCACTTTTCTTCCGCCTTAGACTGGCATGCGGACTTGGCGAACTCCCGAAAGTCATCGACGCTCATTGCTGTTCGGGCCGATCCGACAACTCGACTTCCTTCCGGAATTTGTCCATCGAGCCAACGGTGAAACAGCGCAGGCAAGAGCTTACGCTCAGACAAGTCACCTGTCGCTCCGAAGATGACAATATCAAATGTTCCTACAGGAATAAATTTCGCCATTAAGCTCCAAGTCCTTGTTCCAAATTAGAAGTCGGTTTTAACGTCTAGCCGACTGTCTCCGTATAATTATTGCTGCCGATCTCCCAAGCGAAGATACCGTCACACCCCCGCCAACGTGCATACGCAAATCTCTCGCCCAGCCCGGCCGCTTCGGCCAAGCTCGTCGCCCAGTCCTCGCTGCCATCGATCTCGAACTGATGTGGATGCACCCCCCATAAAAGCTGGGCTTGACGCAATCGGCGAGGATCAATCGACCCATATAGAATAGGCACATTGCCACGCACGCGACTAAATCTCGCGAGCCGCTGAATCGACCCTGTTCTCAGAGCAATCGCCTGCGCGCCTTCTTGTTGCGCAAGTCCGTTTACCGCTTCCGCAACGACATCAACAGCACGCTCCCATGCTGGTGGGCCGATACCGTCAAATTGATCTACGGTCAGTTGGAAGTCTTCTGCATGCTCTGTTGCAAGCATGATGCGGTGCATAATCGCAACCGCCGTAGCTGGATGGCGGCCAACCGCTGTTTCCGCAGACAACATCACCGCATCAGCGCCCTGATAGACAGCCGTCGAAACGTCACTCGCCTCCGCCCGTGTCGGTGCAGCGTGTTCGATCATAGATTCGAGCATTTGCGTTGCGACAATCACAGGTCGGCCAGCACCACGCGCCGCGCGAATAATCCGTCTTTGAATGACCGGAACTTCTTCGAGCGGAAACTCGACGCCAAGATCACCTCGCGCCACCATAACCGCATCAGATGCTTGCACGATCGCTTCCAAATGGTCGATTGCAGAGGGCTTTTCCAACTTGGATACAAGCGGGGCGCGGCCATTAATAATCGCTTTGGCTTCCTCAACATCAGCGACAGTTTGTACAAAACTTAGAGCGACAATATCCGCGCCGATCTCAAGCGCGAAATCGAGATCGATCCGGTCTTTCTCCGTCATGGCACTTACGGGGAGCGCTTTACCGCGTACCGTAAAGCCTTTGCGGTTCCCCAATTTCCCCGGCAGGTCGGAGCGGACACGAGGTTCGTCGCCGCCCTCAATAACTGTCATCTGTAGTTGACCATCATTCAGTAGAATTTCGTCACCAGCGGCGAGCATGGCCAAAATTTCAGGATGTGGCACGGGGATACGTGTTTCATCATCCGTTTTCTCACCGGCGAACAAGGTATACTCGGCCTGAAAGCCCAAGCGAATTTCATCGTTTGGAAAGGCTCCGACGCGAATCTTAGGTCCCTGCAAATCGGCCAATACTGCCAGTGGGCGGCCAAGCTCCTTTTCCACCTGACGCACAGAATCGAGGACCTTGTGATGGTCCTCATGTGATCCATGACTAAAATTCAGACGAAATACATCGACCCCCGCTTGCGCCAACAATTTCAAAGTATCGGGCGCACGGCTACCTGGGCCAACCGTCGCAATAATCTTAGCGCTGCGACCACGCAATTTCATAATGGGTTCGGGCATATTCTCATCTCTCTAGTCCGGACATAGCGATCAACAAGTATCTAAACGCAATGCACGGGGGTTCATAACGTAGAATTGTCTAGCTCGCCAAAATGCGCGTTCCCATAGCTTCTAAAAAGCCTATAAACCCAATATATCAAAAATGACAGCGCTAGACAAAATTTATTTTTTGCCACTATTTCCAGAGGCTATCTACACTTCATCCTGATTCGCCGCTTTTGACCGACGCCAAGTCAGAATCAGATAGCCAACGACCAAACTGGCCAACACAGCCCCCACGATCGGCGCAAACCTCTCGATATGATGGCCAGCCATATCACCTAGCCAATGAAATAGGCTGAATGCGATGACCACATAGAGAATGGCTGACGAAACCACGAACAGAGCAACTTTCCAAAATGGCGCACGAAAAAAGCCGCACGCCAGATATAGCGGGATACGTGTACCCGGCACGAAGCGCGCAATAATCAGTGATACTCCAAGCTTTTCGATCACTTGACTCTTGGCCGCCTGCACCCCCGGTTTGAGTGCTGCCTTGCGGCCCCACTCATAGGTGTGAGCTGCACGACCCAACCAATATTTCCAGAGATCGCTGATGCTCAGACCGACAATTAGTGAGAGGAAAATCCCGCGTACCGTGCCAAGTCCGGCAACCGAAGCTGCTGCAGCGCTCAAAATCGCCGCATCTTCCTGAACAAAAGGCCCAAGCGCCACCAGAACATAAATGCCCCAGGGATAGGTCATCGCTAATTCATTCAACCAAGCCATATCGTTACGCCACATCGTCCATCATCAAGTAGGCGTCCCCTATAGCACAGTTGGCGTCAAGCCCAGCCTTGCAATCGCGCAGCTTCCAAACGCAATGCCTCTGGTCCTCCGAGCCATTGTCGGTTAACGCCAATCCGTTTGAACCAATAATGCAGTCCAACAAGATCGGTAAACCCCATCCCGCCATGCACTTCTGTAGATGTGCGCGCAACAAACGTCCCAACCTCGCTCATATGCGACTTTGTCAGGCACGACATTAACGCGGCCTTCGCCGGATCCGTGTCAAACAAATATGCTGAATGCCAAACCAATGCGCGGCAAGGTTCCAGCTTAGCAGCCATTTCCGCGCACATGTGTTTGACCGCTTGAAACGAACCAATAACCCGCCCGAATTGTTTACGCTCTGCGGCGTAGGCCACGGCCTTTTCCAACATATTCTGGCAAGCTCCAAGCGTATCGGCAGCGAACAATATTCGTCCCAAGGCCAATACCTGAACCAGCGTATCTCCGAGAGATGATTCTGAACTGAGCGGTTCAGCCTCCACACCATCGAACATGAGCTCGGTATATGAGCGCGTCTTGTCAATCGTACCCAACGGTGTGGTGCTCACCCCTTTGGCGGACAAATCAACAATAAAGAGAGCGCCTGCCGCATCCGCCGTCAACACATGGCTCGCCGCATCAACCTCGAATGCAAACAAAGCTTTGCCTGATAGTTTTGTATCGTGCGAGGTAATGCCCGCCCCATCTCGTGCGCTAACGGCTTCCGTCAATGCAACACCCAGTGTGCTCTCGCCAGCGCAAATTCCGCCTAGCCAATGGGCCTGTTGAGCTTCACTGCCCGCGCCGCGAATTGCTATGATGGCCATAGCCCCCGCCAGAAATGCACCAGGCGAGACCGCATGGCCAAGGGCCTCTTGTATAAGCGCCGCTTCAAGCGCGCCAAGTCCCAGACCGCCATACTGCTCGGGCACCAATAACTGTCCCGCTCCAAGTTCTCCCAAAGCAGCATTCACCGTCGCGGCGACGTCCAACTCGCCAGCAGCGACACGGCGAACATGCTCAAGCGATGATACATTTTCCAGCGTTCCGACAATCGAGCTCTGCAACATGCGCTGGTCTTCAGAAAGTGCGAATTCCATTGATTGTCCCCCCTAAGCTTTCGCCACACGCGGTTCGCGCGGCAAGCCCAATCCACGTTCGGATATGATGTTTTTCTGAATTTGCGCCGTGCCGCCGCCAATGATCAGCCCCAAATCATACATATGACGCAACTGCCAAGCGCCATCATCGCGTAGGTAAGGCGTGTCGCCGTAAAGCACACCTAGCTCCCCCAGAGCATCAATGGCGAGGCGGGCAAGTTCATGGTTCAACTCGCAGCCTTGTAGCTTGACCAAAAGACCAGCCATGCCCGCGCTTTCTTTTTTCAAGCGAGCTGTCATGACTCTCAAACCATTCGCCTGCATCGCGTAGACTTCGGCCTGAAGTTTGACCAAACGGTCTCGCAGTATCGGATTATCGATCAGACGCTCCCCGTTCACCGTCTCGGTTTTCATCAGTTCAGCGATCGCTAGAAGACGTCCCTCCGCTGCGTTCGGGTCGCCTAGCATGCCGCGTTCATGCGTCAGCGTTGCATTCGCCACCTGCCACCCCTTACCCGGTTCGCCGACAATCTGGCTACGCGGCACCCGCACATCGGTAAAGAACACTTCATTGAAGTTTGCAGCACCCGTCATGTCTACCAATGGCCGGATTTCAATGCCCGGTGTCTCCATCGAGAAGATCAAATAGGAAATCCCGTGATGCTTCTTCGCATCCGGCTCGGTACGCACCAGACAAAATATCATATCCGCCTGCTTGGCGGTGCTTGTCCAAATCTTTTGACCATTGATGACATAGTCGTCGCCATCTATTTCGCCCCGGGTCGTCAAGCTTGCAAGGTCCGAGCCTGATCCAGGTTCGGAATACCCCTGACACCAGACAGTTTCCCCGCGCAGCGTGGGTGCAATCCATTGGGCTTTTTGCTCATCCGTGCCAAGCTCCAACAGTGTCGGCACGAGCATGGATATCCCTTGATTAGCAAGGCCGCGCGGTAGTCCGGATTTGGCAAACTCCTCCGCGATGATACGGGACTTCAAAATATCCGGCTCAGCACCATAGCCGCCATATTCGGTCGGGATGGTTCGCGCCGCCAATCCGTTCTTCATCAAAAAATCTTGCCATGCCAGACGCTTCGGGTTTTTCATCCCCCGATCACCACTGTCAGGTGCTTTGTCAGAATTAGAGTTAAGCAGCGCGGCGACCTCGGATCGAAATACCTCGTATTCTGGGCTAAAAACCAAATCCATCTGCATTTCCCCCGCCGACTAGAATCGAATGATGCACCGCGATCCGCGCTCTTTCAATCCTGACGTTGGGGTAGTATTTGACACACCTTGGGGAAGTCTGTGAGTGTTGGACCAAACTAGACTGAAGGACAGTTCAATATGGCTATAACGCTCGATATTCAGAATGATATTGCCCATCTAGCTGTGGATGATGGCAAAGCCAATGCCCTAGGATTCGCCTTGATCGAAGAGTTTCACGACAATCTTGCAAAGGCCGAGCAAGACGCCAAAGCAATCCTGATCTCGGGGCGCGCTGGCCGTTTTTGTGCCGGGTTTGACCTATCAGTCATGCGCGAGAGTCCCGATAAAGCAGGTGAACTGGTCAATAAAGGCGGGCATTTGCTGTTGAGACTGTTCGAAAACCAGTTGCCTGTCGTAATCGCATGTACTGGGCACGCACTGGCGGCGGGTGGACTGATGCTTCTATCCGCAGATACGCGGATCGGAACCCAAGGTGATTTCAAAATAGGACTCAACGAAACGGCGATTGGCATGGTATTGCCGCAATTCGGGATTGAACTACCTAAGGCCCGTCTCGCTCAGGATCATTTCACCTCTGCTGTAGTACAGGGAAAAATGCACAGCCCAGACGAAGCCGTCACAGCTGGATTTTTAGATCTGACAGTTGCGCCAGAAACGCTCTTGGAGACGAGTTTGGCCGCCGCAGGTCAACTAAGCCAAATGCCGCAACACTCTTATCACGGCAATAAATTGCTCATACGCAAACAGGCGATTTCTGCAATCCGAGAGAGCCTCGTATAGTCCGCACGCGAGACAGAGCCGAACTTGCAAATGGACGGGGTTTATAAATGAGCCAAGCGGCCACAATACTGACACGCGATATCGCGGGTGCAGCCGTACACCGCCGCCACCACAAAAAATCCGATGGACGCGATCTTTTTCTCTATGGTTATGACGCCCATGATTTGCCTCCTATAGAAGGCGAAGGCCTAGACATGAGTGCCGGCTCGGAACTCCGCCGCCATCCGTTGCGCGGTACATGGTCTATCTACGCGGCAAACCGTAATAGTCGAACCTTCAAACCGAACGCCGCATCCGACCCATTGGCTCCAAGCCAACGCGGCGCACCTCTCACAGAAATCCCCTTCGAGAGTTTCGAGCTTTGCATTTTCGAGAACCGGTTCCCAAGCCTGTCTGCCGATGCACCAATGCCTCAATCGGGACCTCTGGAAACGACACGTGCCAATGGCGCTTGCGAAGTCGTCGTTTACGCTCCCGAAGGCACCGGATCACTCGCGACTTTAGGCCAAGCACGGCGCAGACTTCTGCTTGAAGCCTGGATAGACCGCTATATCGCTCTGCATGACAAGGGAGCCGCATTCGTTCTTCCATTTGAAAACAGAGGCGAAGCTGTCGGTATTACCCTGCACCACCCCCATGGCCAAATTTACGGCTTTCCTGTAGTTCCCGCTCCGCAGGCCGCCGCGCTCAGAGCCTTTGAAAACGGGTATGATCTCGCAGCCCATATGGACGGCTGGCGCGCAGACTATGCTATTGCAGAAGCTGGCGGCATGATGGCCTATGCGCCGCCCTTTGCACGCTTTCCTTACGAAGTCTGGATATCAGCCTGCACGCCGCTCTCGGGGCCTTGGAATTTCAACGAGACGCAATCTGACGGGTTTGCCCACCTGCTTGGTGATATGACGGCGAGATACGATGCATTTTTCGGCACTGACACGCCCTATATGCTGTCACTACATGCAGCCCCCTATGGCCGCGATGGCCGGTTCCAATTTTCTGCGCAATTCTATCCGCTGCTACGCGCACCTGGACGGGTAAAATATCTTGCTTCTGTCGAGCAATCGACAGGGATATTCACAGTAGACGTCCTCCCCGAGCAGACCGCCAAAGCCTTGCGTGACGTTATATGAGTGGCGATATGGAAACTCGGTTCGAGATGATTTACGCGCGCGCGCCTTCTGCAAAGGCAACCGTTCCCGGCCGGGTAAATCTAATTGGCGAGCACATAGATTATAATGGTGGCACCGTCCTACCGACCACACTAGACAAGACCATTACGGCGGCAATCGCACCGAACCAGAGCCAATCTCATCATATTCGCTCGGACGGCTTTGATGGCGAAACTGTTCGCCCTGCAAATGACCCCGCGATCAAGGACTGGTCAGACAGCACCATGGGAGCGCTTGCCAAGGCCGCTGAACTCGGATGGATCCGCGGCGGATTCGATGTCCTATTGTCGAGCACCATTCCGGCGGGCGCAGGCGTATCTTCCTCGGCCGCTTTGGTAACGGCCATTTTACAAGCCTGCCGAGACCATGCGGGCGCACAGCTCGATGCGAAAACACTCGCACTCAAAGCGCGCGAAGTTGAAAATAACTATCTGGGTGTGCCGTGCGGGATTATGGACCAGATGGCTGTTGGGCTTGCGGGTCCTGGACAAGCCTTGGCGCTCGATACAACCAATCTGGAGACAGAAATTATCAGCATCCCAACCGACTGGAAATTTGTCACCATACATTCAGGCGTATCGCGCGAGCTAACAGATGGCCGCTACCAGTCGCGCTTCGCCGAATGCGCAGAAGCCGCAAAAACGCTCGATATAGAATACTTATGTCGAGCAAGTATCGATCAACTTGCTCAATTGCCATCCACCTTGCAATCCCGCGCCCGTCACACTGTCACCGAACAGGCTCGAACACTGGCTGCGATCGACACCATGAAGTCTGGCGCAGCCAAAGCATTTGGCGCACTGATGAATGAGAGCCACACCTCTTACTCGAGGGATTTCGAAGCATCGACGCCGGAGATAGACCTCCTGACACAAGATGCAGTGGATCTTGGCGCATTAGGTTCACGGCTCACCGGCGGCGGGTTTGGCGGCTGCACGGTTTCTCTCGTCCCTGACGAAATTGCAACCGATTGGACAGATGCCATTCTCTCCAAGCATCCGAAAGCATGGCTGGTCTAACCTGCGGCCTTTATTTCTGCTTTTGAGCAAGCCATTGCGTCAGTGCCTCAACCTCTTCGCTCGTCATATGAAGACCGAGTTTGCTGCGCCGCAAAAGAACATCATCCGCAGATTTTGCGAACTCATTCGCCAGCAAATAATTGACCTCGACCTCATAGAGTCCGCCTCCAAAAGATTTACCGAGACCATCAGGGTTTTGCGCCTGACCAATGATCTCGTCCATACGGGTGCCATAGGCGCGCGCCAAGCGGGCCAGCAATGTTTTTGGAAATGCCGAATACTGCGCCACTTTAGTTGCAAGGAACTCGTCGAAATCGGCATTCGGGATATCGCCTCCCGGAAAAGGTGCGTCCTTGGTCCACGGGTCAGCCAGCCCCCCTAGGGCGTCGGAAAGTATCTTCAGCACACCTTCTGACAGCTTGCGGAAGGTCGTTATCTTACCGCCATAGACCGACAAGATCGGTGCGCCATTGGTCTTGTTGTAGGCGAGCACATAATCGCGCGTCACCTCAGAGGCATCCTCGCTATGGTCATCATAAAGTGGGCGTACACCAGAATAAGTCGACGTCACATCTTCAGGCGTTATCGGTTGCAAGAAATATTCGCTGACGGCTGCGCAAAGATAGTCGATCTCTTCAGGAGAGATTTTCACATGATCATTGTCAGCCGCAAAAGGCACATCGGTCGTTCCGATAAGCGTTGAGGTGCCCGACTCGTACGGAATGGCGAAAATGATCCGCCCATCACCGTTCTGGAAGAAGTAGGCATGATCGCCCTCAAACAATTTGCGGGTGACAATATGCGAGCCTTTAACAAGCCTTACACGCCCGCTATTGACCCGCTTTTTGACGGCAATCTCGGCGACATCATCAACCCACGGTCCCGCTGCATTGACGACTGTCCTTGCCTCGACCGTGATATCCCCGTCCTCGGTGCGTAATACGGCGCTCCAATGGTCATCGTGGCGAGTTAGCTCGACACACTCGCTGCGCGTCATAATCTTGGCACCGCGCTCTTGTGCGTCGACCGCATTTAGAACAACCAGTCGCGCATCATCAACCCAACAATCGGAATATTCGAAAGCCTTCTTAAACTCCGGTTTCAGAGCGTCGAATTTGCTGCTTTTTGCCCGTTTCAGGACTTCCGTTGGCGGTAATATTTTCCGCCCGCCCATATAATCATAGATAAACAGTCCAATGCGGACGAGCCATGCCGGTCGCTGATCCTTTTGATGGGGAAGAACAAACCGCATCGGCCATATAATATGCGGAGCAGCTTTTAGGAGCACTTCACGCTCGGCCA
Source organism: Hyphomonadaceae bacterium (assembly GCA_039942135.1). Classification (GTDB taxonomy): domain Bacteria; phylum Pseudomonadota; class Alphaproteobacteria; order Caulobacterales; family Hyphomonadaceae; genus CALLCD01. The sequence continues at coordinate 66,847 of JBDVDE010000015.1, forward strand.
AGGCCTTGCGAACGAGGGCAAAATCATAGTGCTCGAGGTAGCGCAGACCGCCATGAATGAGCTTGGTCGAGGATGAAGACGTGTGGGAGGCAAGGTCATCTTTCTCGCACAAAAGCACTTTAAGACCGCGGCCCGCCGCATCGCGCGCAATTCCTGCCCCGTTTATCCCACCGCCAATAATCAAAATATCGTACATATTACCTCTGAACATTATATGCGCATTCTACGGCGACAGTTGAATCGACATGATCACCGAAAAGTCTCGCACCATAGGCCGACAACACTAGCCTAAAACAAGGCTTCCGGCCAAACAGGCCAACTTGCAAGGGCTTATGAGAGCCCCAAATTGAATGCAAGCGAATTTCCTTTTTAGAATAAGGGCTTGTGTTCGCGCGCCGGATCGCTAAACCCGCCGCTATGTTAACAATATCCAATCTTGATTTTCGCGTAGAGGCACGCCCCCTCTTTGAAGCTGCATCGGCTCAGGTTTCTTCTGGGTGGAAGGTCGGACTCGTCGGACGTAACGGGACTGGAAAATCAACTTTGCTGCGGCTGATCCGCGAAGACGTCGAACGGCCCAATAGCGATAGCGCCATCAAATTAAGCCAAGGGGCAAAACTCGGCTGGGTCGCTCAGGAAGTCGCCCCGACAGACGAGACAATCCTCGACGTCGTCCTAAAAGCCGATGACGAGCGCCATGCGCTTATGCTTGAAGCCGATACAGCGACCGACCCAATGCGGATTGCGGACATTCACACAAGGCTTATCGACATTGATGCGTGGTCCGCAGAAGCCCGAGCTGCCGAAGTACTCATGGGGTTAGGGTTCACCAATGCTGATCTCAGCCGGGCAACGAGCGAGTTTTCGGGTGGATGGAGAATGCGTGCTGCAATAGCAGGTGTTCTGTTCTCGCAACCAGATCTTCTATTGCTTGACGAGCCAACCAACTATCTCGACCTTGAAGGCGCAGCTTGGCTGGAAGGCTATCTAAAGAAATACCCGCATACGGTTATAATCGTGTCGCATGATCGCGAGCTTCTAAACCGCTGTGTCACACACACTATGGCACTTGAGCACCGCAAGCTTTCGATTTGCCCCGGAGGATATGATGCGTGGCTGAAGCTCCGTGCTGCAAAGACCGCCCAACTCGAAAGCCAACGAGCAAAGCAAGAAGCCAATAAAGCCCACTTGCAAGCCTTTGTAGATCGTTTCCGCGCCAAAGCATCAAAAGCCCGCCAAGCTCAATCGCGTGTCAAAATGCTCGAGAGGATGCAAGATATCTCGATTCCGATTGAAGAGCGCACAACCCCATTTAACTTCCCCGCACCAGAGGAGCAGCTCGCCCCACCGATGTTGGAGCTGCAAGGCGCGAGCCTTGGTTATGGCCAAGACGCTCTTATTCTCGACAGTGTTGATCTGCGACTTGATCCGGATGATCGCATCGCAATTGTCGGCACCAATGGGCAAGGCAAAACAACCTTGGTCAAATCCATCGCGCAGCGCCTCCCGCTCATGGATGGCAAACGAATTGTCCCCAAGGCCATCCGCATCGGTTATTTCTCGCAAGACCAAATGGATGAACTTACCCTAGGCGAAACCGTCCTTGATCATGTGCGCCATGCATTGCCCAAAGAGACGCCAGTCTCGCGGCAGCGGGCAATTGCCTCGGCAATGGGTTTCTCACATGAAAAAGTCGAGACCAAGGTCGACAAGCTGTCGGGCGGCGAAAAAGTGCGACTATTGCTCGGACTGATGTCGCTTGAAAAACCGCATGTCCTAATCCTAGATGAGCCTACCTCACACCTAGATATCGATAGCCGCGAGGCATTGATCTATGCCCTCAACGATTTCAAGGGCGCAGTCTTGCTGATTACACACGATGTCTATCTCGCAGAAGCGACGGCCGACCAACTCTGGCTCGTCAAAGATGGTCGAGCAGTCCGTTATGATGGCGACCTACAAGACTATCGCGCACTCGTCTTGCAAGCGGATCGCGACGGCCCAGCTAAGCCCGCGGGCACCGCCAATAAGAAATCAAAGAAGAAGCAAAACAAAGCGAAACCGAGCAACGAGACGCCTGTCCCCCAACCTCAAAAAACCGATAAGGCCGAAGCACGCCGCCGCGCATCCGACGCCCGCAAGGCTGCAGCGCCTCTCAAAAAGAAGGCGGATGATGCAGAACGCAGGCTGAGCAAAGCTAGCTTGCGCATCGAGGAAATCGACGCCGACCTTGCCTTACCAGATCAAGATGTGGAGACGCTACAGGACTTGATGCGGGATAGAGCTGCACTCGTCGCTGATGTGGCGCAGGCCGAAGAAGACTGGCTTGCAGCGAGCGAAGCTTATGAAAAGGCCGTTGCCGAGCCGACTTGATAGTCGCCCGTAGCCAGCGCCATCCCAAGCGAAAAGCCGGGTGTCTCGTCTTTGAGGAACCGAATGAGTGTGCGATCAGCTGATGTGATGGTGTTCCCCCACCCCAGTCTATTGATCAACCAGTCCTCGTCTTCATTTTCGGAAATGCCAGTCTGGTCAGCCAATTGACGTGCAGTTTCATGCGCGAGTTTAGCGGTGGAACCTGATGGTGCAAAACCCTCGAACCAATTTCCGCTATCCGCCGACTGTATGCCGAGCAAATACATACCGCCAAGTTCGGCCTCATCTGGTGCCACGAGCCATTTGGTTCTGTCGAGGGCTTCGGCCATGATCTCTGGATCTGGATGAGCGCGTGCCATGAGGTGATTGGCCATAGACCTAGAATAGAGATGGTTCCAGCTTTCATCATTGCGGGCAAAGCCTACGCTTTCATTGATCCTGAGCAGACCTTGCGCTTCCCATTGCGTTATCCAGGCGATCTCTCTGTCAGCTCCGGCCAGAAGCAAAGCCCGCAGGCGTTCGACAAGGTCGCGCCCCACCCGCCCGTTTCTGATCGAAATATCGATTATGGCGGCAAAAGCACACTTGACCACGCCAAGCGGGTCTCCCTCGGCATGAGGAAGCAGATCGAGCAATAGATCGGCTTCATTTAGCTTTACGCTATCAGAGTATGGAGCAATCTGGCCGATTAGCCACGCGCATTCGTGTTCATCCATCCAGCCAATTGGAGCTTCGGCAGTCAGCAAATAGTCTTTCAACACGGTCCGAAACCGCAAATCCCAATCTGGAAAAGCTTCGTCCAATTGCCGATTAATGGCAAAGACTGCTTCCGCTTCAGACTTTGATACGATCCCGTCTTCGGACACTTCATCAAGTAAAGCACGTGCCTCGTTTTCAGACACTTTACCAAGGTCACCCACCTTCATGAGCAAGCTGTGTTGATCCGATTTGTCCATGCGCTCCGCTCTAAGTGCCAGCTTTGCAACATCCTAACCTAATGAAGGTTTCGGAATGGTTAGTGCAGAACGCAACAGCTTAGCAGAGTGGGTTAAAGCGGAATATTATCGTGTTTCTTATACGGGTTTGACAGTGACTTGTTACGCAAGGTTCGTAACGATCTCGCTATGCGTCTGCGCGTCGAATGAGGCATGATAATATCGTCAATATAGCCAAGCTTCGCCGCAACATAAGGATTCGCAAAATTGTCCTCATACTCCTTGGTTTTTTCGGCGATCTTGTCCGCATCCCCTATATCCTTACGGAATATAATCTCAACGGCCCCCTTAGCCCCCATGACGGCAATCTCGGCTTTCGGCCATGCATAATTGACATCGCCCCGCAGGTGCTTGGATGACATCACGTCATAGGCACCGCCATAAGCTTTGCGTGTAATGACTGTTACTTTCGGTACGGTGGCCTCCGCATAAGCGAAGAGAAGCTTAGCCCCATGCTTGATCAGGCCGCCATATTCCTGCTTGGTGCCCGGCATAAAGCCCGGAACATCGACGAACGTGACGAGCGGTATGTTGAAACAGTCACAAAAGCGGACAAAACGAGCCGCTTTTCGGGAACTATCAATGTCGAGTACTCCAGCTAGCGTCATCGGTTGATTGGCAACAAACCCCACAGATGAACCTTCTATCCGGCCAAACCCGCAAAGAATGTTACCGCCAAAATTGGGGCTAATCTCGAAGAAATCCCCCTCATCGGCGACCTTCTCAATCAGCTCTCGCATATCGTAAGGCTGGTTTGGATTGTCCGGGATCAGTGTATCGAGCGCCATATCTGTGCGATCCGGATCATCAAAGCTTGAAATTACGGGCACAGGATCGCGATTACTCAGCGGCAAAAAGTCGACAAGCCTACGCATCTCTGTCAACGCTTCAATGTCATTCTCGAACGCACCATCGGCAACACCCGACTTCGCCGCATGCACTGAAGCACCGCCTAAGCTTTCATGACTAACCTCTTCGTTTGTAACAGTTTTTACGACATCCGGCCCTGTCACATACATGTAAGACGTGTCTTTCACCATAAAGATGAAATCGGTAATTGCAGGCGAATATACGTCGCCCCCTGCGCATGGTCCCATGATGACACTAATCTGTGGAATCACCCCGCTGGCCATGACATTCTGTAGGAAGATATCTGCATATCCCGCCAGCGATTTGACGCCCTCTTGGATACGCGCTCCGCCGGCATCAAACAGCCCGATTACGGGCGCGCCGGCTTTCATTGCCGCCTGCTGCACTTTGACAATTTTTTCCGCATGTGCACCGGATAATGATCCGCCAAAAACAGTAAAATCTTTTGAAAACACAAACACAAGGCGGCCGTTTATCAGGCCGTTTCCAGTCACGACACCATCGCCAGGGATGGTTTGGTCGGCCATATCGAAATCATGGCAGGTATGTTCAACAAACATATCCCATTCTTCAAACGACCCCGGATCAAGCAAAACTTCGATACGCTCGCGCGCCGTCAGTTTACCCTTGGTATGCTGACGTGCAGCGCGCTTTTCACCGCCGCCTGCCCGTGCACGTTCCCGTCTTGATTCGAGTGCTTCTAGAATGTCGCGCATAATGCCCCGCCAAGTTACAAATTAGTGTGTCTTTTGATATAGCTCTGAGCGGTCAAAGCAAGTGTAGACGGAGTTTTAAAAGCCCGAATTCCCCTAACAAAAATGGCGCGCCTCCCGAAAGAGACGCGCCAAGTTTCTACTCTACACTAAGTCTATCTATGGCTCCCGAAGGAAATGCCAAAGCTACCAAACGATGCCCTACGTTGCCGAACACGATTACGTGCAAAGTTGGCTGGGGTCAGGGAGCTTGCGCCACGGATGCTGCCGCGCCGTATACCGCACTCATAGTGTTGGATCGAATAACGGTACCCGTCAAAAAGTTTGGCTGTACCTTTGACGATGAAACGGTTTTGTCCGGTTTGCTCGACATAAGGCGTTACTTTGAAACCAGCATCCACGAAACCATACCTATGACCATCCAGTTCAAGCTGGCTAGCACATGTGTGGGCAGCGTTGCTCGACAGTATATTGGCTTCCCGCAGGGTCTGGCCGTATATGTTCAGCACTGGAGCCTTACGGTTGCGTGTAACGTTACGACGGCTCCCTTGGTTTTGAAATCCGCTATGATTGTTCACGACAGCTTGTCCACCTCGGAGCTGATCTGCGGACACACCGCGATCGAGTCTTCCACCATTCTGGGCGGTGGCAGTTGGGGCGAGGAGGGCGGACGCAGCCAATGCAACGGCCGCAACTCCAGTTTTCATGATACGATTTATCATAGGTCCACTATTGCAGCCCAATCCGCAACCTTGCCTGAGCGGCTTGATGCCTCTCGTTCAGAAAGTGAATTATCACTCACTATATACATCAAGATGCCTGTAAAATATACATTTTTACATGGATAAAGTTTCACAAAAGAGTTTCGAACAGAGTCCCAAGCGCCTGTGCTTGCGCCCGATTATTGTTTAAACGAGCAAGGTTTTCATCATCCTCGCCCCATTTTTCACTCTGATATAACTCGTCAACGATGGAGCGCTCATAAGCATTGTTTGCGTCGATATAGCCTTCACAAACCGCCATAGCCAAAAGTGCAGAGCCGAATAGCCCAAGTCCGAAATTCAACCCAGTGAGCTGAACATCGTTCAATCCATCAGCATAACCCCTAGCAGCCTGCAGCGACGCCGGTGGTTGCGGCGCAGCCAGCAAACCATCGGGGACTTCCATTAAAACGACATCAAGCGATTTGCCCGCCCATTCGCGGATCGGTCGCCATTGGTCGATCTGGACAGATCGCAGATCTTCTGGCGTTTCAGCCAAAAAGCATAATAGGTCCGTTTCGCAGTATTTTACGACCTCATCGACCATGCCTTCGCGCTGCGCAGGCGTTCGATCTATCGCAACATTGATGAGGCGCGTGAGATGCATGCTCTGAATATCGACCGTATCGCCCTGCGAAGACCATTCGGATGCCACAGCCTCCGCCATCTGTTTTGTCGGAGCGCAAAGCTCGGCCTTGGCAGGTGTTTTAATCACTCTCCCATCGAGGAGAATGCGCCATGCGTCACCCCCCTGCTCCACGCTGACTTGCTTGTAGAACCGTTTCATAGAGTTAGGCCCCTTGCCGTTCAGGGCAGAAGCTGGCGAGTTCTGCATTGAGACTATCGAACCCGTGATGGATACTATGTGCCCCTGCAGCCTCCAATTCATCCGAGCGGCCAAACCCCCAACTCACGCCCAATGTATGCACATTGGCTGCACGGCCCATGAGAATATCGAATGTGGCATCGCCGACCATCACGCTCTCTTCGCACTCTGCGCCAACCGCCTTCATCGCCTCTTCAACCATAAACGGACTGGGCTTTCCCGGTCCATCATCCGCGCTCCAAGTTGTGTCGAAGAAATCAGATAACCCGGGATGCATCTCGCAAATCGCATCAATACCCCTGCGGGCACGCCCCGTCGCAATGGCTTGGAGCCAGCCATCATCACGCCTCGCTTGCAGTGCCGCGAAAGCACCATCATAGAGCGGTTCGACAAAATCCACCTCAGTACGCCGCTGAACAAAGACCTGTTTATAAGTCTCGACCAAAGCCGGAAGTCTAGCGATCTCGAACCCCTCGGGGATAAGTTGCGCACACGCTTCCGTCAGACCAAGGCCCACTGTTTTGCGGGTCTGCTCGTAGTTCGGCGGAGCCAAATCATGGTGCTCAAAGGCACGGACCATCGCGGTTTGGATAACTTCGCGGCTATCGACCAACGTGCCATCCATATCCCATATTACAAGTTTCAGTGTCATAGCCGTCCGATCAAAGGAAAGGCCCCAAAGGATCTTTGCCCGCCTCGCTTTCTAAAAACCCGAAAGTCTCGAACGTCTCTTTCATGTGCCATGGAAGCGGCGCAGTTACGACAATTGGCTTGCCACGCGGCCGCGGAATAATGATGGTCCGTGCATGCAAGTGCAAACCGGGTGCGACGCCTTGCGGGACTTCACGTCGTGTGGCGTATTTCTCGTCGCCAAGGATCGCGGTATCGAGTTCAGACATGTGGAACCGTAGCTGATGAGTGCGGCCCGTTATCGGCTTAAGCGCAACCCATGCCGCTCGCCGCGCCGCAGTCGAGACAACCGCATAGTCGGAGATGGCATGCTTGGCGAAATCACGCCCCTGCTTGGCGCGGTACATGCGCTCGCGGTCTTCCATATCCTCCTCGCCGGTTCCTCTGGCCATCCAGCATCGGACTTGCCCCGCTGCTGGATGAGGGACTGTCACGGTCACCGCCCAATAGATTTTGTCGAGCGTGCGTCCCCGAAACAATTCGCTAAGCCGCGCCGCTGATGCGGGATGGCGCGCGATAACCAATACACCCGACGTATCCTTATCCAGCCGATGGACCAGTTTTGGCCTATGTTCGCTGTCCCCACGCAGATAGCCAAGCATACCATCAACATGGCGATATGTATTCGTTCCGCCTTGAACGGCAAAGCCTGGCGGCTTGTTGAGCACAAACATGTCATCATCGGTGTAGATCACCATGTCCTGCATATATTTCTGGTCGCCGCCTGAGAACTTGCCGCCCGGGAAGTTGTCCTTGCCGCTGCCCGAAGGCATTGTGTTGACGTGAGGCGGGAGCCGGACTTGTTGGCCAGCAGCAACCCGCGTGTTCGATTTGGCTCTTGCCCCATCGACGCGGACTTGCCCCGTGCGCAAGAGCTTTTCCAACTCGCCTTGCGACACAGTCATGCGCCGCTTAATCCAGCGATCAAGCCGAGCGCCCGCTTCTTCATGCGTTACAATTTCTGTGCGTACTGATTTACCGCTCATGAGAAAACTTTCTGTGCCAAGGCCAAGCCAACAAATAGAGCGCCAACACCAAGGACTACCGATACAAATACATAACCTGCCGCTTGCCCCATATCACCCGCCCGCATCATATTGGCCGCCTCTAAAGAAAACGCCGAGAATGTGGTGAAACCGCCAAGCAAGCCAGTGCCAATAAGCAAGCGCGCCTGCTCACTGCCCTCGCCCGCTTTGAGTGCCAGCCAACCAAACAGGACCCCCATGGCAAGCGAACCTATAATATTGACGCAAAACGTTCCCCACGGCCATCCACCGGGTAACAGGCGCACTGCGGCAAGCCCAACCCCGTAACGTAGGCTGGCTCCTAAAGCGCCGCCGAGGGCTACAAGGAAAACACCGTTCATACGCGCTCTTTACGCCGATGTAGCGCCCACGGCTAGCCCTAGCTTCGTCACATATGCTGCCATTTCGTCCGGCACAGCCGCGGAGAGGTCTAACGCGCCACCATTGGGCAAACTAAGCCGCAACCTTTGCGCATGTAACATCAAGCGCTCAGCAGAGAGTTTTCCAGCACCATAGAGTTTATCGCCAAGGATCGGGCACCCCAGATATTTGAGATGCGCGCGAAGTTGATGCATCCGGCCAGTCTTCGGGCGAAGCTCGATTAAGGCGTGATGATCTGTCCCGCGCCCGAGAATTTTCCAATGCGTGCTCGCCGATTGCGCCCCTGCTGCATCAGATGCAATCATCGGCGGACTGCCCCGTTGCCCGACACATTTGAGCAAAGGTTGGTTAATAGTGCCCGCTGCGTTCGTTGGAAGAACGCCGCTAACAAGCGCGACATAAGTTTTCTTGGCGAGGCGTTTTGCAAACTGCTCTGAAAGGTGTGCTGCCGCGGGCTTGGTCTTGGCCGCAATGATAATGCCCGATGTGCCAGCATCAAGGCGATGCACGAGGCGCGGAATTTTGCCATTCGATTTAGCAAAAGCTGGTAACATATTTTCAAGGCACGGCCCGCGATTGCCGCGCGTCTGGACAGCGAGGCCTGAGGGTTTGTTGAACGCGAGAAGGTGCGCGTCTTCATGGATCACCAACGCTCGCACCAAGGCGGTATCTTCAGGACTGATCGTGGGAACGGGACGATTTTTCATGCGCGATTACTCGTAAGAGCCCATTCTAGCGGCGCAGATAATGATACTCCAGAATAATCCACTCTCAGGGCTCGGCGCTGCGCTTTGGATTTAGACGGCTCCGAGCGATGTAAAGTGAGGGCTTTGACGAACAAGATATCCCCGCGGCGAGCGACGCAGGTTTCGATCGGCGCAGCTCTGGCTGCCTCATCAGCCTTGGATGCTTTAATCAAACCCAATTTATGAGTTCCTCGTGCAAGCTGCAGACAGCCATTCTGCTTATCCGCATCATCAAGGTGAACGCGCGCGAAAATCATTGAATACAGAAGGTCGATAGGAGGTTCACAATGCCAAACCCCAGATTTTTGCGACCAGTTTGAGTAGCCGTCGGCTTCACAACGCTGATCGACAGCAATCACCCTATCCTGATGCCAAGGCACGAGCCAATTTGAGTTGGGTGATTTGTTAAACACCACGAGCCGGACCGGATTACAGTTTAACAAGATGCTTCGCGCCAATCGCGTTATTACACTGTTTATGCCGAGGACGGTGTCAAGCTGTCTCGACCAATCGAGCCGCAGCCCCGGGCGGCCAGCAACATTGCAGATTTGATCCAAATTCAACAACTCTTCGTTGCCCAACGCCCCCCGAAACCACACGCGGCCAGTCTCTTCCAACTCTTCGGCCAAGACATCAAGTCTGCTCACGCTCCGCCCTCCCGCATCTTCGCCCACCATGCCAATCTCTCCGCGATGGCTTTTTCCCGGCCTTCGCCTTTCGGGGCGTAGAAGTTTTGGCGGTTCATCATATCTGGGAAATAGTTCTGGCCCGAGAAGCCATGTTCGGTGTCGTGATCGTATGCATAGCCTTTTCCGTAGCCCTGATCTTTCATCATGTCGGTTGGTGCGTTCAATATGTGCTTGGGCGGCATCAGGGAGCCGGTATCGCGCGCGGCTTTGCGGGCGGCTTTATAAGCGACATAGGCCGCGTTTGATTTGGGCGCGGTGGCCAGATGGATCACAGCTTGGGCGAGCGCCAGTTCACCTTCCGGCGAGCCAAGGCGTTCATAAGTGCGCGCTGCCTCGCCGCAAATCATCAGCGCGGTCGGATCAGCCAGCCCGATATCTTCGCTCGCCATGCGGACCAGACGACGGGCCAGAAATAGCGGATCTTCGCCGCCCTCCAGCATACGCGCAAACCAGTATAGGGCTGCATCCGGGTCAGAGCCGCGCACGGATTTATGTAGGGCGGATATAAGGTTGTAATGACCCTCCTTATCCTTGTCATAGGCCGGCGCGCGGCGTTGCAACACTGTGGCAAGTGCTTTGGCGTCAAGAATTTCGCCCTTACGCGCGACCGTGAGCACCTGTTCGGCAAGGTTTAAACAAAACCGCCCGTCACCATCAGCCATATTGATCAGCCCAGCACGGGCCCCTTCATCCAGTGGCAATGGCTTTCCAGCCTCGGCCTCGACGCGGGTAAGCAGTTTCTCAAGCGCGGCCTCGTCCAAACGGTTCAGCACCAATACCTGACAACGCGACAACAGCGCGCCGTTGATCTCGAAGCTTGGGTTTTCCGTCGTCGCGCCCACAAGGGTCACGACACCGCGTTCAACAAATGGAAGAAACCCATCTTGCTGCGCGCGGTTAAATCGGTGGATCTCATCGACAAATAAAAGCGTCCCCTTGCCCATATCGCGTTGACGCTCGGCGCGATCAAAGGCAACGCGCAAATCCTTTACGCCAGAGAACACCGCCGAAAGCGCCTCATAATTCAGATCGGTTTCGGCAGCCAATAATTGTGCAATTGTCGTTTTGCCAACGCCCGGCGGGCCCCACAGAATAATCGAGGACAATCGCCCTGTCGCCAACATCCGGCCAAGCGCGCCGTCGTCTCCGATCAGATGATCTTGCCCCACGACATCTGCAAGAGTTTGCGGACGTAGGCGGTCAGCGAGCGGGCGCGGCGCATCTTGGGCAAGACCTGAAGCGGCAAACAAATCAGACATTGCCGAAGTCTAGAACCATTCGGTCGAAATGACGAGCCTAGCTGCGATCATACCTAAAGCGTAAAACGCTTGGTGGTGATCCGGCGGCCATTTCGTTCAATGGTGACTTCCCAACTGCCATCGGCACTATCGATTGCTGCTTCGAGTTCGCGCTTTGTGGTCGTCTCGCGGCCATTGATTGCGACCACAATATCCCCAAGACGCAGGCCCACGCGGCGCGCGATGCTGCGGCGCGGCGGGTTGCGCGTAACGAGTATCCCTTTCGTGAAAGGGTCTCCGCCAAGGCTTTCAGCAAGTGCCGGCGATAGCTCGGCAACCTCGGCGCCCGACAAGGGATGAGCACCGCTCATAAGGTGTAGCTCCGCATCAGTCGCCCCCGGAGGCGGTGTCAGCAACACATTGATCGCCCGGTGCTTTCCACTGCGCAAAACATCAAGCCTAACGCGTTCGCCCGGCGACTGCGTGGCCGCAAGGAAATTAAGCCCGCCTTCGTCAAACACCTCGCGGCCATTGATCGCAGTCACGAGGTCTCCGCGGCGTAGTCTTGCCTTATCTGCTGGACCATTTTCGTAGACTTCAGTGACGATTATCCCGACGGGTCGCTCCAAACCTTGCGATCGGGCGATATCGAAGCTGACCGCTTGCCCCTTTAGTCCTAGCCATGGGCGAATAATTCGACCTTCATTGACCGCTGCGTCGACGACACGGCGTACCATTTCCGCCGGAATCGCGAAGCCGATCCCGTTAGAGCCCCCTGATCGAGAGAAAATAGCCGTGTTTACGCCAACAAGCTGGCCATGGTTATCAATCAGTGCTCCACCAGAATTGCCCGGATTGATAGCCGCATCGGTCTGGATAAAAAACGCATAGTCGGAAATACCGACATCTGTGCGCGCTGTCGCTGAAACGATACCGCTGGTCACTGTTTGACCAACTCCGAACGGGTTCCCAATCGCCAGAACAAGATCGCCAACTTCAACATCGCGCGTGTCAGCAAATGGTAGGGTGGGCAATTGCCCAGCTTCCTCATCGATTTTAAGAACAGCGAGATCAGTACGTTCATCCGCAAGCAGAAGCTCCGCCTCATATTCGCGGCGGTCAGATAGAACAATGCGAAACTCGTCAGCTCCTTCGACCACATGATTATTGGTTACGATCACGCCATCGCGGCCGACAAGCACACCAGACCCAAGCGAGCCTTGAGCGCGTTCCTGTTGTCGCCCGAACAAACGCGAAAACCGTGGATCATTGGCAAAAGGCGACTGGCGTGTTGCCGTCTTGCGCGTATAAACGTTCACAACAGCTGGGGATGCTTGTTTAACCAGTGGTGCAAAGGTCAGATCGATCTGGCCTGCCGAGTTCGGCACCGACTGAGCATAAGCGGGCTGCGGCGCGTATACTGGTCCGACGAGCACTAAGAGCAGCAAAGTTACCGCGAACAGCGCAGCGGCCAAGAGTTTCGTTACATGTTTTGTCATAGGAAAATAAGTAGCCATAATCTATGGCTCTATTGCGGCAAGAGCTGGAATGCAATCGTGGCAAGCCTTACATTTCAGTCAGAAATAGCTCGAATGCCAAAATAAAAGCCCTGCACCGAAAAAGTACAGGGCTCTAAATTAAAAGGTCTATGACCAGTTCGGTTTAAGCTTCAGCAGCTTCTTCCGCTGCGATGCGGGCGCGATCTGGCGCACCACGAGCATCAACATCGCGGTCAACAAGCTCGATAACAGCCATTGGCGCATTATCACCATAGCGGAAACCGGCTTTAAGAACGCGGGTGTAACCACCGTTCCGGTTCGCATAACGCTCGCCGAATACGGCGAACAGCTTATTTACAGCTGCCTTGTCACGAATTTTGGCGATTGCCTGACGACGTGCCGACAGGTCACCCTTCTTCGCAAGCGTAACCAGTTTATCCATAATTGGCTTCATCTCTTTTGCCTTAGGCAACGTCGTCACGATCTGTTCGTGCGTGATCAGGGACGCTGCCATATTGGCAAACATCGCCTTCCGGTGGGACGAAGTTCTATTTAGTTTGCGGTGCGCAAGTCCGTGGCGCATATTACTCTCCTTCGAAAAGCTATTTCAGCTTTCTCTAATGGTGATCGTCATACTTCTTAGCGAGGCCTTCGATATCTTCCGGCGGCCAATCAGCCACTTCCATACCGAGGTGCAGTCCCATACCAGCCAGAACTTCCTTAATCTCGTTCAGAGATTTGCGGCCAAAATTCGGAGTTCTTAGCATTTCAGCTTCGGACTTCTGAATGAGGTCACCAATATAAACGATATTATCATTCTTGAGGCAGTTTGCAGAGCGAACCGAAAGTTCCAGTTCGTCGACCTTCTTGAGCAGAACAGGGTTGAAGCCCAGATCTTGCTCTTCGCTGACCGGCGCTTCAATCACAGGCTCATCGAACGTGATGAACAGTTGCAATTGATCCTGCATGATACGCGCCGCATAAGCGACAGCGTCTTCCGGCGTAATCGAGCCGTCAGTTTCAACATCAAGCGTCAGCTTGTCATAATCAAGCACTTGGCCTTCACGGGTATCTTCAACTTGATACCCTACACGGCGCACCGGGCTGTAGATGGAGTCGACAGGAACGAACCCGATCGGCGCATCTTCAGGACGGTTTTGTTCGGCAGGAACGTAGCCTTTCCCAGTATCAACCGTGAACTCCATTCGAAGATCCGCACCATCATCAAGATGGCAGATCACAAGATCAGGGTTCAGGATTTTCACATCGCCAGATGTATCGATCTGTTTCGCCTTAACAGCACCAGACCCACTTGCCTTCAGCACCAAACGCTTCGGCGTATCGGACTGCATAGCAATCGCGATGCGTTTGAGGTTCAGCACGATGGTTGTAACATCTTCGCGGACCCCTGGGATCGCAGAAAATTCGTGAACAACACCATCAATTTGTACACCTGTAATCGCTGCGCCTTGCAAAGAAGACAGCAAAATACGGCGAAGGGCATTGCCCAAAGTGTTACCAAATCCGCGTTCAAGCGGCTCTACAACGAGCTTCGCTTTACGGGTCGGATCAATCCCGCCATCAATGACGGGCCGGTTCGGCCGGATCAGTTCTTTCCAGTTCCGGTCATTTACAGTGACGTCAGTATCGGCCATGGCCGTTTCTCCCTATGGAACTTAATTCTAACAGCTTAGACGCGCCGGCGCTTAGGCGGGCGGCAACCATTGTGCGGAATTGGGGTTGTGTCGCGGATCGATGTTACTGTCAGTCCTGCGGCTTGAAGGGCACGTAGAGCTGATTCCCGGCCTGAGCCCGGTCCACGTACGTTCACTTCAACGGTTTTCATACCGTGCTCTTGAGCCTTGCGTGCGGCATCCTCAGCAGCAACTTGTGCCGCATATGGTGTCGATTTACGCGAGCCTTTAAAGCCCATACCGCCAGCAGACTGCCAGGAAATCGTGTTCCCTTGAGCGTCTGTAATGGTGATCATCGTATTGTTGAAACTTGCGTTTACGTGAACAACCCCGGAGGAGATGTTTTTGCGTTCGCTACGGCGAACCCGTTGTGCATCGCGAGCCATATCTGCCTCCTACTTCTTCTTACCGGCAATTGCCCGAGCTGGGCCTTTGCGGGTACGAGCATTGGTGTGAGTACGCTGTCCACGAACAGGCAGGCGACGGCGATGACGCAGACCGCGATAGCAGCCCAGGTCCATCAAACGCTTGATGTTCATTGAAACTTCACGGCGCAAGTCACCTTCAACGGTAAACTCGGCATCGATGGTCTCACGGATCTGGATCACTTCAGCATCCGTCAGGTCTGCTACGCGACGCTCGGCAGCGATGCCGACCTTCTCCGTAATCTGACGAGCCTTGGCTGGGCCAATTCCATGTATGTATGTCAACGCAATAACTGCGCGCTTATTTGTCGGTATGTTGACACCTGCTATGCGGGCCAAATTCATCTCCTAAAACTCAAACGAGCCCGTAAGCGTATAAAGGACCAATCCAATACACGCACCAGGCACTAGTCTTCTAGCGAAGAGGGCCTTATAACCCCCATTTTGACTGCGTCAACAGTCTTTTACTGGTTTATTTTGCTTCTTCTAGAGCAGTATCGATTTCACTCGATACAGCCTCAACCGTGCCCATGCCATCGACCTCAACCAATTTCCCTTGGTCGGCGTAAATCGGTAGCAATGGTGCCGTATTCAAATTGTATTGATCAAGCCGATGGGCAAAGCTCTCCGGATTATCGTCCTTACGTCCCTCTTCCTTGAAACGGTTCGCAATTCTCGCGAGCAATTTCTCCTCATCGACAACAAGGCGGATCACAAGGTCAACCGCCCCGCCTCGGCTCTTGAGACATTCGTCAAGTGCCTCTGCCTGCCCAACCGTGCGCGGAAACCCATCAAAAATGAAACCTGCAGCATCCGAGTGGATGTCGAGCTGCTCTTCGATCAGCTCGATAACAATTTCATCAGAAACGAGTGTACCGGCATCCATAATACCAGCAACACGATTGCCAAGCTCACTGCCAGACGACCGCGCCGCACGGAGCATATCGCCCGTGGATAATTGAACAAACCCGCGCTCGGAAACAAGCCGCTTCGCCTGTGTACCTTTGCCGGCCGCTGGTGGACCAAACAGTATCAGATTCATCGTTTGCGCCCCCCAAGACGCGATTTCTTGATCATTCCCTCATATTGATGCGCAATCAGGTGAGACTGTATCTGCGCAACAGTATCCATTGTTACTGACACCACAATCAAGAGTGACATACCACCAATATAGAATGGAATCTCTGGATAATAGACTCGCAACACTTCTGGCAGCAAACACACGAACACGAGATATATCGCACCAATTGTCGTCAGCCGTGTCAGCACATAATCGATATAGGCCGCTGTATTCTTACCCGGCCGTATTCCCGGAATAAAGCCGCCATGCTTGCGCAGATTATCAGCTGTCTCTTCCGGATTGAAGGTGATCGATGTGTAGAAGAATGTGAAGAAAGCGATCATCAAACCATAGGCAATAATAAAGCCCGGTGATCCTTGTCCAAAATTAATGGCAAGCCACTGAAGTGCACTGCCAAACATACTGGTCGAACCACCCGCACCTGCTCCACCACCGCTGAAACCAATGGCGGTTGTCGGCATAAGCAAAATTGCTGACGCGAAAATCGGCGGGATAACCCCAGATGTATTTAGCTTAAGCGGCAAGAATTGCGTCTGTGCCTGAGCAACCTGATTGCCCTGTTGGCGCTTGGGATACTGTATTTGCAAACGTCGCTGAGACCGCTCAATGAACACCATGAACAAGACCAGTGCGACCACAAGTGCAGCAATCACAACAATGAACACAACATTGGTTGAGTTACCCTGCGCCTGACTAAGTAGGTTCACAATCGCTTTCGGCATCTCGGCTACAATGCCGGCAAAGATGATGAGCGAGATACCGTTGCCGATGCCGCGCGCCGTCACTTGTTCACCGAGCCACATCAGGAGGATCGTACCACCCGTGAGCGTTACGACAGACGTGAGAATAAAGAACCAGCTAGGAACGGTATCGAGGCTTAGCGCTTGAAGGCCCACCGAAATACCGAAGGACTGAACCAGAGCAAAGCCAACTGTTAAGTAGCGGGTATATTGGTTGATCTGTTGGCGGCCAACCTCCCCTTCCTTTTTCAAGGCGGATAGAGTTGGCGACGCAGACGTCATCATCTGAATGATAATAGACGCAGTAATATATGGCATCACGTTGAGCGCGAAGATCCCCATACGCTCAACGGCACCGCCGGAGAACATATTCATATTTCCAAGAATGCCGCTGGCCTGTCCTTCAAAGAACTGGCGGTACGCTACGGGATCAAGCGCCGGAACAGGTATGAATGTCCCCAGCCGATAGATTAGCAAAATACCAAGCGTAAACAGTATTCGCTTTTGAAGCTCTTTCGCTTTCGAGAAAGTCTCGAAATTAATATTGCGAGCCATTTGTTCGGCTGCTGATGCCACGGGCGAATCCTCCAGACATGGGTTCGCCGCCAAGATCGGTGGCGAAAGGGGTTTTGTGAAGGGGTAAAGCTGAAATTTTACGCAAAATTATGCGTCAGCTTCCGCCTTCACTCCCGTTACAGTGACTTTACCGCCAGCTTTTTCGATCTGTTCGATCGCAGCTTTTGACGCACCAGTCACTGTAATATTGACCTTTTTCGGGGCATCCCCTTTGGCCAAAAGTCGCACACCATCTTTAGCGCGGCGTACAACACCGGCTGCAACGAGTGTGTCTTCTGTGACATTTGCCGCATCAATCTTGCCAGCTTCAAGGGCTTCGCCCAACTTACGCAAGTTCAACCAAGCGAACGATTTTGCGTTCGGCTTTTTGAATCCACGCTTCGGCAGGCGCATATAGATGGGCATTTGCCCACCTTCGAACCCGTTCAACGCGACGCCTGAGCGTGCTTTTTGACCTTTGACACCCCGGCCAGCGGTTTTACCCGAGCCAGAGCCTACGCCGCGACCTACGCGCTTGCGATTGCTGGTTGATCCAGCTGCGGGGGATAATTCGTTCAGTTTCATAATTCTGACTTCCAAAGCATATCAAGATGGACCTTTACGGACACATCAAGCTTTATTCCTCGACGACCTCGACCATGTGGGCCACTTTACGGATCATGCCGCGAACAGACGGCGTATCCTCTAGTGTGCGGGTCCGACCAATTTTGTTCAGCCCAAGACCAACAAGTGTTGCCTTCTGGCTGGCTTCACGCCGTATCGGGCTACCGGTTTGACGTACTGTGACAGTTTTCTTCGCCATCAAAAGCTCCCTTAAGCCGTTTCTACCATGCCGGCTTCAGATGCGCCATCATCACGACGACCAACAACATCCTGAACCTTAAGGCCACGCTTCGACGCGACAGAACGCGGGCTAGCCTGCGTCTTCAAAGCATCAAAAGTTGCGCGAACCATATTGTATGGGTTTGACGAGCCAATCGACTTGCCAACAACATCCTGGATCCCGATCACTTCCATAACGGCACGCATCGGACCACCTGCAATCACACCCGTTCCCGGAGGCGCTGCACGAAGAACGACTTTACCAGCGCCCCAACGGCCACGGCCATCATGATGAAGCGTACGGCCTTCACGTAGTGGAATACGCACGAGATTACGCTTGGCTTCTTCCGTTGCCTTACGAATAGCTTCGGGAACTTCGCGGGCTTTACCCTTACCGAAGCCTGCGCGGCCTTTTCCGTCACCAACGACGACGAGCGCAGCGAAACCGAAGTTCTTACCGCCCTTCACTGTTTTGGCGACGCGGTTGATACCAACCAGCTTGTCTACAAATTCGCTCTGCTCTTCGTCACGGCGATTGTCGCGACCACGTCCGCGGCCACGTCCACGGCCACCGCCATCACGTCCACCGCCGCCTTGTCCTTGTTGTTCTGCCATGAAAGCCTCCTAGAACTTCAGGCCGCCCTCGCGGGCCGCCTCTGCCAGAGCTTTCACTCGGCCATGAAAAATATAGCCGCCGCGATCGAAGATAACATCTCCGACACCGGCTTTTACCGCGCGTTCTGCAAGCAGTTTACCAATGGCAGCTGCCGCAGCAGAATCGCCGCCATTCTTTGTCTTCTTGCGGAAGTCAGCTTCTAGCGTTGAAGCAGATGCCAGCGTCAGACCCTGAACATCGTCAATGATCTGCGCCGAAATATTCTTATGCGAGCGCGCAACAGACAAACGCGGACGGCCATTGGCCAGCTTCTTGAGCCGTGTCCGGTTGCGCTGGGCGCGACGAAGGATTTTTTCTCGTGTCGATTTCATGACTTACTTCTTCTTACCTTCCTTACGACGTACAAACTCGCCCTGATAACGTACACCCTTACCTTTATAAGGCTCTGGTGGACGGTATTTGCGAATTTCCGCAGCAACCTGCCCAACGGTCTGCTTGTCGATACCACTGACAATAACTTCCGTCGGTTTTGTAACCGTAATTGTGATGCCTTCAGGAACCTTGTGAATGACATCGTGGGAGAAACCAAGCGCAAGCTTGAGATCTTTACCTTGCATCTGGGCGCGATACCCAACGCCGACGAGCTCTAGAGTTTTCGAAAACCCTTCACTCACACCGTGAACCATGTTCGCAGCATTTGCGCGAGCTGTGCCCCACTGTGTGCGGGTCAAACCATCAAGCGCTTCCGCGAAGGTCATTTTCTTACGACCTTTGGCATCATTGTCCTTCATCTTCTGTTCTGCAGCAGCGCGCAGATCCGGACGAGGGTCAATCACCAATTCGCCATCAGTCATGCTCGGTTGCACGAGCTCAGACAGCGTCATGGACAAGGCGCCTTTGGAACCTTTGGCTTCAATCGTTTGGCCATTGACGGATACAGTTGTACCGCCTGGAACCGTGATAGGGAGTTTGCCAATACGTGACATTGTTCAGCGCTCCTAGAATACGCGGCAGATGATTTCGCCGCCGACATTTTCTGTCCGGGCTACATTGTCGGACATAACGCCCTTGGATGTAGACAAGATGGAAATGCCAAGTCCGTTACGGACCAGCGGGATATCACCAACCGATGAATAGACACGGCGACCAGGTTTGGAGATACGTTTGATCTCCTGAATAACCGGCGAGCCGTCATAATACTTGAGCTCAATCTCGATATTGCGATGACCGTCTTTTTCGATCTCCGCAAAACCGCGAATGTAACCCTCTGTTTGCAAGACGTCGAGAACGCGCATGCGCATTTTCGATGAGGGCGTCGAAACTTTCGAACTCCCGCGCATCTGTGCATTTCGAATACGTGTGAGCATATCACCAACAGGATCAGAAATATTCATAGCTTCACTCCCCTACCAGCTCGATTTCACAAGGCCGGGCACCTTGCCCAAAGACCCGAGTTCACGCAACGCAATCCGCGACATACGCATCTTGCGATAATAACCACGCGGACGACCTGTAACTTCGCAACGGTTGCGAACCCGGTTTGCCGCGGAATTGCGCGGAAGTTTCGCAAGCTTGAGACGAGCAGCAAAACGCTCCTCAAGCGGCAAATCTTCATTCATAGCAATCTCTTTGAGCCCCGCCCGCTTTGCAGCATATCTTGCCACAAGCTTCTTCCGCTTCTCATTTTTCTCGATTGCGCTTTTCTTCGCCATGTCTTGGTTCCTATCCGCGCTTAAGTCCGAAACGGGAAGCCGCATGCTGTGAGCAGGGCTTTCGCTTCTTCGTTTGTCGTTGCCGTGGTGCAGACGATGATGTCCATACCGCGCATTGCTTCCACTTCGTCATAATTGATCTCAGGAAACACGATGTGCTCCTTGATCCCCATGGCGAAGTTACCCGCGCCATCAAAGCTCTTACCGTTCAGGCCGCGAAAGTCTTTCACACGCGGCAGAGCGATTGTCGTCAGACGGTCGAGAAATTCGAACATCTGGTCACGGCGCAAAGTTACCTTGGCACCGATGGTCATGCCTTCGCGAAGCTTAAAGCCAGCGATCGACTTACGCGCCTTGGTCGGCACGGGCTTTTGGCCCGCAATCCGCTCAAGCTCAGCCAAAGCAGACTTGATCTTCTTTGAGTCAGAGACGGCTTCGCCAACGCCCATATTGATCACGACCTTGTCGAGTTTCGGGACTTTCATCTCGTTTGAATACGAAAACTGCTCTTTGAGCTGCGCACGAATTTCATCGTGATATTTCGTCTTCAGACGCGGGGTATATGTATCTGATTTAGCCATCGATCGACTCTCCAGAACGCTTGGCATAACGGGTCTTGCGCCCGTGCTCATCAATTTTGAACCCAACGCGAACGGCTTTGCCATCGCGTGGATCGACGTGGGATACATTCGACGCATCAATTGGCGCTTCGAATGTTTTGATCCCGCCTTGCGGATCAGCTTGTGATGGCTTGGTATGACGCTTAACCACGTTCACACCTTGCACCACGACCCGGCCGGTCTCGGTTACAACCCGGAGCACCTGCCCCGTTTTGCCCTTATCGCGGCCAGTCAGCACGATCACACGGTCACCTGTTTTCACTTTGGCAGCCATAATTACAGCACCTCCGGCGCAAGCGAGATGATCTTCATGTGGTTCTTCGCACGCAGTTCCCGTGGAACTGGTCCGAAAATCCGAGTACCGATCGGCTCATTATTCGTATTGATCAGAACAGCAGCATTCGTATCGAAACGAATGGTCGAGCCGTCTGCACGGTTAATATCTTTGGCAACACGCACAACGACTGCACGTCTTACGTCACCCTTTTTAACACGCCCCGTCGGGATCGCTTCTTTGATGGATACGACAATAACGTCTCCCACCGAAGCATACCGCCGACCGGCCCCGCCAAGCACCTTGATGCATTGGACGCGGCGCGCACCGGAATTATCGGCTACGCGGAGGTTGGACTGCATCTGGATCATGTGTCAGCCCCTTCGCCTGCAGTGCTGGACATCAATTCCCAGCGTTTTAATTTTGAACGTGGCGCACACTCGATAATCGAGACAGTTTTACCCATCTGCGCAACATTGCCCTCATCATGCGCGTGATACTTCTTAGTACGACGCACAATTTTCTTCAAAAGCGGGTGCAGGAATGTCCGCGATACACGAACGACAACTGTCTTGTCCTGCTTGGTGGAGACCACCACACCTTCCATAATACGCTTTGGCATATTGCTCTCCTAAGCCTCGCTGGCTTTTTCGCGCAGAACCGTACGGATCCGGGCGATGCTTCGGCGCACTTCACGGACGCGGCTGGTTTTCTCCAGCTGGTTCGTGGCTTGCTGGAAGCGCAGGTTAAACTGTTCTTTTTTCAGCTGAGACAATTCTTCTTTCAATTGCTCTTCTGACTTGGCGCGCACATCAGCGGCCTTAATCGCTTTTGCCATGATCTAGACCCCTTCCATACGCTTGACGACTTTGCATTTGATCGGCAGCTTTGCAGCGCCCAGACGCAGCGCTTCACGCGCAACTTCTTCGGACACACCGTCGATCTCGAAAAGGATACGGCCCGGCTTAACCCGCGCGACCCATCTGTCGGTCGACCCTTTACCTTTACCCATGCGAACCTCGATGGGCTTGGCGGAGACCGGCACATCAGGGAACACCCGGATCCAGACTTTACCTTGCCGCTTCATGAAGCGCGTGATCGCACGACGTGTCGCCTCGATCTGACGCGCCGTGACCCGCTCAGGCTCAAGAGCTTTAAGCCCGTAAGTCCCGAAAGTCAGCGTGAAGCCGCCTTTTGCCTTGCCGCTAATCTTGCCTTTAAAGGCTTTGCGGAATTTTGTACGTTTAGGCTGAAGCATTTACCTAGGCTCCCGCGTTTCTGCCGCCAGGACCCTGCTGATCCCGCGAATTTGTAGACCGTGCACGGGACTGACCGGAAGATTCCAGTTTCTTGTCCTGTGCCATTGGATCGTGCTCCATGATCTCGCCTTTATAGACCCAGACCTTGATGCCGATGATGCCGTAAGTGGTCAGCGCTTCGGCTGTACCGTAATCGATGTCGGCACGTAGCGTATGCAGCGGCACAGAGCCCTCAGCATACTGCTCGGTCCGTGCAATCTCGGCACCGCCGAGACGACCCGCAACCATGATACGAACACCCAATGCGCCGAGGCGCGTTGCCGACTGAAGCGAGCGCTTCATAGCGCGACGGAACGAAGCCCGACGCTCGAGTTGGCGCGCAATATCTTCAGCAACCAAAGTCGCGTCGATCTCAGGCTTACGAACCTCAACCAGATTGACAAAAATTTCGTCGCTTACGCGCTTTGATAGATCTTTGCGGAGCGCTTCAATATCAGCACCCTTCTTACCGATGACCAGACCCGGACGTGCCGTGTGTATCGTGATGCGGCACTTCTTATGAGGGCGCTCGATGATGATGCGGGAAATACCAGCCTGCTTGAGTTTCTCGCGGATATACTTCTCGATCGCAAGATCTTCATGCAACAGGCGACCATAGTCCGCGCTATCAGCGTACCAGCGGCTATCCCATGTGCGGTTGATGCCGAGGCGAAGCCCGACAGGATTTACCTTCTGACCCATTATGCGGCCTCCTCGACAGATGCAGACGTATCAGTCAGCACGATTGTGAGCTGCGAAAACGGCTTGTGAATACGAGCAGCACGGCCACGAGCACGAGCACGGATGCGCTTCATGACGAGGTTCTTGCCGACATGCGCCTGTGTGACCACAAGGCTATCAATGTCGAGCCCATGATTGTTCTCGGCATTCGCAATCGCACTCTGGAGCGCCTTGCGAACGTCTTGCGCGTGACGCTTGGGAGAGAACTGAAGCTGGTTCAGAGCCTTCTCAACGGTCAGTCCGCGAATTTGCTGCGCCAAAAGGTTCAGCTTTTGCGGGCTAATGCGGAGCATGCGAAGAACTGCGCGCGCTTCGTTAGCTGCCTGCTTTGGAGGTGACTTTGGCTTACCCATCTAACCGCGCCTCGCCTTCTTGTCGGCACCGTGCCCGTAATAGGAACGCGTTGGAGCAAACTCACCGAGCTTGTGCCCAACCATTTCCTCGGAAATCGTTACCGGAATGAACTTGTTGCCATTGTGGACCTGAAAGTTCAGGCCAACAAATTGCGGCAGGACCGTTGAACGACGAGACCAAGTCTTGATCACTTCGCGCTTTGTCGAATCCTTCGCCGCTGCGGCTTTCTTTAAGAGGTAGCCGTCAACAAACGGCCCTTTCCATGTGGAGCGTGGCATCTTGTGGCTCCCCTATCGCTTAGCGTTACGGCGACGGATGATCAAACGATCCGTGGCCTTGTTTTTACGGGTTTTCGGCCCGCGCGTTTTCTTACCCCATGGCGTCACTGGGTGACGACCACCGGAAGACTTACCTTCACCACCGCCGTGCGGGTGATCAACCGGGTTCATAACCACACCGCGAACAGATGGGCGCTTGCCCTTCCAGCGGTTCCGGCCAGCCTTAGACATGACCTGGTTCATATTGTCCGGATTTGACACAGCACCAACCGTCGCTAGGCAACGATCGAGGACCATACGCAGCTCGCCCGAAGACAGTTTGATCTGGGCGTATCCGCCGTCACGACCAACCAGTTGCGCATAAGATCCAGCAGACCGGATCATCTGGGCACCCTTTTCAGGCTTCAGTTCGATATTGTGAATAATCGTTCCAACAGGAATATTCTTCAACGGCAACGTGTTCCCCGGCTTGATGTCTGCCGTTTTCGACGAAATCACTTTGTCGCCAACACCTAGACGCTGCGGCGCAATAATATATGCCTGCTCGCCATCAGTGTAGGTTACCAGCGCAATAAATGCCGTCCGGTTTGGATCATACTCAAGACGCTCGACCGTAGCTTCGACGTCAAACTTATTCCGCTTGAAATCAACCTTCCGATAGAGGTTTTTAGCACCGCCACCGCGACGACGCGCAGTAACACGTCCACGGTTGTTACGTCCGCCAGATTTGGTCAAACCCTCGGTGAGTTTTTTGACCGGGCGTCCTTTGTGCAGCTCCGAGCGATCCACCAGCACAAGCTGGCGTCGACCCGGGGACGTAGGATTAAATGTCTTCAATGCCATTTGTCGTCGCTCCTATAGGCCGGTTGTGAAATCGATGGCTTGGCTGCCATCAAGTGTCACAATCGCCTTCTTGAAATCAGGCCGGCGTCCAAGCGTTCCGCGGAAGCGCTTCGTCTTGCCTTTGACCCTGATGGTATTAACTTTGGTGACCTTCACCTTAAAGAGCGCCTCGACAGCCTCTTTAATGGTCGCCTTGTCCGCATCGATCGCAACCCGGAAAATATACTTTCCATCTTCAGCAACCAGCGTGGATTTCTCCGTAATATGCGGAGCAAGCACAGTGTCGTAATAATGATTCTTTACATCAGCCATGGCTTATTTCGCCTCCTTGGCACGCTTAGCGAGTTGACGAGCAGCATATTCTTTATCGACCTTAGAGCGCGGAGCCTCGCCAGCGATCATTTCTTTGCACTGCGCAAGCCACTCTTCACGCTCAGCCTTCTCAACCTTACCGACTTTCTCAAGCACAGCTTTACGGTCAGCATCAGACAAAGCAACATAGCCAGTCAACGATCCGGCGCCGACAGCGCGGAGCTCTTTAGCTGTCTTAGGGCCAATGCCATCAACGAGCTGAATATCGTCAACAAAGTTATCCTTCGAAAATGGCGAAGCGCCCTGAAGTTTCCCCTCAAAGCGCTGCGAAATACCTTCTACGGCGTCTTTTGTTAGCACGAGCGTCTTACGGCGCATCACGTCATATACATTCAGGCCAATTACAGGAAGAACGTCGACGTTTGGAATGTTGCGAGCCGCTTTCGCGAAATTCTCATCAACAGAGACACCACCAATAATCAGTGCATTCTCAATACCAAGACCAGCAAGCTTGCCACGAAGATCCTTCGTTTTTGGCGCATCCATCTTAGCATCATCAAGAACAATGATCGCACCATCTTTCGCCTTCGCAGACAAAGCATGAGCAAGCGCCAATTTACGGATCGCCTTAGGCAAGCCGTGCGCATGACTACGAACGCGAGGCCCGTGCGCTACACCACCACCGACAAAAATCGGCGCATTCCTTGACCCGTGACGCGCGCCACCAGATCCCTTTTGACGAACGAATTTTTTCGTCGTGACACTAACCTCGGAGCGAGACTGCGTCTTGTGAGTTCCAGCTTGGCGCTTAGCTAGCTGCCAACGAACCGTACGGTGCAAAATATCCGTGCGGATATCCTCCAGACCGAAAATGGCATCGTCGAGCGCAGCCTTTCCAGCCGCCTTACCTTCGAGTGTTTTTACGGAGACGTCCATTATTCGCCGCCCTCTTGTTCTTTAAGCAGCTTCTTCAGCAGCTTTTTATCAACTTCAGCCTGAGGCTCGCCACCAGCAAGAATATCTCTCGCCTGACCAACCCAGTCTTCACTTGCAGCCTTTTCAGCCACACCAAGCTCTTCAAGAATTGCATCACGATCAGCATCCGCCATCGCAACGAAGCCAGACAAAGCGCCGGCACCCTTCTCTTGCAACTTCTCCTCGGCCTTTGGACCAATGCCATCAACGAGGACAATTGTATCCGCTGCCGAGCCAGCAGCAATCGCTACTCCAGACGCCGCAGGCGCCTTGTCAGCTTTCGCAGCAGGCTTTTCGGCAGCGCGGAACGAACCAGCCGCCGGCGCATCATCAGGAAGCGCGCGCTTCACAGCATCACGAACCTCGACCCAAGACCCATCCGAGCCAGGGATCGCACCCTTGACCAAGATAAGCCCACGGTCGGCATCAGTCCGGACAATCTCGAGGTTTTGGACAGTCCGACGTGCCGCACCATAGTGGCCAGCCATCTTCTTGCCTTTGAACACCTTACCAGGATCCTGGCACTGACCAGTCGAACCATGCGAACGGTGAGAGATAGAAACACCGTGCGTGGCGCGTAGACCGCCAAAGTTCCAACGCTTCATAGCGCCAGCAAAACCTTTACCGATACTCGTACCAGCAACATCAACCTTCTGGCCCGCAACGAAATGGTCAGCAACCACTTCCGAGCCGATTTCTGGCAAGTCGCCATGCGTACGGAACTCGACGATCTTAGCCTTGGGCGCGACACCAGCTTTCGCGAACTGACCACGCTGAGGCTTTGGCGTACGCTTTGCCTTCTTCGTACCAGCTCCAAGAATTACGGCGCTATAACCATCAGTGCGGTCTTGCGTACCGCCCTTTTTGGTTTTGACCGTGCGGACCTCTTCGGTGCGCAATCCTACGACCTGCGCGCCTTCAAGGGAGAGAACGGTGACCGGCACGTGCTGGCCATCCTCATTAAAGATGCGCGTCATACCAAGCTTCTTGGCAAGCACGCCGGAGCGTTGAGCGGGGAGTGTCATTAGCGCGCTCCCTCAAGCTTAATCTCGACAGCAACACCAGCTGACAGGTCGAGCTTCATAAGCGCGTCAACAGTCTGCGGTGTAGGATCAACAATATCCAGCATACGCTTGTGCGTGCGAATCTCGAATTGCTCACGAGACTTCTTGTTCACGTGAGGAGAACGGTTGACCGTAAACTTCTCGATCCGCGTTGGCAGCGGGATTGGCCCGCGTACGTCAGCGCCGGTCCGTTTCGCCGTGGAGACAATCTCCTTGGCGGACAGGTCTAGCGCGCGGTGGTCGAAGGCTTTTAGCCTTATTCGGATATTCTGTTTTTCCATCGGTTCGTCCGTCTGCAAAATACATCAAGCGGCCCTCCCCTAAACGCGTCAGGCCGTAACTTGGTTAAATTCTCTATTTCGGAAGCTACGTTTGCCCATAATCGGCACAGCTAGCTTATCGAACGGCGTTACTAGGCGAGCAAACCCCTCGCGTCAACGCCTTAAATCGCTTTTATTTCACGGAGTTTGACCACGGCGATGATGGCTCACTTTACCTGAGATCGAAGCTCCCCTAAAAACGGCCCGAGATGATGACACAAACCCACCTCCTGATCGCGGCAGCACTCCTCAATAGACCCGGTCATAAAAAGCGAAATATCGCCGTTTTGACGGGTGCGCTCATCCCCGACGCCGCGATATATTTGCTTTTCGTATATGGTATGATCACCGGAATCCCCCAGCAAACACTGTGGCGAGAGACCTATTGGCTCGATTCGTGGCAATACTGGGTGACCGCAGGCAATTCCTTGCCACTATATCTGGCGCTCTTGATCGCGGCGTTATTCATTGCCGCACCAAAGGATGGCCGCCCGCGCTGGCAAAGCTTACCCGCGCTATTCGCAATCGCCGCGATTACTCATTTGGCAGGCGATTTCCCGGTACATAGTGATGATGCGCACATTCATTTCTGGCCATTCACCGAGTGGCGTTTCAATTCTCCAGTGTCGTATTGGGACCGGGACCACCATGCAGGCATCTTCG
>JBDVDE010000016.1:0-15367 GCA_039942135.1 Hyphomonadaceae bacterium
GGACACCTTGGACTGACCAAGGAGGCTTAAGGATAGCCTTAAGCACGTGCTTATGTCTGAGATGGAAATCATTACTGATGGTGGGCGCCGTCGACGCTGGTCTGCGGCTGAAAAGCTGCGGATCGTTGAAGAGACCCTCTACGACGGGGATAGCGTTTCCGCCGTTGCTCGTCGTAATGGCGTGGCGCCCAATCTGTTGTATCGTTGGCGTAGATTGATGCTTGAGGGAGGGAGTGTCGCTGTGACAGGGGATGACAGCGTGACCAGCAATAAGGCTGTTCGAGAGATGGAAGCCCGCGTTCGGGAGCTTGAGCGCCAGCTGGGACGCAAAACGCTGGAAGTGGAGATCTTGAAGGAAGCGCTAGACAAGTCCCGCTCAAAAAAACCGACCTTGCTTGCGCAGTCGCTCAAACCGGGCGGTTCCCGATGAAGGCGGTGGCACAGACGTTAGGCGTATCCCGTTCGAACCTACATGAACGGCAGAGGGGAAACACGGAGCCGCGTCGGAGCTATTATAAAGCTCAGGACGCGGCGCTCTTGCCACGTATCGAGCGTTTGGTGGCGGAGCGCCCAACCTATGGCTACCGCCGGATCTGTGCAGTGCTGAACCGGGAACTCAAGGCAGAAGGCCTTGCCCCGGCAAATCATAAACGCGTCTATCGCATTATGAAGGCCAATCACCTGCTGCTGGAGCGATCCGGCTTCGACCGGCCTGAACGCGCCCATGATGGCAAGGTCATCATGATGCGATCGAACTTGCGCTGGTGCTCAGACGGGCTGGAGTTCACCTGTTGGAATGGCGACATTATCCGCGCGGCGTTTCTGCTCGATGCTCATGATCGTGAGATCATTGCCTGGCGGGCCGTAGCCAATGCCGGGATTAGCGGCTCGGACGTGCGTGACATGCTTCTGGAGGCGGTCGAGAAACGTTTCGGCAGCTATCGTGCGCCAGAGGGAGTCGAGGTCTTATCCGACAATGGAAGCGCTTACACAGCAAAGAAAACCCGCATCTTCGCTCGCCAGCTCGGCCTGAAGTCATGCTTCACCCCAGTCGCCAGCCCGCAATCCAACGGCATGTCCGAAGCCTTCGTAAAAACGCTCAAACGTGATTACGTGCGCGTCAATTCACTACCCAATGCCGAAACCGTTTTGAATTTGATAGGAGAATGGATCGAGGACTATAACGACAACCACCCACACAGCGGCCTAAGATGGCGCTCGCCTCGCGAGTTCATCAAGGCCAAAACCGAAACCGCTTACGTATCCGGTGAAACGGGGGCCGGTCCACCGACCGCCTGAACGATCTCGTCAAGCTGATCGAAAGCTGTCCGTGATCCGTCCAACTGTCGACCGCCGTGGTTTGATAGAACGATGCCCTGACACCCAATCTCGGCGGCCTTCACTGCATCCTCTACGCTCATAACGCCTTTGAGGCAGAACGGCCCGCCCCACTCGCTGACCATGCGTTCAACATCGTCCCAGTTCATCGACGGGTCGAGCATATCTGTAAAATAGCGCCCGATGGTAAGCGTATCGCCCTTCATATCGACGTGGGCGTCGAGCTGCGGCAGACTGAACTTCTCATGGGTAAGATAGTTGATTCCCCACATTGGTTTGATCGCAAACTGGATCATACCGCCCAAGGTTAGGCGAAATGGGATCGAAAAGCCCGTACGCAGGTCACGTTCGCGGTTTCCGCCAGTAATGCTATCGACGGTGAGCATCATGACATTGATGCCGCTCTCTTTGGCATTCTGCATCATTGCAGAATTAAGACCGCGATCCTTATGGAAATAAAATTGGTAGACCTGCGGTGTCTCGTGTTTCGCCGCCAGTTCGGCCATTGAGACCGTGCCCAGAGACGAAACCCCGAACATCGTCCCAAATTTTGCCGCCGCTGCCGCCGTGGCATGTTCGCCTTCGTGATGGAACAAGCGCTGTAGCGCAGTCGGCGACAGGTAGACCGGAAGATCGAGCTTTTGCCCCATGATTTCGGTCGAGAGATCGACATCGGTCACACCGCGCAGCACGTTAGGCACGAGATCAACGCTCTCGAAGGCTTCCGTATTCCTGCGCATGGTAACTTCGTCATCCGCACCACCGTCAATGTAATTGAAGATCGGGCTAGGGAGGCGGCGCTCGGCCAAGCTGCGGAAATCGCGGACGTTGTGACAATCGGTTAGGCGCATGTCGCTTCCTTTTCAACTCTGGCGCGCCAGGCTGCGGCGTAGTGCGCAAGCAACGGGTTTTGCGGAGGCGCAACCTGAAGGGTGTGTGGCGGAGAAGAATTCTCGGCGAACAACATGGCGGCGCCGACGGAGGTGCCGGTTGCGGATACCGCAATGTCGACCCCGCCTGCGTGCAGTGAAGCGAGCATGTCGAGATATTCCCGGTTGCGGGCGAAAGGGCCTTCGACGATCACCGGACCGTCCGCGCCGACGAGATCAAGACAGGTCTTTGTCATGAGTGCGAGATAGAACCCGAGCGCGGCCATGCGCTGGCCCTGCCCCTGCGGGTCTTTTGTCCAAGTGGCTGCGCGCCCCCTGAACGGTCCCGATCCCGGCTCGACCGCAGGCAAAAGCATGATCCCGTCAGCGAGTACCAACGCGCGATCTGCATCGGTCACACTCGTATCAGCGCCAGCGCGGATGATCTCATATTCCCGCCCCCCCATGAACCGGGCCGAGGGCACGGCTTGTCCAAGAGCATTAACATTCACAAGTGTATCGCGGCCCGGGTCGAGCGAGGCTGCCTGCCCCCCGACGGACATAACCACCACCCACGTGCCGGTAGACACAACAGAAAACGCCCCAATACGACCCAAGACATGCGGCAGAAGAGAAGCGTTTGAATCATGGATGCCGCAAACCACTGGCGTATCCTGCGACAGGCCGGTGCGCGCTGCGATGTCCGGGGCTACGGTGCCCAGCACATCGCCCGAGGAATGCGCTAGAGGAAGGCTGTCCGCGAGGCCAAGCCGCGCAACGAGAGAGGAGAACTGACCCTCCCACGGGTTCCACAGATCAGTGTGACAACCCAAAGATGTGACATCTGTTGCCATTTGCCCAGTCAGACGAAAACCCCAATATTGCGGATAGGTAAGCACATGGGCGACGCGGTCCTTGAGCGTCGGATCGGTCTGGAATTGCCAGTAAAGCTGCGCGCCGAGGTTAAGCCCCATGCCAAGACGCGGTGAACCGGTTTCGAAGAACGGCGGGCGAAGTGCGTCATAGTCCGCGGCCAATGTGTCCGGCCCATCGTGCTCATAGTCGAGCATCGGCGCGGCGAGATCGCCCGCCGCATCAAGCAAGACTGCTGCGGCACCATGGGTGGTCACGGAAATGGCGTCAATCCCGTGACTTTTGTGCAGCGTCGCGATATGGTCCAGGAAGAACTCCCAATGTCCCTCAAGATCAAAATGCGGCCAAGGAGGTCCCTTCAAAACGGTGTTCGGGCGGGTGAAGACCGCGATTTCCGAGAGGCTTCCACCATCGACAAGCGCGAGCTTGGCGTTGGTCTTTCCGACATCGAGAACGGCGATATGACGCGGTATGGTCATGGCAAATGGAACACGGTTTCAAGCGGCTGGTCTTTCGGGCGGTTGTTGGCGTGGGTCTCCATGATGTCCGCCATATGCGCCCACCAGCGTTTCATCACCGGATTGTCCGGCAGCGCCCCCATGCCATGATCGTCGCGCCGCCAAAGCACCCCGAAAAGATGCCGCGTTTCGGGATCGTAATGGATCGAATAATCTTCCACACCCGCGTCTTGGAGCAACTCGATTAACTCAGGCCAGATCTCGTCATGGCGTTTGCGATACTCATCCAGACATCCTTCGTTCAAAACCATCCGGAAGGCGTATTTCTCCATCATTTCCTCCGCAGGTTCTGGTAGATTCGGGGCAAGGCGATCACTCCGATCAAGAGCGCGCCGACCACGATGGACATCACAATTCCGGGCACATTCAACAGGCCAAGTCCGAAGGTCACCAGCCCCATGACAAAGGCCGCAATTACGACACCGGGGATCGTTCCTGCCCCCCCGAGAATACTGACCCCGCCGAGAACCACCATGGTAACGACCTCCAGTTCCATGCCTGACGCGATGGACGGCCGTGTCGACCCCAAACGTGAGGTCAGACATACGGACGCCAAACCCGACATCAATCCTGTAAGCAGAAACAGAATCAATTTCACTCGCTCAACGCGAATGCCGGAAAAGGTCGCGGCGGTAGCATTGTTGCCGATGACATAGACCGCGCGGCCAAAGTTGGTTTTATGCAGTACCATGCCGTAGATCACGGCAAGGATCGCGAAGATCACCATTTCCACCGTAATCACCCAGAAGACATAGCCTTGCCCGAAAAACGCAAAGTCCGCCGGGTAGCCACGGAACGCGCCATCGCCCAACACGATATAGCTGATACCGCGAAACAAGCTCATGGTCCCGATGGTCACGACAATGGACGGAAGCCCCAAGCGCGTGACCAGAACCCCGTTAAATGCGCCGCAAAGCAGGCCGGTCACGAGACCCGTTGCAACAATCGCGGGCGTGCCAAGTCCCGCCTGCATCACCACCCCCATCGCCGTAGACGAAAGCGCTATGATGGACGCCACCGACAGATCAATCTCGCCTGCGATGATCAAAAGCGCCATCGCAAAAGCGATCATCGCCTTTTCGGTAAAGTTGAACGTCGCATCTGATAGGTTCCACGCGTTCAGGAAGTAGGGCGAGGCAAAGCTATTGAGGATGAAAATTCCGATCGCCACTAACAGTAAAAGGCTTTCCCAACTTCTTAGGGTGCGCGCCAGCGATGTGGTGAGCCGGTCGGGGATATGACGGGTCGGTTGCGGTTGTGTCTTTGCAAAGCTCATTGTGCATGTTCCGCTGATTTAAGGATGACGCGGCCTTTCGAGCGACCGGCGCGCGAATTGAAGGTCACAGCAATGATGATCGCGGCCCCGGAAATGGCGAGTTGCCAGAAGGGCGAGACGTCAACTACGGGCAGCGCATTCTTAATGACCCCAAGAAACAGCGCGCCCAGAAGCGCGCCCCCGACTGTGGCCACGCCACCCGCGATGGACACGCCGCCAATCACACAGGCGGCAACGACATCCAGCTCGAAACCGCCAGCGATATCCACATAGGCAACCGCGTAGCGCGCCACCCAGAGATACCCGGCGAGACCGGCGAGCATGCCCGAGATCACGAAGGCGAGGAACTGTGTCCGGCCAACATTGATGCCGGTATAAACCGCTGCATGCGGGTTGCCCCCCACCGCGAAAAAGGCGCGGCCCAATGTGGTCCTGCTCATCACGACGCCAAGGATCAAAGTCACGATCACGGCGATCCATCCCAGGACCGGCACACCGATAATGCTCTCGCGCGGCAAAGCTTTGAACGCGGCGCTCATCTGGTGAGAATTCACCCAGCTTCCGTTGGTCAAAAGAAAAATGATGCCGCGGAAAATTGTCATAGTGCCCAGCGTCACGACAATCGGCGGGATCGACAGCTTCCAGACCAGAACACCATTTACAGCGCCCATGACTGCGCCAAGCCCTAACGCAAGCGCGACCAAAACCACTACCGGCACACCGGGGAATGCCATGTTGATCAACGCGCAGACCATACCGGTTAGCGCGAGGTTTGCCGCCACCGACAGGTCAATGGCGCGAGTCAGGATCACAATCATCTGCCCGAGCGCGAGAATGATCAGAGGAGCGGTGTCCGTAAACACGGCCACAAGGTTAGAAGGGGTGACGAACCCGGGGAAACGGCTTGCGACAAGGACCAGCAGAAGCAGTATCGCACCAACAAGGATCGCCTCACGGGATTTCAACAAAGTCATGCCGCCTCTCCTTTAGGTGAGATGCCCGCCGCGTGGCGGACGAGGGTTTCGGGAGTAAGATCTTCGCCTTCCAGCTCGGCCACGACCCGACCTTCACGCATGACGATCACACGGTCTGACATGCCAAGGATTTCGGGAATTTCTGAACTGACCATAATGACGGAAAGCCCTTCGGACGCGAGTTCAGACATGAAATCATGCACGGCGGCCTTGGACCCGATGTCGATGCCTTTGGTTGGCTCGTCGAGGATGATGACAGTCGGCTGCGTGGCCAGCCATTTAGCGATGACCACCTTTTGCTGGTTCCCGCCAGAAAGGCTTCCTACCGTGGTGTCCAGCGAGGCCGCGCGTAGATCGAGCCGTTCGGTATATTGACGCGCCAGCGCGAATTCTTCGGCCATCTGGGTGAACCCGTTTTTCGACAGGCGAGGTAGGGACGGCAAGGTGATATTCTGGAAAATCGGCATGTCGAGGATCGCCCCCTGTTTGCCGCGATCTTCGGGGACATAGACGATCCCCGCATCGATCGCATCGGCAGGAGAGCGGATCACCCGAACTTTGTCGTTCAAGCGGATTGCGCCTTTCGAGGGCCGTGTCACGCCAATCAGGCTCTGCATAAATTCCGATCGGCCCGCACCTACAAGGCCGTAAAATCCGAGAATTTCGCCACGCCGCAGATTGAAATGGATGTCTTCGAACTCGGTCGGGTGGCTGTAGCCCGCGACGGTGAGGACATCTTCACCAATCTCAGCGGCACGTTTGGGGAAAATCTGATCGACAGAGCGCCCGACCATCATCTTCACAAGGTCTGCTTCCGTGATATTCGCCATATCGCCCGCGCCTATAAACTGACCGTCGCGGAACACGGTGTAGCGATCGGCGATGCGGAAAATTTCGTCGAACTTGTGAGAGATGAACAGGATGGCTTTGCCCTGCGCTTTAAGCTTTCCAACAAGCTCATAGAGTTCTTCAATCTCTTTTCGGCCGAGTGCGGCAGTTGGTTCATCCATTATCACAACGCGGGCTTCGACAGAGAGGGCCCGGGCGATCGCAACGAGGTGGCGTGACGCGATACCAAGGTCTTTGAGACGAACGCCTGCGTCGATATGCGCGCCGATGCCGTCAAGAATATCTTGCGCCTTTGCTTGCATGGCCGGACGGTCAATGAGACCAAGGCGACCTCTCGGCGCGTGACCAAGAAAAATGTTCTCCGCGACAGACATTTCGTCGAAGAGCACGGTTTCCTGGTGAATCGCAGTCACGCCAGCGGCGGAGGCATCCTGCGCGGTGGCAAAATGGATCTCGCTTCCATCCAAGAGAACGCGCCCGCCATCTGGCTGATAAATACCAGTGAGCGTTTTCACCACGGTCGATTTGCCCGCCCCGTTTTCACCGATCAACGCCGTTACCTGCCCCGCATAAAGCTCAAGCGTGATGTCATCGAGCGCTTTGACGCCTGGAAATATCTTTGAGATGCCATCAAGCGCGAGAACCGGCGTGGCATGTGTCTGTGCATTGCCCATGGCTACCCCACTGGCTTTTGTCTGTTGGAAGGCTGAAATAGGCGACGCTATGGTTTGTAAAGCGCCGCCCGCAAAGAACGTCTTCGAAGAGTTAGAAGATGTCTTTGAAGTCTGCGATGTTGGACTCGTCATAGACGAACGGATCGGCCATCGCTCCGGAGTTCGTCTCGTCAAGCGTCACTTCGCCCATGCGGCCCATCGGGATATTGGCGCCCGGCTCGGCCACCGCGTCTCCTTTCGACAGGTGATAGGCGATCATCGCTGCCGAATACCCAAGATCAATCGGATTCCAGATCGCAAAGGATTTGGATGCACCGCTTTCAATCGCGCCGGCCATCTCGGACGGAAGACCAAGACCCGTCACGTTGACCTCGCCCACTCTACCGGCATCGACCACAGCTTGGGCAGCAGCTACAATACCGACAGAAGTCGGCGCAATGATCGCATCGAGATTAGGATAAGACTGCATGAGACCGGTGGCCTCACGGTAGGATTTGTCAGCGAGGTCGTCACCGTAGACGGTCGCGACCACCTCGACGCCTGGATAGTCGCCCATCACCTTGTTCATCTCGTCGATCCAAATGTTCTGGTTCGTTGAGGTCGTGGTGGCGGAGAGCACAGCAACTTCACCGCCATCGGGCAGTTCATCGGCAGCCAACTTAATGATCATATTGCCGATGAGCGAGTTGGATGAGGGGTTGAGGTGCATCTGGCGGCCTTCTTCGGCCACGCCGGAATCCCAAGAAATGACAGTGATCCCGCGCTGCATCGCTTTTTTCAGGGTCGGCACTAGCGCATCGGTATCGTTGGCGGACACTGCGATAGCATCGACATTTTGTGCGATCAGCGAGTTGATAACTTCGATCTGGCCTTCGGCGGTGGTGTCCGTTGGGCCGGTGTAGATGATCTCCACATCCCCAAGTTCCGAAGCGGCCTCTTCGGCACCTTTTGCTGCCGCCTCGAAAAAGCCGATGCCGAGGGCTTTCACGACAAGCGCGATCCGCGTGTCTTCGGCGGACGCGCCCCCCGCGAACAGGCCCGTGGCGATCGCAGCGGTCGTCAGAAGTTTTGTCAGTTTTTTCATTATAGAGTCCTCCCTAAGTCTCTTGGTTAATCTTGGCGCCCCATCTCCTAATCAGGACGCCACATCCTCCCGCGCCGCGCTGGACGGCGCGACGATGAGTTTGATGTCAGCCGCTTCAATCATGGCGGCCTCCCGATCCCCGATCCCCTCATCAGTGATCATTACGTCGATCCGGTCGAGCGAGCAGAGCACGAGGCTCGATCGGTGTTTGAATTTCGTTGAATCGACCAAAAGGACGAGTTCGTCCGCTTGGCCGATGAGCTTTTGTTCGGCCTGAATCAGCAAGGGATCGGCCTCCATGACTCCCAGTGGTGCGACGCCTTGCGCGCCCATAAACATGCGTCGTGCGTAGAAGTTTCGGGTCACGTCATTGTCGAACGGCGACAGCACGATATTTTGTTCGCGGTAAATCACGCCCCCGGAAATCAGCACCGAGTTCTTTGACGTTTTCAAGAGATGCTCGGCAATTGGGAAAGAGTTGGTGAACACCTGACAGCGCCGCGTTGCGAGCGGATGCACCATCTGAAACGTCGTCGTGCCGCCGTTGATGATGATCGGCTCCCCTTCTTCGACCAGATCGACCGCGGCGCGCGCGATTGCTTGTTTCTGCTTGATGTTGCGCGTTTCGTTCACGGCAAAAGGGCGCCCCGCAAGGCCGGGAAAAGGATTGGGCCCGATGGCCTCTGCCCCGCCGCGCACACGGCGCAGCTTCTTGGCGACGTGCAATGCAGCGATATCGCGACGAATCGTGGCCTCAGACGCGCCAGTCAGTCCGCAAAGCTCGACAACGGACGCGACCGGACGCTCTTGAACGGCAGACAGAATGACTCCGTGGCGCTCTCTCTCGTGCATCTGTAAAGTTCCTCCCTAGGCTTGAACCGTGGCGCTCAAATCAATCAATGTCAATCATAAAATTTCATTTACAGCTATTATGAAAACATATTTGATTGATAATGACTATTTATGATTGACAGTAAGACAGTCGCCGCGCAGGTTTGGGTCAATAAGAGACCATCCACTACCTGATGATCGGGAGGAGATCACCATGACATCCGCGTCCACACGGCTCACTTCGCTTTGGGATGATGCCAAAGCGCAAGCTATGACCGAACCTGAAAAACTTTTGTATCGCTCGAACCTATTGGGATCCGACAAGCGCGTTACCAACTACGGCGGCGGCAACACCTCGGCCAAGGTCATGGAGGACGATCCCCTGACGGGTGAAAAGGCCGAAGTGCTCTGGGTCAAGGGCTCTGGCGGTGATGTCGGCTCGATCAAGATGGACGGGTTTGCGACTCTCTACATGGACAAGCTCCGTGCGCTCAAAGGTAAATATCGCGGCGTCGAATTTGAGGATGAAATGGTCGGTTACCTGCCGCATTGCACCTTCAACTTGAACCCACGCGCGGCCTCGATCGACACGCCTCTGCACGCCTATGTGCCGAAAAAACACGTCGACCACATGCACCCGGATGCGATCATCGCCATCGCGGCGGCGAGAGATTCCAAAGCCTTAACTCAAGAGATCTTTGGCAACGACATCGGTTGGCTGCCTTGGAAAAAGCCGGGCTACGAGTTGGGTCTGTGGCTTGAAAATTTCTGCCGTGAGAACCCGGATGCCAAAGGTGTCGTGCTTGAATCCCACGGTCTCTTTACATGGGATGATGATGCGAAAGCCTGTTACGAACTGACGCTTGAGATTATCAACAAGGCCATTGCCTATTTCGAAGAGAAGACAGCGGATGTGCAGGCTTTCGGCGGTCCGGTGCATGAAAGTCTCGACCGCGAGGCTCGCCGCGACGTAGCTGCAAAGCTGATGCCTGCGATCCGAGGCTTTGTCTCCGGCACGCAACATATGGTCGGCAATTTTGACGATTCCGAAGCCGTACTCGAATTCGTCAACGCCAAGGACATGCGCGATCTCGCAGCTCTCGGCACCTCCTGCCCCGACCATTTCCTGCGGACCAAAATTCGACCTCTCGTAGTGGACTTTGATCCTGCGAAAAGCAACCTTGACGAGGTTCTTGCCGGTCTCGGCGCCCAGATCGCCGCTTACCGCGAAGATTACGCGGCTTACTACGAGCGCTGCAAACATGACGATTCACCTGCGCTTCGTGATCCGAATGCGGTTGTTTATCTGGTGCCGGGTGTCGGCATGATCACCTTTGCCAAGGATCGGGCTACTGCGCGTATCTCGGGCGAGTTCTACGTTAATGCGATCAATGTAATGCGCGGGTCTTCCGCCGTGTCTGAATATTGCGGCTTGCCGGAACAGGAAGCCTTTGACATCGAATATTGGCTGCTTGAGGAAGCCAAGCTTCAGCGTATGCCAAAACCGAAATCTCTCGCAGGCCGTGTAGCGCTTGTCACCGGCGGCGCTGGCGGGATCGGCGCTGCCACGGCGGCGCGTTACCTGCGGGAGGGCGCCTGTGTCCTTTTGGCGGATATCAACGAGGCCGCCCTAGACGAGGTCCGCTCCGGCTTCGCCAAGCAATACGGCGGGGATATTGTGCGCTCAATCGTGATGAATGTGACCGATGAGGGCGCAGTGGCCGATTCCTTTGCCTATAGCGCGGTAGAGTTCGGCGGGATCGACATTCTCGTGTCGAATGCGGGCATAGCTTCCTCGGCAGCGGTTGAGGACACGACGCTTGAAATGTGGAACAAGAACATGGACATCCTGTCCACGGGCTATTTCCTCGTTTCTCGGGAGGCATTTAAGGTGATGCGCACGCAGGGCATCGGCGGCTCCATCGTATTCGTAGCGTCAAAGAACGGCCTCGCTGCCAGTCCGAATGCCTCAGCCTATTGCACGGCGAAGGCCTCGGAAATCCACCTCGCGCGTTGTCTTGCGCTTGAAGGGGCCGAAGCGGGCATTCGTGTAAACGTGGTAAATCCCGACGCGGTGCTGCGTGGGTCCAAGATCTGGGAAGGCGATTGGCTGGAACAGCGTGCGGACACTTACGGCACCGACAAAGAGGGGCTGGAGGAAATGTATCGTCAGCGCTCCATGCTCAAACGTTCAGTTCTACCCGAAGACATCGCGGAAGCGGCTTATTTCTTCGCTTCGGAACAATCGGCAAAATCGACCGGCAACATCGTAAACGTCGACGCTGGCAACGTGCAGGCCTTTACCCGCTGAGCAAGGGCAAAGACA
The DNA here is from genome assembly GCA_039942135.1 of Hyphomonadaceae bacterium. Taxonomy (GTDB): domain Bacteria; phylum Pseudomonadota; class Alphaproteobacteria; order Caulobacterales; family Hyphomonadaceae; genus CALLCD01. The sequence goes on from JBDVDE010000016.1 coordinate 11,613, forward strand.
TCACCGTACAGTCCAATCTGCGCGACCGCTTTAGCAAGAGGGCCGGGCGCGCGGTTTTCATCGGAGAAAATCATGATCAATACCACCATCATCGAGGCCCAGAACGCGACGCGCTACACAGACCTGAAAAATGACTACGACGCTTTGGGCGAGAAATTGTCCCGCGACGGAATCGATATTGACGCCGTCAAAGACCGCGCAAAAGGCTTTTCGGTAGCTGTGCCGAGTTGGGGTACGGGGACCGGTGGCACGCGCTTTGCTCGGTTCCCTGGTGAGGGCGAGCCACGCGACATTTTCGACAAGCTCGACGATTGTGGTGTGATCCATAAGTTGACGGGGGCCGCAGCCTCCGTGTCGCTCCATATTCCGTGGGACAAGGCCGCGCCTTCTGATCTTTTGGGCAAAGCCGAGGAGCATGGGCTAAGCTTTGACGCGATGAACTCGAACACGTTCCAAGACCAGCCAAATCAGGCCCAGTCGTATAAATTCGGTTCGCTAAGCCATGTTGACGCCGCAACCCGTGCGCAGGCAGTCGAACACAACCTCGAATGTATCGAAATCGGTCAAAGCATCGGCTCAAGGGCTCTCACGGTATGGATCGGAGATGGTGCGAACTTTCCCGGCCAAACCCATATGGGCCGCCAGTTCGAGCGCTACCTGACCTCCATGAAAGATATCCACAAAGGCTTGCCGGAAGATTGGTCGATTTTCTCTGAACACAAAATATATGAACCGGCGTTCTATTCGACGGTGGTTCAGGATTGGGGCACTTCGCTTTTGACCGCGCAGGAACTGGGGGAAAAGGCGAAGTGCCTCGTAGATCTCGGCCACCACGCACCGAATGTGAATATCGAGATGATCGTCTCACGGCTAATCCACGCAGGCAAGCTCGGGGGCTTTCATTTCAACGATTCGAAATACGGCGACGATGATCTCGACAGCGGGACCATTGAACCCTACCGGTTATTCCTCGTCTGGAATGAACTGGTCGACGCCGAAGGTACGCCGGGCCTTGAGCTGTCCCATATGATCGACCAGAGCCACAACGTGACTGATCCGATCGAGAGCCTGATGATTTCGGCGGTCGAAATCCAGCGCGCTTTTGTGCAGGCGAGCCTCGTGGATCGCGCCGCACTTGCGGATTATCAGGACCAAAACGACGCGCTCATGGCCTCTGCCACCCTACGCGCGGCTTTCCGTACGGATATTGAGCCTATTCTGCAAATGGCACGATTTGAAACCAGCGCGGCCATCGATCCGGTCATGACATACCGCGCGTCCGGGTATCGCGCAAAGGTCTCTGCAGACCGGCCCAAGGTCTCCGGGGCAGGCGGTGGGATCGTCTGAGGGGCTTTGACCTGTGATAGCTGGCGGTAAGAGACCATATCCGTAGAGGATAAGCTCCTCAACTAATTGGCAAACTTTCTCGGCCCCAAGTCTGTTCGCGCGGTTAGCTGTTAAACCGCCAAACGGCCTACATTCGACATAGCCGACACGTAGGAACTACACTCACGCTAGCACATCGGAGCATCAGTCAAGACGGGCCAAAACCGAGCTCTGCCTCGTCACGGAAGTTCCAAAAGCCGCAGGGGAGGGTCGACAAATTTCTTTCCTCACCCCAAATAAATCTGCCCCGCCGGATATTTCACCTTGGGAACGCTGCGCGTGGCGAGGAAGAACCCGATTGCCAATGGCCCGACCCGCCCGACGAACATAATCATCATAATGATGAAGCGTCCGATGCCATCTACCTCCGCCGTGATACCACGCGACAGGCCGACCGTTCCGAAAGCGGATGTAACCTCAAAGGCAATATCGGTGAACTGGCCGTCGTGGTTGATCGTCATTACGAATACCCCCGTCAGCACCAGCAACATGGAGATCGTGGTAAGAGCCAAGACCTTCATCACTTCATCCAGCCCCAAGGACCGCCCGAATGCATGTAGTGTCGTCTGACGCCGAAAGAACGCGATCGTGGCAAGCAGCAGGACAAAGAGCGTGGTCACCTTGATCCCGCCCGCCGTCGAAGTGCTGCCGCCCCCCACCAGCATCAGCGTCATCGTCATCAGGGACGTGCTGTCGTGCATCCCGCTGGTGTTGATCGTGTTGAAACCGGCGGTCCTTGGCGTGGTGCCCTGAAACCAGCTCGCCCAAAATTTTTCCACGACGTTTAGGGAGCCGAGTGTTTCAGGGTTGCCCCATTCCAGCAGCCCAAACATGACACTGCCCCAAGTGATCAACAGCGCCGTGCCAACCAGCATCAGCTTAGAATGTAGGGTCAGTTTGCGCCAATTCCGCGTGCGGTACACATCACCCACGACGATAAACCCGAGCCCGCCAAGGATGAAAAGCGCAGGGATCACCAGATTTATGATCGGGTTTCCCACCCATTTCGACAGGCTGTCGGGGTGCAGGGCAAACCCGGCATTGTTAAAGGCTGAAATCGAGTGAAAGATCGCCTCCCACATCCCGGTCCAGCCGAACTCAGGCACAAAGACCAGGGCCAAGAGGGCTGCACCCACCGCCTCGCAAGCAACCGCGATAATTAGGATCATACGGGCAATATAAGATAGGTTCGACAGTGATGTTTGGTTCAGATCCTCGCGCAGGATCAACCGTTGTGGCATGCCGATAGGGATGCCAAGCGCGCCCAGTAACAGCACTGCAAACGTCATCAGGCCGAGGCCACCAAGCTGAATCAGAGCCGCGATGACCGCTTGACCAAATCCCGTAAAGGCCGCCCCGGTATCGGCAAGCACCAGCCCGGTGACCGTTACCGCAGAGGTCGAGGTGAAAAGCGCCTCGCCCAAACCTATATCACCGTGATGTGAGATAGGTAGCCACAGCAGGATGGCTCCTAGAACGATAAAGGCCAAATAGTAGAGCGACAAAAGCGCGGGCGGCGGCATTCGTAGGGTCTTTTTCCGCCGTAGAAGGGACCGAAACGACAGGTTCATTATCAGAGGCTGGCCGCAAAGTTGTGCAGGTCTTTGCGCTGGCCCAACAACAAGAGCAGATCATCGCGCTGCAACTGACATTCGTCCCCATCCTGCCCGATGAACTCGCTCCCCCGCATGACCCCGATACAGCGCAGATTATAAGTTTTCCCATGCGGCAACTCGGTTAGCCGCCTGCCCTCCAAGCTCTCGGGGATGCGAAAGTTAACCACATGGTAACCGTTCCCGAGGCTGACATAGTCCCGCAAAAGCGGATTGTGCAGGATCTGCGCGATATGCTGCCCGATCTCGACCTCGGGATGCACGATTCTGTCCACGCCGAGCTTCTTCAGGATCCTGTGGTGGGTTCTGGTCGTTGCCTTGGCCCAGACGACCCGAACGCCCACAAGTTTGAGATTCATCGCCGATAGGATGCTGGCCTCTAAGTCCGACCCCATGGCCACCACGGCCGTATCACAGTCAGCAAACCCGGCATCACGCAATGCCGCATCGTCACGGGCATCCACAATCATGGCTTGAGACAGCGTATCTGCGAGGTTTGCGACACGCGCTTCAGAAATATCGATGCCGATGACATGGTTGCCGAAACGTTGCAATTCCTTCGCAACAGAGCTTCCGAAATTGCCCAAACCAACAACACCAAAGGTGCGCTTTTTGATTTTTGTCACGTTGCTGTCCATCCGAACTGACCGTCCCAGAACATTGCCGCAACGCAGAATGATGTCAATTTAAAGGGTCGTTTCGAGATTTCACATTTACGCGCGCGGTGACGGCGCTTCCGTTTTACCGACCGATCAC
>JBDVDE010000017.1:0-15483 GCA_039942135.1 Hyphomonadaceae bacterium
GTTAGGTCCGCAAACCAAACCTTAGCCGAAGAACAACCATGGCCGCCAAGCGACCCGCACGGGCCTCGCTTCGCTATGCGAAGGCTCCGCTCAGCCCGCGCTACCAGCGGGAGTTACACCAACTGTTGGGACACTGCTCGCGAAGAACAGGCACGCTTATCAGGAAATACACCACGACTTTTGAAACCAACGCCAATGTCGGCGCTACCCTCGCACGCATGTCGCACGGCTCCATCCTTCTCGGGCATAGCTTGCTCAAGCTTTTCGTCTTCACCTTGCCCGGCACGTTGGCCTTCTTTGGCAGCCTCGGTCTGCCCACCATCACTGCATACCTGAGTCTCTTCGTTGCAAGTCCCTGTTCTGCGCTTTGAAGATGGCGATGTGCTGTCCGAAGCGACGGGGATCCTGAGCTGGCTTGGGGATGCGCATGGGGGGGAGGGCTATGCCCGTGGCACGGCTTTGGGGCGCAAGGAAGCCGAAGCGTTATCCTATATGACCTCCGAATTATATGCCGCCTATGGCGGCCACTTCGGGCCACAGAACTTTGCCGAGAGCAATGCAGCAACCGAATAGGTCAAACGCAAGACCTAAGAAAAGTGCGACATTCATCCGCCTATAACGCTGCGGCTGAAACAGACGGTCGGGACCGGGATGCGCTGGAATGTAGCTTGCGCAAGCTCCGCGTGCCTCGGCCCGTGGACCGGGACTAATCAGACGCTGGACGCGGGTGGCTCTGTCAATCGGCACGGGCCAATTGCGTGCGAATGCGGTCCGCCGTCTGCGCCAGCGCGGCGTCCTCGGGCTTAGGCGGTAGTGAGAACTCTTCTACACCGTCCTCCAGATACCGCACTGAGGTCACATCATAACGGTGCAACATCGGCACCACATGGGCATGTGTTTGGCCGACATGGATACCGGTAAAGAAAAAGGCGACACGCTCCACGCCCCACTCGCCCTTCATCGCCCGCGCCAGCCGCTGCCCGGTGGACATGATCCGCGCCGCGACAGGCTCTGGCAGGTCTTCGAACCACGGATAGTGCTGTTTGGATATAATCAACGCGTGCCCTTCCCGGATCGGGTGAAGGTCCAGAAAGGCCAGCACCAGATCGTCCTCGAACAGTTTGAAGGTCGGCAGGTCTGATCGCGCTATGCGGCAGAAAATACAGGTATCGTTCATCGTCTATTCCAGTCAGTCTTTCGCGCGTTATAGCGCGGTCTTGACGATTTTATAGCACCGCTGATCACTGGCGCGCGCCAGCTATTTGGCAAAGACTGAGGCAATTTCGGTCTCTGTCAAAAGCATCCAGGCCCCCTCCCCCAGATCATCCGGCAGTCGCAACTGGCCCAACGCCTCGCGGTGCAGAGCCTCTACATGGTTGCCCACCGCGGCGAACATGCGCCGCACTTGGTGGTACCGGCCCTCGGTAATGTTTAAACGCGCCTCTGTGGGGGACAATACGCTGAGCTTGGCAGGGTGCAGTGGCTTTTTCTCCCCGGTCAGGATCAAATCGCCCGAGGCAAACACCTCCGCCTCATGGCCTTCAAGGGGCCGCGCCAGACTGGCTCGGTAGGTCTTTTCGACAGCGTGGTTGGGGCTTGTGATCCGGTGCAACAAATCGCCATCATCGGTAAGCAACAGCAGGCCAGAGGTCTCCTTGTCCAACCGACCAACAGGCGAGAGCATGGGTTTGCGATGCCGCCAGCGGTCGGGCAAAAGATCATAGACCAACGGCCCGCTATCTTTGCGCGAACAGATGTATCCGGGCGGTTTGTTCATCATCACCACCATCCCCGGCAAGGGGTCCAGCGGCGCGCCGTGGACGGTCATCCGTTCGGTAAGATCAGGCGACATGGGAATGCGCTTGGCCACATCCGCGACCCGCGCACCGTCCAGCACAATTCGCCGCGCCCGCGCAATCTGTGCAATCTGTCCCCGTGAGCCATAGCCCAAGGACCCCAGCAGCCTGTCAATTCGCGTGGTGGGAACTTTGGTCATCGGGTCAGACCTTCTAAACCACATGCCATTGGCCTGTTGTGCTGCGCCCTGTCAGCGAAAGCAAGCCACATGCGTAAAACGACTCAGGTCAAGCTGTACCGCACCCCGCGGCAAAGTTTTTGCCAAACCGTTTTTCGTGCTCGCGTCTGGTGAGATCGACCGAAGGAGAGCTGCAATGCCGTACGTCGGGAAATATGACGTCTCTGAAGAAATCTTGAACGACGATACGCGCGACCGCGGATCGCAAGAACGAACTGCTCAAAGCGTGGCGCGATGACAAAAAGGCCGATATGCGCGCCTCAGATGAGGGCATGAAAGGCACGGACCGGACAGAGTTGCTCGGCCCTATCAAAACGGCCCTCGACCAGCTAGAAAACCCGGCGGTTTTATAGGCCTGCGCACCCCGCCCTGTACTTGAATGCCGCGGGGTCCATTCCCATATATAGAGCATGATGATCCGCTTTCATATGAGGGTTCTGCCAAGCGCAGAACGTCTGTTGAACCGCCGGTAGCCCCGAGCGGGCGGGCCATTTGGTCTGCCCACAGCTCGGGGGTTTGATTTCATTTTCAACAGTCAAACAGAACGACGCTTTGCAGCGGGGTTGGAGTAGCTCCACCTGTCTGATCACTGCGCGTTCAGCCGACAGCACCTGCTGTTATGGAGGATCAAATGGCCATCTATATCACTCGAAAAATGCTCAACGATTTCGCACGACAAGAAGCGAATGCGGCACCATTCTCAGTCTTCCGCGATCTTGCGACCTCGCTCGGCCGCCGCAGGCAGCGGCGCCAGGCCATCGCGGAACTTGAGGCAATGGATGACGCCACTCTGCGCGATATAGGCATCTACCGAGGCGACATTCGCAATGTAGTCGATGGGCTGAGCGATGCTGATCTGGGGCTGGAACCGGCGCGTGCTCCCGCCCAGCACCAATCCCCCAAATCGCCCGCGCAGGCTGGTCAGCACGCCTCACTGGCCTAACTTAGTCCCGCAAGCTCACCCCATCGAGCCGCCCGCGCCCCTATGTCAGCCACCGGGGCGCAGGAGGTTCGCCCTTCACCGAATTACATCAGAAGCTATCTGTGTCCGTAACCAATCCCGAAACCAGCACCGCCAATATTTCTAACGTCGCCTCTGTAGCGGACGCGCTGTCCGAAGCGCTGTCGGCCACCTACCGTTTGGTGATGAAATCGCATATGTACCACTGGAACGTGACCGGCCCGCATTTCCTGACAGTTCATGAACTGACCGAGACGCATTACACCGACATGTTCGCCGCCACTGATGTGATCGCCGAGCGCATCCGCGCCTTGGGCAAACCGGCGATGATTAACCCCGCCCAAGTTTCCGGGGGGCGCGAGGCCGATGTGTCCCAATCTGCCGAAGAGATGCTGCGTGATCTGTTGTCGGACCATGAGCGCCTTGCGGCACAGATGCGGGCTCTGGTCGGAACGGCCGAAGCCGCCGAAGACCCGGTGACTGCCGATCTCGCCACCACGCGGGCGGATTTCCACGAGAAGGCCGCGTGGATGCTCCGCGCCATGGCGGGGTAAGGCTTCATTTGGGGCGGGCCAGTTGGTTGGCCCGCCCCAATTTTCAAAGCTGTAAAACCAATGTCGCGATGGAGAAAAACTGCGCCTGCCTGAACCGCGTTAAAACGACCGATCCCTCTGCGCAATCTCGCTCAACAAAGGAGCCCGGCCCAAGAAGTCCTCTCAGCCAGATTGACGAAGCCCATGCCAGTGCTTAGGTTGTCTTGCATGTTGGAACACGTAGATCATTACCGATTTCTACTTCTGAACCGCCTGTATCCCCGGGCGGTCTAGGCGCGACTGCGCCTGACGTACTCCCCGGGGCCTCTTCACATTCTGAAAAACGTGAAAGGGGCGCCCTGCGCCCGAGGAGAGAACATGGCCAATGTCATTGCAACCGATCAGTCCCCGTCCACCAGCCGCAACGTCTTTCGTGCGCTTGGCAACACGCCAACGGTCCTTCCGCAGTCAGACTATCACAAACTCCAAGAACATCTTGAGGATTGCGATAATGCCACCCGGCCGGGGTCGACCCTCTTGGCCTATGTGCTTGCCAATAAACTGCTGAACGTGCGCCCTGTCGCTGACCTGCCCTATCTCGATCTGGTCTTGGGCGGCACCGAAGTGACCTATGACATCGACGGTGCCGCGCCCTGCACAGGGCTTCTTGTGCATACGGCAAGACCCGGCACGCCGAGAGGTGTGATCGCAGTGGCGTCCCTGCTGGGGGCCACGCTTATCGGTATGCGCGTCGGAGAGCGTGCGCCATTGCTGAACCAAGATGGCAGCATCGTCACCCTATCTGTGATCTCAGTTGTCCAGCCTTTCTGCACAGCACAGAAGAACGGAATTTACGCGCAGGAGTGCTTAAAATGACTAAAGCCATTCAGAGTGCAAACCCTGTCACAAGCCGCAATCCGCATCTTGTTTTGAACGCCGCCGATCTGGGTCACCTCGAAGCGCTGGCCGAGGGGACGATCCGCCGTCACCCGACGCTGGCCGACCGCTTGTTCGAAGAGATCGGCCGGGCGCAGATCGTCGAGGATCAGCAAATGCCCGGCGATGTCGTCGGCATCGGCAGCAAGGTGACCTACCGCGATGAGACCACAGGACAGGAAAAATCGGTCACGCTCGTCTATCCTGAAGATGCGGATATCACCCGGTCTCAGGTCTCGGTCATCACCCCTATCGGCGTGGCGCTTTTGGGCCTGCGCGAAGGGGCAAGCTTTTACTGGGACACGCGCCGGGAGAACCAGCGGCGCATGTTGACGATCCTCAAGGTCGAATAGCGCTCTGACGACTGTCAGGGCTGATACTTAATTTAACTCTACACATCCGCGGCCCTGCGCCGCGATCGTAAAAAAGGCGGTTGGAATGAAAGTCGTTGTCATGGGTGCGGGCGTCATCGGCGTTACCACCGCATATTATCTGGCAAAACAAGGGGCGGAGGTCGTGGTGATCGACCGGCAGTCCGGGCCGGGACAGGAAACCAGCTATGCAAATGCGGGCCAGCTCAGCTATGGCATGACCTCCCCCTGGGCGGCACCGGGCATCCCGATGAAAGCGGTCAAATGGATGTTCATGAAGCGGCGGCCCCTGTTCATCTGGCCGCTGATCAGCCCGACAATGTGGGCTTGGTGCGCGCGTATGGTCAGCAACTGCAACGAAGAAAGCTACCGCATCAACAAGGGCCGCATGGTCCGCGTTTCAAGCTATTCGCGCGATGTCATGCCTGAATTGATCGCCGAGACCGGCATTGCCTATGATGGGCGCGAACAAGGCACTTTGCAGCTGTTCCGAACCGCCAAACAGATGGCGGCGTCACAAGCGGATCAGGATATTCTGGCCGAATATGGGTCGCCCTACGATGTCTTGGACCGCAATAGCTGTATCGGCGCCGAACCCGCTTTGGCCGAGGTCCGGCATAAATTTGTTGGCGGTTTGCGGCTAACGGCCGACCGAACCGGCGACTGCCGGATGTTCACCGTAGGTCTGACCAAAAAATGCGTCGAAATGGGCGTAGCCTTTCACTATGGCCAAGTTATCAGCTCTGTCGCCGTTGAAAATGGCCGCATTGCTGGCATCGATACCGAGATTGGTGAACGCCTTACCGGCGATGCCTATGTCTGCGCCATGGGCAGCTATGCGGTGCGCGTGCTCAATCCCGTCGGGATCAAATTGCCAGTGTATCCGGTCAAAGGGTACTCGGTCACCCTGCCAGTGACGAACGATGAATACGCCCCGCAATCGACGGTCATGGACGAGACCCATAAGGTCGCGATCACGCGGCTGGGGGACCGTATTCGCGTGGCAGGTCAGGCCGAAATCGCAGGTTATTCCAACCGGCTTGGGCCCCATGCGGTCGATACGGTCAAACACGTCATCGGCGATCTTTTCCCGCGTGGCGGCGACATTTCCAAAGCCGAAGGCTGGACGGGCCTGCGCCCCATGACCCCGGACGGCACGCCGGTTCTTGGAGCCACCCAATATGACAACCTGTTCCTCAACACCGGCCACGGAACGCTGGGTTGGACCATGGCCTGCGGCTCAGGCCGCGCGGTGGCCGATTTGGTCTTGGGAAAGGAGCCGGAAATTTCCATGGAGGGGCTGAGGCTGACCGCAGCGCGGTATTCCCGCTGACCCAGATGCCACTTCAATGGCGCGCAAACAGTTGGGCTAGAGCAACCACTCAACCGGCAACCAACCGACGATCTTCAAAGCCAGCCGTCTCAGCAGGCTCGTTCCCGGTTCATCTGTGGTCACACCAGCTGTTTGCGGGTCTCTCCAGATCAGATCCCCGTCGTCCAGTTCCACCCGCCATGCCAGCCCGCGCAGGTCCGCGTCAAAGGCGGCATGCAGCCCCTGTGCCATGCTGTCACTGTCGATCAAAAGACCCATCTCCGTGTTCAAGGTCGTCGATCGCGGGTCAAAGTTAAACGAGCCCACGAAAATCCGTGCGCCGTCCACGGCAAAGGTCTTGGCGTGAAGGCTCGCCCCCGATGACCCGAAAGGGCCGAGCCGGTCGGGCGGCGCACCCACGGCGGCCTGCTGGCGCAATTCGTAAAGCTGCACGCCACTGCGCAGCATATCCTTGCGCCGTTTCGCATAGCCCGCGTGAACCGGCAGCACATCCGTCGCGTCGAGCGAATTGGTCAACATCCGCACCTGCACCCCGCGTGCCGCCAGCTGCGCGAAAGCCTCAACCCCGGCCTTTCCGGGAACGAAATAGGGCGACACACCGTCAAAGCGAGTCTCAATCTCTCCGACCGCATCGGCCAACCGAGAGGCGAGCAAGTCCTCCCAGGCCACCGCGCCTTCGCCCTTGACCGGATCGTCGCTGACCAACTGTGCCGTGGTCCACTCGACGCCAAACTCCCCCGCTGCGAGGGCATTTACGATTTCCGAGCTTTGCAGGATCTGTCGGTACTCACCAAGCTGTGGGTCCGTCTCCAGCCCTGCCAGACGCGCGGCAAGCGGATCACCCTCCCGCGGCGCACCCACAATCGGCCCCGCAGGATGCACCGCCCCCGCACGCCAGTAGCGGTCAAAGTCTGCTGACACATCAGGCACCACCCGCCCCACGGCCAGAACGTCCAGATCGACATAAAGCGCGGTCGGGCCGGTGGCGAAATACTCGTCTCCGATATTGCGTCCGCCAAGGATCGTTGCATGGCCATCCACGGTGAAGGATTTATTGTGCATACGACGGTTGAGGCGGAAAAAGTCGAAGCCATAGGACAGCATCTTAAACTGGCGCAGGTTGAACGGGTTCCACAGACGCACCTCGATCATCGGATGGGCGTCAAGCGCGGCAAGCTCCGGGTCCAATCCCGCTGTCCCGTTGTCATCCAACAAAAGCCTCACTCGCACGCCCCGATCCGCCGCGCGGCGCAGAGCGCCAAGCAAGAGCGTGCCGGTCAGATCAACATGCCAAATGTAATATTGCGCATCAATGGAGGACACTGCCGCATCGGCCAAAAGGATACGCGCCGCAAAGGCATCCGCCCCCTTTTGCAAAGGTGCGACACCCGTTTGCCCCCTATGGGCTTCTTCTTGAGATGCCAACGCCACCGCCAGCGCCCCTTCCGTCGTCGAGGGGAGGGCCTGGGTATCCTGACGGTTCTCAATCTCGGGCAGTGGAAAAGCCAGACGGGCAATCAGGATCAAAACGCCGAGAGTTACGACAAGCCCGGCAAGAAATTTCGCAACTGCCGCAACCATCGCAACGCCCTTTAGTCTGCTACAGGGTAAACTCGCATGTCTGTTGCAAGGCGTCCAGCCGCACAGAGGCGCGTATCAAAGCTGGATGGTCGACATACACTCTGACCCGTTCGCGCGAATGTCGCCGCCCGCCTCAAGACAAAGCTTCCGGATCGCTTGGTTGGACTGAAGAAAATGCACATCAATGCTGTCCAACCGTCTGGCCCGCGCCTCGGCCAGCCCCCGGCGGAACAGCGCACGACCAATGCCGCGCCCTTGGTAGGCGTCCTCTACAGACAGACCGATCTCAGCCCGTCCGGCGTCAATGATATAGAGCTCCAGAATACCCCGATATGCGCCGTCGCTCTCAACGCCAAAGGTAACATCCGGCGAAGAGGTATTGGCCGTTTTCGCCAGCACGTCTTCCTTGATCTTGCCTATAAAGCGCAGTCTGCGAGATGTCTCACTCAGGCGGCGGTAGTGCCACAAAAGCGTCTCGCGCAGCTTGGGAAGTGTGAAGATAAGGGGGTGTGGGGCGGTTGCCTGCATGATCTGTCCAATCTTCCCAATAGATGGGGACGAACAGGCAAATGAGCAGGGCCGCAACGGTCTTGCCGAGATGCGCCGGGCGCATAGCTGAGCGCGCGGCAAAGGCCGAGGGCAGCCCGCAAGCCAAGCGCATGTGTTTGCATATGTTGTCCTGCGATTTTTGATGATAAGCCCCTGTAAACCGCGAAAGGACTGTCCGATGACCGACCCAACCGCCGCCCTGCCCGACACCCCAGCTCTCCTGCTCGACGAAGCGCGTATGGAGCGCAATATTTCGCGGCTCGCCAGCCACGCGGATGCCTTGGGCGTGGCCCTGCGCCCGCATCTAAAAACCGCTAAATCTATTGACGTCGCCCGCCGCTTGGCCGGCGGAACACCGGGGCCCATCACCGTCTCAACCTTGGCCGAGGCCGAGGTATTCTTTGCCGCAGGCCACAGTGATATCCTCTATGCCGTGGGGATCGCGCCGCAAAAGCTGAAACGCATACAGGCCCTGCGCGAAAAGGGCTGCGATCTTGTGGTGATCCTCGACAACGAAGCGCAGGCACAGGCCGTAGCAGAGGCCTCCGTTCCCGCAATGATCGAGATTGACAGCGATGGTCACCGGGGCGGCCTGCGGGCCGAAGATCCCGCGCTTTTGCAAGTTGGGCGTATTTTGCATGATGCGGAATGTCTGCGCGGTGTGATGACCCATGCGGGCGAAAGCTATACGGTCCGGGGCGCTGCCGCCCATGCAGACTTTGCCGAACAGGAACGCAAAGCCGCTGTCACCGCGGCCGAAAACCTGCGCGGCGCGGGCCTCTCCTGCCCCGTGGTTAGCATCGGCTCGACCCCCACCGCCCATGCCGCGCGCGACCTGACCGGTGTGACAGAACTGCGCGCCGGTGTGTATATGTTCTTTGATCTGGTCATGGCCGGGATCGACGTCTGCACCCAAGATGACATCGCCCTGAGCGTGCTGACCACGGTCATCGGCCATCAACCTGCAAAGGGGTGGACCATGATCGACGCGGGCTGGATGGCCCTGTCCCGCGACCGGGGCACGGCGACCCAAGATGTGGACCAAGGCTACGGGATCGTCTGCGACGAAGAGGGGCGCGTCCTGACCGACTATATCGTCGTCAGCGCCAATCAAGAACACGGCATCATCGCGCAACGCGAGGGGGCAAACCCGCCACCGCTGGACCTGCCTGTTGGCACCCGCCTGCGCATTTTGCCCAACCACGCCTGCGCCACCGCCGCCCAGCATGACCGTTACCATCTGGTGCGGCAAGACGGCGGTCCGCTCGACGTTTGGCCGCGTTTTAACGGCTGGTAAGGAGCAGAGCATGATCTACATCACCGAAGCCCAATCCGCCGCAATCGTCACGCCCGACCTCGCTTTTGCCGACATGCGCGCGGCTTTCATCGCGGCGGTCTCCCCCGCTGCGGCGAGCTTTCCTGTCGTGCTGGGCCATGGCAGCGACCCGCAAAACCGCTTTACCGTCAAATCCGCCGCAGCGGCAGAGGTGGCAGGGCTCAAGGTCGGCGCTTATTTCCCGACAAACGACGCACTCGGCCTGCCGCGCCATGCTTCGACCATCCTGCTCATTGATCAGGCAAGCGGGCGGATTGGCGCATTGGTCGAAGGCTCCGCGGCCAACTGCTACCGAACCGCCGCTGCAGATGCGGTGGCGACCGATGCGCTGGCACGGCCGGATGCGCAGGTCTTGACCCTCTTTGGCACCGGCCACCAGGCCGCCTATGAAGCCCGCGCCTTAGCCCGCATCCGCAAACTGACCCGCGTTCTGGTCGTCGGCAGGGATGCTGCGCGTACAGCGGAGTTCGTGACCAAGCTGCGCCAATCAGGTCTCCCGGCTGAGGCCGAGAGCGCCGAAACAGCCGTGCCAGCAGCGGATATTATTGTCACCGCAACAACCGCCACTGCCCCGCTTTTCCGAGCGGAATGGGTCGACGCTGGCACGCATATATCGTCAATGGGTTCCGACGCGACGGGCAAACAAGAGCTGCCCCCTGCGCTTTTCAATCAGGCCCGACTGTTTTGCGACCTGCCGGAGCAATCGACCCGGATCGGAGAGTTTCAACACGCCCCCAACGCGGCACCGACCGCGATCGGTGCTGTGCTAAAGGGCGAAGCGCTTGGCCGTCAGAAGGACAGCGACATCACCATTTTCGACAGTTCGGGCATATCCATTCAGGATCTGCACATGGCCCAAGCAGTCCTGCACGCGTTCCAACGGAACGCGGCGACCGGCTAGACGAGCATCACCGGCGCCCCCTCGCAAGGGGCGCCAGCCTTCGCGTTCATCATCGCAGCTAAACGGCGTCAGGCACCCAGATGTTCGGCGTGAAAACGCAGGTGGTCATCAATAAAGCTCGAGATGAAGTAATAGCTGTGATCATAGCCTTCCTGCCGCCTTAGGGTCAGGGGATAGCCGCTCGCCTTTGCCGCCGCTTCCAGTGCTTCGGGCTTCAACTGCTCGGTCAAGAAATCATCCTCCGCCCCCTGATCTACCAGCATCGGCAGGCCGCTCTGCGCCTGTCGCATCAGCAGGCTGGCATCATAGGCCTCCCATGTCTTGCGATCCTCACCCAGATAGGCGGAAAATGCCTTCTGGCCCCAAGGACAGTTCACCGGGTTACAAATCGGGCTGAAGGCCGAGACGGACTTGTAGCGCTCAGGGTTGCGCAGCGCCAAGACCAGCGCCCCATGCCCGCCCATGGAATGACCAAAGATCGACCGCTGATCGGTCACTGGAAAGGTCTCGTCGATCAATTTTGGCAGTTCGTTGAGCACATAATCATACATCTGATAGTGTCGGTTCCACGGGGCTTCCGTCGCGTTCACATAGAACCCGGCCCCCTGCCCCAGATCATAGCTATCGGCATTGGCCACATCCTCGCCACGCGGGCTGGTGTCCGGCGCGACCAGCGCCACCCCCAGCTCCGCCGCGAGACGTTGCGCCCCGGCCTTCTGCACAAAGTTCTCGTCCGTGCAGGTCAGGCCAGAGAGGTAATAGATCACCGGCACCTTTTGCCCCTGCGCCGTCTGCGGCGGCAGGTAGATCGCAAACCGCATGTCGCAGTTCAGCAGGTCAGAATGATGGCTATAGTGTTTAGTCCAGCCGCCAAAGCCTTTGTTTGCGCTGGTGATATGAAGGGTCATGCGGCACCTCGTAAGAAGAAAGGATAGGCCGCGCTCGGCAAAGCGCGGCCCGTGGCTTTAGCTGTCGAAATGGATGACAGAGCGAATGCTCTTGCCCTCATGCATCAGGTCGAAAGCCTCGTTGATGTCCTCCAACCCCATGGTATGGGTGATGAGATCATTCAGCTTGAACTCACCTGCCATGTAGCGTTCGACATAGTCAGGCAGTTCCGACCGACCCTTGACCCCGCCAAAGGCCGACCCGCGCCAGACCCGGCCTGTGACCAGTTGGAACGGACGGGTCGAAATCTCCTGCCCGGCCCCGGCAACGCCGATGACCACGGATTCGCCCCACCCCTTGTGGCAACACTCCAACGCGGAGCGCATGACATTGACGTTGCCGATACACTCGAACGAGTAATCCACACCGCCATCCGTCATCTCGACAATGACCTCTTGGATCGGTTTGTCGTGGTCCTTGGGGTTGATGAAGTCGGTCGCACCCAGCTTGCGGGCCAGATCGAATTTGCTTTCGTTGATGTCGATCACAATGATCCGGCTGGCCTTTGCCATCGTCGCACCGATCACGGCAGACAGACCAATGCCGCCCATGCCAAAGATCGCAACGGTGGAGCCTTCCTCGACCTTGGCGGTGTTCATCACGGCCCCCATGCCGGTGGTGACACCGCAGCCCAGAAGACAGACCTCTTCGAGCGGCGCTTCGGGGTTCACTTTGGCGAGCGAGATTTCCGGCAGCACCGTGTATTCCGAGAAGGTTGAGCAGCCCATATAGTGCAAGATCGGCTGACCATCCTTATAGAACCGGCTGGTGCCATCAGGCATCAGACCGCGCCCTTGGGTTTCCCGGATCTTCTGGCACAGGTTAGTTTTGCCAGATTTACAGAATTTGCATTCGCCGCATTCAGGCGTGTAGAGCGGGATCACATGGTCACCCACAGCCACGCTGGTGACGCCCTCGCCGATGGATTCGACAATCCCACCCCCCTCATGGCCGAGAATGACCGGGAACAGGCCCTCGGGGTCGTCCCCGGACAGCGTGAATGCATCGGTATGGCAAACGCCTGAAGCAATGATCTTGATGCGCACTTCGCCAGCCTTAGGCGGCATCACGTCGATTTCCTCGATCGAGAGAGGTTCGTTAACGGCCCAGGCAACGGCCGCTTTGCATTTAATGATATCGGTCATGGGTCTCACTTCGCGGTTAGGACTAATTTTGGCGGATGACGTTGTATGGACTGTCATTTACACTGTTTCCCACCGGCGATAATCCGGGTTAACCGAAAAACACCGTTACCCATTGGCAATAGTTCTTCCGCCATTAAGATTGAAAGGAGCATCATGCTGAGTTGGGAGGGCGTTTCCGAATTCGTCGCCGTGGCCGAAGCCCAGGGCTTTACCGCTGCCGCCAACAGCTTGGGGATTTCAACGGCTCAGGTCAGCCGCCAAGTCGGCGCACTTGAGGCGCGACTGGACACAAAGCTGTTCTACCGCACCACGCGCAAGGTCACGATCACCGAGACGGGTCAGGTCTATTACAACCATTGCCGGCAGGTGCTTGATGGTCTGGCCGAAGCCGAGCGCGCGATTACCGATTTGCATCAGAGCCCAAAAGGACGGCTGAACCTTACAGCGCCGGTGACGTTTGGCGAGAACCGCATCGCACCATTGGTGAACGATTTCCTGCAATGCTATCCTGAGCTTGAGATGAACCTCAGATTGACCAATCAGCTGCTCGATCTTGTAGCGGAAAGCTACGATCTCGCAATCCGGCTGGGAGAGTTGGAAGACAGCTCCATGATGGCAAAGCGGTTGGCCTCTCGCAGGCATTACACCTGCGCGGCGCCCGAATACCTTGCCGCTCACGGAACCCCGCACACCCTGTCCGAGCTTGACACCCACAACTGTCTGCAAGGCACTCTGGGCTATTGGCGGTTTCAGGAAAAAGGGACCACCCGCCATATCCAGGTGAAAGGTAATTTACGCTGCAACAGTGGCGCGTCACTGGTTGATGCAGCGCGGAAGAATTTGGGGATCATCCAGCTGCCGGATTATTATGTCGAGGCAGAACTTCGGGCCGGGCGGTTGATCTCTGTGTTGGATACGTATCGCGCACCGGACGATGGCATCTGGGCGATCTATCCGCAGAACCGGCATCTTTCGCAAAAGGTGCGACTGTTGCTTGATCACCTTGGGAAAGGGTTGCGATGAACTGAAATGTCTTCGCGCCACAATTGATGAGGAACTTTGGATGATCTTTAAGGAGCCGCCAATTGCGGGGAAGCTGCTCGTTGTCATGCGTGGATCAATCGTTCCGAACATAACTAGCAGGATGATCGAGGTTGCTTTACCAATGACGCCCTAAACCGAGAGGCATCGCCGGCCAGGTCACCGGCGAACTATATGCTCTCCTGAACAACCAAGATCGCCCGCGGGAGCGGAAAAGGACAGGCCGACTGACATCTCTATACCGGTCGGCCCATGTGCATCAGCGCGACCGGATGCGCCGCGTTCTGCGCCGCCTTGAGGGCATGCTGGCGCGATTTGATGGCATTTGTTCTCGCCAAAAGATATAGAGCCCGGAACTCAGAATGATGCCGATACCCATCCAAGTCAGAGCATCCGGGAAGTCGCCGAAAACCAGATAGCCGGCGGCTGTGGCGCCAATGATCTCAAGATATTGGAACGGCGCCAACATACCCGCATCTGCACGCCGAAAGGCTTCGGCAATGAGGATGAAACTCGCGGCGGCAAGAGCACCAGCCACCACGATTAGCCCCCATGCCCAGCCCGGCAGGTTTCCGAAGGAGGGCACGGTCTGACCGCTCGCCCCGAGACCCAATGAGATCGCGACTATGCCGACGCAGGCGTAGAAAGTGGCGCCGCATTGGATCGTCAGGCTCGTTCGCGTCCCACTGGCTTTGCGCAAGATGATCATGTTCAGCGCATAGCAAAACGCTGCCAGCAGAGGCAAAAACGCAATGGGACCTAACCCGCCGCCGGGGCGAATGATGATCAAAACGCCAAGCAACCCGACCAAAACGGCGCTTACGCGATGCGGCCCAACCCGCTCCCCGAGCAATGGGCCGACGAGCGCCGTAAGGATCAACGGCTCGGCAAAGAAAATAGCAATGGCCGTAGCGATCGGCATGACCGAGAACGCCCATGTCAGACTGGTCAAGGTCACTATGACAAGACCACCCGAAAGGGCGACAATTGGCGAGAACATTGGGCCATTCAGACGGTGGCGCATCATTAAGGCGATCGGGATAAGCCATATGCCCTGAGCCAGCAATCGCGCGGTGGTCACTTCAATGGCCGACATATGCGCTGTCAGTATCTTGGCGAAAGTATCACCCACCGGCAGGAGCAGCATGGCAATCGTCATACAGACCATGCCGCCGACCGCGCTGTTTTTATGAGCTGAAGGGCGCCGTGACTTGGTTGAAAGAATGCTCATCATCACTCCGAAAACGGCTTGCCCGATTGGTTTCGAGTAAGTGATGTCCCGGCGTTCAGGACAGGGTTCGAAAGATCGGTGATGCGCAATGAAGAGCGACGCCATCGCCTCGCGCATGAGCCGCGCCATAGCCGTTTGCACCAACCGTGGTCAAGGGGGACAGCCGGCACCGGTGTACTCCCCGCGACCGGGGTCAATAAGCGCTTCCGTCGAGGGAGGGAGCTCTCACAACAGGCAGAAGATCGCGAATTCCGTGCGGGGGATCACGAAGCGGTACATTGTTCTGTAAGCACATACGTCAAGCGGCAAAACGCGACCGCCGCCTGCAACTGCTGCTCCGCAACTTCAAGCATACTCCCGCGAAGTCAGGCCAGTGAAGCCTTACTGCAAGCGGTAGGTGTTGAAGTGCTCGCGCTGTTGGCTGAGCGTTTTGTTGCAAATCGGGCGTGTCATGAACTTTGTGTATCTGGCCTGGCCCATGCGGGTTTTAGATACAGTCACGCATTGAAGCGATCCTCGAACATTATGGCGAAATGATTGCGGGCCGCAAACCATTCTCGAACATTCCGGCCGCCTTTCTCA
>JBDVDE010000018.1:0-26948 GCA_039942135.1 Hyphomonadaceae bacterium
GCTTTGTAGCGCGGCCGTCCAACTATACTGGAAATTTGGTCTATAACTATAAAGTTCTAATTGTCTGCCTCTGACAGTTCTTGTAAGCGCAGAGACTGACTGATCAAAGTATCAAAATAGGTCAGCTCATCGCCCACTGCCAGCACAGAGCGGCATGTTGGGGCGCAGTCATATGTGTTTGTTTCACCAGCTCGGTTCACGTTCAGGAGGTTGGTCGTGTTGGTGGTCACCACGACATCGCCAGAGTAAAGTAGATCGCCACTTTCGCTGAAAATGAGCAAATTTGTTGATCCAAAGTTCCGCCCGGTAATAAATAGCAAGTTTGAGTTGTGCACGGCAACATCGGCGATGCGGGGGTTGCCTATCACGACGCTGGATGCCCCACCTTCAACTCTCAGGGATGTTGATTTGTTCGTCTCGATGACGATTGAATTATCTGCTAATGCGCCGGCCGAAAAAACAAGCGCTGCTAGCCCAAGCACGGCGGTACGGAAGACGAAGCGATGCATATCAATTCCTTTTATATAAGACACTGACGCGAAATATCGTTCAATAAGGTTGCCTTTTCCCTAATGCGTCGGAAAATACCGTCCCCGTGAACGGAGGAATTGATAGGGTAGCTATATATAGAGTGTAGGGCGGGAGCAGAGCAAAGCTGGGCCAAGATCTATGGTAAACAAAATATATAATAATGTTCACGTATTATATGCATTGTTTTACTTGGAATTCATTTTGTTTCGGTAGGTTGTATTTGTTCCGGAATTAAAAGTTAAACAGTCGGGACTTAACCACAATGCATGATGGGAGTTTCCAATGCAAAATCTTGTACGTTTCATGAAAGACGAGTCTGGCGCAACTGCAATTGAGTACGGTCTGATCGCTGCACTTATCGCTGTTGCAATTATTGGTGCCGTTACCGCCGTTGGCGGAAGCGTTAGCAGCCAGTTCGACGCTGTATCTGACGCGATCGATGGTCCTCCAGCAGCACCATAAGATCAAATCTGATCTAACGGGAAGCCGCCAAGCATATGCTTGGCGGCTTTTTTTGTGCGTCAAGCATTCCTTCAAGGTTTTCGTGCAGATTGCTATTAGCTCATACTTGGAGACGTAAAATATGATATCCGCTATTTTTGGCGCAGCCTTTTTCGTTTTGTGTTTGCAGGCCGCTATTAAAGACACACTCTCATTGAAGATTACCAATGGGCTGAACCTCTCGATTGCTGTCTTGTTTATACCGGCAGCATTTGCAGCACAGATCGGCTGGAGCGCCGCGGGTGCGCATGTGGTTGTCGGTTTGATCGCATTTGTTGTCTCTTATCTACTGTTTGCGTTCCGTCTGTTTGGCGGAGGGGATGCGAAGATGATCCCAGCTGTCTTGCTTTGGGTCGGTCCTGCGGGTTGGCTGCATTTTGTCTACAGTATGGCCTTGAGCGGAGGGCTGCTTGCGATCGTCATTCTGTTGGCGCGCAAAACTGTTCCTGCGGATCTGGCTCCCGGATTCGCACAGAATATAATGAACAAAGAGAACGGGATACCTTACGGCGTTGCGATAATGGCTGGTGCTTTTTTTGCCGCTCCTCACAGTGATTTACTTAACGCATTCCTAAACCAGTTCAGCGTTTTTGGTTAACCTTCCTTTAGAACACTTGTGCAATTATCCGAGCGAATAGGCGTTAAGTGTAACGTTTGGTTTAAATTGTTCGGAGGAACAAATCTTGTCTCCATTAAGATTGATATTCTTACTGCTTGCACTGCTTGCCGCAGTTGGAACTTTTCTGCTCGCGCGGTCGGCCTTGTCGACGCCAGCTGTTGCTGCCGCTCCGTTGGTGCAAGTTGAAACCGAGGTTCAGGTTCCGGAAGTCGACGTATTGGTCGCTGTCCGTGACTTCCGGGTTGGGGAAGTGATTATGCCCCAGGATTTGGCATGGGCTCCTTGGCCTGAAGAGACGGTCAACCCTGCATACTACACGCTGGACCAATACCCAGATGCTTTCTCCGACATCTCTGGACAGGTAGTTCGTATACCAATGTTTTCTCAAGAACCGATCCTTCCTCAGAAGATCGTTGATCAGGGAAATACCGGTGTCATGGCGGCATTAGTCTCGCCGGGCAAGCGGGCTGTATCGGTCGAAATATCGGCCGAATCTGCGGCTGGCGGCTTCATTCTTCCTGATGATCGCGTCGATGTGATTCTCACACACGAAGTGGAACTGGAAACTGCAAATGGAGTGTCCGATGATATCCAGAGTACGATCATTCTGGAGAATGTTCGGGTGCTCGCAATTGATCAGCGGATTGCCCTAGTAGAGGGTGAGGGGCAGACTGCAATCGGACAAACCGCGACTTTGGAGCTTAGCCCGGAAGATACTGGCCTCATTGCCTACGGAGAGCGCAAAGGGGTTTTGTCTTTGGCGCTGCGTAGCCTAACCGATGCGGCACTCGCTGGAGATGTTGTAACGTCTCGAGCCGGTGAGTTGAAAGCGACCTCTACAGGTGCACGTGTGACGATATTCAGAAATGGCCGTGTGCGTGAAAGTTCTGCGGGGGCGGGAGAGTAAGATTATGTTGAAAACAATCCGACAGCTATTTTTGGCGCTTATTGCGGCTGGGCTCCTCAGCACAGTTGATGCGCAAGCACAAAACAACCTCCTTGAGGTTAATATCGACGAACCTGGCGGCGATACGGCGATCACACGCCAGATTATTTTATCGCTAAACAAATCCACAATCGTCGAGGTTGGACGCCCAGCGTCCGATGTTGTGATTACCAACCCTCTGATTGCAGATGCGGCAGTCCAAACATCGCAGCGCATGATTTTTCGCGGTGTGTCGATCGGCACAACAAACGCCTTCATTTTCGATGACGCGGGAAATCAGATGCTTAACCTCGAAATTCGGGTTGAGCCGGATGTATCCGGTCTGACCGAATTGATAAACCGACATGTTCCTGATGCTCGTGTGAATGTCGAGGCAGTGAATTCGAATGTCGTTTTGACCGGACTGGTTGACAGTTTGAGTGCGTCTGACGCCGTCATCCGCTTGTCGCGTGCCTTTATCGGTGCAGAAACTGGCGATGATGCAGATGGGCCGTCGGTTATCAATATGATGCAGATTGCAGCAAAGGATCAGGTGCTCTTGCAGGTCCGTATTGTGGAAATGCAGCGCTCGGTAATCAAACAGTTGGGTATCAATTTGAACAGCGGCACCAATTTTGGCGCATTGCAAGGTGAACGCCTTGCTGATGCTGTAGATCCAGCGACTGGCCTTTTGACCGGCCAGCAAATAGCGGAAGGTGCTCCGCCATTCTTTGGCGGCTTGGGTCTTGATTCTTCTACGGCATTCAATGTTGCAGGTGGCGCACTCGGGGGACTCGGACTCACAGGTACACTGACCAACCTGATTGGCGGCCAAGATGAGCGGTCGTCTTTGACGGCATCACTAACTGCGCTTGAACGCGTTGGTGTTGTGCGGACATTGGCTGAGCCGAATATCACTGCGCTTTCGGGTGAACCTGCCAACTTCTTGGCGGGTGGTGAGTTTCCTGTGCCAGTAGACCAAGGCGATGACGGCGCGATTACAGTCGAGTTCCGCTCCTTTGGTATTGGCCTCGGCTTTACACCCATCGTTCTGTCCGAGGGCAGGATTTCCTTGCGTATGTCGACAGAAGTTTCTGAATTGTCTTCCGCTGGTGCGTTCCAAGGAGCCTCAGCTACTGGCGTAGGCCCGAATGGCGAAATCATTGTCACGCAAGGGCTCACAATACCTGCATTGACGGTCAATCGGGCTGAGACAACTGTCGAGCTGCCGTCTGGTCAGTCGATGATGATCGCAGGCTTGATCCAGTCAACCACACGCCAAACGATTGATGCGATACCGGGTGTAAAAAATATTCCGATACTTGGGGCTTTGTTCCGATCGAGGGATTTCCTGAATGAAGAAAGCGAGTTGGTGATCATCGTGACGCCATATCTTGTGGACCCAGCCAAGCAGGCAGATTTGCGGACACCGGACACCGGATTTGCGAATCCAAGCGATGCGAAAACCATTCTGTTCGGCAAGTTAAACCGGCTTTACGGCAAAGATGAAATTCCAGCGGATGCGACGCAGTACTCTGCGCCTGTTGGCTTTATAGAAGAGTAGGGAATAGACAGATGACAAAATCAAAACTGACAATCTCTGCCATGTTGATGGTATCGGCCGGCCTGGCGGCGTGTACCTCGGTTGCACCGGCCGTACCCGTTGAGTATGTCGACACGCCGCTCCTAGAGAGATTTGATCTCGATGTTGTCGAGCGAACTGAAACGCTCGAACTTGTATTGGACCCAGCTAACAATCGCTTGACGGATGTCCAAAGAAATCAGGTCACGAATTTCGTCCGGGTCTTTAACGATGTCGGGCAGGGACAGTTGTCTATGATCCTCCCTGAGGGTACGAGCAATCCACAATCAGCTATTGGCGCGATTGCCGAGGCGCGGGAGATCGCGTGGGAAAACGGGGTGAATTACAACGAGATCAAAGGCCATGCGAGCCCGTTCGAGTTTCAACCCGTTGTGACTTTGTCATTCACGCGCTTTGAGGCGGTCAAGCCTCAATGCGAGAGTTTCGGCACGATTGACATCTCCAATACGAAATCAAATGGGGACCTGTCCAATCTTGGGTGCTCGGTCCGTACAAACATTGCCGCAATGATTGCTGATCCTGCGGACCTGTTAGGTAATCGTCAACTCGATCCGGGTGATAGTGAACGCCGCTACATTACGTTTGAGGCTTATCGTCAAGGTGAGGCGACAGCATCTGAACGCAATGAAGGTGAATCAGGCGCCATTTCCGACGCGGTTGACAATTAGAGTAGAGGACTAAAAGATGACGAATGATAGTGCGCTTTTCGAAGATGACTTCCTTCTCGATCTAGATGACGTCGAAGATGTGACTGCGGATGCGGTTATGCCTGAAGACAGTGCGTCGGACGCGGCAGAGGCTGAATCCAATGTTGACCTTGCGGCCCCGGCGGTTGCTACGGCGGCGGCTATGCCGGTTGCGATGCCAGAACCAGAGGGTGGTGATGCGCCTTTGCCCGCTATTTCAATTCGGGTGTTTTTTGAGCGTCCTGAAACCGGCCAATTGGTTGAGACGGCATCAGCCGATCGCCGCATGGCGCGCGCTGATATCGAACTGATCCCTGGCGGTGTTGCAGCTGCGATTGGTTATCTTACCGAAAATGTCACACCAAACTTGCTTATTGTGGAGTCGTCTCTGCCGGCACAAGAGATGCTCGCGCAAATTGATTCGCTTGCAGAGCATTGTGATCCGGGTGTGCAAGTTATGGTTGTCGGGGCCATGAATGATATTGCGCTTTATCGGCAATTGGTGGCGCGTGGTGTGAGCGAATATCTGGTTCCTCCAATTACGCCACTCGAATTCATCAGATCCGTGGCAACTCTGTTCGTCGATCCTGACAAGCCCTTCGTCGGAAAATCCATCTCGGTTGTCGGTGCTAAAGGGGGAGTGGGGTCGTCGACGATCGCGCACAACTTGGCTTGGTCGATTTCCGAAAACGGGCGGTTGAATACAACACTTATGGACCTCGACCTGTCTTTCGGAACCACCGCGCTGGACTTCAACCAAGAAGGCACGCAGTCAATTACCGATGCCTTGCTTGCACCGGACCGGACCGACGAGGCGGTTATCAGTCGTTTGCTGACCACAGCAACCGAGAGGCTTTCGCTCTTTACGGCGCCTGCATCAGTCAACGAAGAATATGATGTTGGGCCAGAAGCCTATGACACAGTTATACAGGCAGTGCGTAACACGGTACCTTATGTGGTGCTTGATTTGCCACACATTTGGTCGACATGGTTACGTGAGACGCTTGTTGCATCAGACGAAGTAATCTTGGTCTGTCAGCCGGACCTTGCATCTTTGCGCAACGGCAAAAATATTCTGGACCGGCTACGGGCTGATCGTCCTAATGATATGCCGCCACGCTTGGTATTGAATATGGCCGGTGTCCCGAAGCGACCTGAAATTCCTGCAAAGGATTTCGCTTTGGCTATCGGCGCAGAGCCGGAAGTCGTTCTCGATTTTGATCCAAGCCTATTTGGCACGGCCTCGAATAACGGTCAGATGATCTCGGAAGCGCAGGCCGATGCAAAAGCATCGCTCGCAATCGATCATCTTGCGTCATTGATGACCGGACAAGTCGTAGATGCTCCGGCGAAATCGTTCGTTCAAAAATTGCTCGGAAAATAATAACGACCAGTAGGGGTTGATATATGTCATTTGGTAAGCGCGTTCCTGGCGGAAATAACGCCGCACCTGCAAAACCGGTTGCGGCACCAAAACCCGCGCCAAAAGCAGAGGTTAAGGCTGCCGCTCCGGCGCCTAAGCCTGCCCCTGTTCCTGCGAAAGTAAAGCCACCTGCGGCTCCTGAGCCAGAAGCAATGGTTATATCGCAGAAATCCGAGCAGTATTATGCGACGAAGACCACGGTTTTCAACGCACTGATCGACACAATTGATTTGGGGCAACTGGCCCAGCTCGACCAAGAAAGTGCGCGCGAAGAAATTCGCGACATTGTGGTCGAGATCATCTCGATCAAAAATGTCGTTATGTCGATATCAGAGCAAGAAGGCTTGCTCGACGATATTTGTAATGATGTGCTCGGATACGGTCCATTGGAACCGCTTCTGGCGCGTGACGACATCGCCGATATTATGGTCAATGGTGCAGATACAACCTATATCGAGGTTGACGGTAAAATTCAGCGTACAAACGTTCGTTTCCGCGACAATGCGCAACTTATGAATATCTGTCAGCGCATCGTGTCACAAGTTGGCCGCCGTGTGGATGAAGCCAGCCCGATATGTGATGCGCGTCTTTTGGACGGCTCGCGTGTGAACGTTATTGCACCGCCGCTGGCAATTGATGGGCCAACCCTGACAATTCGTAAGTTTAAAAAGGACAAATTGCGCCTCGAAGACCTTGTCAATTTTGGCTCGATCTCTGTTCCGGGGTCCGAAATTCTCCGAATTATCGGTCACTCCCGCTGTAATGTCCTAATCTCCGGCGGTACGGGGTCTGGCAAAACAACACTGCTCAACTGCTTGACCGGTTTTATCGAGCCGGATGAACGGGTCATTACCTGCGAAGACTCCGCGGAATTGCAACTACAGCAACCGCATGTTGTCCGCCTCGAAACCCGTCCGCCGAACATTGAAGGCTCCGGTGCTGTCACCATGCGCGAGCTTGTGAAAAACTGTCTACGTATGCGTCCTGAGCGGATCATCGTGGGTGAGGTCAGGGGGCCTGAAGCGTTCGATTTGTTGCAAGCTATGAACACCGGTCACGATGGCTCAATGGGAACGCTGCACGCCAACTCACCGCGTGAGGCTCTATCACGTGTCGAATCAATGATCACGATGGGCGGCTTCTCGCTACCAGCGCGGACAATCCGTGAAATGATTGTTGGGTCGATTGATGTGGTGATACAGGCGACGCGACTGAGAGATGGCTCGCGCCGGATCATCAACATCACCGAAGTCATGGGACTAGAGGGCGATACAATCGTTCTGCAAGATGTCCTGACATATGAAATTGATGGCGAAGACGAGAACGGTAAACTCATCGGCTCGCATCGTGGAACCGGCATCGGGCGTCCCAAGTTCTGGGAGCGCGCACGCTATTACAATCTGGAGCAAGACCTCGCAACCGCGCTGGATGCTTTGGAGGATGCGGCATGACCCAACAAGAGATGATGCTGTACGGGGCCGCCGCAATGGCGTTCCTGTTTATTGGCGGTTTGGGCCTAGCTCTGACGACAGACGATTCAAATCAAGCTGCACGAAAGCGTGCGAAGTCGATCGGGGCAGGGGAACGTTCCAGCGGCGGCAATCGCAAGGCAAATGATGATAACTCCGCTCGGCGGAAAGAAACCCAGAAGATGCTCGCGAAACTTCGGGAGCAAGATCAGCAGCGCAAGAAATCGCTTGTGCCGCAAAACGTCCAAGGCAAGATCGAACAAGCCGGTTTGACCATATCCCCCTCGACATTCTGGATCATCTCCGCTGTTGTCGGGGCGGTGCTTGCTCTATTAGCGTTCATCAGTGGAGCCGAAGGCGTTGTTGCATGGGGCATGGAACTGAAGTCGCGTCCTGTCGTTGTCACGATGGCCGGTTTAACAGGTTTTCTCGGGCTGCCACGTTGGGTGCTCAATCATATGGCCGCAGGCCGCGTGAAGAAGATGACCAACCAGTTTGCCGATGGTATTGATATTATCGTCCGTGGTGTGAAGTCGGGTCTGCCTTTGGCGGAGTGTCTTCAGATTATCGCGCGTGAAAGTCCGGCACCACTTGGTCCCGAGTTCCAAACGCTAACCGATTCTATTGCTATGGGAACGAACCTCGATCGAGCCTTGCAAAACTTATATCGTCGCGTGCCGTTGCCAGAGATCAATTTCTTTGTGACGGTTCTATCCATTCAGTCGAAATCTGGCGGTAACTTGTCGGAAGCCTTGGGCAATCTGTCAGCCGTTATCCGGTCCCGTCGAATGATGCGCGAGAAGGTGAAAGCCTTGTCGTCAGAGGCAAAAGCGTCGGGCATGATCATTGGTGCTTTGCCGATTGCGGTTGGAACTATGGTTTGGATTACGACGCCTGATTACATCATGGAGTTGTTCCGTACAGAGACGGGGCATTTCTTATTGGTGCTTGCGACGATCATGATGGCTATGGGCATCATGATCATGCGTAAGATGATTAATTTTGATATGTAAAGCGAGGCCTGTGCCGTAATGTCTGTTATATCTGAAATTTCGAGTATCGCGAGTGACCCTGCTGCCGCTGCGTCTGTTTTGGCTGCTGTTGGTATCTTTGCGGCGATCATTTCCGTCCTCGCGCCACATCTTCAGGGTGACAAACTGAACACGCGGCTGAAATCGGTGACAGAGCGGCGTGAGCAATTGCGCAAACAGAGTAGGGCGGAATTATCCAATGCGTCGCTTAAGAATGAATCTAAAGGCGCGATCGCGGATCTGAACAACAAGTTCAACCTCCAGAAGTTACTTGAAGACCCGAATGTTGAGGCAAACCTTGCGCGCGCGGGTATGCGCGGACAAGCTCCGGTATCTGCTTTCTATGCAGCACGGATGATTTTGCCATTTGTAGGTCTGATACTGACCTTTCTATATGTTTTTGTTCTTCAGGCGATCTCGCTTGAGGGACCTATGAAATACGGCTCGCTTTTGTTTGGTATGGCGGCCGGCTTCTATCTTCCCAATCTTTACGTCAGCAATACTGCTGCCAAGCGCCAGCAGTCCATCATGCGGGCATTCCCTGACTCTCTCGATATGCTGCTCATCTGCGTCGAGGCGGGTATGTCCATCGAAATGGCATTCGGCAAAGTTGGTCGCGAGATCGGGTCAGCATCTGTCGAACTGGCCGAAGAGCTGACGCTGACAACAGCAGAGCTGTCCTATTTGCAGGAACGTCGTCAAGCCTATGAAAATCTAGCCGCAAGAACCGGACATGAGGGCGTAAAAGCTGTCTGTCTAGCGCTCGTACAAGCGGAACGCTACGGGACCCCGCTGGGGGATGCTTTGCGCGTTATGGCCAAGGAAAATCGCGATATGCGGATGTCGGCAGCCGAGAAGAAGGCCGCTGCTTTGCCTGCGCAGCTAACCGTTCCGATGATCTTGTTCTTTCTACCCGTCTTGTTCATGGTTGTCCTCGGGCCAGCTTATATCAAGTTCAAAAAGAACAATGCCGAACAGGGCTAGTTTAGCCTTTGGCCGGCGGGCCATGATATCTCTTGTCGGGGGTTAAACGGGTAATTCTGAATTAGCGAAGCCCGCTCCCCATTTTAGATACGTGGCGGTACGTTGGCGTTTGGAAAAATTCCTCACACAAAAGGCTTGCGGCTCAACGCCAATAAAGCTTGGCGGGTGAGCCGTGTATTATGCGCGGGCACCTGCGGCAATCGAAGAGGCACCGCTTCTCGCATTTGTGGGGGGAAGACGCTAAGCGCTGAGAACCCCGAGAATTCCAGCTCTAGTCGAGACCATCTGTTACGAGCGTGCCGCGACGGGCCCGCTGGGGTCTACGTGGCGCGGCGTCTGCAGCATTCGGGGACGACGTAGATGCCGCCACTGGCTCGGCAAGCGCAACAGTTTGCACAGAGTCGCTAGGAGCAGCGCGCGGCGCATCCTGTGCAGCGGCAACATCTGAAATAGTTTGCAATTGAGCATTTCCGCCGATCATTTGCGCGAGAAAGTCGGTGTTACGTTCGGCGATCCCGTGGGGTGCATCTTGGGCTGCGACAATCCTTGCTTCGTCGAATTTTCCTTGCAGGCCGAGAACGAGGGCAAAGTTCTGACGGATTTTCGCGGATGCTCCAGGATAGGCGGAAGCCTTTCGCAATTTGTCTTCTGCCTCTGACAGATTGCCAGTCAGTGCGAGCGACATACCATAATTTGCCAAGGTTGCTGGTCTGTCCGGATTGCGGACAAGCGCTTCAGCATAAGCCTTTTGGGCATTTTCGTGCTGACCCTCGCGGTCGAGAATGATGCCAACGGCGGCATAAGGGTAGGGATCATTAGGGGCGATCGTCAGTGCTCTACTATAAGCGCGTAAAGCCTCGCGCGACTTTCCTTGACTTGCCTGTGCGCGGCCGAGTTCAACAAACATTTCGGAGCTTTCCGGATGACTCACCACAGCCAGATTGGCGACTTCGGCAGCGCGTTCGAAACTGTTGATTTGGCGCAATGACCGGCTGAATGCCAGAGCAATATCTAGGTCGACGGGGTGAACGTTATATTGTTGGTTCCAGAATTTGACCTGTGCGAGCGGCTCGGCTCGGTTGATGAGGACAATTTCTTCGGGCGTCGGCTTTGCAAACTCGCTGCTATCTGCACTGGCAACCGCTGGGTCAGCTGCCGACGTCGTGGCGCAACCAACAAACATGAGGCCAGCAAAAACTGACGCGCTCGCTTGGATAAATCTCGATGTCGACATAAGTCATGTTCTCCAAATATCATTATTCACGGCAGACTATTTCCAGCTCATCAAGAAACGGTTAACAAAACGCCGTCTTGCATTAACATTTCAAAGGAATTTCCCATGCATCCAGCCTATTCAAACGACGCTGAAGCTGCCATTCCGCTTGCATTGGTGCGGGCCGACGATGTGTCCGATACGCTCGGAAGTTTGCCCGAGCACGTGGCAAGCGTTGCACGGGCTCAGGGCTTTGGCGGCAAAACCGGAGAAATGATCAAAATACCCGCAAAAGATGGCAGCTTGGCCTATGTTTTGGCTGGCTTGGGAGATGGTACAACTCCTTTGGCTGTTGCTGCGATAAGTGCAGCGCTAGATGCGGGCACCTATGCACTAGAAAGCAAGCCCGACGACTGGACCGATGCATGGGTCGGGGCTGGCTGGGCGGATGGCGCATACCGCTTCGACCGCTATCTCGCCAAAAAACATGATGCCCCCAAGTTGGTCTTGAACACGGATGCGGAAGCAAATGCGGCCTGTTTACGTGAAGCCGCTGCGGTAGATCTGGTGCGTGATCTCGTTAATACGCCGGCAGGTGATATGGGGCCGGACGCCATAGAAGCAACCATCCGGGATATGGCAAAGACGTATAAGGCCGATGTCAGCGTGACCACCGGCGATGAGCTGCTCGTAGCCAATTACCCAATGATCCACGCGGTTGGACGCGCCGCCGACATTGCGCCCCGATTTGTGGAATTGAGCTGGGGCAAGAAGAGTGACCCTAAAGTTGCGCTGGTTGGAAAGGGTGTCTCGTTTGATACCGGCGGCTTGAACATCAAAACCGGAAACTCGATGCGGATCATGAAAAAGGATATGGGCGGTGCGGCGCATGCGATCGCGTTGGCGCAGTTGATTATGGACGCGGACCTGCCGGTCAATCTCAAGCTTTATGTTCCGACGGTCGAAAATGCGATCTCGGGCAATGCGTTTCGGCCTGGCGACGTGATTAGCAGCCGTAAGGGCGTTACGGTCGAGATCGACAATACCGATGCCGAAGGCCGGCTAATTCTCGGGGATGCTCTGACGCGCGCAAGCGAAGATGATCCGGATTTGCTGATTGATTTTGCCACGCTCACAGGCGCTGCGCGGGTCGCCGTTGGTCCCGATCTTGCGCCTTATTATACCGATGATGAAACGCTGGCGTCCGACATCGCTCAGAGCGCTTCGGCAAGTGGAGATGCGGCTTGGCGCATGCCGTTATGGCAGCCATATCTGTCATATTTGAAAAGTCCGATTGCGGATATCGTCAATTCCGGCGGTCGCATGGGCGGGTCAATCACGGCGGCGTTGTTCTTGCAAAAATTCGTCGATGCCAGACTCTGGGTTCATCTTGACGTTTGGGCATGGCGCGAGGCGAAATATGGCCGTCCTGCAGGAGCGGCCGCCTGCGGTTTGCGCGCTGTTTGGGCCGTTTTGCAAAAACGTTTTGGCTAGGTGAAAATTCGGCCTTGCGAGCCATTGCAAATCACCTGATTCTCGAATCATTGAATGAGGGCTGACAGATGGCAATGAGCGAACGGCAAGCACTGGATATGTGGCGGCAAACTGTGTGCGCTTCTGTCAGAGCAGACTCGCCCGATCTGACGGCGCGCCAACAAGCCATATTGATGACGATTTCTCTGACCCGGGGACCGCATACGGTGCGTGGGCTCGCCGAGACCCTCGAACTTGCCAAGCCGGCGATCACGCGGGCACTTGATACGCTTGAGCGCCATGAATTGGTGAAACGGGTTCGCGATCACAAAGATCTGCGCAATGTCTTTCTCGAGCGAACGCCCGAAGGGGCCCGTATGCTCAGGTCATTGGCGGTTATGATCATTGATGCTGAAACCGGATCACCCGTATCAAATCGCGAAACCGATAGTGACAATAGCCAAGTCGCCTGACACACTGGCAAAATGTTAGACTTCGATGATCCGCGCCTTGCTGCGCCTGCTGAAAAACCTGCCGCGCTTGCGCGCATAGGGCTACCGAACACACCCTTCATCGTGGCTCATGAGGACCGTGCTGAAAGGGTGAGTACGGGCCTGTTCGGCGAACCCGTCGAGGTTTATGCAGAACGCGACGGTTTCGTCCTCGCAAGGCACGGCCATGACCACTATGTCGGCTGGGTGAAAAAGAACGCATTAATGCAAGACGGGAGCTCGACCCACCGCATTTGTGTTCCACTGACCTACGGCTTTTCAAGTTCGGATATAAAATCGGCACCCAAGACCACCTTGTTCCTGAATTCGCTTGTGACGGTGAAATCAACGGAGAACAAGCTGACCGAGTGCGAAGGGCTGGGCTGGGTTCCCGAACACCATCTTACGCCGCTTGATAAATTCATCGATGACCCATCTGAAATGGCTGTTGGCTTTTTTGGTACGCCATATTTGTGGGGCGGGTGTAGTGCAATCGGTTTGGATTGCAGCGGGTTGACGCAAATGGTCTTTGCTGCCGCCGGAATACAATTGCCTCGCGATGCCGATATGCAATTCGCATGGTCTGGCGAACCGGTCGCAGGCTGGCAGGACGCAGGTGCCTTGCAACGCAATGACCTCGTATTCTGGAAGGGGCATGTTGGGATCATGCTCGACAGCGAAACATTCCTGCATGCCAATGCCCATCATATGAGTGTGGCGCATGAATCGCTGAAAGACGCGATGAAACGGATTGCCGAAACATATGGCGATCCTATCGGTGCCAAACGGATTTCAGTGACAGACAAAAGCCGCCCGGCTTGGCTAGGTTAGGTGGCAGCAAGACTAAAACGAGCGAGGATTGGATATGGGCGAGTCGATTCGTGGTAAAGTAAGGACCCCGAAACGGTCTCTACGATCTGTCTGTCTATTGGGAGCAGGGTTGCTAGCACTTTCGGCGTGCGCCTCTTTTCGCTTGTCAGTGCCCTCGTCGCCGCTCTCTGGGCTTGATCAGAGCGAGCCGGTCGATACTGACCCCGCAGGTGCCGTGCATGAAGCTCTGCTGGTTATGGACACGCATCTCGATACGCCCGCGAACTTCTCCGATCCCGATTTCAGCCTTGTTGGCGCTCAGTCTGTCGGGGAGGGCGGCACACAGGTCGACTTGCCGCGCATGATGGCTGGCGGGCTCGATGGCGGCTTCTGGGTCATTTACACAGCTCAAGGCCCCCTGACGACAACGGGCTTTCAGGATGCGCGAGACCATGCACTGATCCGTGCAGGAGAAATCCGCGAGGCTGTGGCACGGCATAACGAACATTTTGAACTGGCCTTTACCGCAGATGATGCCGCTCGCATTGCCGCTTCGGGTAAACGGATCGTCTATCAGAGCATCGAGAATGCCTATCCACTTGGACTTGATATGTCAGTATTGGAGACATTCTACCGATTTGGCGTGCGTATGGTCGGTCCGGTCCATTTTGCCAATAATCAGCTTGCCGATAGTTCGACGGATCCAGCAGGTCAAATTCATAATGGTCTGAGTGAGCTTGGTGACGAACTTGTCGATGAAGCCAACAGGCTCGGCATGATCCTCGATGGTTCGCATGCGCATGACGAGACAGTCTACGATATGCTCGCCCGCTCCAAGACCCCGATCATTCTCTCGCATACCGGCGTTAAAGCGATCTATGACCATCCACGAAACATCGATGATGATCTGCTCAAGGCATTGGCCGAGGCGGGCGGTGTCATCCAGATCAACGCGTTTAGCGGCTATCTGGAAGAGATTATTGAAAGCTCGGAACGGCTCGCTGCTCTAGCCGAGCTTGAAGCCGAATATGGTGAGGATCAAAGTGCGTTTTCAGCCGCAAAGCTTGAGGCATATACCGAAGCGCGTAGCCAGATTGACAAACGCTTCCCGCGTAATATTTCAAGCTTCGAGGTTTTCGCAGAGCACTTGTTGCACGCGCTCGACGTGGTTGGCCCCGACTATGTCGGCATCGGTGCTGATTGGGATGGCGGTGGCGGCGTCGGCGGTATGGAGGACATTGCCAGCCTACCGAGGATTACCGCGCTCTTGCTCGAGCGGGGTTATTCGGTGACCGACATCGAGAAAATCTGGAGCGGCAATATGTTGCGGATTTTGAAAGCGGCCGAAATGGGCGCTACCGCGGACATAGTGTCCCTACCGTCACCAAGATAAGGCCCTATAGAAAACGCCCTCTACCAGACGGGTAAAGGGCGTTTCATGTTCTTTATAAGGTATTAGAGACGAAACCTCTATGATCTAGTGCTCGCCAACCGGCAACACGTCTTCAACTGTTTCGACAAGCTCTTCAACAATCGATCCTGCCGTATTCTCTGCTGCGTCAACGGCTTCGCCGCCCGCATCTTCTGTGGCCTCGATCACCCGCTCGAGAAGACCGCCACTTGTCTCTTCAGTAACAATATCGGTCACAACGGTCTCGCTGCCTTCGACTACAGTGCCTTCAATCACAGTACCAGCAGCAACTGCCGCGTCGGTTGTCTCGCCAAGACCTTCTGCGCTTGCTTCTTGTACCAGCGGAGCAGGGAAGGCAGCAGCGTTCGGGCTCACGCTTGCCAGATAAGCAATGATGTTGACCCGCTCGGCATCTTTGCGCGGGCTACGCAGGCCGGCAAAAGACATTTTGTTGCCGCGTGCAAATGCGCCTGGATTGGTCAGCCATTCATTCATAGCTTCATAGGTCCAGTCGCCGTCCACGCCCGATAGTGCACCTGAATAGGCAAAGCCTGCGCCTGCTGCGATGTCAGCGCTCATGATGTTGTAGAGGTTCGGGCCTGTGCCGTTCGCGCCGCCATCATCCCATGTATGACACTGTGCACATTGGCGCATCGCCCGTTCGCCTGCTGCGACATCGGCATTTGCGAGCATCAGCCCAAGATCGAAGAGATCTTCTGGCTCATCACTGCCGCCTGAAGCCGCTTCGGCAATCTCGATACGATAGCCGTGGAATTTGTCTGCAGCCCATTCGTTCTGGCTGTCATAGTGATGACCACCATGATGCCCTCCGCCGGAGCTAAACAGCATATTCGATGCTTCGTTCAGGCCCAAAATGAGCAATAGCGTCGCCAGTAGCGCGCCGAAAAACTTGTTAAAACCGAGTTCGCCCATGAACAGATTCCTCGTATTTGATCTTGGCGCACGCCTTGTGACACGCTAGCTCCTTTCTGACAACATATTGGTTGCTAAGAACCAAGCGATTGAAGGGGGTAAGCGGCGATCCGCCGCATCAGCGAAATGAGTGCTTTAATCCTGATTCCGGCCCGTTTGGCGTCGACAAGGCTACCTGACAAGCCACTCGTCGATATTTGCGGCATCCCTATGATCAATAGGGTTTGCGCACTTGCAACAGCGTCAGGCATTGGCCGTGTTGCAGTTGCCGCGGGTGATATAGCGATTGCCGAATGTGTCAGATCTGCAGGATATGAAGCGGTTTTGACCGATCCGGATCTGCCATCCGGGAGCGATAGAATTCATGCTGCAGCCAATTTAATTGATTCGGACCGAACGCATGATGAGATTATCAATCTGCAAGGGGATATGCCGACGCTCGATCCATCTGCGCTAAATGCTGTTTTACAGGCTTTGCGGGCAAGGTCAGACTGCGATATTGCGACTCTAGCTGCCGAAATAACCGATCAGGCTGAATTATCCGATCCGGACATTGTCAAGGCGGTTTTATCCAGACATCACGGTTCCAATAGTGCCCGAGCGCTTTATTTTTCCCGGTCATGTGTTCCGGCGGGCGATGCGCCGAAATATCACCATATTGGCATTTATGCCTATAAGCGCGTGTCCCTTGACCGGTTCGTCGCCAGTCCACCAAGCCCGCTCGAAATGTCTGAAAAGCTTGAGCAGCTTCGAGCACTCGAACTTGGAATGAATATTGACTGTGAGGTTTTAGACGGGCCGCCGCCAAATGGTGTAGACACAGCTAAGGACTTGGAAGCGGCACGACGTTTCCTGACAAACACATCGCCGGAAAGAAACACATGACAGACAAAATAGCCTATCAGGGCGAGCCCGGCGCGAACTCCCATATTGCTTGCGCAGATGCATATGCTGAAATGACACCTCTGCCATGCCGGACTTTCGAGGATGTTTTTCACGCGGTCGAGAGTGGTGAGGCGGAACTCGCTATGATTCCCGTCGACAATACAATTGCGGGCCGTGTCGCTGACATTCACCACATCTTGCCGCAGACGAGCTTGTCGATCATTGCGGAATATTATCTGCCAATCCGGTTCCAGCTCATGGCATTGCCCGGCACTGTTTTAACAGACGTCAAAAAGGCTCGCTCGCACATAATGGGGCTTGGTCAATGCCGTAATTTCATGCGGGAGCACAAGATCGAGGCGGTGACATCTGCGGACACGGCGGGTGCGGCACGGGAAGTGGCTGAACTCGGTGACCCGTCGGTCGCGGCGATTGCGCCGGAGCTTGCCGCCTCGGTCTATGGCCTCGAAATTTTGGCGCGCGATATCGAAGATGCTGACCATAACACAACCCGTTTTGTGATCATGTCACGCGATCCGGGCGATCGGCAGGTGAACGAGGGTCGTGCGATCACCGCCTTCATATTTCAGGTCCGCAATATTCCAGCGGCGCTCTACAAAGTGATGGGTGGCTTCGCGACCAATAGCGTGAATATGACCAAGCTTGAAAGCTATCAGCTCGGCGGTTCATTCACCGCGACCCAATTTTATGCCGAAATCGAAGGTCATCCTGATGAACGCAGGGTGCAACTCGCCCTTGAAGAACTTGGGTTTTTCTCAAGCATGTTCAAAATCATAGGCGTGTTTGGTGCCGGAGAACGCCGACAAGTCGAGCGCTAGCATTGTCGCTCGCAGCGGCTTGATATCCTGTCACGGTCATGTGTTTAGACCGACTGTGGAGCAGGCCCTATATTGAGGGCAGTCATATAGGAAATCTGTTATGAAACTTCGCTCCGCTTTTGTTGCCCTCGCACTTGTTACAGCCCCAGCAGCTTTCATCGCGCCAGCATTTGCTGACGTCGCACCGGTCTATACCAAGAAGAACTCCAATCTGGCTCTAAATGGCTATGATGCGGTTGCCTATTTCACGGTTGGCGAACCGACAGAAGGGAGCGCAGATTTCTCAACTGAATATCAAGGCGCACTTTTTCAATTCTCTAGTCGCGAAAATCTCGACGTGTTTCTTGCCGACCCCGATCAGTATGCTCCGCAATATGGCGGCTATTGCGCATGGGCTGCAGCGAATGGAAAATCAGCGGCCGGAAACCCAAAGCATTGGGCTATTGTCGATGGACGTTTGTTCTTGAACTATAATGGCCGTATCCAGCGCAGATGGAACGCCGATCAAGCGAGCTTCATCGCTCAGGCGGATGCGGCATGGCCAGAAGTTGTCGGCGCGTCGGCGTCATCAACCCCGGCACCAGAGACATCGGCAGCACCCCAACGTCGCTCGCACGGTTCCTAGGCGTCGCGCTCGGACCAAACCCGCAGAATATGATGGGCGACGGCCATCTCCGGCGGTGCAAACACTTCAGGGTGTGTACCGGCAATGATGGCCCGGGCCTCATCGCGGCTAAACCAGCGCGCATCGTCGAGTTCGGTTTTATCCACGGTGATCTCTTCGCTATCGGCCTGAAGGATCATTCCCATCATCAGCGAGGAGGGGAATGGCCAGGGCTGGGCGAATAGATATTCTGCACTGGCGGCGTTTGATTTGATACCAGCTTCTTCCATAAGTTCGCGGACTGCTGCTTGCTCGACGGTTTCGCCCGGCTCGACAAAGCCTGCCAAACAGGAAAAGAAGCCTTCGGGCCACATGGCCTGACGCCCCAGCAAGCACATGTCGCCGCGTACTGCGAGCATAATCGCAACCGGATCGGTGCGCGGAAAATGCTCGCGCTCGCACGATGGGCATACCCGCTTCCAACCCGCTTCGTGAACATCGCTCGCATGTCCGCAATTGGCGCAAAACCCGTGCGCTTTGTGCCATTCAAACAAAGACCGCGCTGTCGATGCCAGATTGGCGTCCATGGCCAACATCGCGCCAAAAGCCATCCGCGCATCCACAAAATCGGCAAGTCCGGCAATCGGCGAAGCGGCGAGTTTGAACCTGTCATCCATATCCAGCGCGAATATGCCTGCACCGGCCTTGTCCACGCCGAGGAAAAGGCGTTGCCTAACCCCCGAAAGCGCGGCCGCTTGCGGGCCGAGCCATAACAAGCCGCCATTGTCCTGAACCAGTGGTCTGCCATCTTGAAAGAGGCAAACAAGAACATTCGGGGCCTTATAGGCGGCATCGAGCCATTCGGTATCTGTCCGGTAATGTGCAGCCCGCTCAATGGCTGCACTTGCCAGAGGCATTGTGTCCGAGGTCAAAAGCATATTCGGCTACCCATCCCAATTTTCGGAGACGATGCGTATTCTTAGCGCCGCTTCGGGTCTGAGATATTGCTGGGCCATTGCCGTCAGGTCTTCGAGTGTGACGCTGGTATAGGCCTCCGCTCGCGTCCGTATTTCAGCAAGAAACTCCGGATCAGTCTGGGCGGTATCGATATAGCGGAGCCAAGCCCCGTTATTTTGGGTCTGCTCTTCGATATTTTCGAGGATCGGCTGACGCGCCCGTTGAAGTTCATCTTCGCTGATACCGCCGCTAGCCATATCGCTCGCAATCATGTCGATTGCATCCATAACCCGATCCACATCTTGCGGCTCTACAGCGCTCGACGCAGACAGATAACCATAGCCTGAATATATCGGTGAGCGCTGGCTCGTCGCGGTTGGAGAATAGGTTGCCCCGAGTTCCTCACGCAGTATCTCGGTGAGCTTGAGCCGCATGACCGAGCGGATCAGGGTTTGGGTCGCATTGGTTTTCTGATCGGCGCGGCTGTCAGTTGGCCAATATACCGAGGCCTGCGCTTTGTCAGCAAGTCCGGCATGTGTGAGCGTGATCGGCGCGCGGTCGGTCGGGAATTTTACATTTCTTGCGGACGCAAATTCTTGGGGCTCCGCAGTCCTGACAGGGAGGGCACCAAATGTCCGTGCGACGACCTCTATGGCTCTCTGCTCGTCAATATCGCCGACAATACCGATCTCTATCGCGCCCTCTTCAAAGGCCCGCTTGGTTACCGCCTTCAGTTCGGAGAATGTCCGGCTAAGCAGGTCTTCTTCGCTGGCCAGTCCATAGCGCGTATCGCCGCTATGAAGAATGCGCGGCACGTGTTGCGCTGCCACGCCGGCTGGCTCGGCATCAATGGTCTCATAAAAGGCTGCGATGGCTTGCCTGTATTGTTGCTCGGCTTCTGGTCGGAAACCGGGTGCGGTGATCATCGCGGTTAGTAATTGCATTTGCAGTTCGAAATCATCCGGCGTGGTCGCGACGCTCGAGCCAAAGGACTGACTGCCCGCCCCGAGGCTGAACCCCACACTATGACCCGCGAGAATCGATTGTAATTGATCGACCGTATGGGCTTCCAGCCCGCCCGAGGGAAAGAAGCCGAGCAGGGCTCCCAAGCCGTCCAGCTCTTGAGGAAACTCAAGCTCGCCGCCACCTATCAAAGTCGAAACGCGAATAATGGCATCCTCGAAATCGGTGGTCTTGATGTTGAGCCGCACATTGTTTTCAAACTGCACCATCCGTACGTCCAGATCTTCAATACGGGTATCGGACACGACCCGCCCGGCCGGTCCAAAGTCTGTATAGGCAAAGCTCTGCTGTTCTTGGGCAATCGGTGCGTCGACCGCGACTTCAGTGCTCGCGCGATAAGCGGCCAGCAAGTCTTCGCGTGCGGTCGGACTATCGACATTGCTTGAGAGTTGCAAAAGCGGGTTTGCATCTGCCCACTGGGCTTTGAACGCTTCATGGACCATCTCCGGCGTCAGGCTTTCGACCACTTTGTCAAATCTTGCCAATCCAGATTCAGGTGTTGTGAATACGGTTTCCTTGACCGTGCCCGCGAGTGAACGTGCTAGCGATGGCGTTTGTCGTGTGCCGAATTGGTCGACCTGATTTTCTATACCCGTCCGGATATTTGCCAATTGCTCATCGATTTCAGCTTGGCTGAAGCCGAAGTCCAAAGCCCGTCTTAACTCTTGTTCAATCGCTGCGAGCCCGTCTGCCCAGCCATCCGGGGTGGTTGAGGCTGTCACCCGAACATTCTGGGCGATGTTGAACGATTTGGAGTCGCCTGAACCGGCGCCAATAAAGGGCGCATCTGCTTGCCGTGCCAAAGTGCCAAATCTGCGATTGAGGATACCGTGGCCGATGGCTTCGATCAGGTTTTGTCGGCGCTGGGCCGATGTGTCGGGTAATCTACCATGGGGTTTCACAACGCTAATCGTCACCGATGTGCTGGTATCAGGATCATAGAAAAAATCGGCTTCAGTGGCGCGCTCTGCATCCACGGTTCCAATCTCGGGTTTCGCCGGAAGAGGACCGGTCGCTGCCCAATCAGCAAAACTGTCTTCGATCTTGGCACGAATGGACTCGGTATCGAAGTCTCCCACAATGACAAAGGTTGCCCGATCGGGCCGGTAGCTTGCTTCGTAGATTTCGACGAACCGCTCGCGCTCGGCCGTGGCGATGACCTCTAGATCACCAATCGGAAAACGGTCCGCCGCAATCGTGTCCGGAAACAAGAACTGCATGGATTGCAGAGCCGCACGCAAACCAACCGAATTTCGTGACCGGGCTTCAGAGGCAATGATCCCGCGCTCCTTATCGATTGCTTCAGGGTCGAGGGTCAGATTGCTTGCCGTTTCGCGCATCAGGAAAAAACCGGTGTCGAGCATCTCCTGATCAACCGAGGGGAGGTCGAGTTGATACTGGATCTGATCAAAGCTTGTGAACGCATTTGTGTCCGGCCCGAAAGCGAGACCGAAGCGTTCCAGAATTTTGATCATTTCGCCTTCCGGGACATTCTGCGAACCGTTAAAAGCCATATGTTCGAGAAAATGCGAAATGCCGCGCTGATTGTCCGTCTCGTCAAGCGAGCCCGCATCAATTCTCAAGCGTATGGATGCGGTATTTTCGGGCGTATCATTGGCCATGATGATATAGCGCATGCCATTGTCCAACTTGCCGAAGATGACCCCTTCCTCCGGTGTCAGATCACTCGCGTCGTGCATCCAGTCGATGGCATCGAGATCATAGTATTTTTCGGGAGCGACCACAGCCGTGCTGGCTGGCTCACTATTGTCTGCTTTTGAGCAGGCCGCGCCGCCCGCGAGAAGGGCAGTTATGATGAGAGTTCTGAGTGTCATATCGCGGTCCTTTTGGCGTTTGCGGAGCTTACCCGCTGGCGCGTAAGGTGCAATCACTGTTTGCAATCCTCCTGACAAAGGACATGAAACCGAATTTGTTCGCTTGCAATATCTTCCTGTTCGCACGATATAGCTCTTAGGAGGCTGGTGGCGGACGGATCGCTCGCCAAACGGGTCAGGTCCGGAAGGAAGCAGCCCTAACGAGTTTTATCCGGGTCGTTCGCCAGTCTCCGCCTTAGCAAAGTCTCCGCCTCAACAAAGCCTCCGCCGTCATATAATCCATTTGTCACGGACCCGCGCAAATCTGGGGCCTGCTAGCAGGTTGAGATCTATTGTCCCTCTCGGCGCCACGCCAATAGCATGAACACTGCGATCAATAAGGCGCTGAGCCAGCCGGGTAGCAGTTGGGTCGAGCGGCTGTCACGCACGGTATATGCGTCTCGCTCGCGCAATCCGAGCCAGCCATTGCCCGCTGCATCTGCGCGCCGGGAGACCCGTCTGATATCCGGTATGCCGCCGCCATCGTCATTCAATCTGAAAACACCGCCACCCGTGGCCGTCGCGACGGGCTCTAATATCTCGGTCGCGGACCGCAAATCGACATATTCGCGCGGATTGGCAGGCCCGTTCAGCGCAACCGCTTCGAGTTCTCCAGCCTGCGCGCGATAAAGTCCAAGTCCATCTATCGGCACATCGGCGCTATATTGTCCGGGGCCTGTCTCAAGCCATTCAGCGTCTTCCACATCATCTTCAGGGCTGATCAATTGCAAAGGCGCGGGCTGGGCTGAAAGTGTCCGTAGATTGACGCGGGCATTGTCGCCATTGGTGACGAGCGAAAGCTGACGCTCTTCGAGTTCAGGCTCTTTCATCATCCAGTGTACGAGCCGTCTTGTTAGTTCGGAGAACGGCCCACCACCATCCGTACCGCGCGCCCAAAGCCAGATCTGGTCGCTTAAAAACAGTCCGACACGCCCATCACCGACACGATCCACGATGAGCAGCGGCGCATCGTCTTCGCCCGCTGACATCAACACATCACCCGCGCGCGCTTCGGCGCCAATATAGCGTTGCCAGCCGCCCCATTCGCGTCCGGCCAAAGGTAGCGTAACGGAGTGACGCGCGCCATCCTCGGTAATGCTCGGAAGGACAGGGCCGTTAATGACCTCGCCGGTCGGGACGGCG
Source organism: Hyphomonadaceae bacterium (assembly GCA_039942135.1). Lineage (GTDB taxonomy): Bacteria > Pseudomonadota > Alphaproteobacteria > Caulobacterales > Hyphomonadaceae > CALLCD01. The sequence goes on from JBDVDE010000018.1 coordinate 23,429, forward strand.
GGCAGTACGCTGGCAAGTGGCGTGCGCGCGAGGCTGCCCCCACCGGAAAATTGTTCGCCTGCTGCAATCATGAGCGCGCCGCCCTGATCAACATAGGTCGCAATATTGTTGAGATATTCCCATGTGATCACACCCGTGCGTTCATACTGGTCGAAAATGATCAGATCGAATTCTTTGAGTTTCTCTTCAAACAGTTGATCGGTGGGAAACGGAATAAGCGCCAATTCCTCATTCGGCGTGAAGTCTTGCGAATAGGCTGAGCGCAAAATAGTGAAATGTACGAGGTCAACTTGCGGATCGGATTTGAGCAAATCGCGCCAGACGCGGCCCGCCGCATGAGGTTTTCCTGTGATCAGCAAAACCCGCAAACGGTCACGTACACCGGACACCGTCGCGGCGGTGCGATTATTTGCAAGGGTGAGCTCTTGAGGGCCTGCAGGGGCTTCAACAACCAGTATATTATCGCCGCGTCGCTCGATCTCGATCGGCAGAGGTGTATCGACCCCGACTTGCACGTCCAGCGTTCTAAGCGCTTGGCCATTGAGCGAGATATTCAGCCTGACAGTGCCGCCAAGCGGATCATCAACCCGCAAGATATATTCGGCAGTCTCGCCAACAATTCCGAACGTCGGACCATTGACGATTTCAACCCGCCTGTCGCCCCGCGACGCATCTCCGACAATCAGTCCATGTATCGGGCCGAGGGGATCAGCATTGGATAAAGGCGCGGGAATATCGTGGACCTGTCCATCGCTGACCATGATCGCCCCTGCAATCCGGTCACGCGGAACGTCAGCCATCAGCCCTTCAAGTGCGCCAAATAAATCTGTGCCATTGGCTTTGGCATTCGATTTGAGCACGCGTACTTCGAGTGTCGGGTCTGCCCGAAGCTCTTCGGACAAGGCTTCATAAGCGGCAGTTGCGGCAGCCAGCCGATTGCCAAAGCCCATGCTTTCGGACTGGTCGAGGATCAACGCGACGACGGACGGCAACGGCTCGCGTTGCTCGCGCACAAGTGCCGGATTGGCGATGGCGAGTGCCAGTAGCGTCAGCACAACACCGCGCGTCAGCCATGCCCGTCCGCGCAACAGGATATACGCGATCCAAGCTATGAACGCGACAATTGCGAGCCCGACAAGCCATGGCCAACCGAGTAGGGGATCAAATCCAAGACGCGTAATATCTATCATTCTTGAAACTCGTTTTCAGGCTGATTGTCCGCATCATCCTGTCCCAATCGCTCAAGCAAGGTCGGAAGGTGAACCTGATCTTCTTTATAGTTACCGGTGAGTATGTGCATGGCCAGATTGATGCCGAACCGTAAAGCATATTCACGCTGAAGCTTACCGCCGTCTACGGAATATAGCGCTTGTCCGCGTGCGTTGCTGGCCCATGCTGACACCCAGTCGGCGTCGCCGATAAAGATGCTCGACACGCCGTCGCCGCGCCGGGAACTTGGCGTGATCGTAGAGGCGTCGATCCAGAGTTTGCGGCCAGAATAACGGCCAGGGAAATCATCAATCAGATAGTAGGACCGCGTCACGACGTGATCGGGCGGTACGGTGGCCAAGGCCGGAGCATCGAGGCCCGAAAGCAAGTTTTGCAGGTTTGAAAAGTCGCTCTCGCCACCTGCCGACGCGCCATTGCGCGTGTCGATGATGAGTGCGCCGCCAACGCGCATATAGGCATTCAAATTGGAGATAGCCAGCGGGCTCAGCGGGGCGGCATTGTCGGGTACAGCCAGATAGATAAACGGGTACAACTCAATCGGGTCGGTTTCAGGATCGACAGCTTGAGGCGGGGCCGGAGACACCGATGTGCGTTCGGTAAGATAGCGCGATAGACCGCTGAGACCTTGCTCGACCCGTGTGTCGCTTTCCGCGTCTCCCGTCAGGATATATCCAAAGCGCAGTGCCAGTGCAGGATTGGCCAGTTCTTCCTCGGAAAATTGGGTTGTCCCCCATTGGGCTTCTGCCTTTGGAGCGATACTAGGCACCAATCCAAGCGGCAGCGTCACTACCAGCATTAGCGCTGCATTTCGGGCGAGGCGCGTATTGGACAGCCGCCCAGCTGTCATCAACGCAATCAACAGATCAATTGCAATCAGCATGAGCGCCAAACCGAGTAAGAGCCCCGCAAGTGGCAAGGCCCGCGCTTGCGCATCGCCAAGCAATGTCGCGCCAGCAGGCCAGTTCGCAATCGGACGCGGCGCATAGTCTCGGGCGGTATTAATGGCAAGACTGCCTGCAGGGCCTTGATACAAGCCCGGCGGATGAGTTTCGGATGGAACTGTCGATGGAATATTCGCCGCCGATACCGGAGCGGCGATATCTGAAGGCTGCACCAAACGGCCAAACCCGTTGAGCACGGATTGCGGTGCATAGAGGCCGTCCGCATCTGTAATCGTCTGGGCTTGTCCGGCAGCGATAGAGCGGCGCAACATTTCCACAAATACGCCGGCATAAGGCAGGTCTGACCAGTCAGGCCCTGCGGTCACATGATAAAGCACCAGTATACCTGTACCGAGCGGTGCCGCGGTGACCAGTGGTGAGCCATCTTCAAGGCGCGCCCAGGTTTTTGTATCAAGGTCTGGGGCCGGGCGGGCGAGCACTTGCTGACGCACTTTTGCATCTGCTGGTACGGTCAGGCCGCTAAAAGGAGATGTGACTGGGAAGGGCGCCAGAGATTGCGGCTCGTCCCAAGCTAGCGCGCCGCCAAGCGCGCGCGATTCGCGGCGAAGCGGGGTCGGTGTCAAAGCGTCACCCTGAGCCGCAAGTCTCGGGCCTGCAAATCGAATAAGCGCGCCGCCGCCACTGACCCAGTCCGTGAGTGTGCCGAGGTCCGCGGGCGGTATTTCGCCGACATCGGTCATGATAATCGCGTCAGGCGATGCAAGGACGATCTCTTCAAGCGTGCCTTCCTGAATGAGAGCGAACGGGCTAAGCGCTTGCCGGACATAGTGCAGATCAGACAAAAGCGGCTGGGTGGCTTCGGCATCTGAAACAAGTCCGACAGTCGGGCGTCTCGCGCCGCTATCCCAAAGCCATACAGCCCCTGCGCCTTCGATGCCGGTCAGGCGAAATCTATCGACACGCGTCAGCGCGGCAGGCGGCAAGCTGAAGCGGGCACCCGTCACAAGCGCTCCCGCCTCGAAGGTGGCCGATGAGGTCGCAATCGCGGTTCCATCCCGAGACAATGCGGAGACGAATAGGTCGGCGCTCGAATTTGCTTGCGCGCGTGCCACAGTCAAAAGTGCGCCCGTCGCATCGGTTTCCAAGCCGGTAATCGCCATAGCCGAGCGCGGCGGGGCAGCATAAATCGTCAGCGGAGCCATTGCGCCGAGAGCTTGGGCAAAGGCCTCGCCATCGAGCAGATCGTCAGCGTCGCCTGTTGGACTGATCGGGCCTTGCATCCCGCTACTTGCCCAAAATATCCGCGCCGGTTTCAGCTCGGACGCTTCAAGTCTCGCAAGCGCCTCTTTGCGGTCTACAGGCCAAGGTGATGGTTCGAGCGAAATCAA